>NZ_JBFTLA010000021.1:0-68209 GCF_056396205.1 Paenibacillus sp. 05T425
GGGTAGCGTCAAGAAGTTTGTGTAAGAAGGTAGGAATATCCATTGGGGAGACGGGTGTGAGTTGTGTTTGAATATTCTGAAAAAATAGTCGGTAGGGCTTAGCTCCTATTCGACTGGAACTTATTGGTTAACCAATGGCCTGTGGATAGCGTTCCTCGAACATCTCAGCCAGTTCCTTTTTGACTTCCGTCATACCGAAACCAGGTGTGATGCGCTCCGCATACCTATCGTTGTACTCGATGGATTGCATGTAGACGACTTTCTCAGCCGCATCCATGTTCGTCAAGCTGTTCATGGGCTTGAGCCGTTTGCGGAATTCCTTATTCATGCGCTCGATGGCATTTGAAGTATAGATGGCGTTCTTAATTTCTTTGGGGTACTTGTAAAACGTCAGCAGGGTCGACAATTGGTTTTCCCATGATTTCATTTCCTTCGGGTAAAGCTTGCCCCACTTGTCTTTAACCGTATCGAAGGCAGCAAGAGCCATGTCGTGGTCGATCGCGTTGTAGATCGTCTTTAGATCGTTAATGACGTCTGTCTTATGCTCGACGCGGATCTTCGGAAAAGTGGAACGTACCTTGTGCACGATGCAGTGCTGCACATCAGCCTTCGGATAGGTCTCCCGAAATGCCTCATCCAACCCTGGGAGGCCGTCGAAAACGCCAAGCAGCACTTCCTTGGCTCCACGACTGTAAAGATCTTTCAGTACCTCACGCCAACCGTTAGAACTCTCTTGGCCGCCGATGTAGAAGCCAAGGATTTGACGTCGTCCATCTTCATCAATGCCCATGGCGAAGTAGATGACCTCGCCTCTTACATTAGTCCGCTTGAGCTTGATGTAAAGTCCGTCTAAGTAGATGACAGAGTAACGCTTCTGAAGCGGACGGGTTTGCCAATTCTGGATGTCCTCGAGTACGGTAGCGGTAATGTTACTTACTGTCGTCGGGGAATAGTGGCTGCCAAACATGCTTTCGATGAAGCGAGCGACGTCACGGGTGCCCATTCCACTTTTGTACATTTGAATAACAGCCTCTTCGAGCCAACCGTCACGGCGCTGATACGGCTCAAAAACTTGAGTTTGAAACAGACTGTTTCGATCCCGTGGGACCGACAAGTCCTCAATGTTCCCGAATTTAGTATGCAGGGTGCGGTTGTAGTAACCATTGCGGCTATTGTGCCGCTTGGATTCATCTGACTCCATGAATGCTGAGATCTCAGCACGCATGATGCTCTCAAGGTTGTCCTGTACAAACTGAGTAACAAGATTTTCAAATAGATTAGTAAGCATGTTTTCGGGTATATTAGTCATCGGTAGGGTCCTTTCTCTGGTGGCTTCAGCAACCCCGAGAATACCCTACTTTTTTGTTGCCTGACTAGGCTACAAATCTTGGTACACAAACAATTTTACGCCATCTGGAGACGAAATCTTTTGAAAGGATAATCATGTATAAGTTTTCGGTATAACGAGTAAATCGACACTCCCCATTGTTCAGTTATTCAGTGTGGTCGGGGACCTGCTGCAGCCCCTTGTCGCTTCGGCGCGGTATCGGGAAATTCAGCAATAGAATTCCCGCTACGAATATGAACGTACCGCTAATCAGGTAGATCGTGATCGGCTCTTGAAAAAACAAAAACGACCACAATAACGCAAAGAGAACGGTACAGTTGCCGACAATGGCTACGACTGCGAACGGTACCCGCTTGATGGCCTCCGCGAACCAATAAAAACTGAGACCCGTAATGATGCCAAGCAGCACCAAGGCTCCCCAAGCCCATACGCTAACCGGACCTATAAATCCTTGGGATTGGATCGGAATCGGAACGGTAACGATTAACGTGCTCAGGAAGAACACCGATAAGTTCATGTTGCCGTTATCCATCTTCTTGAGAAGCATTCGTTGGCTTAATACATGAACGGCAGCGCCGATCCCGGCAAGCGTGAACAGCACCGACGTCAGACCGCTTCCCTCCGCGAGCTTGCCAATCGGCGTTCCATTCCAGCCGACGACGATAACGCCAACGACGCAAAACGCAGCCGCGATCCATCCGCGCGCCGTTATCTTTTCATTGAACAACAGCCCTGCCGCAAACAAGAGTACGACGGTCTGAACCGGTTGGACGAGAATATTGCCGTAGGAATATCCGATTTTTAACGCGATATTCTCAAAGGTATAATTGGCGGCCTTCCCTATTGCACCAATCCAAATCCACTTCATCCCCATGCGAAGCTGAAGCTTGCCATCCCTAATAAACAGATAGACGCCAAGAAAAATGACTCCGAAAAAAAAGCGCGCGAACGAAACAATCGAACTGTCCACCATTGTCGACGCTGTCTTGACAAGTACTCCGACGAAGCTCCAAGCCAATGTCGCGAGCAGCAACAGAATGTAACCCACAAAGATTCAACTTCTTTCATAATTTTATGCCAGGCCTAGACGCTTCCATCATTCTAGATTAGCAGACTTTGTTTAATGGGTAAACTATGTCTCTATATAAAAAAAGCCTGACAGAAGGTTCGGCCTCCCATTCAGGCTAAATGATTTCAATCGCAATTAATCGAAAAGACCGAAGATCCCGTCAGGCAACCACAGCTTTCTTACAACCAGGCATACAGCGAGCAGGACAACGCCAAAAATGATGTTTTTGGTCCATTTATTC
This sequence comes from Paenibacillus sp. 05T425, assembly GCF_056396205.1. Lineage (NCBI taxonomy): Bacteria > Bacillati > Bacillota > Bacilli > Caryophanales > Paenibacillaceae > Paenibacillus > Paenibacillus sp. 05T425. The sequence continues at coordinate 2,659 of NZ_JBFTLA010000021.1, forward strand.
ATCGAAACTCCTCCATCTCCATTATTATTGGCATAGCGCCGTCGCTGCTTTACTTATCGAACCGTCTTTTCCCATACACGAGGAAGCATAACGCCACCGATATAAGCGTCCATACAATCAAGTTGGTCAAATTCCCTAGAATCGGAGAAAGTCCGCCCTCCTGATGAAGCTCGGTTACCGCCAGCACGAATTGATGCGAGGGCAGCAAGTTAATGATGTTCATCAAGGCGGGCATATCCAGATCGGGAACAAAAATAGGTCCGAAAATAAAGAGCAGAAGCAGGGGAAGGCCGACGATGGAGGATTCCGATGCCGTTCGCGCGATAAGGCCGATAACCGTACCCAAAGCCATAAAGATAAGAAGCAATAAAATCGCCAACACCGTCAAGTAAGCGTAATTGACGTGAGGTACGCCGGATATGGCCAAGCACGCTGCGATGACAATAATTGCAAATAAGGTGGTCGTCGCGCTTTTGCCCGCAAGCACCTCCAGTTTCGTAGCCGGCGACAGCATTAACGAACGCAGCGTATTTTTCTCTTTCTCTTCCGCGATCATATTCGCTTGAACGAAAGCTCCGGTAATGGATATGGCAACCAGTATAGGAACAGAGATAAACGAAAGGTCGCTCGGATCAGCCCCTTTTTGGTTGAATAATACGGCAATCAAAATAGGCATGCCCGCGTTCAATAAAATTTGCGGATTCCGAATCGCGTCCTTCCATTCTTTCTTGACGATCGCTTTGAAACGGCGCATAGAGAACGTCATTCAAGTCCCCTCCCCGTCAGTTTCACGAAAATATCGCCAAGCGTAGGCTCATTGGAATGAATGGCCAGCAGCTCTCCGCTGTTCATTAAGCTCCTTACATGATCCGCACTCGCTTCGTTTTGCTCCATAACCTGCTTCCCCTCCCGGGTCGTCACGGTAATGGAGCGATCGCCGTACTGCAAACGCAATGCCTGCGGGGTGTCTAGAGCTGAAATTTCCCCATTGTTCAGAAACGCAACGCGGTGGCAAAGGTCTTCGGCCTCCTGCATATTGTGCGTGGTCAAAAAGATGGTCGTCCCCCGACGGTTCATTTCGCGCAGCGTTTCCTGAATGCGGCCGCTGTTCACCGGATCCAAAGCGGACGTAGGCTCATCTAGAAAAAGAATGTCCCGCTCGTGCAGGATCGTTCTTGCCAGCGTAACCCTCTGCTTCATCCCTTTGGACAGCCGCCCGACTACCGTGTACATGTCTTCGATCAGATTGACCGCCTCTAGAACGGCTTCAATTCTTTGATCCGCCACGCCGTACAACCGACAAAACAGCACAAGATTGTCATATACGCTAAGACGCTCGTACAAGCCGCTGTTGTCCGTAAGCACACCGATTTTGCCCAAAAACGAGGAATGCCGGTTTCGTCCAGGATCGCTTCCAAGCACGTTCACCCGCCCCGATGTGTACAGCAGTTGAGAGGTAAGAATTTTCACCGTAGTCGTCTTTCCCGAGCCGCTGGGACCGAGAAACCCGAATATTTCGCCCCGTTGAACGCGAAAACTGATTTTCTTCAGGGCTTGCTTCTTTTTGTAAAGCTTTTCGAGGTGTTCAACCTCAATAATCGATTGCATGACGATTACACCTTCCCTTGACACGTGTAGCCTGTAAGCTCCGTTCCAGATTAAGCGTAAAGCGGTCCGACAGCCTCATATTCACCGCGAAAAGAGCTATTCGCTAGCCGAATGACGCCATTCGCGGGATGAACGGAACCAACTTCATAACCCTACAATCGTCTTCAGCTCCTCGAATTTGCCCTTCGACAACGGAATTCGCGACTTGCGATCGTCGCTCAGAACCAAGCTATAGCTGTTGCGGCTCCACACGATCAGCTCCGTCAGCCGATCGAGATTGACGATATAGGAACGGTGGCAGCGATAGAATCGAAACGGTCTGAGCTTATCCTCTAATTCAGCCAGCGTCCAGGTGCAAGCAAGAATGCCTTCCTTCGTATGTAAGCAGGTGTTACCCTCGTTGCTTTCAATAAAATGAATTTCTTGGGGATCGATGAACACATATTTATCTTCGGCTTTCACCATTAGCTTACCTAGCCTCACGGCATGATCCGACAGCTCGCTGCTGCTGTTAACAGTCGAGGGTTCCCCGTCGTCAGCGTCCATATCCGGCTCGCTCGTTTCCGTCTGCTCAGGTACGCTAACCGGAACAAACCCGCTTCCCGTCAGCCGGAAAATCGTATTCGAAATCGAATGCGCTTGCTCCAACGTCGCGCATGTAACGAGAATCGCCTTATCCCTGCGGATGAGCTCGTCTATCAGCCTCCTGACGATGATGCAGCTATCCAGATCGAGATTCTGTTCCGGATCTTCCCATATGATAATGGCAGGATCATGAACAACGCTTCGTACGAAGCTAAGCAGCCGCTTCTCCGAATAACTAAGCTTGGATATTCGTTCATGGGCTTTGCCCACCAATCCGATGATGCTAAGCAGCTCCGCTAACGATGCTTGAACTTCATGGAGCTCTGCCCAAAAGGAAAGGTATTCTCTCACCTTCAGCCGTTCATATAACCCTTCGTCGAGCGTGCTGAATCCGACTTGCTTGACAGCTTCCGGGCCCTCCAGAGCTAACCGTTCCCCTTGATAAGAGATCCCATATTCCGATGATACACGCTCTCCTCTCATGGACCGGATGAATGTACGTCCGCTATCGGGATTGCACTGTATAACGACGCATTGTCCAGAAACGAGCTCGATGACTTTGTTTATTCCATCCATGTAAAGCGCCTCCTGCTCACCGAATTTCTATATCGATATATACGAAAAGCCCGACTGTAAGGTTCACACCTTCCAGTCGGGCTTTTCGTTCATGCATCTTTATCTTATATGAGCGGCAGCCATGGCTACCCAGTGGCCGGGAGTTACTTCAACGAATTCGGAATGTTCCAATCCGTAAGGATCGGCCTTGCTTGCCTCGTTGTTCGTGACACGTTTCTTCAGTGCCTCCACCTTCGGATCGGGAACCGGAATCGCGGCAAGTAGCGATTTCGTATAATCATGCAGCGGATTGCTGTAAAGCTCCTCGCTTTCCGCAAGCTCGACGATTTTGCCCTTGTACATGACCGCAACGCGGTCGCTAATATGCTTAACCATCGACAGATCATGAGCGATGAACAGATAGGTTAGTCCGAGACGCTGCTGCAATTCCTCAAGCAGCTTCACGATTTGCGCTTGTATCGATACGTCCAGCGCGGACAACGGCTCGTCGCAAACGATAAACTCCGGTTCGACCGCAAGCGTTCTGGCAATGCCGATCCGCTGCCTCTGGCCGCCGGAAAACTCATGCGGATAACGCATCGCGTGCGAAGCTTGCAAGCCGACGAGTTCGAGCAGTTCCTCGACACGCCGCAACCGCTCGCTCTTCGACGTCGCGATGCCATGCACATCCAGCGCTTCTCCGATAATATCGACAATACGCAACCGAGGATTCAGCGAGGCGTACGGATCTTGGAAGATCATGCCCATATGGCTCCGTATTTTCTTCATCTCGCCTCGGTTCAATTGTTGGAGCGGAATGCCGCGGAACAGCACCTCTCCTCCCGTCGCTTCATTTAATCGAAGAATGGTGCGTCCCGTCGTGGACTTGCCGCTGCCTGATTCCCCGACCAACCCCAGCGTCTCCCCTGCGTGGATGTCGAACGATATATTGTTAACGGCTTTAATCAACTGCCCTTTGCCTAGGTCAAAATGCTGTCTAAGCGACCGAACCTGCAGCAGAGGAACGCCCTCCTCGCGCTTAACGGCGCTGGATACAGCCTTCGGCTTCTTCTTCTCGTCCAGACGAGGCAGCGCATTAAGCAGCTTAATCGTATACGGATGCTGCGGATCGGCGAAAATTTGCTCCGTCGTTCCCGTCTCTACGATTTCTCCATCCTTCATCACGACAACCCGATCGCACATCCCTGCCACGACACCCAAGTCATGCGTGATGAGAATAATCGATGTGCCGAGCTGCTGCTGAAGATCCTTCATCTGATTAAGGATTTGCGCTTGAATCGTTACATCGAGCGCCGTTGTCGGCTCGTCCGCAATAAGCAGCGAAGGACGGCATGCCAGCGCGATCGCAATCATGACCCGTTGGCGCATGCCGCCGGAGAACTCGTGCGGATATTGACTGTACCGCGTCTCGCTATTCGGTATGCCTACCATACGCAGCATCGCGATCGCTTCGGCTTTCGCTTCCGCTTTATTAAGCTTACGATGCTTGACGAGGCTTTCCTCGATCTGCTTGCCGATACGCATCGTTGGATTGAGTGAAGACATCGGGTCCTGAAAGATCATGCCGATGTCGCGCCCGCGAATCTCTTCCATTTCCTTATCGGTTTTGAAAGCGAGATTCTGGCCTTGAAACCATATTTCTCCGTTTTTGACCATGGCCGGAGGCGACGGCAACAGCCGCATAATCGAACGCGCCGTAACGCTCTTGCCGCTGCCCGATTCGCCTACGATGCCCAGCGTTTCGCCCTTGCGCAGCTCGAAGCTTACTCGGCGCACTGCCTCTACTTCACGTTCATGCGCAAAAAACGAAACCGATAAATCTTTCACTTGTAACAATGTATCCATATAAGCACCTGCTATTCTGTAAAATTCAGCTGTGTAATGATGCGTCATTTCATTGTTTTAGGTATAATAACAAGGAACTTTAACCAACTATAACTTTATTGACATTTCATAGCCGTTAAAATAAAATCTACTATATCGATCGGAATAATTCAATTTAAAATTTTTGTTAGATGAAAGGGAGCGGAATAGCTTGACAGGGCACGCAACTTCAACAAGTAATGGCTATACGGCTCGCATGGCAGCCATCTACCGTAAGATGCTTCTTCATAAAACATATGGATTCCTGCTGCTGCTTGCCGGTTTGCCAGTGTCCATCGTTGTCTACTTTATACATCTAGCACGCAAAGCGCAAGACGGCCAGAAGGCTCTAATAGAAGAAAACCGCAAGCTGCTGCTTGAGAGCGGCGCCAGAGAGAAGCTGCTAAAGGAAGCAACGGAGCAATTGCGCCGCAAACACGCCTTTTTTGGTCAAACCGTCACCGAAGAGCATACGCGCCGGGAAGCGGAACGTATCGCCTCCGATAAGTTCGAGGAGAAGCTCCATGATCGGCTTGAAGGATTGCGGATTCACACCTATACCTTAGCGGATACTTATGAGTCGCTTGCAGCTAATCCTGTCTTTATGGCGCTATCAGTCATTATCGGCTTTCCTATGTATGTGCTGATGGCCATCTATGCAAGCCCTTATGTCAAGTACGTAGCCGAACGGCTCGTAATGGCAGCTCTCGTCATTCTCGGCGTATCGTTTCTCGTATTTACGATCCTTTATATTTCGCCGATGAATCCGGCTGCCAATCTGCTAGGCGAGACGGCTACCGCCGAACAGATCGCCAATTTCAATCATTTATACGGACTGGATCAGCCTTATCTTGTGCAGTTATGGAACAATTTAAAGGGCATACTAACATTTGATCTGGGTAAGTCATTTGCCGGGAATGAATCCGTGACGACGGCGATTGCGAACAAGTTTCCCGTTACGCTTACGCTGACGACGATCTCGACCCTGATAGCCGTGCTGATTGCTCTTCCGATCGGCATCATATCGGCAACGCGTTCGAATTCCTTTTTTGATTATACCTTTATGTTCATCGCTCTGCTTGGCTTGTCCATTCCGAACTTCTGGCAGGGACTTATCTTTATCTTGAACTTCTCGATCAAGCTTTCCTGGCTTCCTGCAACGTATAATCCCGACAATTGGCTATCTTCCATTATGCCGATTGTCGTGCTCGGTACCGGCCTAACCGCTGCCGTAGCCAGAATGACCCGTTCATCGACGCTTGAAGTCATTCACGAGGATTATATAACGACTGCCAAAGCCAAAGGACTCGGCCGCGGACATGTGTTATGGAAGCATGCGGTCGGCAACGCGCTCATACCGATTCTTACGATTGTCGGCTTGCAATATGGCGCCCTGCTCGGCGGCGCGGCCGTAACCGAGAAAGTATTCAACATTAACGGTATCGGCAGCTACATTGTTGACAAGCAGTTTATTCCGGATATACCGGCCATTATGGGCGGCGTAATCTACACCGCTATTACCATATCGATCGTCAACGTTATCGTCGACCTGCTGTATGCTTTCTTTGACCCTAGAATCCGCTCCAAGATGAAACAATACTAAAGCAGGTGCTACTTTTGAAAAATAACGCCATTAACAACCAAGAAGCGCGGTTCCGACTGAAGTCGAGCTCCGAATATAGCCATGCCAGCTTTTCCGCTATCGTCTCAGCTGCGCTAGGCGCCGCCTTGCTGTTCGCCAGCTATGTGCCGGCCCAAGGCGCGTTCAACCCGCTGCCGTTCTTCGGCGGCATCGCCTGGATCGTCTTTGCCTTTCTCCAAACGTTGGTATGGGCGATCATCCGAAGCAATTTATTGAAGTCCGGCGAGATCAAGACCTCGACCAGGCGGCTTGGCTACATGCTGCTGCTAAGCCTTCTGACCGCTAACGTATTCATAGCGACATCGGCCTTCGGACTTATCAGACGGAGAAAAAACGCCGCGTACACGCTCGCCGTATACACGCTTCTCACGACATTGTTCGTATTTGCCGTATCCGCCTTGAACGTATTCAAGCCTTTCGTGGCTAACGGATATTTGCTTGGCATGTCGCTGCTAATCATTATTGCGGTGGTGCAGTTGGTTACCCTGCTGCTCATCGCCAAGTACGCAGACCATGCTGTCCTACCCGGGTGGATGGGTCTCGTAGCAGCCATTCTCATTGTCACATCAGCTACCGGCAACTTGTTCGCGCTCTTCCTTGGCCTGCTGCTCATTGCGAGACTGCGGGACAAAAATTATTCTTCCGGCTCTAGACTTGCCGAAGTGATCGATAAGCTGTCGCGAAGCTCCACCTCTATGCTCGGACTGCTGTTTATCGTCTTTCTGCTAACGATCGCCATAACGAGCTACCTGACATTCGATTACGGCATGGCGATTGAAAATAACTATAGCCTGATCTTACACTCGCCTGACCTGGCCTACCCGCTCGGTACGGACAATTACGGCAGAGATTTGTTCTCGCGCATTATTTTTGGAGCACGGATCTCGCTTGTCGTCGGTCTGCTCTCCACCCTTATTCCGCTGCTAATCGGCGGCGCGCTTGGCGCCATCTCCGGTTACTACGGAAGACGCACGGACAATATCATTATGCGATTGCTCGATGTCCTGTATGCCATTCCCGGCATTCTGCTCGCCATCGCGATTATTGCGGCGTTCGGGGCAAGCACCGCCAATCTGATTCTGGCGCTTAGCGTCGGTGCCATTCCGACCTATGCAAGGACGATGAGAGCGAATGTCATGCTCGTATCGACGCTTGAATATGTGCAGGCGGCACGCGCTTTCGGAGTCGGCGACGGTAAAATCCTGTTCAAGCATATCGTTCCGAATTCGATAGCGCCCATGATAGTCAAGGCAACGCTGACGATCGGCACCGCCGTCATCTCGACAAGCAGCTTGAGCTATCTGGGTCTCGGCGTTGAGCCGCATATTCCGGAATGGGGCAATATCCTGAAGCTGGGAAGCGCATATTTGGAGACACACTCGTTCACGGCGATCTACCCGGGACTGGCGATTATCGCGCTTGTGCTTTCCTTTAACTTTCTGGGAGACGGGCTGCGCGATGCGCTCGATCCGAAGCTCGACTAACACGGTAGGTCAATCAACCTTGGTAACCTCATTCATATTCCTACGGCCTCTACGTTACGAAACGATGCATGGACGATACATGAATGTGAGTTAATATAAAAAAATAGATAAGTGGAGGGAATCATCATGAAAAGAAAAACCAAATTTGCCGCTCTGCTGTTAATCAGTGCTGCGCTTATGCTCAGCGGCTGCAAATTAACGACCAAAGACGACGCCGCGGAATCGCCGGCGCCGACGCAAACCTCGGAAACGCCGAGCGACGGAACGAAAGTGGACATTGAATTGCTCGGCATGAGTTCCAACGAAGCCGACCTCAACATCGTTCGCGACCAATTGACGAAAAACGGCTTTAACGTAAAGCTTAACATTCAAGCCGACTACGGCAGCTTCAAATCCCAGCAAGATGCAGGCAACTTCGATATCGCATTGTCCGGCTGGACGAGCGTAACGGGCAACCCTGACTACGCGGTTCGTTCCCTGTTCAAAACAGGCGGCGACTACAGCATTCTTGCTGACTCCGAGATTGATGCGCTTATCGATAAGGCTGGCTCCGAGACGCCTGAGCAATACACGGAAACATACAAGCAGTTCGAGCAACAGCTTGTGTTCGACAAAGCGTATATCGCGCCGCTCTACAGCTCGCTGAAATCGCAAGCGTTCAATAAGGACGTGCTGAAATCGGATTCGGTTCGCCTGTCCAAATCGCGTTCCCTTCCTTGGGAAGATCTTGATTTCAATGATGCGGGTAAACGCGCCAAAGATCCGATCGTGCTTCAATCGACGATGCCTACATTGACATCGCTTGATCCGATCAAAGGCAATGACGGCTCGATCAACATTATTAACACAAACCAATACGTGCGTCTTGTGAACTTGACCGACGACGACAAAATTACGTCCGAAGGCTCCCTTTCCTACAATCACGCCATTGCGGAAGGCAATTCCGATTACTATTTCATTCTGAGAGACAACATTAACTTTGCTGCAGTTAAAGACAAGCTGGCGGTCGATACGGGCGAACGCGTAGGCGGAGACGACGTTATCTTCTCCCTGAACCGTGCCAAAGACAAAAACTCCGTGCCTGACCATCGTACGTTTACGCTGCACGAGCATATCGGTCAAGTCGAGCTTGTAACCGACGTCGCAGCTCTTGATGCCGTTAAAGTATCGGGCGGCAGCGATACGGTAAAAGCAGCGCTTGAAAATGGATTGGATGCGAAAATTTCTTCGCTTGTATCCGACAAAACGCAAGCGAGCAGCAAAGATGGCAAATACCAAGTCGTGAAGCTTACGACTACCGAGCCTTTCCCGCAAGTTCTGAACTACCTGGCTCACCAATCGGCGGGTATCGTATCGAAGAAACAAGTCGAGAAAATCAACACGTATGACGTGGCTAAGTTCGACGTGAACAAGGACATCCCTTACGGCGACCAGAACACGGTAACCGAAGGCAGCACGTACAACAATACGCTTTACACAAGCGGTCCGTACATCCTGTCCTACAAGAACGAATATGAAGCTGTATTCTACAAAAACCCGGCTTACATGAAGGGCACAGAGCACGAGCCTAACGTGAACAGCATCAATATCCGCTTTATCAAAGACATGGACGCAAGCTTGTCCGCGCTCCGCAGCGGCGAAATCGATTTGTTGTACTCCGTGCCTGAGAACAAATTCGACGTTGTGAAAGGCGACAGCAAGATTGAACTGCAAACTGTACCGAGCAATGCGGTTTCGTACCTGTTGTTCAACACGAAAAACCGTACGGTTGCCGAAAGCGCCGATCTGCGAAAAGCAGTGCTTTACTCCATTAACCAAGACGAAATTCTCGCCTTCTACGGCGGCAACAAATTCAAAGCGATCTCTACGCTCAGCACAATGGTTAAGACCGGTCTTGAGCTGAAAGCCGATTCGGCCAAAGTGAAAGAATACCTGGACGCTTACAAAGCAAGCAAATAACGTAATAGGCAAGTTCGAAGACTGCCCAGGGCATCGCGGATGGCCGGGCAGTCTTCTGCCATTCTTATCAATTACTTACATTGAAGCATATGGAGGTCATTGCCATGTCTAACTTATCTGCTCCGCTCGCTAAGCTGTCCCAATGGGATGCGCTTATGCTGGAATCGCTCAAATCCCTCGGATGGCCGGACGAGGAGCTTATACGGAAAGTTGTTGCAGGAGAAGAACTGCCTAAAGACGACAGCAAATTTCATTTCGATTATTCGCAGCTAACGGCCTTTGCCGCAGACAATGAAGCTACGTTTCAGCAGGCTGTGACGCAAGGCTATCAGATCAAATACAATACGATTCGCGGCATTCACAGCTGGATTTTGGTTGCCTTGGGGATAGAAGCGGAGCTGCTTCTGGAGGCTGGCGAGGAGCAGGTTATTGCCCGCCTGACCGCTTCAGAGGCTGACAAGCTTGCAAGCGTCCTCTCCTTCGGCTGGGAAGCCAGCCGCTTGGATGAGCAGCCGACAGAGGATGACCGTGCGGTCTACCGCATAGCCCCTGCCAGTTTGAATGGATCTCATACAGGCTAACAGGCTTAATAACATTAAAAAGGTAGTTAAATTGGATTTCATACAGGCTAATGGAGCTATATTGGCGGAAACGAACAAAATGGGCGAATTAGGCTGTATGATTTCCACTCATGATGATTTATGCGCTTTTGTATGAAAAATAGCATAACTATTTACAACATACACCTTGTTTAACTAATCTTATGTGAAAAATCACATAAATTGACTATCTGGCAAATTGCGAGTTGGGAGCTTCGGTCTTCTGCTCGTTAACTGCGATAATACGACAATACCCAGCACACGCCGTTCCGGTCGGTCACGATCGCCAGCAGTCCGTTGAACGGAGCTTCATACACTTCCGTTTGAACTGTTCCGCTTGCCGCGAATTCGCCGTAAATGCTTAGGAATGTTTCCTCCGTATCGATTTTCAAGAATACCCGCACATAGTCGCCCTTGGCGGACGGCTTCGCCGCCTTCGTATCCGCAAACTTGAGGCTTGCTCCGTCAACAAGCAGATCCGCGTTCAGCACCTCTTCTCCCTGCTTACGCAAAATCGTGATCTCGCCGCCAAAGACGCTTTGATAATACTTGATTTCCTCTTTGCAATTTTCCACTGCGATAAAAGGTTGTGCAATCATCGCTTACACCCTCCCAAATATCATTCGATTATATTGCGAAGCACGTTCTTCAGCAGGCCTATCAACAACTCATACTCCTCGTCGCTCATGCCCTTCTTCGACTTGCTCTTGACCCGATTCAGCGCTTCTTGAACCTTAGGTACAACCTCGTGACCCGATTCCGTCAAAAAAAGCAGCTGGTAGCGGTTATCGGCAGGATCGGCCTCCCTTCGCACATAACCTTCCGCCTCCAGCTTGGCGATCGCCTTCGCGGTAGTCGTCTTGTCGATGAGCAGCTTCTCGCTTAGCTCCTTCTGTGTGGTTGGCTGTTGATTCGCAATCGCCATAAGAAATATATACTGGCCGCTGCCTATTCGATAAGGCGCCAGCTCTGCTGAGATGAACACCTGCATATGGCGATAGATTGCCGAAATGTAATGGCCGTGTGATTCCGATTCCATTGTTTTCACCCTCCTCTCGAATAGAATGCTATTGCAACTAATTTTAGAATACGCCAAATAGGATGTCATTGCAACTAGTTCTTCATAAAAAAAGCTGTGACCGCATGATTGCTCATGACCTGTCACAGCGACTACTCTACTTTTTCAGAAGAAGATACAAGAAGTACGGTCCGCCGATGAGCGCGACCATTATGCCCGCCGGAATGCCTGACGGATCGACAAGATTACGTCCAATCGTATCAGCGAACAAGAGCAGCCACCCGCCCATCAGAACGGCAATGGGGACGTAATATTGATGACGGCGCCCTACAAGTGACTTGGCAATATGGGGTGCCATCAGGCCGACGAACGCGATGCCTCCGGTGACGGATACCGCCGCAGCGGCTATAGCGACGGCAGTTCCTAACAACAGCAGACGGTTTCGGTTGATGGAGACACCTGCCCCTACAGCAACCGCTTCGTCCATCGACAATAGGTTAAGTGCGTTCGACTTGTACAGTGTGTACGGAAGCAGAATGACAAGCCACGGCAGCAGCGCCCATACGAACGGCCAGTCCGCTCCCCATATGTTACCCGCCAGCCACTGCGAGATAAAATCAACCTTCCGATAATCAGCGGATGAGATCAGCACGATCATCAGACCAGACAAGGCAAGGGCAAACCCAATCCCGACAAGCACCAGCTTCACTGGCTGCAGCCCGTCTCTTCTGGAATAAGAGAACAAGTAAATGAGGGCAACCGTAATTAGCGCTCCTACGAATGCGACAATCGGAAGCATATAAGCGAAAGACTTCGGATCGAGTGGCGCATAGAGGAAAAATACCGATATAGCCACACCGGCCCCGGCGTTAATACCGATAATGCCAGGATCGGCCAAGTCGTTCCGAGTAATCCCTTGAAGGATTGCGCCCGACAATGCTAAAGCCATTCCGGCCAACAGCGTTACTGCGATGCGCGGCATACGAATGGAGAATAACACGAGATTTTCCTTAGTCGTACCATTCCCGAACAACGTCTGGAACAGCCGATTGATCGTTAGAGCCCCAGAACCCAGACTCATTCCAACAATGATCGTTGCAACGATGAGCAGCAGCAACGCCATGAAGACGACCACTAGTTTCTTAACCTTCGCATTCGAAATCATCACAGCGTCTTCACTCCTTTACGAACGACGAACAAGAAGAACGGCAGTCCGAGTACGGCCATAATTGCCACAACCGGCGTCTCGAACGGCACATTGAGCGTTCGGCCCAACGTATCCGCCATGAGCATGAATGTCGCGCCCCAGATCGCCGACATTGGAATGACGGTGCGATAATCGGTCCCGAACAGCGCTCTTACGATATGTGGAATCATCATCCCGATGAACGCCATGTTCCCGATAAGCGCAACGGAGGCTCCGGCCAGCAGAATGATCATAATGTATAATACCGCTTTGACGTATGCCGTGCGAATGCCTAAACCAACCGCGGCTTCTTCGTTCAAGCTTAATATCGTGAGCGACTTGGACATGGCCATTGCAACCAGAATCGCAACGATGATAACTGGACTCATCGCTTGAACCTGTCCCCATGTCGTACCGATCAACCCTCCGGATGTCCACATCGTCGCTTCTTTGGATGTCTTCGATAGAAGACTGATACCGTCCGCTACGGCATATAGAAAGGCGGAAACTGCCGAACCGGCCAATACGATCCGGAACGGAGACATACCGCCTTTCTTCACCGAGCCGATACCGATAACGAGGAACATACCGAGCGCGGCTCCGACGAAGCAGACGATCATAATCCCGACATAACTCATCGCCGGCAATACGGCGATAGCCAAGGCGAGCGACGCTCTCGCACCGGCAGTTAGACCGAGAAGCCCGGGGTCTGCAAGCGGATTGCGCGTCAACCCTTGCATGATTGCCCCGGCTACCGCAAGCGCGGCGCCTACAAGCACGGCCGCCACTTCCCGCGGATAACGGATCTCCCTGAGCATCGAGATTTTATCATCATCTCCGCCTTGGTTAGCTAATATTAACCAGAGCTCGCGCAAGGATACATCCTTCGCGCCAAGCAGCATAGCGAGCGCGAACATGACTGCTAGTACCGCTATGCTGAGTATAAGTTTGAGAACAAAAGATTTTGACTTCCGACTAGCACTCATATTGCCATTCCTCCTCCAGGGCATAACGGGCAAGAAGAAGACCGAGACAGCCTCTTTGTTAACTGAGGCAACTCGGCCTTCTTCATCAGCCAGTGCGTTAAGCAAACGCTTATTTCAAGAAACCTTCTTTGAAGATGTTCAACAAGTATTCAAGTGTTATCGGATCGCTGTAAGAAGCAGCTTCTGTATCGATCTCGATGACATGGTTGTTTTGAACAGCCGGGATTTTCGTCCAAGTATCGGTCTTCATGAACGAATTGTCTCCCGTAGCGCTTCTGCTGAGAATGATCCAATCGCCGGCATAGTCGCTAAGAACTTCATTGGAAAGCGTATAGTAGCCAGGCCCTTGAGCATCGGCTTTAACTTTCTCAGGCATGTTCAGTCCCATTGCTTGATAGAGAATTTCCGTTCCGCGCGCCCAAGCGTCGCCGAACACGTAGAAGCTCTTCGAATCCGTCTCCAATACCGACACCGTAGCGTCTGCACCGATTTTTGCTTTAATTTCTTCGCCGGCTGCTGCCGCACGCGTCTTGAAATCGTCAATCCATGCTTGCGCTTCCTGCTCTTTGTTCAACAGCTTGCCGATTTCGAGCTGTTGCGTCAAGTAATCCAGTTTGCCCCAAGTGTACACAACAGTTGGCGCGATTTCCTGCAATTTGTCGATGTTTTTGTTATGTGTACCGGCGATGATCAAATCCGGCTCAAGCTCGATGATCTTCTCAAGACTCTCATCGGATACGACCTCTACACCAGCCAGCTTATCTGTGAAGTGAGGGCTCTTGTTCGTCCACTCGTCTACGCCAACGATCTTTCCATCCAACGACAGGATGTTTGGCGCGTTCGTCAAAGCAACGATACGTTGCGGATTCGCAGGCACTTCTACCGGACCAACCTCGGATTCGTATGTGATCGTTCCGGATTCGGCTGGAGCGTCCGTCGCAGGCGCATCCGTTGCGCTTGGAGCGTTAGTTGCCGACGATCCATTATTTGCACCATTGTTCGCTGCATTGTTACCGCAAGCACTTACGAAAATAACGGACAAAATAAGAAAGATGGACAAAAGAAACTTTTTATTCATTTTCAAACCCCTTTAGCTTAATTGATATTGATTTTCAATTTCATCTGAGTATTAATATAGCTACATTTAATCGGGTTGTCAACGCATAAACGAACTGAAATTTCTGCTTGCACGGCCAATTGTTACAGCTTTTTGTCTTCCCTAGTATTCCGAATCCAGTTATTAAGCCACAGTAGAAAACAAAAAGAACCGGGAGTCACCTTAAGGTGACCTCCGGCCCATCTTCCTACCTTCAACCCGCATACCAATATTAGTTGAATTTACCCGCATCGATTGCGGCTTGCTTCTCGTCGAGAATCTCTTGATAGCCCGCCTCAAGGTACGTTTTCTTAGCCTCTTCATACATGGCGTCGAACTGGTCCGTCGGTGCAAGAACAACCTTTACATACAGCTCTTGGAACAGCGAGTTCAGATCGGCCTTGTACTCGCTGACCTTCTCCAGCACTACGCTGAACATGGCGTCCGGCGTACGGAATTCCGCCGTTTGATCGTAATATTTCAACAGATCCTCAGCCAAATATTCATACCCTGCCGGCGACCAGTTGCGCAGGTAAGCTTTGCGAGTTACAGCAGGATCGGCATATTGCGGACTTTCGATGACAAGTGCCCAATAATCCTTGTTATTGTTCTGCGACAGAACGGATTCGCCTTTAAAATCCGCATTTTTCACAGCGATACCTTCGGCGTCAAGCGTATAGTTCTGACCTTCAACACCGTTCTGCAGGAAGAACAGGTTCTCCGGCTGGCTCATCCACTCGAGATACATCCATACAGCTGCGCGTTCCATTTCCGTAGACTCATAGTTGATGCCCATGATAAAGCCGAAAGGCCAGTACGCGCGTCCCTGCGGCTTGTAGCCTTCAGGAGTGCCTGCTGTCGGAGGAAGAACAGCGAATTGCGCGTCCGGATTGTTGGCAAGAGTAGCCGTAATGACATCCGTATTGCTGGCAAGATACAGACCATAGGTACCTGTCTTGCCCGCAACGAACTCAGCCTTGATTTTGCCATCGTCATTGCGCAGATAAAATTCCTTGTCGATCAGACCTTTATTGTACTGATCGTTCAGGTTGCGTAAGTAGCGCTCGCTTGCCGGCGTCGTCAAATCCGCTACGCCGAGATCGGAATAAAGCGCGCGATCTTTGGCGTCAACCGGCCAATCGCGGAATGCATAGTTGTACGTGTAGTTGTTCTGCAGCAGGCTGCCGGCGCCAGCTCCAAGACCGGCTTCTTTCCATTTCGTCAGCATCTCGTTGTATTTCTCAAGGGAGGTCAGGTCCTCCAACTTCATGCCTACCTTCTCCACCCAGTCTTTACGAATCAAAGTCGTGAAGTTGTCTACAGCCGGACGAGCAGCGAAGAAAAACACATTTTTATCGTCTACCTTGCCGTATTGTTCGATTGTTTCGCTCATGTTTTTCCAATAGGTAGGGGCGTAGTTAGCGATCTCCTCATAATTCAACTCTTGCATGACGTCCTCGCTATAGTATGCAAGCGCTTGCGGCATGTCGTAGTGGAATAGAATGTCCGGCGCCTTGTGGGAAGCGAGCAGTTGCTCGAAGTCCGTGACTTCGCTGCTGCGGGTAATCGGGATAAACTTAACGTTTACGTTGTACTTGTCCCCGAATTCCTTCTGAATCCAACGTGTGTAGTAGTTGTCGGTTACGTTCCAGCCCTCGAATGCGCGTTCATATACCGGAATCTCGAGATTGACCTTCTCCGGAAAGCCTTTGGAGTAATCGGCAAAGGCGCCTTCGGGGCTTTCCGCAGGGGCATTGGTTGCCTTATTGCTGTTGGTTGCCGCCGGCGCATTGGTCGCGTTGTTGCTCCCCTTATTGTTATCCGAGCAGCCTGCTAGAAGAGTGGTTCCCACAACTAAAGTCATCAACAACGATGTGAAGACTTTCATTTTGCTCATCTCTTATTCCTCCGCTATCGTATTTTTAATGCTCCCTATTACTCTTTGACGGCTCCTAGCATAACGCCCTGGACAAAATACTTCTGAATGAACGGATAGACACATAAGATCGGCAGCGTTGCGAATACAACGCATGAAGCTTTGAGCACCTCTGGATTGCTCAGCTGCACTTGCGTCGCTTCCAGCTGGAAGCTCTCGCTGGCCTGAATAACCAGGTAATACAGCTTCAGCTGCAACGGCCGCATATCTACATTTTGCTTAATGTAGAACAGCGCATCCTGGTAGGTGTTCCAGCGTCCGACCGCGTAGAAGAGTGCCATCGTTGCCATAATCGGTTTGGACAGCGGTAAAACGATATTGACTAGAATGCGGAAGTGTCCGGCTCCATCGATTCGCGCAGATTCCTCCAAGCTAACCGGAATGCTGCTGGAGAGAGCTGTTTTCATAATCAACAGGTTGAATGCGCTGAACGCCGGAGGCAAAATAATCGACCACATGCTATCCAGCAAGCCTAGATTGTTGACCAACATGTACTCAGGAATGATTCCGCCGTGAAAGTACAACGTGAACATAAAGATAAAAGTTAGCGCCGTACGGCCCTTCAATTGCATCCGAGACAAAGGATAGGCCGCGCAAATCGTGATGATCATGCCTAGAATCGTGAATAATACGGTCACGATAATGGATACATACAACGACCGCAGAATGCTCTCGTCTTGGAGAATTTTTTTGTACGCCTCGATCGTGACGCCTTGCGGCCAGAGAAAAACCTTATTCGCGATCACGTATGCATCATTGCTAAGGGATTTCGACACGACATGCACGAACGGCAGCAAGCAGACCAGCGAAGAGATCATCACGGTGAGGCGGATCAGCACATCCCAGATGTCGAAGCGCCTTTTGCGATGCATGGCAAGAGTGCCATTGGATGTTTTCATGGTTCGCCTCCTTTCTATAACAATCCGTCTTCGCCGAGCTTCTTGGCAATACGATCAGCGAGCAGCACGAGCACAAGTCCAATGAGTGCTTGGAATAATCCAAGCGCCGTCGCACGGCTGAAGTTGCCGCTCTCGATCCCCCATCGGTAGACCAGTACCGGGATCGTAGTGGTATATTCCGTAGTGGCTTTGTTCTGCAAGGCAAAAATCCGCTCGAATGAGCCCTCCATCACCTTGCCCAGGTTCATGATCAGTAAGGTTACAATCGTGGCTCGGATGGACGGCAGCGTGACGTTCCAAACCTTCCTCCACCGCCCTGCGCCATCAACGGTAGCAGCTTCGTACATCTCAGGGTTAATGCTGCTAATCGAAGCAAGGTAGATGATGGTGCCCCACCCCATACTGTACCAGACCCCGATAGCCAAATAACTGAACAGCCAATGCGTGTCTTCTTGAAGGAACGGGACACGATTCCAGCCCATTAATTCAAAGAGATTATTGACCGCTCCGCTCCCTTGGCCGAGCAGCTGATAAGCAATCGCGCCAATAATGATCCAGGACAGGAAATGCGGCAGATACAGCAGCGTTTGATTCACGCGTTTGAATCTGACGCTTTTGATCTCATTGAGCAACAGCGCAAGCACAATGGGCATTGTGAAACTAAATACGAGGTCGAGGCTGTTAAGCATCAACGTGTTGCGGACAGCGCGGATGAAGTCGGGTTTATCGAATATCTCTTGAAAGATTTGAAAACCGACCCATTCGCTGCCCCAGAACCCCCTTGCGATCTTATAGTTCTTAAAGGCAAGCACGAGCCCTGACAACGGCGCGTATTTGAAAACGGCAACAAAGGATAGTGGAATCAGAAGCAGTAAGTAAAGCTGCCAGTCCCGCCGAAGATAATATGTCATTCTCCGGTTACCCTTTTGTTTCTTTAAAGCGGTTTCATCAATAAGTGAAGCGCTTTCAACTTTCATAGATACACCTCCTCCACATTAGGGCTTCCACGGCCGACGGTTTGTTCGGACATTGGCGGGGTTATGACAGCATCATAGCCTCCCGTCATTCGATCCGTAAATCCTGACTATTGATTGCCCCTGTCATTTTTGATTTTCCCGCGTCACTCCGCCGTTTTCGAGTCTTAAATAATCAATTCTGATTAGCATGAGCAAAAATAATGGAGCAGCCTCCGTTTGTCTTTAGAGACCGGAAGGACAGCTCCACGCCGCTTACTTATCTGTTATTCGGTCAGCCTGCTACAGCAATTCCTGTTCTGATGCTCTTCCATGCTTAAGTGCCTTGTAGCTGCTCGGAGGCATGCCCTCGTACTTGCGGAAAAAACGATTAAAGCTTTGAACATTCATGTAGCCGACCTCGATGGCAATCTGTGCGATGTTCAGCTTGGATTCCAAGAGCAGATGCTTGGCGTACTCGATTCGCAGCTGGTTGGTGTAGTCGATCAGGCTCTTGCCCGATAACTCATAAACGAGCTTACGCATGTAGGAATAGCTGATGCCGATTTCCTTCGCCATATCTTCAAATACGATCTCTTCGCTGAAATGCTCTTCCAAGTACCGAATGATCCGCTCTCCGTAGTTGACCTCGCCTGAGCTGCGCGTAACATATTGAATAATTTCGCCAAAGAAGCCATGCAAATATTCTTCAAGCTCATCCAGCGTATCAAAGGAAGCAATGGCGGAATATATATTACCTTGCCGGGCGAAGAAACGCGAAGTGCTAATATTGTTCTCCCTAAGATGCCTGATCGTTATGCCTACCAATTGGGTGTAGATGAACAAAATATTATCGTAGGAGATGTACTCGACCGACTGGATCTCGCTCCGAATGAACGCCAGCTCTTTCATTATGCTGACCTGATCCCCGTTATCGAGAAAGTTGAGTATCCGCCTCTCGCTGTTCGATGGATATATATACTTTTTGCTTTGCTCGGCTTCTTGCTTCCAATACGTAATACCGCCGCTGCCTTCAATCATGCGATGTTTGATGACTTCCATCGCTTCGACCACTCGATCGGCGATCATGGCGCTTTCCATCGTTTGGCTGCTGACCCCGATGGTAACGGAGTGGCCGAGCAGCTCTGCTGCCGCATCCCTGATTGCGGCAAGCGTCTGATTGATGCCTTCATATTGGCTTTCAAGCTCCGCTGAACCAAAGTTGATGACAATGGCAAAGCAGCCTTCCCCTTGATAGACGCTTCGTGCCTGTACGCCGTCCGCGAACGAACTCTCGCATTTGGCTATGAGCAAATAACGATGGTAATTACGGGTCTCCGGATTGGTCTTGCTCACATACCTTCTATATTGATCAATTGAGACAATGGCGACGAAGTAATAGGGCTCCGGAAATAGCTCAACAATCTGTTTTGCCACTTCGCCCCGCAGCAAATTATGGATAGACAGGCTGCGCGTATCCTGTTCCCGTTCCTGCAGCAGCTTGTAGAGCCCTTCCTCCTCGTCCTGCATACGTCTGAACGCCGCATCTAGGAAAACAAGCTCATTCTTGTCCCCAATAACGAGATTTTTACTGCTTGCGCGGACAACACGGACCAGCTCCCTTAGCGGCTTGGATAACCAGGTTGCGAGAAAGACGGTCAACACGGTTCCTGCAACGATAATTATAATTGTAAGAACGATAATGTTGCTCTGTAAGGAGTGTGTCTTCGTCATCAGCTCGTCCATTGAATAAATGTTAACATTCCACCAACCAAACTGTGGAGAACGGGACCACGTATAGATCAAATGCTCGCCATCGATCTCATGGAACGCATAACCTTCCTTCGAGCCGCTCTCCAGTATGTCTTGGATATAGGGCTGCCGCTTGCCATCTGTAAGCAACAAGCTCTTGTCATTATGCGAGATGATCGTACCGTCCGCTCCCATGAGCAAATAATCATGTTTGCCCTGCTCGGAGGTGCGAAGATATTCCCCAATTTGGCTTTCTCTCAGGTTGACGACTAAGAATCCGCGAGTCGTAGTCAATAAACGGTTCAGCGGCAACACGTAAGATACCACTTTTACCCCCGAGTCCAACGTACGCGGATACCATACGCCGCTAATTCCTCTTCTGCCGACAAATGCTTCCTCGGTCCAATCAATCGACTCATACCTCTCCAGCGTTGTAATGCCCTTGTCGGTGGAAATAACATAGTCGGAATCCCCTAAATAGAAGTAGGACGAGTAAACGCCGTTCACTCTATGATTCAAGTTGAGCAGCTCCAGCAATACAGCTTGCGCTTTGCTCACATTGCTATAGTTCACGTTAAGCTCATTAAACGTCTCGAACACGCGAATGCGGTCGAAAATATTCGTAGCAGCAAGCCTCACTGCATCCTGAGCCAGATTGTTCAGCGCATTCTCATTAAGCTTGCGGTTCGCATTCAGACCGGCCAATGAGGATTCAGCGATAGCGCTCTCGGAGTTCTGCAAAATCTGTCCGCCGCTATACCATGTCAAGATAGCCATTGGAATGGCCATAACGCAGAACAGAATCAGTGCCAACTGCAGCATCATTGGAATTCGTTTCATGGATTCTCTCCCTGTCGCCTCTGCATTCGTATTGCCGCAAAAAAAGCGCTTACAAAATCAATTGAATATGAAGCCGATGAGCTGTCCTAACCTACAAATATTTTACCTGTAAGATCTATAATTTAAAAGGAATTTTTGTAAGTATCACCCATGCAAAAAGCCTGATGGAAGATTAACCT
Organism: Paenibacillus sp. 05T425; assembly: GCF_056396205.1. Lineage (NCBI taxonomy): Bacteria > Bacillati > Bacillota > Bacilli > Caryophanales > Paenibacillaceae > Paenibacillus > Paenibacillus sp. 05T425. Next base: position 23,820 of record NZ_JBFTLA010000021.1, read on the forward strand.
CCCTATCAGGCTATATAGTCAGATATGACTAGATAAAGGCTTTACGGATTCGCGGTCAACGCCTCAATACGCTTATTAATGTCTCCCCGCAGCAGTCCGCCGTGATAGCAAACGACGGTTTCAATCTCGAACGGCTTGAACTTCTCGAGCGAGCGGATTGCCTGCTCCATGTTAACCGTAGAATAAGGAGAGGAACCAAGCAATTCGCCATTATGGATAACCAAGGCATCGCTCGCGATAAGCGTCTTGCTTGCTTGGTGGTAGAGACTGACATGGCCTGGCGTATGCCCCGGCGTGTGAATGACCGTTAACCCGCCGCCAATCGGCAGTGTCTCTCCGTCCGACATCAATCGTGTAACATTCGGCTTGGATGGATGAACGAATATGCTCTCGAACTTCAGGCGCACATGATCAGACAAGGTATCAAGCTCAGCGCTTAGCATCTCGGTCGGAAATTTCAGAAGCGGCGCTTTCCCATCGATCGTGTCTCTATCGTCCTCATGGGCGTAGATCTCGAATGCTGCCTCGCCTCCATCCCCCAAAAATCCCGGCAAGCCACCGATATGATCGATATCCTGATGCGTCAGAATAATCGCTTGAAGCGTCTTTTCGGAAATCCCTGCTTCCTTGGCGTACGCGAGAATCGCCTCTGCCATTCCCGGCATTCCCGTATCGATCAACGTCCAAGTGTGTTGGTCATGAACGATCATAGGATGAATGATCATCGTACGGCCGCCAAGCTTCATCTCCAGCTCCAACATCTCTAGTCCTTCTGCAATAGGCATCATTGCTGCCGAGCCGGCGCGAGGGCCAAGCTTCGGCACACCTCCCTTATAGGTATAAAATAAAACTATTGAGTTCAATATAGAACTATATAGTTTCGTTGTCAACTCTATAACGTTGACCTCTTTTGAATCTCATGTCAATATAGGATGGGGTGATTGTCTACATGACGGATTTAAAAAAAGCGAATGTTCTCGACGCGGCTATGGATTTGTTCCGAAATAAGGGGTACAGCGCAACTTCGATGCAAGATATCGCAGAAGCGTGCGGGATGGCCAAAGCCAGCATCTATAAAATTTTTACATCCAAAGAGGCTCTATTTACAGCGACTTTCGTCGCCTGCCATCAGACGTTGCTTGAGCAGGCCGCCGAACTTGACCGCTCCGGAATGCCGCTTGGCGTATCTCCTAAGGAGAAGCTCAGCCGTTTGATCGAATTTTATCTATACTATATCCTTGAGAATCACTTGTTCATGATTGAATTCAACGAGTCTCCTATTACGGAGAACGACATTTACATAGAGGCAGAGAAGAAGATCAACAACGCCCTGCTGACCTGGCGGAAGGAAATGCTGATTGAAACCTTCGGCGAGCAGCTCGAGCCGCATGTGTGGGATGCCGTCATGATCTTCCGCGGCATTCTCCGCGAATATACGAACGGCGTCTTGCAGAAAGTGGTCTCACAGCCGATCCCCGAGCTTGCGGACTTTATCGTCGATCGCATGGAAGCCATCGTACAGGATATGATCCGCACAACACCGAAGCCGATAATCGGCGAATGGATCGTTGAGCCGCGTCTCATGAACCGTAACGACGAATCGGCGCGAAAAGGAACGGTCGCCGAATTTCTTAAGGCGATGGAGGAGCGGATTCAGACCCTTCCCCTGCCGTCAGCCTCCCTCAAGGAGTTAAGTGAAGTTGTCGGTCTTCTGCGCGCGGAAGTGCAGGCGGAGCAGCCCAACCTCACCTTGCTCCGGGTTCTGAAGGCGCATCTAGAGGCGGTTCCGGAGCTGCGCTCGTATTTGCGGCAGCTTAAGCTGCTGCTAACTTAATCCATAGAAAAAGCCGTGACCTTCGACAAAGAAGGAACACGGCTTTCGTTTATTTCACTTAACGATGCGGATATCTCCCGAACCGGCCTCTCCAATCGTGAGCTGCTCGAATCTCGCATGGGAACCTTCGCTGATCGGCGCTTGGGCAACGACGCCTACCTTCATTTCCTCGGGGCAGTCCATTCCGAAATATCTGACCAGCTTCCAATGCTCCCCGTCCAACGAATAATGGAAGGCAAAGCAGTTTCCGGAACGCGCCGCTCTCAAATAAGGCTGCCTTGCCTCTACCGTGCTGGACACGCAGTCATCCGATGTGTTTCTAGTAACAACGCTTAGGATGGAGGGCTGATTCTCAAAAAACTCGAAACATACTTTTGCCCAATTACGGTCATCGGCCATTATCATTAGGCAACCGGAATCGTATTGCTGCTTCATCTCCACGCTGACGCGCGTTACGATGCTGAAATCGCCTTTTACCCAAGTGTACAGATACGGCGCGGACGCTTTGTTCGTTTCTCCCGATGGATCGATAAAGAAGTCTGCCATTGCGGGCGCAGCCACCGATAAGCTATGATCCTCCTGAAACGTCCAATTGACAGGTTCGTTTATCCAATGCAAACGGGACGATAGGGATTGATTGTAACAGCCTTCAAATAAATTCATCGTATTCGCTCCTAGTAAGTGGGTATATGATTTCGATCCATTCAAATATACTACAAAATTTCTAAGATTTGCACGTTATTCCAATCTGAATGACATCAAAACAAAGAAAGCTAGCTCATCCGCACAGGCCGCGGATAAGCTAACTTTCTTAATGTTATAGAGAGAGCAGCTTCGCAATAACCGTTGCAGCCTCGGCGCGGGTCAATGAGCTTTGAGGATTAAACTTCCCGTTTCCTCCGCCCCGAACTAATCCAAGCCGCTCTACATTCGCAATCGCTTCGATTGCCCAACTTTGCGCGTTATTCATATCGGTAAAGCTTGCGGTTGAGGTATTCCCCGTATTTTTGCCATTCATGTACGCATACGCTCGATTTAGTATAACCGCCATCTCTTGACGGCTAATCTGCGCATGCGGATTAAATTGCTCATTATTTTGTCCGTATATGATGCCTTTTTCAGCGGCAGCGATGACTGCATCCGCATACCAAGCATCGTCGTCCACATCATTGAACTGCCCTTCTCCGGTTGCGGAGAGCTGCAAAGCCCGAGCGATAATTGCCGTAAACTCCGCACGAGTAATCGATGCATTAGGCGCGAACCGCTCGGCATCTACTCCGGCAGCCAAATTTGCAGCGGACAACATTTGAATATAATCGTACGCCCAGTGATTGCGGTTCATATCGGAATAATTCGTTACCACTTCAATGGCCACGTAGGTGTGGCCGGCCAGTAATGCAAGACGATTCGCATAAAGAGCGACATTCGCTTGGACCAGCGTTAGCTTTCCATCGCTGCCTTTTTCATATAGATTCGTATATGCAGACATTCCATCGGCTTGCATGCCAAGCGTATAAGATAACGCGGCCGTTGCAGCGCTTGAAGTTGCTGTAACCGTGAATGCTTTGCTTGCTGCGCTGGCCGTCTTTTTCGAGCTTTGGATTTGCTCCACATAGGCTTGCTGCTCGGCCGGCGTTGCATACTCCACCGTGATTTCAACCGACTCCGCGTCGCTGTTGTCCGACAATAATCTGTTCAGCTCTTGTCCGCTTATCACGATGTTCGGTTGATTAGGCACGGTGATGACGATTTCTCCGTTCTCCAATTGTTTGATCAAGGAGGCCAGTTCGGTTGGAATTTGAATCGTACCGCCATCGCTGCTTAGATCAATGACCAATCTTCCAGATTGGATCGCTGCCGTTACTTCCTTATCCGAAATGACCTTATCCGCGGTTGGCGTCGGCTCCAGGGTCGGTTCCGGCGACGGCTCGTCGATTGGACCCGGCACCGAAGGCCCGCCGGTCTTCGGCTTCGTGATCGAGAACTCGTCGATCAAATCGCCCGCGCTCGTGCGCGCTTCGACGCGAATCTCGTTCTGCGTAATTTTGATAGCGGAATATACGGGAACATCCTCGTCGAATATGTGATTTAAATAGTCGTACTTAATGCCGTTGTAGAATTTCCAGCCAGCGGCGCCGCCATCCAAATAAACGGTGCCCTTATTCGTGCTTTTGTTAGGCTTTCCGTCTTGCATCGGATAAGTGCGCGCGTACACGTGATCATGGCCTACCAGGACCAAATCGACTTTCATCTTCTCTAATATAGGCGCGAAATACGTTTGCGTATACTCAACGAGCGTGTCACGGCCTTCCTCCGTATGGTAGGCGGGACGGTGAAACATCGCGATCGTCCATTTATTGTCGTTTTTATCCAGATCCTCTTGCAGCCAGGCAGCTTGATCCATCATTTGCTCTTCCGTGCCTTCCGAGTTCAGAACGACAAAGTGCGTATCGTCGATATCGTAAGCATAGGCATATTGCATTTGGGATTCCGGTCCGTTCTCGGGGAAATTGGCGCCTTTGGTAAACACGTCCTTCCCTTCGCCCTTCACGTCATGATTTCCGAGCGTTAGCGCGGACGGATACGTTGTGGCATAGATCGAAGAAGCTTTCCAGAACTGCATCCATTCTTCGAGGGCTCCGCCTACGTCCACCATATCTCCGCCGTGCATGACAAATTGCGTAGACGGATATTGCGCGAACGCGTTAGTCATGAGCTCTTGATAGATTTCCAATCCGTCATCTTCTTTCGTATGCGAATCCGTAACGTACAAGAAAGAGGTTGGCGTAGCTTTGTTCTGATCAAGCGTGGAATAGGCATACCATGCCGACCAGTGGCCGTCATAGCCTACACGATATTTGTAAGCCGTGTTTGCCTTCAAGCCTTCTACCCGTACATTATGGAAGCGGATCTCGCCCTTGGTGCCCTTCTCCTTCATGCTAAGCACCTGAAGCTCGCTCTCGGATTGCTGCTGCTTTACATAAGAGGCATTAGGTTCTTCTTCCGTCCCCCAATCGCTCGCAGCGATGTACTGAATGAACGTGTCTTTAGTTGCGGAATTCGTTTGCCATGCCGCGCTCAGCTGCGTGGACATGTCTTCCGCGACATACGTTTGAATGAACTCCGGGGCGTTCATGCCGTATTGCTCGACGACCTCATAGTCGACAACCTTACTGTTCTGATCGCCGAAGACGGCTTGAACCTGATAGGTTCCAAGCGCCAGTGTCGTTAAATCCGAAGTCAGTTGTCCTTCGGCATCCGTCTGGCCCAAGCTGCCTTCCAGCGGTTGGCTGCTAACATCGGCTTCGGCGATATAGCCTGTTGTTTGGCCATCGGCAAATATAACCTCGAACCAACCGTCATCGGCTTCTCCCGACGCATAGTAGCGTTGGCCAGCCGTTGCAACCATCAGCACCTCGGAGGAAGCATCGTCATCCTCGTATACATTAGTCGTTGCGGCGTCAATCGTTACGACCGAGCTTTGCTTCAATAAGCCCGTAAAGTAAATATCGGCGCCCTCATACGGACGATGATTACGGTCTGTAACCGTGAACGTAGTGGTAGTCCCTATTCCAACTCCCGTCATCTCCAGATGGAACGGAAAAGCAATCGTGTAGCGGATGGGCGTAGCGAGCGGCGAACTCGTTTGAACTCCGCCCGATGCCAGCTCCGAACCGCTCATCGTTATGGATTTATAAGCCTCGCCTCGCGCCAGCACAGCTTCGGAGTTGACTCTGAAGTTGACTGTCGCGATATCGTCGGCAACTGCCGCAGATAGCCCGTCAAGGTTTACTTGGACGATTCCGTTCTCATTATCGATATCCGACGTTTGGGTAACGCCGTTGACCGCGTCAACGTTTTCTACTTGCAGCGTATTCGGGTCGTAATTTAATTCGAACTGTGCCGTCTCTGCATTCGCATAATCCTTAATATTTAAGTTGACGGCATATATTTCATTGCTAACTGCCTCTTCGGCGGCTTTCATGAATAGACGCTCGCCAGCATTCATCGTGAAGGCATAGGTTTTCTCTGCCGGGTTGCCGTTATTATCTTTCACCTGAATAGCAAGAACATGATACCCGCCGTCAATACGTTCGCCTGGGTAGGTTAATAGATGGGAGTCGGAAGCATACTGCACGTCGGCCGTAATATCCGTCCCATCCAAATAAACGGACAACGTATCCATGTTAAGGCCTGATTCCGTGTCGGTCATCTCAACCTTCAATTCATCCAGGGGAGCAGTTAATTCGGCATTTTCGACAGGAGCAATCGGTTTAATGACCGGCACGTCATGATCCTCATCGGCCTCCTCATAAATAAACCGAATATCGTCCACCCATATGGAGCCCTTGTTTTTCTTGCTCATATCGGACTGCTTCAATTGGAAAAACAATTCAAGAACGATAGGGCCGGTTTTACCTTGCGGAACATCGGCCTCGATATATTTCCATCCCGTCCAATTGATACCGTTCGTAGCCGCATCGTAGAATTCGGACTGGAAGGAAGAGCCGCTCCCTCCTTGCTCCCTGAATTTCGTCGTTAACAAATGTCCTTCGTTATTGCCGTAAACCCACATTCCTACTTTGATGGGGTAGCCCGTTACCGGCATATAGCTTTGATAACCTACCTCGATTTGGGACGGATTGTCTACGATCCCGATCATGTCATAATCGATTCTGGCGGAATATTGTCCATTCCTTACGTACTTCGCGTTGTCTTCCAGGTGCAGCGTGGCTTCATACATACGTTTAGGATTGAATTTAACGTCGGAAATGCCATCCTCAAAATCTTCAACGATAACGGATGCGGTGCCATCTGCGGCTTGGACAAGCGGATTCGGCCCGAATCCCGACAGTAGCTCTACTCCTAGCAACGTTAATACAAACGCGATTATTAACGTTTTGCGCGATTCTTTTGTAATAATATTCATGTTTTCATCCTCTCTGATCACAGATTCATCGTGTCATTAAGGATTTTAACAATGCATTGTAATGTGAATTCACATAAATTGTTAAGAAATTTTATTATTCTAAGAAAACAGAAAGACGGCCCACTCATCAATGAGTGGACCGTCCTTGGCTTTACGGGGTCGACGAGACGATGATGCGCGTTACGTTGGCTCCTCCCAGACCGCCGCTCACCCGAATCACGTTACCCGCGCCTGCATTCAAATCAATGGCACGGCTGACCTGTCCGGTGTACGTGCTCCAGCCCCCCGTGCCAGGCAGCGTGAGCGAATATCCATTCCCGGTCGGGTCGCCGCTGGCGTTCACCCGAAACGTTGTTTGGGTGTCCGCGGAACCGTAGATAACCGTAAGCGTCGACTGTCCGCCTGCGCCGCCGTTCACGCCCGTCACCTCGAAATAAGAGCCGGGAATGTGCATATTTTCAATGGTGCCGCCCGATTTAACCGCCCCGCCCCCTACTGACACATTGGCTCCGCTCATCGGATATTCCGTTGGCTGGGCAGATTGCGGAATCAACGATACAATGACACGGGACACGTTCGCTCCCCCCATACCGCCGCTGAGCCGAATGATATTATTCGTGCCCGCGTTTAGATCGATCAGACGATTGGTCCGACCGGTGTAGCTTCCCCAGCCACCCGTGCCGGGAAGGGAAAGGAAATATCCGTCTCCGGCCGTATCGCCGCTGGCGTCTACCTTGAAGGCTGAGCCGCCGTCAGCTGAAGCGTATAGCACAGTAAGAAGCGCCTTGCCGCCAGTGCCGCCGTTAATACCATTCAACTGGATATAAGAACCTGACGTATGCATATTTTCAATTTTGTCGCCCGAACGGGTAGCCCCTCCGCCAAAGGCGACGTTGCTGCTATTCATGGCATATTCCGTTTTCTGAGTATATTCATCGAAGCTCTCGTTAATCAAGTCGTAGTACTTGACCTCCGTAGCATGTGAACGCGGGCCGACCGCTGGGACGCCCGTGGTCGTCTGAATAACCTTCTGGATCGTGCCATCGGAATTGAAATACAATCGGTCCACCGCAACGGAGCGCAGCGTACCGTTAGAGGAAATTTGGGCGTTATGGTAGAACAAATACCAGTTCCCCTTATACTCCACAACAGAACCATGGGACGTTTCGCTGCTTACCGGATCTAGAAGGATACCGCGATTCACCCAAGGTCCAAGCGGACTGCTGCTGGTCGCGTACCGCATACGGTTGCCGCCTGCGTTATTGTCGGAATAGGTTAAGTAATACGTGCTTCCCCGCTTGAACACCCAAGTAGCCTCGTGAAAGTCGTCCAGCTCGGTGAACTGCTTGACAGGACCGTCGATCGACGTCATGTTGGCAGCAAGCTTCATGCCGTAGCTTGTTCCACCGCCTCCGGCATAAAGGTAATAGGTGCCGTCGTCGTCGCGGAACACGTTAGGATCAATTAAATTACTGCCCGGAAGCCCCTGTATATAGCCTTGAACCTCGAAGTCCGCGGCGGGCTTGTCACTTGTCGCCACGCCGATTTTCCAAGAGTTGTTCCAGTTCGTGTCGCTTGGATGAGGGAAATAGAAGTAGTACGTTCCATTCTTGTAAGCCGCGTCAGGGGCCCACATAAAGCCTCCCTCCGGTCGTCCCCACGGCACATCATCCGCTCGCAGGATCTCTCCTTCGTCCACCCAGTCCACCATATTATCCGACGAGAAGACGTGATACTTATCCATCAGATCGCTGCCTCTGGAAGGAAATATATCATGTGACGCATATACATAAATACGTCCGTCATTCCACACACGCGCAGAAGGATCGGCAGTAAAGATGCTAGTGAATATTGGATTACCAGAGTTGATGACTGGATCTGCGGCAGAAGAAGAGGATGCTAATCCGAAAAAGATAGACAGAAGCATTGTACCTGATAAGAACAAGCTTAAAACCTTTTTTTTCATTATTATTGTTGCCTCCCCAATACATGAATTCCGAGCAATACGTCGGTAAACGCTTTCAAAACCATGCCATCAGACTGCTTAATAAGCAGATAGTGAAGATGATTCCATTATCCCCCCTCGACAACCATAATGGTAAAATTGTAAATATAAGGACCATTAATAGCTTAACGTATAGGTAACCTCTAATATAGTGAGGCATTATTAAACTTTTCCCTATCATTCTTAGCTGCGTAGCATATATTTTTGATACATACCAAAAACACACCGCCATGGCACGAGGTCCACTTGGCGGTGTATTTAATGTTGTTACTATTTAATCATTTGAAACACTTGCTCAACATCCTTATCTCCGCGACCAGACAGATTGATGATGAGAATCTGATCCTGATCCATCGTAGGCGCAAGCTTCTTCGCGTGTGCAACTGCGTGCGCGCTCTCTAAAGCCGGGATAATCCCTTCCGTGCGGGATAGTTCCTGGAACGCTTTCAGCACTTCGTCGTTAGTAACGGTGGCATATTCTGCTCGTCCCGTCACCTTCAAGTGGCTATGCTCCGGCCCAATGCCCGGATAGTCGAGCCCCGCGGCGATCGAATACGTTTTCCGCGGCTCGCCTTCCTCGTCCAGCAACACCAAACACTTGAAGCCGTGAATCATGCCGGGAACGCCCTCGGTCAAAGTTGGCGCTTGATCGGGTTCGACCCCGATCAGGCGGACGCTTGGCTCGTCGATATAGTGGGCGAATGCGCCGATTGCATTGCTGCCGCCGCCCGCGCAGGCCACCACCGCATCCGGCAAACGGCCTTCCTTCTCCAAAATCTGTTGCTTCGACTCTTCGCTGATGACCGCTTGAAAGTGTTTGACCATTGTCGGGAACGGATGCGGTCCAACCGCGGAACCGAGCAAATAAAACGTATTTTTATAATTGCGAACGAGATCGCCCAGTGCTTCATCCACCGCGTCCTTCAGTCGTCCTTGGCCCTTATCAACCGGTACGACAGTAGCGCCGAGCAGTTCCATCCGGAACACGTTAAGCGCCTGACGGCGCGTATCTTCGGCTCCCATGTAGATGACGCATTCCATATTAAACATAGCGCAAGCCGTTGCCGTAGCGACCCCGTGCTGTCCAGCACCGGTCTCGGCTATAATCCGCTTGGCACCCATCCGCTTGGCGAGCAGAATCTGGCCAATAGCGTTGTTGATCTTATGAGCTCCGGTGTGGTTCAGATCCTCGCGCTTTAAGTAGATTTTGGGTCCGCCCCAAGCCTTGGACAACCGTTCCGCATATGTCAGCGGGCTCTTGCGGCCAACATATTCGCGCAAATAATAGCTAAGCTCTTCATTGAATTCAGGGTCGTCTTTGAACTTATTAAATTGCTCGCTCAAATAGTTCAGCACTTCTTGCAATTCCGGCGGGACGAAGCTGCCCCCGAATTCTCCGAAGTATCCTTCTTGCTGTACTTGTTGGTCCATAAGTAAGCGCCTCCATAAATAGAAATAGTAATCTATCGAAACTATATTACCATAATTTTCAGCCTCTCATTACTATTGTTCTGCTTATCCTTGTTTCACCAGGTTTTCTGCGGCGCGGAAAGCCAATGCAAGAATCGTTAACACCGGGTTAACGCCGCCATTGGTCACATGCACAGAGCCGTCGCTCACCCAAAGATTGTCGTATCCATGAACACGGCCCAAGGGATCAGTGACCGATGTTAAAGGGTCGTTCCCCATACGCAGCGTACCCGCCTGATGCTGACCGGCACTTAGCCCGCTGCCCGGCCGGGTTCGCCACACCTCACGCGCTCCAGCCGCCCATAGCCACTTCTCCGCTTGCTCTCCCAACATTTCCGCAGCACGAAGAGACTCGGGATGAACGCTTCCAGATAGGCTAGCTACGGGTATGCCAAAACGATCTTTGACCGACTTCGATAGACGCACTCTGGACTCCGGATTCGAAATCTCTTGGATCGGCCCTTGAATTTGGCTCGTTCGCAAGTAGCTCTCGCTCATCGTTTCCTTGCCTTTTCTCCCCCACCGCGCCGCATCCGGTCCAAGTGCCCGATACCAATGGATAAGCGGCAACCGGGTGAAATCGTTAGCAAGCAGCCCGCCGCCGATAATTCCGCTTTCGTTACTATGGTCAAAGCGGAATGTCGCAATACTTACACCTGGGCCTAGACCATCTTGAACCCGCTCGTCAAAGAGGCCGTAAGCGCCAGCATAGACGTGGCCTTGCAGATTTCTTCCCACTTGCCCATTCCGATTGCCTATGCCATTCGGTTCCGAATCATTTGCGGAATTGAGAAGAAGCCGTGCGCTTTCGATAGCTCCTGCAGCAACTACAATATGGCCTGCCCGAACTTGCCGTCGCTGCACGGAGCCCTCCGATTGCTGTACTAGATGAACTCCGGTCGCATGCTTGCCGCCTTCGGTATCAATGCGCTCCACCAACGTATCGCAGATCAGATCGCAGTTACCGGTAGCCATGGCTCTTACTAACATTGTATTGTGCCCGCCGTTCTTGCTGTTGGTCGGACAGGCAAATCCGATGCACTGGCCGCACCTCACGCAGGCCGGCCGGCCATCCCGCTGAACAGAGTTAATAAGAAGCGGCACCGGCCCTGTTTCCCAGCCAAGCTTCTCTGCCCCGCGAGCCAAATGTTCAGCCTCCAAAGTAGGCGACAACGCCGGCATTGGATAAGCATGTTGCCGCTTTCCCCGTCCAGAATGGGCATTCCCATCACCGGAGACACCAACCTCCCACTCAGCCCGATTGTAGTAGGGTTCGAGATCTTCATATTGAATCGGCCAGTCACTTAACGAACTGCCTTCTGGTACCCCATAGCGACTCGCCATGCGGAAATCATTCGGGTGAAAACGCCATGCCTGAGCCCCGTAGATCCGCGTTCCTCCGCCTACCGTCATTGCATTATTATGGTAATCCCCTTCGAACGGCATCGTAATTCGCTTGTCCCCGCCTGCCATTATTATGGTGCGAGGGTTACCATCCAGCTCAGGCCCCGTGTTATGCCCATATTTGCTTAACCGATGATTGCGCAAGTGATCTGTGCCGACTTGACCGTACCGGAGCCAACTGCCGCGCTCCACGACGAGAACCTGCAGCCCTGCCTCGGCCAATACCGCAGCCGCAACCGAACCGCCGGCTCCAGCACCGATAACGATAACGTCATAGCGGTCTTTCAACTGATTGAACGGGGTTTGCGGCAAATCGTCTTCCGGGACCACACTATTCTTTCCGGACGCGGGGCCAGGACGATAGCCGATCATATCCCATGACTTGCCTCCGATATTCCCGCCTGATTCCGGACTTCCATAGTAACCTTCGACAACTAGACTCAATAGCGTATCGAAGAAACGTTTAGACGAAACAGGCCAGTACTGAAAGAAATCACGCTCTGAATCTTGCAATAATCGATCTTGCTCCTGAGCCGACAGTTCCGAGAAGGGTTGGTTATGAAGTTTCCCTGCTTCTGCATTTAATGCGCGAAGTCCGGGTTCTATCACATCCGTCCAGGTAGCAGCATCTTGAACGGCGTAGCGCTCCAAATAAGTCAGGACTCCCCCCTCGGACGCCGATGGCCACTCATCCTTCGGTATCATTCGATCAGTAACCGCTTTCAAAATTTGAGTTTCATCATGTTGACTCATTCTCCCGATCGCCCCTCCCAATATAGCCTCATATCCATATTAACCTTTTCACCGGCTTGTTCAAGTCCTATCTATTCCTTGCGCGCTCGTTCGATCAGCAGTAATGAATACAACACAAAAATACACCGCCGCATGAGCGATGTATTCATACCCAGCTTATTCGATCATCCGCTAAGGTCAAGCGTTTATTGGGTTTACCGCAAAGAGCGAATGAATATTGCCATCCGGATCTATTCAACGTAATGATCCTCTTCAACAACGATATGGAATCCAAGCACTTCATAATAAAACCTCGCCAAGCGTGAAACATCGTCCGACAATACGGTAATACCTTCTAATTGCACTCTCATCATGGAATCTATCCCTTATCCCGGCTTAACCGCCATTACTCTTAATCGTTTATAATCCGCGTACCATGAACCGTTATGAAACAATTCGTTTCGCGCTTTATCAGCTATTTTCGCACAAACGGCATGCCTCTCAGCTTCAGAGAGTGCTGTGAAGAAGTTGTCGGCGAAGCCCCTAAGCCAATGATGCAAGCCTTGCTCATTGTCCTCGATCTTTGTCGGTCGATCAAAGTGAATCGCATAGGTGACGCGGAAGCCTTGCTGTTCCAACAAGATGCTGTATTCGGCGATGCTTGGAAAATACCAGGGATTCAGCTTGCTCGCATCAATGCCGAAGTCCTCTCTCAGCACCTCGCCAATGGCCTGAACGATCGTTTCCACATTTCCTTTCCCGCCAAACTCTGCAACAAACCTGCCGCCAGGTTTTAAACTATTCCATACACCGGCCAGTACCGCCCCCGGGTTCTTCATCCAATGCAGCGCCGCGTTGGAAAAAACGGCATCGAACGTAGAATCTATGGTAAACCGTTCTCCATCCCCGACAAAAAATTGGATTTGAGGATATTTGCGCTGCGCCTGCCCGATCATCGTCTCTGACAAATCCATCCCTGTAACCTGTGCGCCGGCTTGGCTTATTTCATTCGCCAAATCTCCGGTTCCGCAGCCCAAATCAAAGATATGTTCATCCTTGATCGGATTCAAAAGCCGAACAACGTCCTTCCCAAATTCAGATACAAATCCAAGCTTACGGTCATAGTGATCGGATTGCCAAACTTGATTGGAACTCATGGAATCATCTCCCAACTTTTATGTTAGGGATAGTATGGCATAGTCCTATTTATAAGTTAAATATATAAAATCTATATAAATTATAGTCCTAACCTATCATTCGGCTCTATAAAAAAACATCGCCCAAGGTAAGTAACCTTGAGCGATGTCTACAAATTTTATATACTGCAATACTTCTAGTTCTGCACGCCCACATAGTCAATATTCGCGCCGTCATCGCCGCTGTCACGCTGCAGCTTATTCGTAGCGCCCGCTGGTATCGGAACCGTCACCGTAACGGTGGAATACGTCGTATTCCAGCTGGACGTGGACGGGAACGTAACGTTGCCGCTATCTACCCCGTTGATGTACAGGCTCAGCCGTCCAGGATTGTTGGCGGTGCAGTAGCCAATCACGAGCTTGGAGCCCGCCTGAACATTAGCAACCGACACGGAGTCGCCAATATTGGAGTAATGATCCGTCGCTTGGCCTCCCGAGGCGCTCGTATCGTTATAGATGCCTACCGCTCCTGTTCTGACTCCAATCTCTGCTTCGTATTTCACGACGCTGCCACCGCCTCCGCTGCCCCCCACAATCACGATCGAGGACATTTTATCGTTGGCGTTTGGATTCGTACTGCTTGGGAAGTCGGTGTCCGCCGTGAACGACCACTGCGTACCCGTAAAGTTATCATTATCATAGATGGTCACCGTATAGCCCAGCGGAACCTTAACGGAGGATACCCAGTTATTCGGAATGCCCGCCGCGGTAAGCTGCGCGGTCGTGTAGCTGCCTGTCGCAAGCGTTTTGGCGGCGCCTCCGTAATTCGAATCCTCGAAGAAGGTCGTGATGGTCGCTCTGCCGCCATTAGCGTCCAGACCCAGCTTGGAGTTAGTGCCGCTCAGCGACTTTACGCCTTGATTGGCCGTTCCCGTCAGCTGCGTATGTTCGAAGTTGGCAAAAGGTTTGGCCGTGCGCTCCACGACATATACAGCCCCAGCCGACGTATTGAACGTAAACTCGCTACTCGAAGATGTCGTAATAACGACGTTGTCGGACATTCTTCTGACCTGCACGGCTTGCGTTCCCCATGGATTCACGACGGTAGCCGGCTTGCCGTTCAGGCTCTTGATTCCGACGTATTTGATCTCGTTAGCCGCTTTCTCGGAGCTGACCAGAAAACCTCCGCTGGCGAGCAGCGTAAATTTGCTGACGAAATTCGTTTCGGTCGGCAGTGCTGGGAACACCCGAATTTTATCGTTATAGCTCTGGAGAAGCGATTCGTTCATTGCCGACAAATGGACGCCCATATACTCGAATTCGCCGTTGGAATTGGTCGTTCTTCCGTTCGGGTAGTGCTGATAGCGCTGCAGCATCATCCGCATGCCGAGATACGCTTCATCGCCGAGACCAAGCCGGGCGGCCTGAATCGGAGCCGGATCCCATACGTTGTTCGAGTTATACGGATAAGGCCGTGTGTTGTAGTTGTTAACCAGCTTCTGATAATCCGGATAGCCGATGCCGCTAACGCTGTAAGGCCATGCCAGCTCCAAAACGACGTTCTCGTTGTTCCGATTCTGAGAAATCGGCGGCGTATGCGGCGCGTATTTGTTCGGATCGCTAGGGTCAATAGGATAAGCGACCAGATTGTTCAGCACGGTTTGCCATTCGGCGCGCAAATTTGCATCTATGCCAAGGCTGGCGCTGGCCTGTATAGCAACCGGGAACAAAGCGCGAATCGCGGCTAGATCGGTAATCGCGTTCCGCACGTCCCAATGCTGCTCGTGAGCGTTCGAGGAAGCCATATAATACTTACCTGTCGCACTGTCGTAGGAAACAATGTCGGCATAAAATTTCGCCGCCTCGCGCATGAACGGATACGCAGTGCCGCTTAAGTAATTAGCGTCGTTCGTATACTTGTACTGCGCATACATGTTCAGAGCCGCTTCCGCCGCCGTCGACAGCGTATCCTGCGTATAATCGCTGTAGATCGTTCCCGCCGCGCTGGCGTTCCAGCCCATCGTCTCCGGCACCCAGATACCGTCGATTCCGTACCGGGTCATCGTATAGGCCTTCAGCGTATTGTAATTTCGGCTATATAAATTGTTAAAGACGTTAACCATATCGGCGTGATTGGAAGCCAGGAAGGAATGGTAGATGTCACGCTGATTCCAATACCAATAGGCATTGCTCCACTTGCCGCTGTCGTTGTCGTTAACGGCGCTAAATACGCCGTTAATAAAGTGGAACGGATAGTTGCCGTAAGAGCCGGCCGCAATCATGTAGGTGCTCAAGTAGTAGAAGCTTTCCATATAGTCGGCGTCACCGGATGCATTGGAATACTGCACGAACGATTTCGCCCAGAAGTTATGCCACCAGTTTTTGTAGCTGGCCAAGGTAGCGTTGTAGCCGGTATTTTTGACACCGGTAAGTTGGTTTTTGGCGGCGGTTACGGAGTTGTGGCCCGGCGCGTTCAGCCGGCTCGCGCTGGAGATCCAGATCGTGTAGCTTGAAGATGGGGTAATAATCAGCCTGACCTTGTTGCCTCCGACCGCCTGAGTGGTGAAGCTGGCTCCCTCGACGGTAGCCGCCAGCGTGTAGCCGAAGTTATTCGCATCCGTCTGTCCCCTGCTCAGTCCAACGACCGTCGGATCGACGAAAGTAGAGACCGTTCTCCAAGTGTTGATATCCGGCACGTCGCCGCCGCTGAAGTTGCTGACATCCCACAGGCTTAGATCCAGGGAGACGCTGGACAAGCCGGTACGGCTGTCCTCGACATGGATACCCATTACTTCGGAGTTCGGCGCACCCATGATCGTAATTTTACGGTTGCTGTCATACTCGGTGGTGAGCACGCCGTCATACAGCGACAGCCGCTGCTTGTACGACGTATAGCCCGCATTGAGCCCCGGATTCGTATACAGATTGACCAACCCTTGCGAAGCGAAGCCTTCTTGGGAAGCGTCCACGCCCGACACCTGCATCGTGATGCCGCCCAGCGTGTCCCACACCATGCCTCCGACCCGCCCGTTGCCGACGGTCAAGGCGCCTTTTGGGTCTGACACCGGCGACTGGTACACGACGTCATGCTTGGACAAATACGTAGCATAATCTACATCCAGCACGCCGGTCGACGTATTGAACGCCTGGGACATGGCGTGATCCGCCGCCGAGGCTACACTCCCTGTTCCCGGTACTGCGGGCAACCACGCAAGACTGCCGACTACCAGCAGAATGGCAAGCTTTCTCGAGCCTTTCTTCCGAACCATCTTCATTGGCCGATAACCTCCGTTTAATATCATATTGGCATAACGGACCTCAAGTAAAACGCTTACATTTCAAAACGATTTAAACCTCCTACATCAACCTCTCCCCTTCCTTTGCTTCGTTTTTTAGTTCATGCGTGTCTGAGCATCCTCTCGTCTAATTGCGGGTTCATGGAGTTATACCTTAATCATAGTTTTCGGCGCGTTTAAAACAATGGAATAATTTCCACAAATAGTCGAAAAAAACACGCAGCAGGAGTCTTTCCCCGCCGCGCTAGCTTTCTGCTATTCGTATTTTGGCATCGGCACGAGGTCCTTCTTCATTCGAGCTCTACCTTTGTATGAATGGATATCGTCCAATCAAATAGCCTGTTATAGACGAATTCGCACCCTTGATTGGAAAACATACAGCCTAATTCGCCCAATTTACTCATTTTCACCAAAAGTGCCTCGTTTGCCTGTACGAAATCCATTCAAACCGCTTATTTGATGCCATTTGGCCCATTAGCCTGTATAGAATCCATTCTGAATGCTTTTCGGGAGGAAATTCAATCCCCTGCCAGAAAAACATCGCCGAATGCGTTAATATCTTTGGCCGTTCCTATTCCGCTATTGTATTCCAGCCATCCCCTGCGCCCGGCACCGTCATTGTCGTTGACAAGCAATGATAATTTCATTTTCAATCCTGGCTTTATCATTGCGATGTCTTGGGTTAACTCACTCATGGGGATGGCCATTTCATAGATCGTATGTTGATTATTGCGGACGATGGCATAATCAAGCTTTATTGAATCGTCAGCTCTAAAACCCCTCGGAGCTATCCAACGCCATTTGGACAGCTGTCCCTTGCCGGTCATCGCGATGCCTAATTCGTGATACTCGAGAGGAAGGCTGCCGTCATCATTCGCTAAACCTATCGCCAATTGAAGGCTGTCACCACTCCAGATGCCGAGCCCCTCCGCTTCTTGGGTATGTGTATCGTCAGTAACGTCAAGCGCTAGGTACACATGGTCGACGTCCCAAGTCATATAACCGATCGCGCTTAAATCTTCAATCCCTTTCCAATCGGCGATCATTATCTTATTAACATCGAATGGCGTCTGACCTTTCCACTCCTCCAGATTTCCATCGATATGGATCGGCTTTTCGGACTTCTGAAGGACAAGCGCATTAAATAGATCTTCCTTCTTCTGCAGCAAAGCGCCCGCTTGGTTGTATGCATGAATGACCCGCTTCCCTCTTGCCAGCTCCGGGATATGGAAGGATACACGATCCCCCGGCTCTACCTGGTCCACGTTCGTCGTGAATTTCCCCTGAGACGATTGCTCCGTTTCGTAATCGACCTGAAGAGTCCCGCTAAACTTGTTTTTGGATCGATTGGTGATTTGCATACGGGTTTTTATTTTATGGTCAATGGCATCAAAATACGTTTCAAAGCTCTCTTCCAAAGGGTCAACGACGTTGACATTGATCGCAAAGCTTTGAACAGCCTCCCCGTTTTGTTCCAGAGTGACGAAGATCGAACGATTGCCGCGCTCCAAACCTGCAGGGATGTGCACCTGAAGAGACTCATCGCTATCGGCATTATCCAGTGACCATCCCTCCGGCAGGGCAACGCTAATCTGCCCTTCTGCCGAATGGCCGATACTGGCTTCAGGCAATCGAATGTCGAATGAATCCCCCGACACGGCCTTGATCCCCGTGCTCGCCGGAAGCCATCCGCTCTCGGAATTACGCATGACATTCCACAGAAAATGCAAGGTCGTCCCGATAACCTCGTCTATATACTTATCGTTCTTATAGTCATGTCCGACACCTTCCATGGTGAACAGATCATGATATATTCCTTGTCCCTCTAACGTATCCTTCAAGTCTAAACTCTGTTGGTACGGTATTAATTGATCAATCGTTCCATGGATAATCATAACGGGGGGCAATTGTTCGTCCACGCTATGTTCCAGCTTACCACCGTAAATATCCACAATAGCAAATATGGAGTGAACAATTGACGGATCGCGTTTCAAGTATTCATTGACAACATTCATCGATAAATAACCTCCGGCGGAATCCCCGCCTATAGCCAGTTGTTCTGCGTCCATTCTATAGGCTTCCGCGTTATGGCTAATCCAGCCGATCACATCGGATATATCCTCGTAAGCGTCCGACAAGGTGCGTTGAAAATTGACAAACGGGTCTTTTTTCAAGCGGTAATCCATGGACACAACGACGTACCCTCGCTTGGCGAGCTCATTCGAAATGGTTGCCGCATCAGACTTGCTTCCTTCCTTATATCCTCCTCCATGAATAAAGATAAATACCGGTCTTCGTTTATTGTTATCGTTGGTCGGCTCATACACATCCAACTTCAACGGCTCTTTGGTTTCTGATTCATTCACCTTGCTCGCATAGACAATATCGTTGTGTACATTTACGTCGTAATTGGTAGCCAAATACCGCGCTTCGCTATGCTCGCTGCTTAAGGCAACTTTAATCGGCATTTCTTGGTTCACAGTCGTATTCGTTGGGAGAATTTGTTTGTCCTGATTTTCAACTTTGCTCCCCTGTCGGTTAATCAGCAGCCCCATAACTACAACCATTATGAAAATCGGAAGAACGTACATGAGTCGACGCTTCATAGGTAAACCTCCCAAAAAATATCCTATATTATTAATCATTTTATAATACTGATTTGCCCCCAAACATGGCTTTTCCTCGGGTTATTGTGTGTATTATTACTCATTCCTCGCCAACTGCTCTGGAGACAAAAAAAACATCGCCAGAGCGTATAGTCACATGGCGATGTTTTTATATTGCTATGCATCTTTCCGTTCCACTTCATTCACGATGGTTTCCGCGTCACCGAGATCATATTCTTCTCTTGCCTTCCTTACTGCGGAGTAGTGATTGGAAGACCATTCTACTAAATTTTTCATATATGGAATCAATGTCTCTCCAAGTGGGGTTAAGGTATACTCAACTATTGGTGGTACCGATGGCATCACTTTCCGGCTGACCAAGCCATCCCGCTCCAGTCGCCTCAACGTTTGCGTCAGCATTTTCTGCGAAATGCCTTCGATACGCCTCATTATCTCACCATATCTGATGGTACCGTTCTCCAAAGAGTAGATAACCAATGCGGTCCATTTATTCGAAATAACCTCCAACACATGGGTATAGCTGCAATCTTCCAATGAGATATCCCGCGGCTTCATATGCCTCGCCTCCTTACGCACCTTAAGGTTCGCAACCGACTTTAAAGTGCCGTCTAGCTACATCTTAGTGTGTGGATTATTGTATGTCTATACCTAAGATAAGGAGAGATGCTCAATGAAAACGTACGTCCTTCAAGGCGGCTTCGGACTCGATCACGTCGCCGAAGTCGATCTCCCCGTCCCAACTCCAGGCCGAGGTGAAGTCCTCATTCGAATGAAAGCCGTATCGCTGAACGCGCGCGATATCGGAGTCATAGACGGCTTCTACAATCCCGAACTAAAAGAGCCTCTCATTCCGGTGTCCGATGGAGTAGGCGAAATCGTTGCCTTAGGGAAAAATGCCGGCAAGTTTCGGATAGGAGAACGAGTGAGCGCGATTTTCACACAAAGCTGGAAGTCAGGCGAGGCTACGCAGGAGAATTGGATTACGACTTTAGGCAGCCCTCTCCAGGGGCTGCTGGCGGAATATGTCGCGTTGCCTGAAGAAGGGTTAGTTCGCGTCCCCCAATATTTGAGCGATGTCGAAGCCGCGACTCTGCCTTGCGCCGGGGTCACGGCCTGGCATGCGATCGTAGAAGAGGGTAAGGTCAAAGCAGGAGATACGGTTGTCGTCCAAGGCACCGGCGGCGTCTCCCTGTTCGCCCTTCAGTTCGCCAAGCTCCAAGGCGCCAAAGTTATCGTAACGTCTAGCAGCAATGAAAAGCTTGCACGCGCAAAAAGCTTAGGCGCCGATTACGGCATTAATTACAAGGAAACGGCGGAATGGGACAAAGCCGTACTGGAGTTTACGCAAGGAAAAGGTGCTGATCATATCGTCGATCTCGGAGGCGGGGCAACGCTTAATCGTTCTATCTCCGCATTAAAAGTAGGCGGCCAAATCAGTATCGTCGGCATTCTGTCTGGAGCCAGCGTCGAAGATTTAGCCATCGTTCCGGCCATTCTCCGAAGAGCCAAACTTCAAGCCATAAACGTAGGCAGCCGGGCCATGTTCGAGAACATGAACGTTGCGATCGAACACCATCGGCTTCACCCTGTCATCGACTCGGAGTATCCGTTCTCGCAGGCCGTTAAGGCCCTCACCCACCTTGCGGAGGGCTCGTATTTTGGCAAGATTGTCATTCGATATTAAATTCCAAGGTGATTTACTCCGAGCATAACAAATACACCGCCTAAGTTCTTGAGCTTCATGGCGGTGTATTCGTCATTTTATATCATTGCCTACAACCACATCATTGGCTTTGCTCAACTAAGCCTCTGCTCTGTCCTACTCTGGAGCCTTCACGGTTATGGGACGGCTTCGGATATTAATGAGATGACTATCTGGATCAAAAATGAGGAGACTGCGCTAACAAATGGGGTTGGGAGTTTGTTATATTAAGATACAGAGATTAGGAAAGGAGTGAATGCAGGGCTATGGTCGACTTTGAATGGTATCGGAGTTTTATTGCCATCTATAAGCATAATTCTTTATCGGAAGCAGCCAAAACGAGGATAATGACGCAGCCGACCATGAGTCAGCACTTGTCAGCCCTGGAAGCCGAGGTTGGAGAGTCGCTGTTTGCAAGGACGTCAAGGAAATTAACCCCGACCGAAAGAGGCAAAGAGCTCTACTCACAGGTTGCTCCTCTTATCGAACATCTGGAGGAGACAACCATGAATTTGAAAGCAGCGTCTCTCCCTACTCTTAACGTCATTCGAATGGGCACCGCGCATGAATTTTTTAGCGAGAAAATCCTTCCGAACTTAAATAAGTACAGTATGCATACCATTCATTATTTTGGAACGGCGAGCCAACTCATAGAGATGCTTAAGGAAGAACAAACCGATCTCATCGTGACATCGAAGAAGTTTGTATCTCCAGGAATTGAGTATATCAAATTATATGACGAGGAGTTCGTGATCGTTGCCCCTGAACGTCTGGAAACTCCCGATACGGATCACCTTCCGTCCATCGAGAAATGGCTTTCTATGCAGAACTGGATCAGTTACGGGCTGGAATTGCCGATTATTAGACGTTTGTGGAGAGAACATTTCCGGAATCGCCCACTAATTAAACCGGTTCATGTCATCCCTAATCTACATATGATTCTCGAAGCGATTAAGAACGGATCAGGCATTAGCTTATTGCCTACCTACCTCTTGGGCCAAGGGAATGGCCGTTCGAAAATAATATTCGAGCACCTGAGAATCACCAATGAATTATTTATTGCCTATCAAACAAAGCACAAGCATCTGCCTGAGATCAACGAGATCATTAGGATCATTCGCGAAGAAAGATAGAGATCAGCGGATCACGTTACGTTTGATCTTTATTTTTGGAATATCTATAAATTTATTTATGGATTAACTGTTATTTCATGATTTGTTTTATAGATAGATTGGACTTAAACTGGCCATATAACAAATTACTTGGTACAGGAGCTGATCGTAATGGCAAAGAAAGTGTTGATCGTTGTCACTAATCACGACGAGATTTATGAAGGCAGACGGACAGGCATATGGTTGACGGAATTCGCGGAGGCCTATCTGGAGTTTGTCGAGAAAGGATACGATGTGACGGTGGCAAGCCCTCTCGGGGGCAGAGGACCCATCGACCCCGGAAGCGTAGATTCAACCACTTCGCAGCGCCTATTGGATACTCAGAAGCATTTGGAGAATACCTTGAAATTGGATGAAGTCGGCGCGGATGAGTTTGATGCGATTTTCTTGCCGGGCGGCCATGGAACGATGTATGATCTTCCGGACAATCGCAAGCTTCAGGAATTGCTGCGGGAATTCTATGAGGCCGGCAAGATCGTTGCCGCGGTATGCCATGGGCCCGCGGGGCTCGTAGGCGCTAAATTATCAAACGGGAATCCTTTAGTTGCAGGCAAACGGATCAGCGCTTTTACGGACAGGGAAGAAGCAGCGACAACGCTGGATCAACATCTTCCGTTCTTATTGGAAAGCAAAATTCGCGATCTGGGCGCCATCTATGTGGCAGCTCCGAATTGGTCGGTTCATTATGAGGTGGACGGCAACTTGATTACCGGCCAGAATCCTCAGTCTACGTTGGCTGTAACCCAAGCCGTTATTGCACAATTAGGATAAACCCCTGGAAGGCCGGTAGTACTTTACTCCGTATCATCTATAGAGCGAAAAAAGAAGGGCACCCCGCCAGGCCCTTCTTTGAACGGTTGCCCGCTACTTTAATTCAAAGGCCATCAAGTCGCGACCGACCGAGATCGGACCGGCGTAAATCTCGGCCATCCCCTCTATATACGCTTGCTCCGCCGCCGGATTTGCCTCCGGTGCGGGAATGTGATGCGTGAGCACGAGATGCTTGACGCCTGCCCGTTGCGCGATGTCCGCCGCTTCCAGCGTCGTCGTATGATACTTCGCGGGATTCGACAGCGCCTTCTCGTGCTTCGGATATTGCGCGATCAAGGCGTCAAGCCACGACTTGTTGTACGCTTCGTGAACGAGCAGATCCGCCCCGGCCGCTTGTTTTACCATGTTGGCCACCGGAATCGTATCGCCCGAGATAACGACCGTCTTGCCGTTATACTCGAACTTGTAAGCGATAGCCGGATAGACAGGACGATGGTCCACTTCGAAGGCGGTAATCCGGATGCCATGCTTGTCGTAGACAACGCCCTCGTTGCATTCCGTATACTCGATTCGCGAGCCCGCTTCGTCCGACAGGTTATAGCTGATTCGGAGCTTGACGTCGAACTCGAAAGAATCCCGCATTTTGCCGATGATCGCCTTCGTCGTCTCGGGTCCGTACACTTGCATGGGCACCGAACGGCCTTCGAAGACACGTTCTGCGGTAATATGCGTGCGCCAGCTCGTGATGAACACGTCGAAGAATCCGCCGTTATGATCGTAATGGTGATGGGTGAACAGGACATCGGATATCCGCTGAGGCATGATGCCCGCTTTGATCAGTTGGTCCACCGTAGCGCCCCCGCAATCGACGAGGAACGCCTTGTCTCCCGCAAGCACCACGGCTCCGGGCTTCGCTCGCCCATAGAAGGCGCGGGGAGAACCCGTTCCGAGCAGAACGACTGTCAAGTCTGGGTGGTAGTCTGGCCGCAAATTCATTTGTGGCTGGATATACATCGCTGTCATCCCTTTCGTCCTCGGTTTATTTGCCTTCCTGCGTCTCCTTCAGCAGCGACAGATCGTACAGACCTCCCAGATCCAAGCCGTCGGCTCCGACTCCCTTGATGTAGCCGGCATCGACCGCTACCTGAGCCATTATCTTCAAAGCTTCTTGGTCGATGTTCGTCGTCAGGCTTAGATGCGACAGTGTGGCCTTGATCAATTCAACGTCCAAGCCCTTGCCCGTCAGTTCTTTCAACTCGTCGCTGACTAGAGAATACGTGTCGTCCGGACTATCCTTCATGAACTTAATTGCGTCCTCGTTGGCGAGAAGAACGGATTTGGCCAAATTCCGATGATTCTTCAGGAAGTCCGCGCTAGATACGATGATCGTGAGTGGATAATTTCCCTTGTTCGGCGGAATCTGATCCCACTCGACGGCGATATCGCCGATGCCTTCGTTCGCGATCTGCGTACCCCATGGCTCCGGCAATAGCGCCGCGTCTACCTGGCCTTGCTTCATGGCCGTCATTGTATCCGCCGGAGCCATCGCGATGAGCTGCGCCCCGCTCTTGTCCGTCGTCACCTTCAAGCCCTGCTCCTGAAGAAGCAGACGGAGAGAGATCTCGTTCGTGCTCCCCTTAGTCGGGATGGCGACCAGCTTGCCCGCCAAGTCCTTGACGCTCGTCACGCCGGAGCCCTTCCTCGCCACTAGCACGGCGCCGCCGTTATTAGCCCCGGACAGTATCTTGATGTTCTTGCTCTTTGTGTATTGGTTGATTACTGGGCTTGGTCCGACATAGCCGATGTCGATTTGGCCTGTCGCCATCGCGGTCGAGAAGTCGGAGCCGTTGTTGAAGCCCTGTACTTCGATCTTCACATTAGCGCCAAGACGGTCTTGCAGATAGCCCTTCTTGATCGCAACGAAAGCCGGAGCATGTGTCACATTCTTGAGCAAGCCGATCTTCACCGTAATTGGATTGGCCGAATTGGAGCTCCCGTTACTCCCCGAACCAGAGGAGCCGCAGCCCGACAGCAGAGTCAGAATAAAGACGATTACAAGACTCGAATAAGCCGCTTTTTTGAACATGGATCATTCCCCTTTTCCTAGTTAAGCTTACGTTTTGGCAGCATTCAGACCGTACTGGGTCCAAATCCGGTCTTCTATGCGCTTGAAGACGAGGTGGTCGGAGATCGTACCGAGAATCGCAATCACGAGCACGATGCAGAGCATGAGTGAGGTGTCGCCGAGGCTTCTCCCCTCCTCCAACAGCTGCCCCAGCCCAATGCCGCGAGCAATGAGTTCGCCGGAAACGAGCGCCCGCCAGGCGAACGCCCAGGCCATGCGCATGCCCGTAATGAGCTGAGGGATGGCGGCGGGGATCATCACTTGGTAGAAGAGCCGGAACCCGCGGCCTGTTCCGAACATCTGCGCAGACTTCAGATAGATCGGAGGAATGTTCTTGATCCCGCTCCGGCTCGCAATCGTCATCGTCCACGTCGCCCCGATCGTCGTAATGAACACGACGGCGAAGTCGTTCAGCCCGAACCAGATGATAGCGAAAGGTAACCAAGCGATGCTCGGCACCGTCTGCAGAGCGACGACGACAAAGCCGAACGTCTCGTCCAGCAGTCGGCTCCGAGCGAACAGGACGCCGAGAGTCATGCCGATGACGCAAGAGAGGACGAACGCGATGAGGATTCGCCTCAAGCTGCTAAGCGTCGCTTCAAGTAGTTGCCCGTCTGCGATCCCATCATAGAACGTCTGCATCGTCTGCAGCGCCGATGGGAAGCGCCAGCCCCAATGCATCGTCCTATATGCCGTCTCCCAGATTACTAGCAGTAGAATGAGAAAGAGGGCTTTTCTCCAGAGTGTAGTCATTGCCGTATTCCTCCTTCGCCACCTTCTCCAGTTCAGCGGCCAACGTATCCATGATCTGTTTCTCGATATGGTGCAGAACGGAATCGCCTGCCTCTCGCGGCCGTATCGCCTGTACGCGGTACTCCTTCTTGATCCGTCCCGGCCGGGTGGACATGACGAGCACCCTTTCCGACAGCGTAACCGCCTCCCGGATGTTGTGCGTGATGAACAGAATGGTCTTCCGCGTATTCAGCCATATCTGCTCCAATTCCTTGTGCAGCAGCAGCCTCGTCTGTTCATCCAGCGCAGCGAACGGCTCATCCATGAGCAGAATCTCCGGGTCCATGACGAGCGCCCGCGCTATCGCCACCCGCTGCTTCATCCCGCCCGACAGCTCATGGGGATAGCGGTCCGCGAACTTGCCCAGATGGACCGTCCGGATCTGCTCCATGGCCCGCTCGCGGCGCTCCTTCTTTTTGATTCCCTTTTGCTTGAGACCGAATGCGACGTTCTCCAACACGGTGAGCCAAGGATACAGTGCATGGTCCTGGAACACGACGATCCGGTCAGGTCCCGGGGCCGTGACTTCCTTCCCGTTTGCTTCAACCCGGCCGTGATCCGCCCGCTCCAGCCCCGCTACCAAATTAAGCAGCGTGGACTTGCCGCAGCCGGAAGGACCGAGGATGGAGACGAACTCTCCCTTTCCTATCTCGAAGTCGATATCATCCAACGCGACGTAGCCTGCTCCGCCCCGTTGCGCGAACGTCTTGCCCACTCCTTTTACCCGGATCATGCTCCGCCCCCCATAGCTTTCCATATCGTTATAAGTGCTGTTGGAACTCGTCGGTATCGAGAATGACGACCATCTTCTTCTCATAGTGAATGATGCCTTCGTCCCGCCATCGACCCAATGTCTCCGTAACCGTCTGCCTGCTGCAGCCGATAACATAGGAGATTTCCTCATGGCTAAGCGGAAGCGTGACGACCGTCTCCTTCCCCGTACGAACACCGAGCTGCATTAATAGCTGAGCCAGCCTCCAGGCAACCGGCCGCGAGATGAGCGTCTCCACGTACCGCTGCGTCTGCAGCAGACGGCGGGCGTTGGCCACCGTTAGCGCGTAGAGGGCATCCGGATGTATCTTCAACAAGCCGGTGAAGTGAGAGGCCGGAATCGAGAGAATGCAGCTGTCCGTGATGCATCGCGCATAGCGTTGCCTCTTCTGCCCCGTCAGCACCTCGGCTGCGCCGAACACCTCGCCCTTGTGCCGCAGGAACAAGGTGATGCTCTGGCCCTCTTGCGCAAACTGCGAGATCTTCACCAGTCCTTCCCGGACGAAATAGATCTCCTGACTTTCCTCCTCACTACTGAAGATAAAGGCGTTCTTCTTCATGTCGCGAGAAGTGCCGAATTCCTCAAAGAGCTTCGCTAACGCGATTTGCTCGGCTTCGGCGTTATCCGTTACGATTCCTTCCGAATAGAAGGACTTGCCCTCTTGGCCCATCGTTGTTGCGCCCCTCTCTGGCTATTTGGTTAATTCAAAGTTTACTTATCGGTATTTACGATTATAGTTCATAGTTTAATACAAAACAGTCGGCTAGCCGACAAAATATTAGCCGTATCATTGGTTTATTTGTTGGAGACGGTAGTGAGGGCAAAAAAAAGATTGTCCCGAAGGCCGGCAAGGCCTTAGAGACAACCAATATTAGGTCCAATAGAATAACCGGACGCCCAAGAGGGCCACCACCAGAACCGATTTCTTCACTCATGGTGGCTCAACCACAACTCCAACCGGCCGGCTGGAAAGATTCCGATAGAAATAGACATACTATTCGAATTTCTAAATATAGTAACTTCTTCTAAATGGTGATATATTCATCGCGAGAGCTCTCTGCAAAGGTACATCCCCTTTTCGGCCGGAACGGGGAAAACGAACCTTACTAGGAGGAATGAATAATGAAGAAAATATTGTCGCTTGTCATGGTCATCGGTTTGCTGCTCGGGATCGCTTCCCAAGCGAGCGCGGCCGACGGGGTTTATGTATTTAACCCGTATCCGAACAGCATCGGCGCGGTTCCGAATTATATCGGCATCACGAAGCCGACCGGGGCTTACAAGTACGAGCTCCACATTCAGGAGACGAACAACGGATCATTGTCCTACTATTCGGGCATGATCAACGTGCCGTCCAGCGGATACGACATTCGTCATACGCTATCGAACAGCACGAAGATCACGCTGGCAAACGGAACTTTCAATATTCTCGCATCGGTTTATAACAGTTCGGGGACGCTCATCGGCAGGGATGTAATCAAAGTTACTTTCCAATAATTTCGTAAGCGATCTACTTCCCCCGTCGAGTCAGTTCCTGCGGCAGAACAGCTATACTCGGGACAAAAAGGGCTGGAGCACGGTCGGGGGAAAGATTGTAATGGACATAGCTGCACCTTAAAAAGCGTTTTTCCGTCTTCCGCCATTTTAACGGACATACGTAACGCTTAGCGCGCCCAAAATGGCGGAATACCATTCATCTGGTGTTTTAAGCGTCGCTGGTGTCCGTTAGATGCCCGGATTTGCGTTTTTTGCCCGATAAGCGTCTCTGGTGTCCGTTAGTTTTTTCGCGCGAGATAGCCAGTAAGTATTTTCAGGAATTGAGCGTTGACTCCCCTGTTGATTTTGACGCCCCAAGCACAACGCAAAAAAGTACACCGCCGTGTGAGCGATGTACTCCAAGTCCTATACGGCTATCCTGATAAGCCTTCTCTTATTTACCACACATACGAATCTAAGAACGAATTACGGAACTTCCCCTGCGGATCGCAGCTAGCTGCGAGACTTTGGAAATCAAGGCGCTTCTCATAGAGCGACTTCAATCGTTCAGGCGCCATTGTGAACACCTTACCCCAGTGCGGGCGCGCCTCGAATGGCTCGAGCGCTGCTTCGATGATCGGCAACACACGCTCAACCGCCTCAGAATGGGGTTTCCATGTAAAATGAATGCCGATCGAATCCCGGTTGTAGTTTGGACTCATCCATAGCTGATCGGAGGCAATCGAACGCACTTCCGAAATATAGAGATGCGGAGCGATATGCTCCCGTATCTTGTTAATCGCCTCTATCGCAGAGTAGGCTTGGCTTCGCGGCACGAAGTACTCGCTTTGCAGCTCCTCTCCCGCACTCGGAGTAAACTCCATTCGGAAATGCGGCAGCCGCTCATGCCAAGGTCCCCTTTTTCCTAGCTGCTCACTGCATGGCTCTGCGGAAATACCCGGCACGGGATGCAGCGGCGCAGTAGCTCTCGTCGCCCCGTAGAAGTCATCCGTGGCAAACGTATCATCCACATTGGCGAGACGTTTCAACCACACTTGATTAAAGTGATCGCTGCTCCAATCCGTAAATAGGCTGACGCTGTACGCACTCGAGAAAACATCGTCGAAATGGTTTTCCAGCCTTGATAGAGCCAGGTTCTCAAACAGTTGTTGGCTGATATCAAAGCTCGGCACGATGTCTAGTGTCAGCTTCGACACGATGCCTAGCGCTCCGAGTCCGACGATGGCTCCCTCTGCTTCCGGCTGTTCACCGCGCGTATAACTGACCGCTTCCCCGCTTGCAGTAACAAT
Source organism: Paenibacillus sp. 05T425 (assembly GCF_056396205.1). Classification (NCBI taxonomy): domain Bacteria; kingdom Bacillati; phylum Bacillota; class Bacilli; order Caryophanales; family Paenibacillaceae; genus Paenibacillus; species Paenibacillus sp. 05T425. Next base: position 53,374 of record NZ_JBFTLA010000021.1, read on the forward strand.
CTCAACCGAGCGCACGGCGGTAGCGAGATTGCCATTCCGGTCCCCCGAGCCATGCGTACCCGTTGCGCAAGCGCCAGCAATCGTAATGTGCGGAAGAGAAGCCAAATTGTGCAGACCATAATGGTTTGCATGCAAGTAACGAGCCAACTCTCCGTACCGGATGCCGCCTTCCACCGTGACGGTCCCTCGCGAGGGGTCAAGCTCCAATACTTGATTCATCTTATTCAGCGAAACCAGACTGCCGGACGTATCGGCAATGCTGTTGAACGAGTGACGCGAACCAAGCGCTCTGACTTTATGGCGTTTTGCCACCCATTCCTGGAGCTGCTCCATTCGCTCAGGCTCGAACAGCTCCGATGCACTGTATCTGTAATTTCCCGCCCAATTGCGTTGCTCTTCCATTGTATTTATCACTCCATTCCACGTTGTGCAATGCATGCATGAGAAAAACTCCTATCGAAGTACTTCGAGGATGTGCGACCGCGTTTAAGCGGAAGTTTTTATCGCCATTCTGAATGATCTCCTTTACGCTTTTTCGCTGTAAAGCACTTAAACATTCCGATGTGGTAAAAAACAAAACCTCGACTTCCCTCTCGTCGGGCTCTGTATTCTAATTCGCTTTCTAAGCGCTTAACCCTCCCCCACCGCAACCGGATTTTCACCGTAACAGATCCAATCGCTCCAGCTAATTACTGTCGTCAATTCAATAGAAACTGACAAAAAAGTATCCCAACCTTATAATTGTTTCATATATCCTATAGCGGTACCGATCAGGAGGAAGGCATGCAATTTGAACCCGTGTATGAAAATGGACAATTATTTGTACCGAAGATCGAATTAACTATGACACCGAATCAAGCAATTGGCATTATAACGGACTTGAAGCGAAAGCAGCTTTTAATGAATCAATTGCCGGATCGTTCCCTATATTACCTATTTCGAGCTGGGCAAAACGAGTATATGCATTTAAAGGTGGAAGAATTAATCACTTTTCTAATCAACGTAACAGAGCGGAATGAGCGTGCCGATCGGTTGTTGGATTATTTTGCTTTAAAAGAAGAACGGAAAGTAAAAATCAAAAATCTAAGCCCATCGAAAAGAATGTATGTAACCTTGCTGCGCGTCTTTTTTGCGCATCAGCCTACGCTTGTACTGGAGGAACCGTATTTTTACCTGGAAGAACGGGATCGGCGTCATTTCAAACGGATATTAGATGACCTTTCGAACGAAAAGCAGATACTCATTTTAACTTCGAATTTAGAGGATGCCCTTATTTCCTGCGATGCCATTTATCGATTAAACGAGCTCGGCTTTCATCAATTGGATATTCGGGACTCGGATGAGGACAAACAAGAAGTGCAGGAACAAGATCAGGCCAATATCACCTTGCAGAAGATTTACACGAAAAGAAACGGCAAAGTCATTTTATTTAATCCGCCTGAAATCGACTATATAGAAAGCGTAGATGGCTCGATTCTCGTTCATGTGGATGGAGAAAATTATGACTGTGCTCTCACGCTAACCGAGCTTGAACAGAGATTGGCGAATTTCGGATTTTTCAGGTGCCATCGATCCTACATCGTTAATCTTCAAAAAATAAGAGAAATTATTACATGGACGAAGAATAGCTACAGCTTGCGATTAATTACAGGCAAAGATGCCGTCGTTCCATTATCTCGATCGAAATTGCAGGAATTAAAAGCTCTTCTTAACCTTTAATTCCGAGGGGGATGTCGGACCAATCAAGCAGTAAATGGTACAATTCAGCCGATAACAGCTACATTTCGGCGGATTTTGATGGCTGGAAGCCCGCAATCTTAATATAGTTAAGCCATCAACTCCAAGGATGTGGTGTGAATGGCCGTTATCGAAGTCGAACATATTCGAAAGAGATTTGGAAATAAGGATGCATTGGCGGATGTGTCTTTTTCGATTCCAAAGGGAGAAATTTTTGGTTTCCTGGGTCCAAGCGGTTCAGGAAAAACGACACTTATAAAGCTGTTGACCGCGCAATTAGATCCGACAAGCGGACAAGCAAGCGTATTTAACGAGCCGGCGGAAATGATGCATCGGTCTCCGCAGAAAATGCGCTTTGGCATTTTGACGGATAACAGCGGTCTCTATGAGAGATTAACGATAGAAGAAAATCTGGAGCTGTTTCGCCAATTATATGATCTTCCTAAATCTTCGATCGATAAGGTGCTGCAGTTTGTAAACTTAAGCGGAGAGCGCAAAAAGAAAGTCAATCTCCTATCGAAAGGGATGCGTCAGCGTGTCATGTTGGCATGCGCAATTATCCACGAGCCGGAATTATTATTTTTGGACGAACCTACCTCGGCTTTGGATCCGGTAAACTCCGCGCATATTTATAAAGGGTTGCGCCGCTTAAATGAGAATGGGACAACGATTTTTTTAACGACGCATGATATGGCCGAGGCAGAATTGCTATGCAATCGTGTAGCGATTTTGTATCAAGGACAAATCCAAACCATCGGCTCCCCGAAGGAGCTTAAAAAGCAGCATCGAGAAAACGTCGTTTGTGTCGAGTTAATAAGCGGAGAAGCCTACGAGCTCCCGATTAATAATGGAACAGTTGATCAAATAGCCGATTGGATGAAAAAAGGGTTAATTGATACGTTAGAAACGAAAGAGCCAAGTCTAGGTGACATCTTTATTAAAATGACAGGAAGTGAGTTACGATGAGTATCTCATTAAAACGCGCACAAGCGATATTCGTGAAGGATTACAAAGAGTTTTCACGCAATTATGCGATCTCCATCATGCTGATTTTTCCAATTATTTTTGCAATTCTTTTTCGAAATGCAGGTACGTCTTTGCCTGGGGCCGCCGGTTTTCTTTTCAATATTTCGTTTGTGCTGCTAACGTGTTTTGCGCAAGCATGCTTGATTGCGGAAGAAAAGGAGCGCAACACTCTACGATCATTAATGATGACTCCGGCTACAACCATGGATGTTTTAATCGGAAAAAGCACGTTAGTCTTTGTCATGTCTGCTGTTGTTCTCGCTATTGCTACATTTATATTCGGCTATGAGCCAGCTAGTATATGGGCGTTTATGGCAGCAATCATTCTTTCGATTATTTTATACACGGCAGTCGGGACGATATGCGGTTTATTCTCCAAAACGTTGCTTGATGCGTCATTATCGATCATTCCTGCAGCGATGGTATTTACTGCGCCTCCGGTTGCAACGCTGCTATTCGGTGATTTTCCGATTTTTAAAGTGCTGGATTATACGCCAAGCATTCAACTTGTGAATCTGCTAAACATGCCCCACGCAGACTTTACGACGGGAGACATATTAACCCCTCTCCTTATTACTGGGGCATGGACGGTCGTATTAACGATTGCGTCCGTTGTTTTGTATCAACGACGGTTAAAGGATGAGTGAGAAAAGGAGGGAATACATTCCGATGAATATAGCCGTCAAGTTGATTCAACATTTCAAGGCCCGTGATGCCCAGCTTAGGCTGAAGGGCTATCGGGACAAAGTTGAACGCATCCGACAAAGGAATTTGGAAGCCTGGGACGATGGGCAGCTTCAAGCGGAATCCCTCCGGCTAAGGAAGGAATCACGATCGGGTGCGCCTTTGGATGAGCTGCTGATCGATGCCTATGCGCTAGTCTGCGAAGCAGCGAAGAGAACGCTCGGATTACAGCCTTACGATGTGCAAATTATGGCTGCCATCGCTCTGCACGAGAGATTCCTGATCGAGCAGCATACCGGCGAAGGCAAAACGCTCTCTGCCGTTATGCCCGCTTATCTACATGCGCTAACCGGCGAAGGCGTTCATGTGCTGACTTTTAACGATTATTTGGCCAATCGGGATGCGGAGTGGATGGGTCCGATCTATCGCTTCCTCGGGTTAACGGTAAACGCAGTTCAAGCGGGCATGAGCTTGTCACGGAAACGGGAAGCGTACGCCGCGGATATCACCTATGTGACGGCCAAAGAGGCGGGATTCGATTATTTGCGCGATTCGATTGCGCTAGACGAAGCCGATACCGTTCATCGCCCCTTCCACTACGTCATCGTCGACGAAGCGGATTCGCTGCTTCTCGACGAAGCTCGGGTGCCGCTAGTCATCGCCGGCGAGCCTGAGTTCTCCGGCAACGACGACAATCCTTTCGCAGCAGTGGCTAGGCAGCTTCGGCAGGATGAGCATTACGACTTCGATGAGTTCAAACGGAATGTTTATTTAAGTGAAGCCGGCTCGGCGATAGCGGAATCGCTGCTCGGATGCGGCAATTTGTACGAAGACCGGAATAGTCATTTATTAATGTCGTTAAATTGTGCGCTGCATGCGGAATTGTTATTGAAAAGAGACGTCGATTACATCGTCCGGGACGGTAAAATCGAGCTGATAGACGAATATACCGGCCGCGTGGCGGACAATAGACATTTGCCCGAAGGGCTGCAAGCCGCGCTCTACGCCAAAGAAGGGCTTCAGTCGAAAGCCGGCGGGAACATTCTCGGCACGATCACTCTTCAGCACTTCCTTAGTCTATATCCGAAGATTTGCGGAATGACGGCTACCGCGCAAGTATCCACAATGGAATTCGAAGACATTTATGCGCTGCAAGTCGTGCAAATTCCGCCGAACCGGCCAAACGTACGAATCGACCATCCACACCGCATTTATACCCATAAAGAAGCCAAATTTAAAGCGCTTGTACAAGAAATCTTGTCCGTCCATAGGGCGGGGCGTCCGATTCTCATTGGTACGTCAAGCGTCGAAGAGTCCGACATGCTGGCGGAGGCGCTGGCGGTTGCCGGCGTCCCCTGCCATGTACTGAACGCGAAAAACGATGCAGAAGAAGCCAAGATCATTGCCAAAGCGGGAGAAATTGGCGCCGTGACCGTGTCGACGAATATGGCGGGACGCGGCGTGGACATTCGGCTTGGCGGCGGCAACCCGGCGCAAGGAGAAATAGTCGCCAATCTGGGCGGGTTGTACGTGATTGGCACGCATATGCACCAAAGCGTGCGGATCGACAACCAGCTGCGCGGTCGATCCGGCCGCCAGGGCGACCCGGGAGCTTCCGTCTTTTTCGTTAGCTTGGAAGACGATTTAATGCTTCAATTCGGCACTGATATAAAGAAACGCGGCCTTAGGCAGAATGAGGCTCTGGAAGAGTCGGCGCTCCGGGACAAAATTGACCATATTCAGCGTGCAATTATGGGCCAAAACTTCCATATCCGTCAGGAGCTGAACAGCTATTCGGATATGGTGGAGGATCAAAGGCGTATGTTATACGAGGAGCGGCTTGGAATTTTGAAAGGCGAGACGCCGATGAGCCCTTCGGAGCAGCGGGTACGGCTTTATTTTATCGACAAGTTCTGGGCTGAGCATCTGGCATATGCTTCTTACATTCGGGAGGGTATCCATCTGACGAGCCTTGTCAAACGCAATCCGATCAATGAATTTCATGACCAAATCATTCAAGCCTACGAGCAAATACCGGCTGCAATAGAGAGAGAGTCGGCGGATATGCTCGCAAAGCTCGGAGGTTCCAATGAACCGGCGATGTGGGAAAAGCTCGGGCTGAAGAACCCTACTTCCACTAGAACTTATATCATCAACGATCAATACCAGCAATACTTGCGGAATCCCGGTTCATGGACCTCAGGCACAATCATCGCTTATTGGCTGCGCGCCATTTTGAGACCGACATTCGGGTGGTCAAAATTTTGATGAGCACAGCGCAAAGAAGTACATCGCCACATGAGCGATGTACTCTAAGTCACATCCTATTATATGCCTACTTCCCACATTTTCTTCGTTACTTCCTCGACCCTTCCATCCATATCCGTCCCATCAAACTTCGGAAGCTTCAGCTCGCTTACGATTTTTCCGTCACGCATAAACATAACACGCTCCGTCCGCGCAGCAACCTTGGCGTCGTGGGTTACAAGCATTATCGCAGTACCGTCTGCATTGATTTCGGAAAATATGTCCATAATCTCCTGCGCGGACTGTGAATTGAGCGCGCCCGTCGGCTCGTCGCCGAAAATAATTTTCGGGCTGTTCATAAGCGCGCGGCATATTCCCGCCCTCTGAAGCTGTCCTCCCGAGACCTGTGTAATGTCGCGCTTTTCAAGCTCCGCAATGCCTACCCTTTTCATATTCGCTCTTGCCTTCTCCGTAATTTTTGCGGCGTTTTTTCTGTTGCCCCGCATGGACGGAAGAATGATGTTGTCGAGAATATTCAAGTTTTTCAGCATAGTCGGCTGCTGAAAAACAAATCCCATCGCGGTTCTGCGCAGATCTGAAAGTTCATTCTCAGAGGCCGACGATAGCTCCCTATCGTCAAATACTACCTTTCCGTTATTAATGCTATCCGTTCCGCTTAGCGCAAACATCAGCGTGGATTTTCCCGAGCCCGACGGTCCCATAACCGCAACGAACTCGCTCTCGCCCATTTCAACGGACACTCCATCGAGAACATTGCGCTTTTCATCGCCCTCGCCGAAAGATTTTACGATATGATCACCGATAAGTATCTTCTTCATTTGCCTACTCCTTTATATGTTCGGTAATTTTTATTTGTCCCGCGCGCGAGGTGCCGATCGCCGTTGCGGTAAGTACCGCGATAATCATCATCAACGGACTAAGCAGATACGCCGAAAGCGGATTAACGGCAAAGTTAAATTTCGATGCGCCAAAAGAGGAGATAGCCACATTCGCAAGTACCTCTCCTAGAGTATTTGCCAGAAGTGTGCCGAGAACAATGCCAACAATTAGAACGAATACCGAACGCGAAACAAACTGCGCCTTAATATCCGAGTTTGTAAACCCGAACGCTTTCATGACGGCAATGGAATATCTGTCTTTTGCGACGAGCATTTTCATAAACAACAGTGTGACCAGTAACGTGATAACCAGCGAAACGGCAACTGCGGCGTAGGAGGCCATTTTGACAGAGCTTATGATCGAACCGAGGGTCTGTGTAACATATTCATCAACGTCTGAAGTCTTTGCAAAATCAAACTTGTCTGCATATTCCGCAACCTTCGCGTCAATAAGAGATTTATCCGAAAGTTCAGCGCTGACAATGCTCCACATAATGCCCGCCGAATGGTCGGTGAATACGGACTTGGCGGTTTTGCCGCCATTGGTAATGTCGGAATAGATTCCGCTTACCGTAAGCTCTTTCTCCTGCCCCTCAATCACCAGTGTAATGACATCGCCGGCCTTCTTGCTCATCCCATCGGCGTATATAGTCGAAAGCGCAATTTCGTCATCCGCGGCGGGTGCTTTGCCCTCGGAATATGCGATAGGAAATATCGCATGGTCGCCGAGTTCGATTTTAATATTTTCCTCTGATCCGTCTTCCATTTTTGCTTTGAATGTTTTTGTTGTAAGGACGGCAACCTTTGAAATGGCTTGATCGCTTTTCACCGTCTCTACGATTTCAGCGATTTTTTCAGAGGTATTGCCGTCGATATTGCCGGGCAACTGTATGCGCAGATCGTAGTTTCCAATCCCCATGTAACTGATGAAGCTTTTTGAGGAAATCGAGTTGTACAGGTTCTGCGGAACAATCATGATGAAGGACGAAATCACAAGCACGATAAGCATTGTGACGTAAAGTCTTTTCCTTGAGAGAACATCTTTGATACCGAGAAAAATATTCGTGCTGAACAGCCTGTTTCCGCTCAAGATAAAACGCTTAGTACCCGTGTTTTTGTCCTGGGAAGTACCATAGCGTATGACTTCCGCGGCTGAAATTTTCCGAAAGCGTTTCAGCACTCCGTTAACAAAAGTCATAATGGCAAGGAATACTAGCAATAGGCCGATGATTCCTAAGACATAAGAAAAAGAAGAATTTTCGCTTTCTCCCATATAAAGCCGAATATTTTCAAGTAGCATTCCTTTGAAAACTAACGAAAGAGCAAAACCGAGAATAGAGCCTGAAGCAGCAATTGCCGCGTATTTCGCTAGATAAATCTTCTTAATATCCGAGATACGCAGCCCTATAGCTTTCATAACACCAATTTCACGATAATCGTCTTCGATTTTCGCCAGGAGCGTAAAGCGTATGCACATGAACGCGATGGTAACGACAAGCAGGCTTACCAGAAGGATAACCCCGATCATCATCCCGTCGGAAATTGCATTCATCATTCTAAAAAGCGAATACGTAACCGTTGGCCCGTTCATTTCAAGTCCTGCGGAGGCGTATGCGGTTTCAAATGCGCCTAACGCCGACATATCCTTTAATCTGAACTCAATCAGATACTCTATATTTCCAAGGTTTTTTATTTCCGCATAGTCATTGCTGCTTACAAGAAACCGCTTTGAGGCGGAAATCGAAGAATTCATTGTCGAATCGCGGAGAAATCCCGCGACGGTAAATTCTTTTCCGTTGATTACGGCCATGTCCCCGACCTTAGCGGTGTTGTCCTTCATATAGCTTACCGGAACATAAACCTCGCCGTCGGATACGTTAATCACGTTTCCTTCAAGATCTAGCAGATAATCGAATTTCTCGCTCTGTACGCTTAACCCGTTGTCCTGAACGCTGTTTGCGAGCGATTTTTCACCAAATATAAACTGCGCGCCGTCGAAGTTAAGAAATTGTACCACCTGAAATTCATCGACGTTACTGTTTTGTTCCGCAAAAGCCGTAAGCCTCGCAGTATCAATCTCACCCGAATGCATCTGCATAAAATGCGGCGTTTCCGCTTGCTTCATAAGCGTATCCAGCGAGCCCGAAAGATGGACGACGAGTATCGCTGCAAGCGAAACAAGCATGGCTGCGGCAGCGACAAATATCATGGTTATCAGTGTTACCGCTTTGCTCTTTATAATGTCATTGCGAATTATTCTGTAATACATAAGCCACCTCTGTCTTCAAGCTTAATCGCAGGATTTCCGAATTATTCATTACCGTCTCCATTTCTGCTGTCAAACATCTGCATAACGCGCATAAGACTCCCGCTTTCAGCACCAAGCAGCCTTTCTGCATTGAAGACAAACGCCTGTATGCGTGAAGCACGCTCCTCGTTCGTCATTGAGACCATATCCTCATCGAAAACGGTATTCGCATAGATCACAACCATTTCCATGCATTCATACGGGAACGGCGTGCTGAACAGTCCCTGTTGGGTGCCCTCGCGGATTATCCCCGCCAGTATCGGCGTAATTCCGGCAATAATGACCCTTTGTATTTTCTGATGCAAAAGCGCGTTTTGCGGCTTGTGTATGTGCTCCATAATTTCCTTGCTGCTTCCGCCGCTTAAGTTCAGTGCCATAACAACGCGAATAATGCGCTCGATTACGGGTACGCTCTTGTCTGCGGAAATTTCCTGCGCCGCGCCTAAAAGACGGACATTATACCGCTCAATCAGAGCGTCCATAATATCCTCCTTCGACTTGAAGTGATAATACAGCGTTCCCCGCGCAATTCCGACCTTTTCGAGAATATCGTTTGTACTCGTGCCGTCAAAACCCTTCTGACCGAAAAGCTCGTCCGCTGCGTCAAGAATTTCGTTCCTCCGTTCATCGGCTTTTTTTACAACTCTCATCTTACATCCCCTTCATATAGACCGACTGTCTGTCGGTAATAGAGTATCATACTATTTCTCATTTTCAATACGATTCACTAAATGTTAACAAAATATGATATTGAACCAATGGATTTAACGGACGCTAAACAAGCGCAAACCGACCGCGTAAGGTTGGTCGCTTAACGGCGGGCTTCGCTTAGATTCATAAACGTACTCTATATTAAATCATCTGATTCACACGAAGGGAGCTTCGATTCAATGCGGATTAGAGCTGCAGTGGCCCGCTGGAATATCCCGTTACTGCTCATTATGTCAGCTTTGACCGTTGCCATGCTCGTATCGCGCAAGTGGCGTCGGTTCTCGATCATTATTAGTATACTAGGAATGTTTTTAGTAGCCTTCCGTATGTGGGGCTTATTCATGGGATGGAATTACGCGACGATCGAATCCCCCAGAGAAACCGAAACGTTGGTCATCAAGTACCGCGACGCAATCCTTGGCGAAAGAACCTATTTTTATCAATTTTATCAATCATCCAGATTAACCATTACGATGGAATACCTAACAGTACTTGATCTAATGGTGCCAAACGACGAATTTGATATCTATCCGAATGCCAAGCGTACGCTGGGGAGCGATCATCCGATCTGGCTTAGCGAGACGGAAGTAAAATTCCATACGAAAGACGGGCCTTTTACGCTAATAATCGATAACGACTATTCAAAAGACCGTAAATTTCAAGTAATCCATCGCCGCGGTCGAGCATTACTCTTCCCCAACCGCATTCGGATTCTCGCTATAAGAAATCCAATCGCTCCAAAGATCCAATCGATCTAGCTGTAGAATAACTTATGGTACGGTTGAGGTGCCGAGAGAAAAGTAACAATCACAATCCCGATCACGATTCTCTTGCAAAGCCGACTAATAAGCTCCTTTTCACATGTCACACCCGCAAACCCCTTGAAAACTTGCCGTCACTTATGGTAGGGTTCACTGCCCTGTCTGTAACGACAAGTTTCAGGGCCATCCCTTTCCCGAACTAATGTATCCCTTCCCGTTAGAAGTATGGACCTACCATTATAAGACCAAATTATAACAGCTCATCTGCTATCATTTTTGCTTGTTCTGCAAGCTTCCTCATATCATCGGCCGGAACAAGCTTGGCTAAATCGTAGGACAGTGGATTACGGGAAAACTTGTTCAATTCATCCCGAAGCAGGCTTCTTGTTTCTTCGGAGGCATCAATATAAAGTTTGTGCGGCTGCCTAGCCTCATCCAAATCATGTAAATCGACATAGCCTGATTTAAGACTCTCCAATACAATGGCTGAAAGATCGATTAGAGCACTGCAGGCAATATCAAGTTCTACTCGAAACATACCGTTAGCACTTCTCCTATCAAATCCAATATTTCCGCCGTTTTTCAAATCTCCCTCAGCAAGCAGAATATCGAAACCAATGTCCCGTAAAATCTGATTGAGCGTCACATCCGTTAAGTCCAATTGCTCCAAATAGTCTATTAATGTAAGGGAGTCATCGGAACCACCAATCAAATCCCCCCACCATTTGCTTATGTACATGTTCATCTCCACTTTCTTTTGATGTAGAATCAATGCTCAAGTTTTGAGGATTATAAGTTATTTAATTTAGAAAGTAGCTAGCAGGCATTGCATGTATTTAGGGAGCTCGCCCACAATTGTGTAGAACATATCGTTATACTCAAAATAAGAAACACGCTCTTTAGCATGATCATAGCTCAACGGATAGGTAGAAATGCGAGCAGTCTTACCCTCAAAGGCGGTATACTTGTTTGCCTCTCCCTATACTCCCTCCCAGCTAAAGTTGGTCAATCGAGCGGCTAGAAAATCGTTATAATCGGGTTCAGATTGCTGTTCAATATCGGTGAATGCTATGCGCATTGAACCTCGGTTACGATAAAAGGCGCTGTCGATAATGATAATGCCGCCGTATAAGCCACTGGGATATTGAAAAGTAAGGCAGCTGCCATTGTGATAATCACTTTCAACTTGCGTAGGTGGCTTAACCCTCTTTTTTGCTATGCTTTTTGGATACACTATTTTTAGTGATAAATGTATGTAAATACTTTTTTCGCTGATTATTGCTTTATCAACGAATCCTCTAGGGATTTCATTTCGCTTACAATTTGAGTAACTTCAGAACCCCGATTTACTGCTCATAGAAATATTCCTTGATCTCACACGAGGTGTCATTGCCAAAAACCTCAGCACTCCATGTTCCCCCTCTAAAAATGTTGTAATTTGATATTTCCAATCAATCTAATACAGCTCGTGAAAATAAGTCTTTTATTAATGCGTCATCTTCACATGCTTCCTTAAAAGCAATTGCAAAACTAAGTATGGCTTCTCTATTGTCTGAATAAACGCAGAACGTATCGGCTTCCGGGTCAAATCGTATGATATCAACTAAGTGAGGCATTTTTTCTTCAAGAAACACGGCTGCTAATGAACCCCAATCATAGCCATTGCCTTCGCATCCTTCTTCGACTCGTGTTTGAAAAATTTCATGCTTATATTTTCCAACACCTAAAATCATTGATATGCTTCCATTATGATGAGCAACTAGCCCAAATGGGTTTATTTTTTCTTCAACTTCTAACAAACCCTCATCCTGTTCAACGTTAGCTATATGGATAGTTTCATTTCCTGCTCTACTAACGGCATTGAGACTCATTTTTAAAAACATACTGGCTTGTGAATCTTCAGGGTCTAGCGCTACAGATTGTTCAAAAGCAACGTATGCTTCCTTATACTTTTTAAGGTAAAAATAAGCATATCCTATTCGAAAATGCCAAAGAGGATCGTACTCACCTTGCTCTTGAACAGATAAAAAACATTTGATAGCTTCATTATAATTATCTTGATTATTCAATGCTCTTCCCAAATGGCAAATCAATTCATAGTCCCTGTCTGCTTCGGGTATTTCTATAATTTTGTTAATGATTTTCTTATACTGGTTCTTGTTATGCCATAGAGTGAGCTGTTCCAATAGATCGTTATCCATATTTTTTCCCTCCCCATCACTACTACCAATCACGTTCACGAATGGCTTCTTCTATATCTATCTCGATACCAAAAAAGGCTAAAATATCTACAACAGTCTGTGCAATAGATTCTCTCGCAACTGTTTCAATTTCACTGTCATTTTCGTCAAACTCTTCTGCCAAATCATTGATTGAATGGATAGCCAAATCAAGCTCTGCCTGAATTTCTTCGATATTTTGATTTCCTTGTTCCAAGAATCCAACAACTTTAACTAGTTCAGCTTTGACTTTATCCACAAGAAAATTCGGGAAATATCTATCAATGTACATATCTTTCAAATATTCAATTGGTTTAATTGTATCTGTGGCAGTTTGCTTAAGCTTCTTTTTCTTTTGTTCGAGTTTACCTCGGCTCCAATCTAATAATGTCAAAGTAGATCTATCTCCTGGGTCTAACTTATCTGTAATTTCAAATTCTCTTAATGCTTCCTCATATTGTTCAAGATAATAGTAGGAGTAACCCACGCGAAAATGCCAGAGAGGGTCATCCTCACCTTGTTTTGCAATAGTCAAAAGCTGTTGAAGTGCTTCATCGTAACGTTCCAGATTATTCATAGCTCTTGCCAATAAACTGGCCGTATCATAATCTCTATCTGATTCAGGAATTTCCATAATTCTATCTACTATTTTTTTATGTTCATCTTCTTGATGCCAAATAATAAGTTGTGCGAAGGAGTGTTGTTCCATCACTCTGCCTCTTTTCGGTCCGATAATGTGTTTAGCACAATTCCCCAACTTAATTATCGCGTTTTCCATAACGACCGGAAATCCGCACCATATCTTAACAGTCTGATAATTCCGAATTCCTATTCTTCCAATTATACTCCAATATAAACACAGGTGATAGATTCACTGTTCTTCATTTTCATGCAATCCGTGCAAGTACGCCTCAACCGGCTAAGTCAATCCGGCAAGAAGCAGGATTGCGAAATGCGACCGAGCAAGCATAACAAAAGTATGAAAATGCATTCTTGTCGGTCACGATGTAAACATTTTCTAAAGCTAATTGTTGACTTCGTTTTAACTACTCTGTCAAAAAAATACATCGCCGTGGCGCATAGGCCACTTGGCGATGTATCCAAAATCTGCGTATTATTATTTTTTTCCTCGTTCTTACTCTTCCCCAACAGCAACCGTATTCTCACTGTACGAAATCCAATCGCTCCAACTCAATTCCATGCCAGCCACCTCGTCTATACGGTCGTCCTCACGGGCGAGATGCTGGAATGAGGAAGTCAGACTGTCTACGAATTTTAATTGAATCGACCCATGCCGCTGAACTTGTCTAACTGCCGCAGTCTCTTTAACGGCTTCGGGCAGCACGACAACAATCCATCGCAGGTGCGCATGTTGGAGGATCGGCAGAGCTTTCAACATCGAATCCAGAGTGGCGACCGTCCTTTCGGCGATAATCCGATTATCGATCAGAAGGTGAAAGGGCCGCGTCGCCTCTTGCAAAGCCATGTGCGCATCCGCAGCGATATCCCGGAAATCCTCCATCGTTACCACCGGTTCAAAATGCGTCAAAGCCAAAATATGATTTTGCACCAGCCACCCTGCTTTATAACGCATGCTTAACACCCCTTTGTTATGTGGTCTGATATATTGCCGACTATATACCCATAGCGCCTCAGCTTCTTGGCCTACGGGCAAAGGAACGCGGAAACGCATTGGGCGATCCTGCTTCCAATGAACCACCGAATGCTTCTCCAAGATCAGCCGACCCAGATAAGCGCTGCCTTTGGCTATCGGCTGGCCGAACATTCGAGACAACAATCGGAACAGCAACGGTGCCTCTTGGAACAAATTCGTTCGAACCATTCCCGGATAGCAGGTATGCACGCGCAACTGCGGATATCGCTTGGCGAGCTCGGAAGCATAGAGATCGACCGCAAGCGCTGCCTTCATCGCCGATAATAGACCGGCTTGAGGTTCAGCCCAAGAGGTCGAAGCATTCTTGTGGACACCATTACCTCCTACCATAACGATGCATCCGTCAGGTACGATCTTGTTCTGCTGAAGAAGCATCTCAGATAACGCGAATTTACTCAAATAGTTTGTTGCGAAAGTCGTCTCCAACCCTTCATTGGTCAGCCGTGCCTCTTTGTCGGTAGATATTCCTCCCGCACACAGCGCCAACGCATTAATCGGCCCTTCGAGCTGTTCCGCTAATCGACGTACATCCGACATCTTGGACAGATCTGCATAGAGGTAGCCCGCCC
>NZ_JBFTLA010000022.1:0-61565 GCF_056396205.1 Paenibacillus sp. 05T425
ACAGGCAACGGTTCGCCTTCAAGTTCTACCGTTCCTCTAAACAGTCGCTGTCCGTTCAGCGCTCGACGAAAGGTTCCTTCGATTTGTACGGTGGCAGATTCGGCCTCTAAGGCATTCTCTGTGCCTAAACGGTATTTTACCCCTTCTAGTCTTATATCCACTTCACGCGGTAAGTACAGCCAAATACCAGCAGTTAAAGCAATTAGAAAGAGTCCTAGTCCGAGAAGCCAAACAACCTTCTTCTTCAACAAACTTCATCCCCTTCCAGCATATAGCGTTGATTGTTTGAATAAGGGTCTCTCATTAAATAATCAAGTTATTTGATAAACGTTTATAAAGGCGTGGAAGTTGCGTTATACTGCCCGTTGGCTTAAGAAATCGTGCATTTTTCGGGGATCACGGGGCTGTAAAGAAGTTCTTGTCCTATTACGGCTTTGTATAGAAGTTCTTGTCTTGAACTCACGACAAGAACTTCTATATAAAAAAAATAAAATAGCCGCTGATTAAGCGACTTCCAATGTATATATGTTCTTGTCGACCGACAAATTTGAAGCCCCGTCGGAGGTTCAACAACATATATCGTTGTAGGACAAGAACTTATATCTTTTCCCCTTTGGGGTTGATATCCATAAAAATAACCGTAGTCGATATAAATTACCGACCACGTTTATATGCCTGCAAAATTAAATTAGAAACTGTCCGCCTCTTGTTGCCCGGTCGCACTGCCAAGGCACATGGGGCCAAGATTTCCTCCTTGGCCCCATTTTTTGCACTTCCGCGCCGTGCTAAATACCGAAGAGCTTCTTGAAAATTTACTGAGCAAGCGCTGCAATCTCACCCGCAGTAAGAACTTTGTTATAAATACGGAAGTCATCCACTCGCCCATTGAGGTATGGATCATTGTACTGGGAGCGGCCGATCCAATTTTGCGTGGTAGAACCCATGTGGGATGGTTTAAAAGTCATAGCGTTATTGCTCCCTACATTGACGCCGTCAACGTAGAGGGTGCCTGTTGCGCCATTTAATGTGACGGCAACATGATGCCAACCTCCTGCTGCTAACCCCGACGTACCATCGATAATTTGCTCATTCGAGCCATTGTTCTTTATTGTAAAGCGGATTTTACCATTAGCTGCGTTTTTCGGTGTGAGGAACATATAGGTAGACGTTCCGGAACCGAAATCAAAAATCCTCATCCAGTTGCTCACGGCATCCAGATAAACCCAAGCCGCAATAGTGGCATTGTCAGCACTGGAGACAACGCCGGCAGGAAGAGTGACATAGTTGTTTGTCCCGTCCAGATCTACTGCGTTGCCGCTTTTTCCGGCAGCCCATGACGAGCCGCCCACAAGAGTGCCGTTCCAACCGCTGCCAGTGGCATCGGCTGCCGTTGTTCCGCTTGCTTCGTCAAATTGAAGCTGCACGATAGGCAAAGTTGCACCCGTTTCGGTAGAATTCGCGCTTTCATGACCTGGATTAACGGCGCTTACGACGTAATAATACGAGGCACCGGCAGTCAAGCCTGAATCCGTATAGCTTGTTCCAAGTACGCCCGTAGCTATGGTAGTATATGGCCCGCCGCTGGCAGTTGCACGCTTGACGTTATAACTGGTGGCATTCGTAGAAGCCGTCCAGTTCAAATTCGTTGTCAAACCGCTAAACGCCTTGGCTGACACGTCTGTCGGCACTGTCGGTACGGCTAATGTTTTCCCGTTCATCACACTCGTAACTTCTGATGGGCTAATAGCACGGTTATAGATTCTAAAGTCATCAACCTGCCCCTTCAAATATTTATCTCCTGTCCATTCCGATTTCCCTATAAAGTTTCCGCTGGCGGTTGGCGCCAAATCGGAAGGTTTTATCGTCATCCCCGTATTGGTTGCCGCTTGTACCCCGTCTATATACAAAATACCCGTGCTGCCGGATAGTGTAACTGCAATGTGCTTCCAAGTGTTAGCGGTTACATTACCGCCCGCTGAAATACTCTGTTCCGCCGTATTGCCATTAGCGGTAATCGTAAATCGGCTTCCATTAAGCAGCATCATCATATATTTCGATGGAGTCGCGGCAGCTGCCGGCCCGGCAGTAAATAAGCTGATCGGATTAGCCGTATTACTGGACTTCACCCATGCGGAAAATGTCATATTGCTCAAATCATCCGTAATATTACCCGGCAGCTCCACATAGGCCGCATCGGTATTTGCTCCTCCGAGGGTAATGGCATTCCCGTATTTGCCTGCTGTCCACGTTGCAAGAGTCCCGCCATTGATCGTACCACTATTCCCATATCCGGATGCGTCTACCGCTGCGGTCCCGCTAGTTTCGTCAAATTTATACCAGGCTATTAAGCTTGAATCCGGCATGGCATTTGAAGTCGTTGCCGAAGCAATAACCGATATGCCGGATTCCCCCAGCGCATTTACCGAAGTTACTTTAAAATAGTATGTTTTATACGATTTTAATCCTTTGCCGGCAAAGGATGTTCCTGTAATCACATCCGTATTTACCTTTGTATAAACAGCATTAACGGCGGTAGAGTCAGACATGTAGACATTGTACCCCGTTGCTCCCGTTACTGCCGACCAGCTTAGGTTGATCGAGTTGTAATCCGCTGTTGCTGCCGTTACGCCTGGCGGCGCTGCCGGTACGGTTGCCAATGTTTGCCCATTCATCACGCTTGTAACTTCAGATGAACTTAAAGCACGGTTATAGATTCTAAAATCGTCAACCTGCCCTTTCAGATATTTGTCTCCCATCCATTCCGATTTTCCGATAAAGTTTCCACTGGTCGCCGGTGCCAAATCGGAAGGTTTAAACGTCATACCCGTATTGGTTGCTACCTGTACCCCGTCTATATACAAAATACCCGTACTGCCGGATAGCGTAACTGCAATATGCTTCCACGTGTTAGCGGTTACATTCCCGCCCGGTGAAATACTCTGCTCCGCCGTATTACCATTAGCGGTAATCGTAAATCTGCTTCCCTTAAGGAGCATCATCATGTATTTCGTTGGCGTTGGAGCAGCCGCCGGCCCGGCCGTAAATAAGCTAATCTGATCAGCCGTATTACTGCTGTTCACCCAAGCCGCAACGGTCATACTAGTTAAATTATCCACAATATTTCCTGGCAGCGCCACATAAGCGGCAGTTGTATTCGTTCCGCTAAAGGTAATCGCATTTCCATATTTACCTGTTGACCACGTTGCATTCGTACCGCCATTGATTGTCCCGTTATTCCCGTATCCGGACGAGTCTGCGGCCGTAGTTCCGCTAGTTTCGTCAAATTTATACCAAGTGTTTAAGCTAATATCTGCTACTGCTTTTACTATGGCATTGTAAGTCTGTCCGTTGTAGGTAGCTGTAATCGTAGCTGTACCTATACTTGCCCCCGTAACTACACCTGCTGCATTCACTGCTGCCACGGCCGGGTTAGATGAAGAATAACTCGCTTGAGTTGTAAGGTCCTGCATGCTCCTATCAGGATACATGACCGTTAATGCCGTATTATGCGTATCATTCACCATAATGGTATAACTGCTTGCATCCAAAGCCGGAACGCCTGTTCCTCCCGTTGCCGCGGATACGACAGCTGACGTCGATCCCCCGGCTACGCCAACCTGATAATAGTAAATCGTATTAGGTGTCAATCCGGTGTCGCTATAAGATACTGCCGTAATTGGCGCGCTGTTAATCTTTGTATAAGTCCCATCCGGCGTTGTGGATCGATACACGTTATAGCCCAGTGCTCCCGAAACAGCCGTCCAACTTAAGTTGATCGTATCCGAGCCTGCCATCGTTGCCGTTAACCCTGTTATTCCGCCCAAAATTTTCTGATTGCTCAAGCCGACCGTCTTAGCGGCATCAGGCGTGTACAACAAAGTAGCAAGCGGATAATCTTTGCCTGCAACTTCCGGCATTCTCGTCTCATAGGCATAGGCCAAATATTTATATTTCTCCCCAGTCATATCCCGTTGTTCGATATATTTATAATAGTTATATAAAACACTGAAGTAAGCATCGATTCTGCCTCTGTAGTCTGCGTTGATCGTATTATAATATTGAATCGTACTGCTTTGGTTTGCCCATGCAGGCGTCCATAACACATCATAACCCAGATGATACTTCAGAGCATAGGTGGTTCCTGCGAGCAACCGGTCATCCAGGAAGTTGAATGGATTCACCGCGTTAGCAGCAGTAGACATCGTTCCATTTACCGGATCAACCTTCGTGCCTTGGGCATAGATGGTTTGCGCCAATGTAGACAGTCCGGCGATATCGGCGTAAGTATGCCCCACGTCACGCCCCATTTCGATTGCCTGCACGTGATAATCCGATGGGTCCATTGTCGCTCCCGTTACCTCGTTTTGCGTCATCATGCGCATCTGATACTTGATCGAACCGTTTCTTCCGCCTTGATCGCCTGCGGAATTCACGGTCGCTGCTTCTACGGCCTCTGCATAAAGCTGCAAGTCATTGGTGAAGATGGCTCTACCCATCGTTCCCATAACCGTAAACTGATGCTGATTCATAAAAAAGGTATGGGCGTTATAAGTAACGGAAAGGAGGCTCATAGCATTGGTAAGATTGGCGGTATCCGCAGCGGTCCATTTCAGACTCTCAGTCGGCGTATCGGAATAGCGTAAAATTTCTGCAGCTGCCGCTAATAGATAAGTCACCGTTGCGAAACGAAAGCTCGTATGCGTAACGACAGACTCTATCGCAGAATAAGATCTTATAATATACATGGCATTGGAACGGTACGCTTCATCGCCGGTAATATACCACATAATCGCCTGCATGAAAGCGGTTTGAGAATCCGTATTGGCACGGGTCCCTACATAATCGCTGGGATTGGACCAATAGACGCCGTTGGCGTCAGTAAACGCCCAAGGACCAAGAATATTGACGAATAAATCGTTCCCGACTTGATAATAGATGGCTGGAGTCTTGCTGGCTTGGGAGTCGCTGGAAAATGCATGAAATGCCGTATTCCAAGGCTCGTCGCCAGCTCTTACATGATCGCGCATATTGTCGAGATCGGCCAGGGACATGGCAATGCCCGGATGATGGATGGTTGCCGATATCGTGTTCCCGGAAGAATCCGTATACGAAGCATTGACATCGGCATTTACGACCTGAGGTTTATAAGAAGTGATCAGCGGCGAGATAGCCGCATTCGCCGTCTCGCCGCTCCCCAAAACGAAGAAGCTTGTTACTGCCAAAATAAAACAAAGCATAACGAAAATAATCCGATGATAGAGTTTTCTTTCCTTAAAGTTAGGGAGAACCATATATTTTCCTCCTTGGTTAGATGGATTCGAGAGAACGGCACAACAACCCCTGTCTGACTTGGCATTCGTTTGATCCGGCTTTCTTTTATAAAAAAAGGGATGCCCGGAAGCAAAAATCGCAATCGGAGCATCCCTTGAAGCCGTCAAGACATTAGATGCTTGGACGGCAGCGGAAATGGTTTCTTCTACTAGGATGTCAAATTTCTTAATTCACGGTAACAGTAATCGTCTCGCTAGACGTCTCGCCCGCTGCATTAAGCAATACGGCGCGGTATTCGAACACCCCCGGCGCCTTGGCGGTGATATTCGTGATCGCCTTCTGGGCGTTCGGCGACGCTTTGCTCAGCGTCTGCGTGTCGATCAGTACGCCGTTCTCGTACAAGCGGTATTCGGAACCGTTCGTCCCCCACCACAGGTTCATCGTGACGCCGTAATTTCCGTCGCCGTCCCAATTGTCATGGGACAGCACCGGCTTACCCGGAGCAGCGTCGGTGACTTTGACGACACGCGGGTCGCATTTCGTCGTGCCGAAGCTGTTCGTCAGCTCACACGTATACGTGTAAGTTCCGTTCGTTTTGCCCGTAATATCCTTCTTCACGGTTTGCGCCTCCGGCGAGCTGTCCGTCAGCGACTGTGTATGGATCAGCACGCCGTTCTCGTACAGCTTGAATTCGGTACCGTTGTTCCCCCACCACAGATTCATCGTGACGGAATAGTTGCCATCCTTCAGGCCCATGTGATGCCCATTGTTGTCGGACAGAACCGGTTTCCCCGGAGCACTGCCGGCAAGCGGCGTTATGTCGTGCAGCCACTGTGCCCAGCGGACCAGCGCCGCTGCTTGTTCGGCCTTAAACACTTTGCCGCTTTGCTTGTTCATTTCCGCGATATACGTTTTCAGCAGTTGGCGGGCTTCCGCGCCTTTGCGCTGCTCGGCTTTCGCTTTGGCGTTAGCCAGCCACTGCTGAAGCGATGCTGCAACTTGATGAGACCCCGCAGCGTCGGTCTCGGCCGCGAACGTACTGGTCAACGCAGACAGGCTGTCGAATGTCGCTACTACGCTATACGAATGTACGGCTGATCCCAGGTTTCCGGCGGCATCTTCCGCTTCCACCGATAGGGTATGAACGCCAGGCTCAAGCGTATAAGCTTTAATATTCATTAGCGGTGCATCGCACGGCGAGTAAGTCACGCCGGATACAATGTCCAGCGCACTGCACGTGATGCTGACCGTCTGATCGATCGTGTAAGTCTGCTCCCCGGCAATAGTTGCCTGTGGTGCCGTCTGATCTAACTTGATCTCGAGCGAACCCATCTCTCCCGTATTAACGGAACGGCGGTACTGTACAAGATGCGTTCCCTCTTGATCAAAGACCAATGGCACATTGTAGGCAGTCCATGAGCTCCCGCCATTCAAACTGTATTCCGCAAAATCCGCAGGAGACAAAGTCACCGTTACTGGAGACGTATACCAACCGTTCTTGCCGCTCGGCTCGACCGGATCAATCGTTACAGCTATTTCCTTATTGATCGTGACGTTGTACAGATTCTCCGTTCCATCTTCTGCCGTTACTAAAATCTGAAGTACGGTGCTTTCACCGGCAAGCTCAACATTGTGCGAGCTTCCGCTTTCCACCACAATACCGTTAATCTGAACTGTGGCCGCATCTTGGCTTGCAACCGCCGTGACATTGATGGTTGATATGCTTGCATGCACACTGGCAGAGTAGCTTGTTACGCCTTGTTGAAATGCCGGGATCAGCGATACTTCGTCTAGTGCCAAGCTGGACAGCGTGGCATCAGATTCTACTTTTTTTCTAAAGACGGCCTTCAGATTCCAGTCTCTTGCGACATTGTAGGTCTTGCCTCCCCCCAAATAACCGCCGGCATAGGTAGTCAGATTGAATACGGGATATTTTGTCCACAAATAATCCGCTGCAAGCCCGTAGCTTTCTGTCTGTTCCACCCATTTCACAAATTCGTAGCCTTCGTTCGGAATCGCTACGACCGTGACGGATGTCGCATCATCGTACAAGGTCAACGAGGTACCAGCATCCGCAGGCGGCTCCGGTGCAGGCGGCAAACCGTTCGTATTAATATACGCCAAGGTCGTACCGGCTGCCGGATCATTAACCGATGTCGTGATCGTGTGCTCCGGCAGGTAGACCTCCAGATTATCTCCAGCTTCCCCGAATACGCGCAGCTCCGAAATATTGCCGAACCAGTTGCCTCCATAAATACGCACATAACGGAAGCCTGCATCCTTATATCGTTCCAATACGTTGATCGGCTGCCAAATGTTAAAGCTGTAGCCTTTCGAAACCTCGGAAATCACGCTCCATGTTATCCCGTCAACAGAAGCGCTTACGCTAACTGCTCCCGCTCTTCCAGGAAAGCCGGGACGACCCAGAATCTCGATTCGGTCCAGCTTCATCAATTTATCCGCTCCGAAATCCATCTCATAATATCCCCAACCTCCGTTACTAAACCTTACATCAGAGAAGGTAGATACTTTGCCGTCGAACAAATAACTGACTTCATTCGCATCCAGCGTATTGTCCGAGCCTTTTAAGAACGGCTTTATTTGCCCGGAAATTTCATTGGATGTGTTGGAAACTAATATTTTCTGCGAAACAACCGTATTGGTCATCGGATCCGTAACCAGTGTCTCCCGATAGGAATAAATCGTATCGGCTGCTTTACCATCCTCATAGGTATAATCCAGCGTAATGGCGACATAACCGGACTTCGATCCCTCATGGACCGTATACTCCGCAGTATAAGAACCCTCTCCGTTCGGTATGACAGCAACGGGCTCGCCCTGAATCGTCGCTTTGATATCGGAAACAGGCTCGGTTTCCTTGAATGTGAGAATGACCTTGTCCCCCGTAACCGCTCTTGGGGCAACAACAAGAGTATCCTGATCGGGAACGGCGTTCTCCACTTTCATAGCTATATCCTTCAGCTTAATAACCGTTTCATATCGTTCTCCAAAAATGTGAAGATCTGCGATGGAGAACGGCTGATCCTCCGTGTAGTCATCTTTGTTCAATACGCCTGAGGTAAGATCCTTCAATCGGTAAAAACGAAAGCCGGTATCCTTGTATTCGTCTTTGATCGAATACGTGAACCAGTCTGTCGTGTAAAGCGACATATCGTCAGAGATGCGCACCCAGTTCGTATAGTCATTGGATGCCAGAATGATTGCTCCCTCTGACCGATCCGGGAAACCGCCGTCTGCCAATATCTTCATTTCGTGCGGTTTAACCTTGAAGCCCTCGCCAAAATCGATCGTAAACATCTTACTGTCAACAATCCACCTGATCGGAACACCAGAAGCATGGCCGTCTACCAGCGAAGCCCCGCTGACATTGGCGCTGTCCGGCGCCCCGACCGCGATGCCCGACAAATCCAGCGCTCCGTCCTCTATCAACGGATTCAACAAACGGAGTCCGCTAACAGCTGCCTTCAGAGCAAGCAACGCTTCATTCCTGTCCGCTTCGTATCCGGATTCGATCAAGGCGAGCGCCGCATCAAGCGCTTGCTTGAATACAGTAAAGCTTGCCGTTTCGTACACTTGAGCGGAGTCGTAAGACTCGATCGTTTGATCGATAGCCTCTGCATAGTCGCCTGCTAGTGTAACGGTAACGGCAAGCACATTAATGGATGTGCCATTGGCAGCCGTCATATGGAAGGTATAATCGCCTGCTGGCAAGGATTCCGGAATCGTTCCGGACAGTATGCCCGCGGAACTTACTTGAATATTGGCTTCGCTTGCAAACCCTGCTTCCTCCACGACAGCGTACGTAATGCTTTGGCCTGTATTGCTTGCGGAATTGGATAGGTCATATTGCAGTTGCCCCGACTGGTAAGTGTCGAAATGCAGAACGTTTACGCCTCCGCTGAAGAGCGGGTTTTTAACCGTTGTGCTATTCACCAGCATATGATCAAACTCCACATATTCACCTATCTCGCCGATGACATTGAAATAAATGATGGAGTCGGCCTGGAAGTCGGTGCCTTTCACTGTACTCAAGTTGACGATCACATATTTCCATTCCTCTCCGGTATCCGGAAGGATGACCGAAGCGAACGCATCCTTGCCATGATTGGCATGGAATTTCAAGGTCATCATGGCATTGCTTTTGATTCGGAAAGCCAGATTGCCGTTTCGCCAGACGCCTGCACCGAAAACAGCGAACCTGGAATCCGCATCTATCGCCTCGACACGGATTGCATCGTTATTCGCATCTTTTGTCCTTGTAATACCGTCGTTAAAAGGAGTAAACCTTGTCTCGAACTGATAAGGAACCGTACTGCCGTTCTCCGCAGTTGCAACCGCCGGAACAGGTTGGCCTAAAGCAGCATCGGGAATATAGAGCCACATATCGTTTACGGTCAGACCAAAGATTTCCCAAGTCCGATACATTTGTTCAGCTACATACTTAAAACCCGGATCTTCATCGCTATAGCCTTTGCCGTACTTATAAATGTAATAGTAGTCCTCGCGTCCGCCTATACGTCCGCGTCTGTCCGAGCTGATCGGATTATTGTTGCCGTCGTTGAACGGCACCTTATAGCCCATATTATATTTATAGTAGAAATTGGTTCCTTTAAGCAGCCTATCATCCATAAAGGAATAAACATCGACTCCATCCGCGTTCGTCGTTGCTGTACCGTCAACCGGATCAAGCAAGGTGCCTTGTGCGGCAATGGTTTGAGCCAGAATGGCCATTCCTTCAATGTTATCATAGGAATGCGGCTGATCCCGCACCATCTCCTTGACAGCCACTACCGGTTCGTCCAAAGCATTCCCTTCGTGGTCGACGATAAACTCGAACATGCCGTTGGCAAAAGAGCCGTCATGATATTTTTGGTCTGCAGGAGTTGCGGCATTTACGGTTGCATACTCCAACGAACGCTCGTACTCGGCCTTGTTATCCATGAATATATGGGAAGATAATTGAGCCATTATGGTCGTTTGGTGCTGGTTCATCCAATTCGTATTTCGATTCATCCAAAGCCGAAGCGGCGGTTCCAGAAAGTTTGTGCTGTAATTTTCGGAATACTCGTCCTTCCATTGCAAATTCTCGCGATTGGTGCTCGTATAACGCAGCAATTCGGCAGCCGCATTCATATAATACATTGGCGGCCCGTTGTGAATATGCGCATCGGTTACATACTTCGCCTTAGCTGGATCCAGACTGCCCCATAACAGGACGATCCGCATCGCTTTCTCCCGATAGTCGGGATCCCCTGTCATGAAATACATAATTGACTGATAGTACGCTGCAGTCGCATCCTGCGTCATTGCGCCATTAAAGAGGCTGGTGCTGTAGTTGTCGTAGGTGTAGTTCGCCTCAAGTGCGTCAAAACCAGCGGACGGATTTTTATCGATTCTGATCCCGTACGATTTGGACGCGAACGAACTGGCCGCAAAGTTTTCGAAATATCCGTACCACGGCTGTTCTTTATTGCGGATATGCTCCCGTATGCGAATCAGATCCGCTGGCGCCACACTGACGGCAGGATGAACAAGCGCTGTGCCTGTATTGTTAACGAGGGTCGGCAAAGGCTCGGACAAACCTTGTATAGCTGCAAGCAATTCAGCAGCCATTGCGTCCAACTGCTCCTGCGTCGCTTCAGGGTCCACTTTCAAGGACTCCGCGCGATCGTTAACTTCTAGCAATACAGCCCAAGTTTCGTCCGAGTAGTACTGCTGGCCAACCGCAATGATTTTGCCAGCTTGATTCAGCGCGGAATCGAAATTGGACTCTTTGTAAACCCTTTCAATCTCTTCCGCGCTTAAGGAATAGTCATAAATACGGAATTCGTCAACCAAGCCGTTGAACAATGCATCGGAAGCGAATTGGCTTTTCCCGATATAGTTCAAATTCGGCGCAAAATCGCTTGGCTTGATCGTGACATTATTATTCGTTGCCTTCAATTGACCGTTTACATAAAGCTTAACCGCTCCGCCTCCCAGTGTCAGAGCCACATGTGTCCATTGCCCGATTTGCAACTGAGCCGTATCGACAACTTGCTCGGCACCGCCGTTTTTAATGGCGAACCGCATAAGGCTCCCTCTTTTCGGGGTCAGGAACATATAGTTGTTTGTGCCTTTACCGAAGTCGAAAAGTCTCTGCCAGTCGGCTCCGCCTTTCCAGTTCACCCATGTCGATATCGAAATGGCCTCGTAGCCTGACATCGGATGGTCGGCAGGCAGCGACACATAAGAGCCATTCAGGCTTATCGCTTGCCCGACGACCCCGTCCACGTATGAGGCGGTACCGGTCACCGTGCCGTTAGCCGATCCGTCTGTGCTGTCGGTGTTCCCTTCAAACTCGTAAACAATCGGCTTCGGAGTACTTTCGTAAGTAGACTTCGTTACAGTCTGCGCGTAAGTAGACTCCGTAACAGACTCACCCGAACTTGTGGACTCTTCAGCATGCACAGGCAATGCCAGAGAGAACAGCATAATCAGGGAGAGCATCAGCGCTATCATCCTGCGCGATTGCGTATTAACATTTATGAATGTCATCTCGTTCCTCCAGATATAATATTTCTTCAAATTACTCTCTTGCCCTAATCAATTACAGAGAAAACCTCTATTGAAGCCTTTCGAAGATGTACCACCACGTTTAGAGGTAGGTTTTATCACCAAGTAATATTTATTGTGAAAAGAGAACGCTTACATAATATTGCTGTAATATATCTTCTCCGTTGCAGACTATGGGTATCGCGCAAATCGCTTACAACTCCATGCCAAAACCTCACCTCCCTATCTATTGCATTCGATTTGAAGCGCTTTCACTTGTAGATGTAATTTACTCCTTTCTTAAACTAGTCGCATGCGGAGGACTACCGTGTCCGGTAATTCAGTTTCATTCTAATTGCATCCCCTATTCAATAGTGTTGAAACATTGCTTGAAAATGTTTGACTATTGGCATGTCATTGAGTCATGCAGTACCATTTCCTCACATACCCAGATTCCAGTATCACAGCATGAAAAGGATGCCGTACTGAACAGCATCCTTCTCACAATTATTTATTCATTCGAATTCCTATGCGGATTCTGTCGGATAACAGAGAGAACGGTCATCCTTTCCTAACACGGAACACAGTAACTGAATGCTTAAGGAACTCGTAGCTTACTTGATTACCTGACGTTAGCAAGCTCTTATACTTTGGAGCAATCTTCTTCGGCTCTTCAAAGCTGTTCGTCTCATCCAGCTCGTAACCCGACATCTCGTATATATCGATCGAAAAGCGGTCCGCATCCAAGTCTGCAAACTGAAGCTGCGACTGTACGTCCGCGCCCTGTACGTTCACGACTTTGACTATGATCTCCCCGGTTACCGCGTCTATACTCGAAGAGCAGTACAGCGGCTCGATAACTGGTGCAAGGTGCTCGGTGTCATTGATCAGAACACCATCAATATACGTACGTATTCTACGTCCGTCTACTCGCACTTCCAGATCATACTCCACGCCGGTCTCTGCCGAGAATAAACTTTGTGTCAGACAACCTCTGTACCCGTTCGAGCCGGCGTGAATCATCGATTCCTGGTTTGAATGGCTGCCCGCTTCCCACATCACATAATTGGCGTCATCCTGATAACCGAAGTACATAATAAATCCTCTCGAACCATTTGTCCTTGTTGCCTTCATCCTCAGCGAGTAGGTTTTCAAATCCGTCTCGCCGACTACCGCTTTTCGGCCTAATTCAGAGCTGAGACGCCGGTCAGCTTCCGTTTCCCCAATTACGACTTTATCCGTCAGCGACTTCACTTCGCCAGTCTCGTGGTTGATCAAGCGAATATCGCGATAAACCGCTTCACAAAGATTCGCCCCTACCAACAGCTTTCCATCTAGTCGGTCTAAGTTGGATGACGGCTGGGCTGGAGAAGCGAATCCTTCGGTTTCAATGCGCAGCAAATGGTCGCCTTGATGATGCATGAACAATTGCTGAACATAGTAGTTGGCCGTGCCGAACACGTGATGATTATTGAACCAAATCAAATCCGGCTTCCAGTCTACATAATCCACGTTGCACAGCAGCGGAGCATAACATGCCAAACCGACAGCATGAGCGTTTTTCTCTAGTCCGGTCATGAAAGCCGCTTCAACAAGTGCATTGTAGTACGTATTTCCCCAGGAAGCATATTCGCCTAGAAACACTTTAGGATCATCGGCGCTGAAGGAATCGTACCGATGATAGTGAGCCAGTAACCAGTCCGGAGACTGATAATAATGTTCGTCTACGAAATCCGAGCCGTTGTCCCGCGCGGAACGCCATCCGCGTTCATATTCTCCGCCGGCAGCGAACGGTCCACTTGAATTAATGATCTTAATGTCGGGATACTTTGCTTTTATAGCTTGATGGAAATAGGTATACCGCTCAAAGAACGGCTCACCGATCTCTTCATTACCTATGCCGATATACTCCAGATTGAAGGGCTCAGGATGGCCGAGCAGCGCGCGCAAGCTCCCCCACTCGGTAGAAACATCTCCGTTCGCGAATTCAATGAGATCGAGCGCATCGTCGATCCATGGGCCCAGCTCGTCAATCGGAACATAACGCTGGCTATGCGGATCGCTTCCAGCCGGCAGAATCGGAATCGGCTTTGCTCCGATATCTTGGCACAATTGAAAATATTCCAAATATCCTAAACCCAGCGTCTGATGATATCGCCAGTTGTTCTTCCTCGGCGGTCTTTGCTCGACAGGCCCGATCGTATTTTTCCATCTGTACATGGAGTCGCGGTCCTGGTGATTTAGCGATCCGTCGTGAATAAGGCAACCGCCAGGGAAACGCATAAATTTCGGCTTCAGGTCGGCAAGCAACGTCGCGATGTCCTCACGCATTCCACCCGGTCTATTCCGAAATGTCTTGGTTGGAAAAAGCGAGATCATGTCCAAATACAAGGTTCCCGTTCCCTTGGTTACAACGGCCAACCTACCGCTGAAATCAGTAGCCGAAGAAGCAACGGCGACCTCGTATTTCTTCCACTCCGAAGTGACCGCAACCTTCGTTTCGCCGTATACCTTACCATCGATCCCCTCCAGCCTTACCGTTACCGGCTCATCGAAGCTTGAACTCCGTCTGGCGTACATGGAGAACGTATACGTTTCATCTTCGCGATAAGGCAATCCCGAATTGAAGCCCAAATTTTTAATGCCTACGCCATCCCCAGACTCTATAATCTCGACCGCTACGTAATGAGGGTTACGGGGATGGATTGGATGCGCCTGCTCTATGCGTATGCTGCTCTTTCCTCCGCCCAGCTCGACCATCTCCCATGCCGATAAGCCGTCATAATCAGGCCGATCAATCGGATCGAATTCGAATGAACGGTTTCTGACCATCTCTGCATAAAGCCCTCCATCCGCCGCATGATTAATGTCCTCAAAAAATATGCCGAACAGATCGCCCAAAGCGGCCCCTTGCTCTTTTGTATATATCGAAATTGTTCCTGTTGTACTCATTATCCTCTTCCCTCATCTCGCATATTCTTCTTATTCCTTGACGAAAACGATGTTGCGTACATAATCGTTCATAACAAGAGTCCGATGACCGTTTCCTTCCACGCGTTCATTCCCGATCCGCAAGTTATCGAATAGGATGCCATCTACGACGCGTTCATCGTCAAAGCCGTGAATACGGGAAGGGTGAGGCGTTCCGCCTGCGTAATGAATGTCCCGAAATACGACCTTTTCGATTCGATTGCCTGGCAAGGGATTATAATCTTCATTCTGAACGACGCGGATATCGAACAATTGCCCCTGCTCGATCGCTTCGACGCGAATGTTCTCGAATACGACGTTCCGGATCGTATTCCCGTCTCCCGCATTAATCGCCATAGCTCCCCAATAATTAGGTTGAAGCTCGTGGTGCTCAAGAATATCTATATTTTCGAATCGAAGTCCTTCGATGATATCGCCGTTGCGTCCATGATCACCATGCGTGCCAATCATGATCGGATGCGCAACATCCGCCCAAAGAATGGAATTTCGCACCGATACCTCTCTTGTATCACCGTAGAAATCCCAACGCGAGCCGTAGACTGCTATGCAATCGTCCGAATTCCGCATGAATATATCATCGATGTCAATCTGTTCGCTTGACATGATATCGATTCCATCCGACCAGCCTCTCGTACTGAACGACTTGAAGTTCCGGATCGATATCCCGCGCGACTTACCGATAAATACGCTGTAATGCGGAGGGTCGATGACCGTAATGCCTTCGATTGCAATATTCTCGGAGAAAATAATCCGAACGCCCCGGAATGCCGAAAATCGATGGAAATCGGCGAGGTACACAAAACCCCTTCCGCGTATGGTAACGTCTCGCACATGCTCGCATACGATCGAGCCGACAAGGATCGCCCCGCCTGCGAGATAGACCGTCTTGCATGACGAAACGGGAAGCACCATCTCTTCGATATAGTGCATGCCCGGTGCGAAATACAAAATATCGGGAGCTTGGCGTTCGTTGTTGCTGTCATTGAACTGCCGCAATATATCCGACAAGCGATGAATCCCTGGCTGAATCGCGAGCACATTCGGATCATCAGGATTTGGAGCATCCGCCTCAACAGGATTCGCAAATAAATGCAAATTGCCGAATCGTTCGCCATTGCATTCGATAACAAGCTTTCTCGGCCCATCCAGCGTCAATCGAATCGTGTCCTCTTCTACTTCGTAACCGATAGAATAGGACAGAGGTCGAATAACCGCCTCTTTCAATTTCCCGCGCCGAAACGTAATTTCCGTTTCTACAGTCCCTTCCATATCGAAACTGGCCATGGAGGCTTCCCGCACATCGTGCATATCAACCTTCACCTTATAGACAGGCACATGCTGCCAATCCCCGCCGGAAACCCGAACCTTTACTTTAAAATCATCGAGTAAAACCGCCCCCCTCGGGGCATCATACGTTACCACGCTGTTCACTTGCTAAACACCTCGTCCATTCTTTTTATTGAAAGCGCTTTACAATTATCATATATAAATTGTTTCCGATAGAGTATTTAGCCCAGTTAGGGAAATATGGACAATTTACAGTTTGATGCGCGGATTATCGAATGGCGCTAACGATCGTCCATGTTCTTCTAATCTATATCGATAGAAACAAAAGAAAAAAATCCCGTCGATGACGGGATTCGAAAATCAAATATAGGTTGATGTCCGATAGCTGCTTGGGGTCGTTCCCTTCGCCCGCTTGAAAATCCGGCTAAAATAAAAATAGTCGCTATATCCCGACTGCTCCGCAACCTCATTGATCGGCAGATCCGTTTCCGACAATAGGCGGCATGCGTATTCCATTCGCAGCGCGGTTACATATTGCGTAAAGGTTGTATTCGTTTCCTTCTTAAACAATTGACTGATGTAATTGGCATTGACATTAAAATGCTCCGATAAGAATGAAATCGTAAGCTCTTCGCGATAATGCTCATCAACATATTCTAATATGCCTTTAAATGATCTGTTCCTTACTTGCTGCGTTCCCACATTGTTCCGAACAGCCTCTTGACTCTCTGGGATGATCCCAGCGGCAAGCAG
Organism: Paenibacillus sp. 05T425; assembly: GCF_056396205.1. NCBI lineage: Bacteria > Bacillati > Bacillota > Bacilli > Caryophanales > Paenibacillaceae > Paenibacillus > Paenibacillus sp. 05T425. Next base: position 16,858 of record NZ_JBFTLA010000022.1, read on the forward strand.
CATTTTCTTCAGCCGCTCCGTATGTTCCAGAGCTCCCGTTTCCAGATACTCCAGGATATCCGCATCTTTGTTCTTTTCATTATCCTTAATGAGCTTTGAGGCTTTTTTGAGAAATCCGGATATTTCGAATTCGTCGAACGGCTTCAAGCAATAACCGAAAGCGCCATAGTTGATTGCTTTTTGGGCGAGCGCAAACTCTGCATATCCGCTGAGCACGATGACCAGCGCTCTAGAAGAAACATCCTTTAACTGCTTGATAAGCTCCAATCCGCTAATCCCTGGCATTCGAATATCGGTAAAAACAAGGTGAGGTTCGATTGCCTGGATCTCATCGAATGCTTCCGACCCGGTTAATGCGTAACCGGATACTTGGAAACCGTACGCCTCCCAATCGACGCTTGCGATCAAGCTTTTAATAACAAGTTCCTCGTCGTCAACCAGAAACACTTTATACATCGTCATCTCTCCCAAGCGGTAGGCTAATGGTTGCCATCGTTCCGGCGTCGCGTTTGCTTGAAATCGTTATACCGTACGCTTCGCCATAGTTCAATTTGATTCGGTTATTGACGTTGACCAGACCGATATTCGTCCGCTGATTATCCGTCATATCCAGAATAACCGACAATTTGTACTTCAGTATCCGAAGCTGTTCCTCATCTATGCCCGCACCATTGTCGGCAACGGAAAGGATAAGCATCTCCTCGGATTGCTCGACAATAATCTCAAGAAGTCCTCCGTTATCGGTACGCGGTTCAATTCCGTGAAAGATAGCGTTCTCAACCAGCGGCTGCAGGATCATCTTGGGAACTTTGCAGGATAACAAGTCCTCTGGAATGCGATATTGGACATTAAGTCGGTTGCCGAAGCGGATTTGCTGAATGTGTATATGGCTTTTAACCAATGTTAACTCTTCCTGAAGCGTTACGAAATCTGTGCCTTTGATGCTGTATCGAAAAACGAAAGCGAGGGCCTTCGCCATATGAAAGATTTTATCCGAGCCTTCTTCAACTGCCATGCCTTTGATCGATTCCAACGTATTATATAGAAAATGCGGATTGATCTGGCTCTGCAAAAATGCCAATTCGGACTGCTTCTTCACAAGTTCCGCTCGATAAAGCTTCGTATTGCTGTCAACCAGCTGCCTGGTCAACATATCAATCTCATCCAGCATACGATTGAAATCGCTTGCCATGCTGCTAATTTCGGCATACCCCTGCAGGCTGATGCGATTGTTCAAGTTGCGAAGATGTCCAAGCTTGAAGTCATTCATGAATCGCATCAATTTTTTCAGCGGCATCAGTATATTATTAACGACAAGCAAGAATGGGAGAGACAGCACCAGCAAGGATATGAACAGAATCAGCAATGATTGCTTGCGGATATCTTCCAGTCCACGCAGCAATTCACTTTTCGGCAAATTGAACACGAGCTCTCCCCCAATATCGGGAATCTCCCCCCTCTGCATATAAAAGCTAGAATCCGAATTAACGGAACTGATCTGTGTATAAGGCGTGCCGGTCTTTACGCCATCCACATTGGAATAAAACACATTTCCGTTGCGGTCGAGCGCGTAAAGCTTGCTCCCTCCCATCTTATCCATGCTGGGCGGCGATCCCAATATTACCTTAGCATCCAGAACAATCATAATAACGCCGAATTTCTTATCGTTCCCGAAATCAATCGTCGAGTAGATGGGGCTTCCCACAATAAAAACATCCCTGGTGATGTTATTAATTCGCATCTTTTGCACGCCGGTAAAGTTAAAAAATTGATTTATTGGTATTTCATCCATAAACGGCTTCAAATTATTGACGTCTCCGTTCAAATTGAACGTCGTGCCGTCGACGCCGATCAAAGCAATATCCAGTATACCGTCTTTCATGTTCCTCATGTCTGCCATATAACTCATCAATTGCGTATATTGCGTATACTTTTTGACGGGATCCTTCTCATTCAAATACGGCTGCACGATCTTAGGATTGTAGGCTATGCTTAGAAGGATCCGCTTGACTGCGTCGCTATTGGCAGCGATGGTCCGATTAATTTGGGCAATCATTTCCTTATGGTATTCGCTGTTTTTCTTCTCGACGACTTCAGCCGCTTTCATATAATTGGTATATACGATGACCAAGACAATAACGATTATAATGGCTACTAGAACGGAAAGTTGAAACCCGATCGGCAAGCTCTTCAAAGCTTTCCTGCTTCTCACGAACTGCATGCTGAACATCTCACCACAACTCCTTATCAGTCATACCCTCCATGATGGCATTATGGATCAATAATTGCAAAAGTAAAAGTTTATGTCGTCGTTCAGGAGCTAACCGACAAAAAACAGGAATAGGCAGCGTCGCTGTCCATCCCTGTTCTATTAATCATGTCTAATACTCCGAAGGCTTCTTATGGAAACACTTCAGTCTTTCGTATTCCTCCATCGTAATGGTCAGAATGGTACCGTGCTTGAAGCCATACGGGAATCTAAAGGATTGATCCGACCGTACGAATTGCCCGCTTGCCAGATTGTCCGCGATAAACGGTACATATCCTTGTCCCTCAGCCGAGGCGCCATAGAAGTCCAGGAACAAGCACCATCTTCCGTCTTCCAATTTAACCGCTGTTGGAGCCTCGTATAGTCCGGCTTCGACATTCTCCATACTCTTGTCAAACGCATCTACTCTCTTGAAAGGACCCGTTATATCGTCCGACGCCATTAAAATAATTTTGCCGGGATTTTGTTCGCTCTTTAAAAACATATAATAGCTTCCGACTTCCTCGTACATCGCGGAGTCGATGATACCGCTGTCTTCTTTTTGATACAATAATTCCGCTTGCGTGAAAGTTTTAAAATCTTTGGTCCGGGAATAATAAATGCCTTTGAATCCATAATTATTGCCGCTATGGGCTGAAGACCAATGTGTAACGTAATCATCACTCTTATTATCATATATAATATCCGGTGCCCACAAACATCCGAAATCTTCATTGCCGAGCTTGATCAGCCTTTGCTCCGACCAATGAATCAAATCGTCGGACTCCCATAGAGACAGACATTTGCTCCCGTTTCGGGCGGCTTCGGACCAAGAATGGTTATATTGATTCAGCATCCCGTATGACAAACTTAAATCCGTTGCCAGAATAACAAACTTACCTTCCTTTGTTCTCGTTATCGTGAAATCTCTGACTCCCTTGTCTCCGTAATAACTCCATAACACGGGATTCCCATCATTTACTTTCTCCCAGTTAAAGCCGTCCTTACTGACACCAAAATAAACCTGCTCGCCATCCGGTGTTCTCTTTTCTTTAAAATGCACAAATAAATACGCCTGCAAAGTTAGTACCCCCTCTTATTCCGGTAATAGCTTCAGATCAAACGGCTTGTTCCGATCACAAACAAGGACGCCATCCACGACTTCCAATTCGGCTGCCTGTATCGATGAGCGCCTTGTGCCATAACTACTTGACTCCTCGTTGCCGTTCGTCCTTTCGGGATGCGTAAAATAAAAGATATACGCTTGTTCGCCCTGAACGACAACATCCGCATGAAGGCCGATCGTGCCGTCGTCTTCCCGCGTACCGGGTTGGTCCAGAATGAGCCCGTTGCGTTCCCAATGAACAAGATCCTCGGAGCGATATACGCCTTGTCCCCTCCACTCGTCCACGATTAACCAATAATAGTTTTTGAAACGGAATACATTCGGCCCTTCGTGGAAACGCCCCTCAATAACGAGGCCGACGCGTGTCCAGTCGTACAAATCACTGCTTTCGGCGGCATACGTATGATTGTTTTCCTTAAACCACATTCTGAACTTTCCGCCTGGCATCTGGTAAATACATGCATCGATAATCTTCGAGTCGCTAATATTCAATTTGGATCGGAACGTCCATGCAATTAGGTCCCGACTCGTGTAATGGAGCATGTCCGCTTGATGCCCCCAACGGTCGGGTACTCCTTGTATATAAGAGACATACATATGATAAGTGCCCTCGTGCCAATATATTTCCGGCGCCCAAAATGTATTTCTGCCCCACTCCGTGTTAAGTCCCTCTATCGTGCCTCTGTATACCCACTCCTTGCCGTCGATGGATGAAGCTATCCCGATATCCGTTCCATGCACCCAGGCGACATTGCGATCCTCGGCTGTCGCCCTGCGATTCGTATATAACATCCACCATTCCTTGGCTTCTCTGTTCCATATAAGGACAGGATCAGCCGCACCGTCATATATGGGATCCCTGAATAAGGGAGCCCTAGTCACGTTGCCCATATCTGCTCGTTTTCCTCCTTATAGTCGTTCTCTCTTCTCCAAAGCGTGGTAAATAAAATGACTAAACGAAACCTTTCCGACGCCAACGGCATCCAAAGCAATCCTTAAACTTAAAAATTTGCCTAACACATTGTTATGGAACCCTGACATTTCGAAACCGTGATCCAGCTTGATCCAACTAGAATCTGCCGTGCTGTAATACAGATCCACGTCATGGCAATCGTTCACGATGCGCAACTGGATAAGGCCGCCGTCAACTTTGGTATATTCGGAACGGTATTGATCGCGGAACGAAAAAACATGACTGCCGTTGAAGCCAATTCCGCATTGGAAGCCGGGCTTGTAAAACAAGCTTAAGCGGCCTTCCGTCGCCTCCTCGAGTTGCACCGATACAATAGCTTCATAGGCGTGATGATAGGGAATGCATAGCAAAGGCTCGATCGATTCCGCCGGAAGTGCTTGCAACACAAGGTTTCCACCGCCAACATCGTAACCGGTCAAGCTAGAACGTCCAAAGAAATGCCATTGCGGCGCAAGGCGCTCTTGCTCGAAATTATCGGATAAAGCAATGCCGCCGGATAACGGCAGATTGCTCGCCTTAGGTTCATTCGAAGCTCGGAACCAGCCATTGTCATCCCATTGAATAGGTTCCATAAGCGTATATCTTCCAAGCGTCAAAAAGTCTTTTTCATAGGCATGATAGATGACGTACCAAGATCCGTCAGGCGTATCCACTAACGTGCCATGACCTTTGGACCACCAACGCTCTGCGCGGCTTTCGGTTCTAATGATCGGATTGTTGGGCGAGTTCTCCCAAGGTCCGTCGAGCGATTCCGATCTGGCCGATACGATCATATGGCTGGTTGCAGGTCCTGCGGTTCCGCCCTGCGCGCTTGTCATGTAGTAATGGCCATTTCGATACGTAATCTTGGGCGACTCCAGATAAAAGCCCTCCGTCCTCCATTCGGTAGGATAACGCCAGCCTTCATAGACCTTCTCGAGCTCGCCGATCGTCGACAAGCCGTCAGGCGCCAAGCGAATTCTGCAACCTTCAGACAGGAAGAGATAACGGTTTCCTTCCGAATCTGCGGCATGTCCCGGATCGATCAAACCGACATTCAGGTTGATCGGCTCCGTCCACGGTCCCGCTGGCGATTCGGCCGTTACGACCCAATTCGTGCGATCTGCCGGATAGTAGATGTAGAACACGCCTTCATACCAGATTAATTCAGGAGCCATAATGCAGCCGACGCGTTGATGGACAGCATGCCCAATAGGTTCCCATTCCGCTAAATTCCGGGAGTGCCATACGAGAAGTCCCGGCATGTTATCGAATGAAGAATGGGTCATGTAGTAGTCTTCTCCGACTCGGACCACGGACGGATCCGGATAGTCGCCGGGCAATATCGCAATGGGAAATGTATCGTTTGTGTGGTTCACTTAAATACTCCTTTAACTTAATAAATTTATTGATATCATTGCATCTCAACGACAGAAGGGACTCTCGGACAAATGGTCATCCCTAAGGCTGACAATCATCCTCGAAGTCCGCTCTGCCTAACTCAGGCATGCTGTAATCCGTCAATTATTTGGCGGCTTGACGCTCCTGGTACACTTTAGTCGCTTCTTCCAGCAGATCTTTACCGCCGGATCTCAGCCAATTCTCTTTAAACTCTTCGAACGTTTTATCAATATTATCTGTACCGATAATGGCTTTTACATAATACTCATCTTGAAGCGGATTCAACGTTGCCGAATATTTGGACTTAGCTTCCAGCGGCGTTGGTCCAAGGATGTCCGTAATCAATTCATTGCCTTCGTTCAACGTATCTCTGAATGCCAGTTTTTCAGCCGAGAAGTGGTATTTCCACATCTTCAAACTGCGCTCGCCGAGCGGATTATAGTAACCGCCGTAGCCCAATTCGAGCATTTTGTTCGTATCGCTCTTATAAGGTTCTAATGCTTCCGCGGCGCCGTCCTTAAGCTCATACGAAACACCTTCGGTGCCAAACACTGTCTTCAGATAAGCATCGTCGCTACTCACCAAATCTTCAAGGATTTGCAAAATTTTAATTCTCTTCTTCTCGTCCTTTTCAACCTGCGCTCCGAACAGAAGAGGCACTTGCAAGGCGCCGTTCGACATCGCCAGCGATTTACCTGCAGGACCGACTAAACCTTTGCCATAAACGGCTTCGATACCGTTTGCCGCATTGGCCTCTTTTTGATTGAATAAATGGTGATACATCATATAGTCGAGAATGCCGATTTTTTTGTTGTTCCACTTCTGCGTAATCGTATCGTTATTGTCCGTTAGAAATTCCGGATCGAGAACGCCGTCTTTATACCACTTCTGCAAAAGCTTTAACGCTTCCTTAGCCTGATCCGAAAGTCCACCCCAAGTAACCGTTCCGTCAGCAGCTAACATAAATTGATAAGGATTTACGCCGTGTGCCGCATAAATCTCATTGAATTGCTGATTGCCTGTCCCGCGGGTCGTAAAGGCGTACGTATCCTTTTGACCGTTGCCATCCGGATCGTTATTACGGAATTTGTACACGACATCCTCGTATTCTTCAAGCGTTTTCGGCGGTTCATTGTAACCAATTGCTTTTAGCCACGCGCCGTTGTAAGCCGGAATGAATCCGTAAGAACCGTTCAACCATACCCTCGGAACGCCCCAGTTCTTCCCGTCGTATAAGCCGATATCCCACGCATTCGGATCAACAGCTTCTACGTCAGCCACATAAGACGGCATATATTGTTTGATTTCGTCTACCGAAATGCTTGCGATTACGCCTTGCCTTGCATAATTGACCATATCGCCTTCGCTAATATTTTGAGGGAAAATGTCCGGAATTTCTCCTGCTGACACTTTGACCTTAAAGTTCTCGTCTGTCGCCCTCATGTTCACGATTTTTACGTTGTACTTTTCCTCGATGTACTTCTGAACCTCGTTGCCGTCATTTGTCGGAATAAACCATGTGCTTGGGTTAATCGTGAGCTCGATCGGTGCTTCTTGTTCCTGTACATTCGTCTGCGAAGGCGCGTTCGTTTCACTGTTTACCCCGTTCGAACCGCCCGAACAAGCCGTTGCTAGTAAAGACATAGACAACATGGCCGCAACAATAAGTCTCTTTCTGTCTTTCATTTCTTTTCCTCCCTTTTATATGCCAATCAAATTTATTTAAACAGGGAATGGCTTAACCTTCCCCGGTTAAATCACTCTAACCTTTAAGCGAGCCGATCATTGTTCCTTTAACGAAATACTTTTGCAGGAACGGGTACACGACAAGGATCGGCAATACGGCGAACATAACGGTGGCGGCTTTAATCGAAGTTTCATACTTGAAATTCCCGACAACCGTGCTACCGAACGTTTCCTTGTCCGTATTAAGGACAACAATTTCCCTTAAGAAAAATTGCAACACTTGTTTGGACTGATCGGAAATGTACAATACCGCATCGAACCAGGCGTTCCAATGCCCGACTGCCGTCCATAACGCCAGTGTCGCCAATACGGGCTTCGATAACGGCAACACAATCGATAGCAACACGCGTATGTCATTCGCCCCATCGATCTTGGCCGATTCCTCGACTTCTTGCGGGATCGACATGAAGAAATTGCGCAAGACAAGCATGGAGAAAGTCGGTACTAACATAGGAACAATATAAACCCATCTGCTATCCATCAAATGCAGCTCTTTGATAAGCAAATAACTGGGAATGAGGCCTCCGCTGAAAAACATGGTGAACAAAATAATCATCGTATAGAAAGAACGGTGAGGCAAAGTTTTGCGCGATAACGGATAGGCGATCATGGACATGGCGACAAGCGTCAACAATGTGCCAACCACCGTCCGAAACGCCGAATTGCCAAAGCCCCACCAAATTTTCTTTTGACTCACAACCTGTTTCCAACTGAACAAGTCAATGTCTTTCGGGAAGAGATGGAATCCCATGCGAGTCGATTCCGCCGGGCCGCTTAACGATACGGACGCGATGTGAATAAACGGATAGAACATGGCCACGCACAGACCGGATATAAAGACAATGAGAATAAACTGGAATAGATTTTCGCCAACTGACGTTTTCATGATGCGCGTTCCCTCCTGACGGCTCTTACAGAACCCCTTCTTGTCCCATTTTTTTCACTACATAATTTGTGCCGAGCACAAGCGTGATGCCAATAATGTTCTTGAATAGCCCGACCGCTGTCGTTAATCCGAATTGACCGTTAACGATACCGGCTCGATACACATACGTGTCAATGATATCTGAAACATTGTAAACAGAAGGAGAATACAGATTGAATATTTGGTCGAATCCAGCGTTAAGAATGCCGCCTAGCGATAATATGAACATAATGGTGACAACCGGTAATATAGACGGGATTGAAATATGCCATACTTGTTTGAAACGATTGGCTCCATCTATCTTGGCTGCTTCGAACAATGTAGGATCGACACCCGTTAATGCCGCCAAATAAATGATCGTGCCCCAACCCACTTCTTTCCATATATTTGTTATTACTAAAGTCGGGCGAAAATAATTGGAGTCGGCCAGAAAGTAGATCGGTTCGATGTGTACGAGCGACAGTAGATAATTGATTGGTCCCTGACTTGGCGAGAGCATCATAATAATGATGCCGGAAAGAACAACCCATGAGAAGAAATGCGGAATGTAGGATATGGACTGGGCGATTCTTTTGAACAATCCGTATCGTACTTCATTCAGCAATAGGGCCAGCACAATCGGGGCTGGGAATCCGAATACGATGTTATAACAGCTAATGATCACTGTGTTCTTCAATATTCTTAGAAAATCCGGGGATTGAAAGAACAAAAATTTGAAATATTCCAATCCGACCCATTCGCTTCCCCATATTCCGCGAATCGGACTAAAATCTTTAAAAGCTAACTGGATACCGTATAGTGGTCCATAGCAAAAAATTGCGTACCAAACCAATATTGGAAAAAGCATGAAGAACATATATTTATTTTTTTTGTATTCTCTCCAGGTATTGGTCCATCTCGGTCTTTTATGACCGGGAACCTTAACAGAACGCTCCACATTTGCCCTATTCAAATTCCAACAATCCTTTCAAAATCATATTGACGTTATTACGACTATTACTATTTGCTACTGCTTTCAATTGTTTATATCGTAGCCATATCCATATTCCTGAGAACCTTGTTTCATTTACAAAGCAATTGTACCTTTATTCCAAATGCTATAATGACAAATCCATGTTATAAAATGTTGGTTTATTGGTATTAAAAACAGATCCAGTACGGTACTTCAATGGGGTCGTTCCGACTTCTTGCTTAAATACCCGAACAAAGTAAGAAGTATTGGGAATGCCAACCTCGCTGCCTAATATTTCGACCGATTTTGTCGTAGTCTCGAGCAGTCTGCAAGCATGCCTGATTCGAATGGCAGTAATATAAGCCTTCAAAGTGCTTCCGGTCTCTTCGTGGAACAGCTTAGATAAATAGAACTTGGATAAATGCATGGCAGCCGCTAAGTCATCCAAATAGAAGCTGTCCTGATAATGTTCATCAATCCATTTCATAGCTTGCTGCGCATATCCTATCGATTTGCGCTCCTCAGCCAGCTGAATTTGCTCTGACGGAGCTGTCTTACTGTGGAGCATACAATCCAAATTACGGAGGATCAGCATGGCTACTTCTTCAACATCCTCCCCCATTCCTTGGCTTCTTACTGATTGATAATTTTCATAGTTGCGCTCTATGCTCTCGCTGTACGAGGAGAGATCGAAAGCTTTCACTTTGTTCTGTCCTCGCCATAACGCCTTAAATAAGGCATGCCGCTTCGCAAATGGTTGGAGTTGCTCCTCCATAAGATGCGGATCAAAGAAAAAAATGGTGCGCGAGTATGGCTGTTCCTTACTCACGTTCGCAAAAACATGATGCAACTGATATGGACGGAAGAAGAAAAGCATCCCCTTGCGTATCGGATACGTTTCACCATCCAGCACAACACGACCGGCACCTTCGTGAACATACAACATCTCGCAGCATTGATGCCAATGATGATAGCCTTGATAATTCTCGGTGTTCTTCAACCTGTAATCCCAAAAAAGCTTCGTATTTCGAAACGCGACAGGCTCGAACATTCGTTTCATAACCAACCTCCTCATTAGTACTAATAAGGATGCCTCATCCTTCTATAAAAGAAAGCGCTTTACTATTACCATCATAGTTAAAATAGGCGTGCATGAGTATTCAACACAGTTAGGGAAACATGGACGATTCAGCGTCTTCTCTTGCGGGAATAGTTAACAACGCTATTATTTGTCCATATAGGTTTAAGATTTATCCATATGAGAAGAAACTACCGCAGAAAACGAATCCCCTCAAACTCCTTAATGGGGCTTGGGGGGATTCATACAAGCTATATTCCAAGATCTTCTTCATTCACGCGGCGCAGCACTTCAAGCCGGAAGGCGGTCGGCCATGCGACCAGCCATTGCGACACGTTGAATGGATCTCCCCAGCGGGTATGGAAAAATCCTTCATCCTGGCTGCCTTTTGGACGCGTTTTTCCCATGACCGTCAGACTGCCATCTGAGATGCCGAATGTTGCATTCGCCCATGCTGCACGAGCTCTTTCGCGCCATGCTTCGTTGCCTGTAAGCGACGCCAGCTCCACCCAATCCTCAATGAACGCAAGCGCGAATGGATCAATGTGGTGATGCTGCGTTGAGACGGACGTTCCTCCGAACGTATCGTAACCAATTTCTCCCAAGGCGCTTCCATCTTCATACTCAACTGAATGGTGCCACTGCCAAGTTGCCAAGTACCAGGCTGCAAGCTCAGCCCATTCAAGATATGTCCGATTGTCAGTGATACGAAACAGCGCGATACCTGCCTTCAATAAAGGAATCGCTGATTCCTTGTCCACGCAATACGTATCGAGCGCACCTGCCGTTGTATACCCGTTGTCGAGCAGCTCCCTGATATAATAGTGGTATCCAAGCTCGGCACCGCGCAAATAAGCCTTTTCTCCCGTTATTTCGTAAGCCTTGACGAATGGCGTTACAAGGAAACAGCCCACCGTACCCTCCGGATCATGTGGTTCGCCATCATTTGTCCAAGATTTACCTATTTTTCCGTCTCCCGACTGAGCCGACAAGGCAAAATCGCAAATGCCTAGTGCCGTTTCGCGGTAAATCGGGCGTTCGAAACCGCAGAGGAGAGCCAGCTCCTCGGCTTCGAACAAATTCATGGCCGCAGTCCCGAGGTTACAGGCATCCTGCACCTCCGGTTGGTCTTTCTTGAACAATACATAATCGTAGTGACAATGTATGAGGCCGTTCGAGAGTCTGCCGCCTTTCACCCATCCGTCCAGCACCGCCAAACCGCGTTGAAGCGAGTCCTCGTTACCGAATCGCAAGTAATCGGCTAGCATGGAATTGGCCAAAGAGGCATTTTGGCCGCACCATCCGATTTCGTAATGACGGGCCTGCGCCCATTCCTCGCCATCCCATTTCCTGCCGATTGCGAAACCACGGAAATCTCCGTCTTCAGCCCACAAACCTTCCTTCGCATAAGCCATGCCCAGATTCCACACGCTTTCAGCATTAAAACGAGGTTGCACCAACTGTTTTTGAATGTGCCATGCTTCATCTAGCATCTTGCGCCACGATACGCGCGGCTGGGTATATGCTTCTATCGTCAAATAAGCACAAGTCTCGAAGCTCTCGCCAGGTGTGAATATCCGTCCCGCTTCAAACGCATCGCAATACTTGTCGCGACTAATGTATACCTCTGGCGTTTCTTCTTCGGGCCAAATCAATCGATGAATAATACAGCCGGGTTCGGCCGCAAGCGAGCATGAATAATTCTGCATGTCAGTTGGAGGCTCGCTGAACATAGACACGGCAATACCTTCGCCCTCGGAGTAAGTTGCTCCTGCGACAGCAGTTCGGTGCCATGCGAATACCCAAGGCTGACCATCTCGTTGCAAGCCTTTGGGCTCCAAACCGCTGCCCCACCCGTTTCCGTTATAGGTAACGGAAGGAATCATATAGTACTGAGGTTCGTATGAGGTTGCAAAGTCCATTGTAATCTTGCCAGACTCCGATACAGGACCGAGATAAACAAACGTCCTCGTCCATTTGACTACCCCGTCCCGCACTGATTCGAATGTATCGTTTACTTCGAAACGATCATCCTCGAACGGTAACACGCGGCCGATTTCCTTTTCATCAAGCAAAAGAGTATATTCGCCATTCATTTGACGATGCTCCCAATTAACGATTCCCATTTATATCCTTCCTTTCTGCCAAATTCGCTTTATTCGTTTAACGGACTCCTCTCATCATGTAACGGTTGGTAAAGATGCGGTTCGCATGACCTGCTTTCGTCCGCTAACGCCCATCTGCTTTTGCAAAATTTGCAATATCGTCTTTTCGTCTTTTCGTCTTTTCGTCATTGGTAGCTTGTACGTGTGGTCGCTTGCTTGTAACTTGTTCTCAGCTGTGAACAAGTTGTCCGTACTACACGCTGCAAAATCCAGCGTGAAAATCACTCCTTTGGTTTGCCGTTCTCCCATAAATCAGATTCGCAATCTCGGTACTGGCCTGGCGTAAGTCCGGAATATTTCTTGAATACTTTAAAGAAATGCCTTGGATTTTCGTATCCCACCTGTATGGCCACTTTGTCCACGGGCAGCTTTGGCTGCTCGTTCATCAGTTGCTGCGCCTTGACCACTCGGCAAGTATGGAGATACGGGATGAAATTCATACCCGATTCCTTTTTGAACATGGCGCTTACATAGCTTGGGCTCAAACCGATGTGTTTGGCGACCTGCTCCAAGGATAGGTCTTGGGCGTAATGCCTATGAATATATTCCAATGTCTTATTCATTTGTTCCGTATAAGTGCAGCTATTAAGCAAGCCGGTGAATACCTGTGTGACTTCATCTGTCTTTGCCTTGGCGGTCAGCGGTTCAGTTTCCATCTCTATGGTCCGCGCGGCATCCTCTAAAATGACGAGAAGCTCTTCCTTATCTACGGGCTTCAACAAATAATCGAGTACTTGATAACGCAATGCCTGCCGAGCGTATGAAAAGTCATCATATCCCGTCAAGATGACGAACTGGTGGCAGAGATTGCTTTCCTTCACTAGCTTAATGAACTCAAGACCGCTCATCTCAGGCATATGAATGTCGGTAATAATCAAGTGAGGTTGGAACGATTGGAGCTTCTCCAATGCCTCAATTGCATCATTCGCAGTTTCAATCCGTTGGAAGGGAGTGTTGGCATTCCGAATAATCGCGCTAAGCCCTGCAAGGATAAGCGGCTCGTCATCGACCACTAATAAATTCAACATCACTGCCCACCGCCTTTATACATTCGAATAACGCATGTCGTACCTTCCAAACTTCGACTCGTAATTGTCAGACCGGAATCATGGCCGTAGAATTGTTTGATTCGCTCATGGACATTGTACACCCCAAGTCCGCCCAAAGTCGTCTGGAATCGGTTAAGGTCCCGCTTCCCTTCCAACATCTCCTGAATCACCAAGAGGCGGTCCTCTTCGATCCCAAGTCCGTTATCCGCGATATGAACCTCCATGTATCCCACCGTCTCCAACACCCGGATCTGAAGTAACCACTGTCTCCTCAGCTTGCTCAAGCCATGAATAATGCTGTTCTCCACCAAAGGCTGCAGGATAAAGCGTGGACAGACGAAGCTGGTAATCGGTGCGGCCACGTCAATCTCAAATTGCAATCGTTCGCCGACGCGGTTTTTATGAATAGTTAGAAAATTTCTTACATGCTCAAGCTCATCCCTAAGCGTCGTCTCGAATTGGTCATTCGATAAACTGTATCGGATCAGCTTGCCAAAGGTATGGGTGAAATCCGCCACCTCGGGTGCCTCTTTCACTTCGGCTAGCATTCGGATCGACTCTAGCGTGTTGTATAAGAAATGAGGTTTGATCTGCGCCTGCAGCACCTTGTAATCGGCTTCCTTCCGCATGAGCTCTGCACGATGAACCGTATTGACTAGATCATCGATCCGTTGAAGCATCGCGTTATAAGAGACAGCTAGGAAAGATATCTCGTCGCGGTCGTGGCTTGTGTCTTCATATTTGGAGAGATTGTCGGAGTCCACATTTCGCATATGTTTGGCCAACTTTAGAATTCTGTGCGTAAGCAATGTCGCAATCCAATAGTAAATAATAGAAAGCACGAGCAGACACAAGACGCCTCCCCATGCAAACCACTGCAGCTCGCGTTGAATATTGACTTCTCTTCCGTTCGTGAACGAAATGATCTTTATCGCCAAGGGATCGACATTAATGCTGTTCCCCAACAAATTGACGTCACGGAGATAAGCATATTTGGATGCTCCATCTGCCATGGCATCCGCCGCAGCTCTCTTTAGCGCGTTGAGTCTGCCCGTCTCTTCAATATCCGTGAATAACAACTGGTTATCCTGGGATAAAACAATAATCGAATCATCCGTCTTCGTCTTCACTTTGTCGATCATCCCGCTAATGACATTATCCGTAATTTTAACTTCCATGATGCCGATCTGCTTCGAGAATGACTCATTGTAGATGTTTTGGTAATAGCGCCATACAGGCATTGCTTTCTGTTCGGGTTGATCATAGAGCCATAGTCCTTTTCCCGGCGTAAGGTGCTTGACTTTCTCATACAAAGGATCGTTATTGACAAGCTCATGGATGTCCCCGAATTCTGGCCCTAATGCGTACACGTCCGAATTGGTGCTGTACAACCGGATAGCCACAATCTTTGGATTTCCGGTGTATACATAAGAGAATCTCGGCCGGATGTATTTAACAAGGCTGTATACGTGCTCAGCTGCCGTCTCATAAGCGCCGCTCAAGTATTCCAAAGCATACTGATCGTTTTGAAAAAGTTGATATACAGATTCGACCTGCGTTAGATCCACCTTCAGATTACTGTTTACCTGTTCAATTAAATCCTGCCGGTTGCGCATATATTCTTCCAGAAATCGTATATGTGCCTGGTGATATAACAAATAAGCGAAAATGAGAATAGGAAATAGAATAATGAGTACATAGCCCAAGAACAGCTTTCTGACGATTTTTGTCTTCGGGAGAAGCCTGAGCACTTTCTTCGCCAACCATTCGAACATATTATCACTTCTTCGTTTTTGTTGTATCTTAACACAAAAAGAAGGGAAGCCAGTGCCGAATGCGCTGACTCCACCTTGTAATGCTGCGTATCCCTACTTGAATGTATCCTTAACACTATTGTACTTTTCGTTCGCCCAAGCCTCATACTTGCTAAGTCCGATTTGCTCCGCTTTATCCATCAAGTCATGATAGTACTTAACCGCCTCTTCTTCAGAGTCAGCCATATAAATCCTGACCTCTTCGTTCTTAATCATTTCATCCAACTTCGTGCGAATGACTCCAATCTCCGAATCGGATTCGGGAACGAGCATGCCAAGCGCTGGGACAAAATCGGTGTATTGCTTTGACATCTTCTTGACTTCTGCCGACTCCGTTCCCGGCACGACCTGATCCAGAGCAGCGCTGTTAGACATCAAGCCCCAGAATCCAATCGCTTCTTTATTAATATAGTCCGCGTCTCCTTGCTTATACAGCAGCTCCGGATACTGAAGCTCTGTGTTCCATTTCCAGTGCTTCCCTTCGATGCCCCAGAAACCAAGCTTTTGTCCTTCTTCCGAGAACATATATTGCATGAATTTAATCGCAGCCTCGGGATTCTTGTTATTCTTCGTAATGTAAACGCCAGACCAGCCTACGCTCGCAAAATACTCTTTGGGATTGCTGCCAAGCGGTTTCGTAAGCTGTGTATAGCTGTATCCGCTGCCTTGATCGGATGCTTGACTGTTGAACGTGTCAAAAATATTCGTATTGTCCACCAGCGCGAACACTTTGCCCTTCAAGACATAATCATCGTCTCTCACGGTATCTTTGAAAGCAAAGTTCTCAGGGGTCATATAACCGTTTCGGTATAGACGATTAATATATTTGTATACCTCCAGCATGCCAGGATGTCTCAAATACTGCTGCACTTTGCCGTCCTGTTCATACAGATCCGTATAAGCCGAAGGCACCCCATTTTGCATTTTGAAATAACGGAGTCCCCAGTTGATATCGAGCATTAATGGAATAACATCCGGGTATTTGGCTTTCACTGTTCCGAGCAAATTCTCTAAGTCTTCGAAGTTATTCAATGCCGGATTGCCAAGCTCCTCCATAATATCTTTGCGTATACCTAGCGCGCTTGAATTGATGATCGCGTTCGGATAGGCATCCCACTCTTCCTTCGTAGCATAGTTATTGCGTACCGTATAAAACTTCCCATCGCTTGACGTGTTGATTGCAATGCGAGCCGGGTCAACCTTAAAATCCGGTGCGTACTGCTCAATCAAGTCATTCCAGGCGTAAGAGACTTTCGGATCGGCCAACCGATCCAAATTTGTTGCCGTAAAGACAAGATCGGGCAAATCACCGGATGCGATCATGAGTGGTAGCTGCTTATCATCTGCCGCAATCGTCACCTTTAATTTGACACCGGTCTTCTCTGTGATTAATTCTGGGACAGAGCCGGCCCAGTCATGTACCGGAAACCAAGGGTGGTTTACGAATATGCTCAGTTCTACCGGCTCAGTGCTCGTCCCTTCTGTATTGCTTGACGTGTTAGCTCCCTTGTTTTCCGGACTTTCGTCTTTGCCCGAACAGGCCGAAAGGGTAGTAAGAAGCATAAGTGCAGCAAACGTTAATTTGACCCATTTCTTTTTGCCCAATTGAATCATGGATGTACCCCCTAATAAAATTTATATCAAGACCTTGCGGTCGTAATATTATGATCACTAGCCTTTGACTGCTCCAATCATAACGCCTTTAACAAAATGCTTCTGCAAAAATGGGTATACGAGCATGATCGGGATAATGGCGACAACCATAGCCGTAACCTGAATGGAGAATGTTGTCACCGTATTCATCGATGCGAAATCCGCGCTCATCGCATCTGTCGGCATCGTGCTTTGATTGATGATCTCCATCATGCGGTACGTTAACGTACGCAGATTGTTACTTTGCACGAAATAGGCGGAATCGAGCCAAGAGTTCCACTGCCCAACGCCGAGGAACAACGACATCGTAGCTAGAAGCGGCCGCGAGATCGGGAGGATCATCTTGTAAAAGATCGTCAAATCATTGGCACCGTCGATACGGGCCGATTCTTGAAGTTCATCGGGGATTTCTTTGAAGAATGAAATCGCGATGAGCAAGAAGAACAGATTCAACATGGAAGGGATGACGTATACAGCGAAATGGTTAAGCAGTTGCAGCTCCCGTAGCACCACATAATAAGGAATCATACCACCGGAGAAATACATCGCGACGATGACGATCGCAAAATACGTTTTCTTGAACAAAAGCTGCTTATAAGCCAACCCGTAAGCAACTAAACTTGTAAACATTACTCCCAATAGCGTTCCAACAACCGTTCTCGCACATGATACGAGAAAGCTTACTCGCCACTTGGGATCCTGGAAAAACGTCGAGTAATTATCCAGTGTAAATTGTCTCGGCCAGAAGTAAATGCCTCCCTTTGCCGCGTCCAGTCCTTGATTGAATGATATAATCAACAAATAATAGAAAGGATAAAACGTCATTATGACGACAAACAAGATCAACACCATATTAATACTGTCAACGAGCCAATCCTCAAGGGTCCGCCGTTTCCACTTCTTCCGAATGCTCACCATTAAAATAACCCCTGTCCTGAAATTCGCTTGGCTATGAAATTACTTGTAAAGATGAGGAAAACCGATATGACGGATTGCACCAGATCGATCGCGGTAGCGTAGGCAAAACGTCCTTCTGCAAGCCCCATCTTGAAGGCATACGTCTGAACAATTTCTGACGTATCGCTGTTGACTGAGTTACCCAACAAGAAAGCTTGCTCAAAGTTGGAACCAACCAGTCCGCCGCCCAACAAACTTCCAATCGACAGGATCAGTACGACGACGACCGCTCCCTTAATGCCCGGTAGCGTAATGTGCCAAATTCGCTTCAACCGTCCAGCTCCATCAATTTCTGCCGCCTCATACAACGCAGGATTGATACCTACTACTGCAGCCAGGAAGATAATCGTCCACCAACCCGCTTCCTTCCATACCGCGCTCCCTACAGCAAGTCCCCAGAATGAATGAGGGTCCGTCAGTATTGTAAGAGGCTCGTCCACTACGTTTAATTTTAAGAGCAGTAAATTAACGAGGCCGCCTTCTGACGAGAAAAACACGAAAGCTAAACCCATCACAACGACCCAGGAGATGAAATGCGGGAAATAACTCACAGTCTGCACGAACCTTTTGAACCCGGCTCCCTTCAGCTCGTTAAGCATTAAAGCGAATAAAATCGGAATAGGAAAAGCAAATACAATTTTTAAGATACTAAGAATCAACGTATTCCGAACCAAATCGTTAAACCTGTAATCGCCTACAAATTCATTCAAATATTTTAGCCCTACCCATTCGCTCGTAAATATTCCCTGCACACCGTCTGTAATACGGTAGTCCTTGAATGCCATGAGGATCCCGAACATGGGAATGTAAGAAAAGATAATCAAAAACAATATGCCGAGCAGGACAAATGTTTGTGGCAAACTTTGTCTTTTAAACCGCTTCCATAATATCCGGTTTTGTCGAATCGCATTAATATCATTACCTGTTGTATCCGCTTGCATCTGTCTTCTCCTCCTTCATAACGTCATTGTAGCTTACTTTTTCTTGCCCCATCTACGGATCATTTTTTGACTGACACTGTCCATTTTTATGATGTTCGGACCAGTCGAGACGCATAGCTAAGAAAGGTGAACCTGCCGCCTCCCGTTGGCGGCGCAGCGCGTTTCATTTCGGAAATATAGCAAAAAACCTTTGTTTCGCAAGGGATTGAGTCTTGTTATATTTGGTTTAGCCTAGTGGATCTAAGACGACCAAGCAGTTCAGGTATTGCGAATTGGAGTCGATGTATGATCCCGACAACGAGTATTCGGAACTTGCGGAATAAGCATCATGTCGGGAATGTTGCAAAGTTCTTATCACACGACATCTCACTACTCGACACACATAACTCCGAAAAATTTTCGCATTCCTCGCTCGTCCCCACCGAGCAACAGCACGGTTCAGCAAATCGGCTAACGATATATGTTCTTGTCCTTTTCGGCTAAGGATATAAGTTCTTGTCCTCGAGTTTGGACAAGAACTTATATCCTTAAAACAAAAATACCGCGATTTACGCGGTTTCTAAAGAATATATGTTCTTGTCCTCTGACAATGCAAATTGCGTCGGAGGTTCAACAAGAGCTTCTCCTTTATTAGATTTGGATAACGCATTTTTAAGTAATCTACCTGAGCCTTCAGATAGTCTCTTTCTTCCTCAACGCTGTCAAAGACTGTTCGAGAACGCCCCTTCAGTGGATTCGAACCGCTACTTTTCCGCTCATCGAATGACTCCCCGTTTTGCCACTTCTTCACTAATACTTTCAGTTGTGAACAATTGCGGATCCCCTCTTGTTCAGCTACCACCTTATAGCTCGATGAACTCTCTAAAGAAGCTCTGACCGATTTCAATTTGAATTCATCTGTATACGTTTGAAATGCTTGTCCCTTTTTAGCCATAAAAATATCCCCCCAAGTTTACTCAAACCTCCATGATAACATGACGGTTTTTTTTGAGTGTCTACTTGAAGGGGATAATACCACTTTCGCGGTTTTTAATGCATATATGTTCTTGTCCTCTGACATTTGTTGTTTTTTCTTGTCCCTCTACACCGCTGTTTAGGATATTCTATTGCTTGTAGAATATATCCTCACATTCGATCCTTTCTCACTCTTCACTTAAGTTCTCGTCCTCGGCTCGGGACAAGAACTTGTGCCGATAAAACAAAACATTCGCTATTATAGCAAAACCGAGAGAATACTGCACAATCACAGTTTTCTCTCGGTTTATTATTTCGCTGTGGTACTTCATTCGTCGGATTGTTGATTTCGGTATAGGTGCTCCCAACCGTACAACGTGTCAATGTGATGCATTATGCTTTATGCATATTATTACGCCGCATCCTCTTCCGTATCTGCTGCAGCTGCTGTCGACTTATCAACGTCATATCCCTGCTGATTAATATGATCCCTATCCCTTGACCGCTCCTAAGAAAGCGCTATTCACAAAATACTTCTGGAGAAACGGATAAATACATAGAATGGGCATAGTCGCAATCACGATTGTAGCATATTTGATAGTTTCTCCGATGTTTCGAGCTTCTCCTACACCTGCTCCAAAAGAAATGTTATCCGTTCCGTTGTTGATCAAAATCTCGCGCAACACCAATTGTAGCGGATACAATGTACGATCTTGGATGAACAGCGATGGGATAAACCACATGTTCCATTTGTCTGCTGCCGTATATAACATAATTACGCTAATGACCGGCATGGACAACGGGATCACTATTCTTAGGAGCACGGTCAAGTGATTGGCACCGTCGATCTGGGCCGACTCCTCAAGTTCAACAGGCAACGACAAAAAGGCGGTTCGCAAAATAATTAGGTGAAACGTATTGACCGCAAACGGAAGGAGCAGAGCCCACATGGTGTTCATGATACCCATATTTTTCACTACAAGATAGAACGGTATGAGCCCTGCATTAAAGAACATTGTTACGACAATAAACAACATTAGGAACTTGTTCCATATGAAATTACGACGCGATAGCACGTATGCCGCCATAATCGCCATCGTTACATGTAGAATGAGACCTCCGCCAACCAGTCGAAGCGTATTCCAGTAGCCTGACCAAATCGCTGGATTACCAAGCGCTCTCTCGTAAGCCAGTGTACTAAAACCGGCCGGTTTCCAAAGCAGTCCCTTTCTAGCCATAAGTAGGTCGCCATCGCTGAACGAGGCGGACAAGACGTAGATCAATGGATAAAGCGTAACAGCAACCAACGTGGTCAGCAGAAAGTAAACGGCAATGTCAAGTATACGGTCGGATAAATGCATAGGTTCCCCTCCTTACCACAAACTGTTTTGGTTTGTTTTTCGGGTTAGCGAATTGGCGATTACAAGCATCAGGAGATTGATTGCAGAGTTAAACAATCCAATAGCCGAACTGAAACTCCAGTCATTGTCGAGTAATCCTTTACGATAGACGAACGTGGAAATAACATCCGCCGATTCATAGATCACTGGATTATAAAGCAATAATATTTTTTCGTACCCTACATCCATCAAATGACCTATCCGCAAAATAAACATGATTGTAATCGTCGGTAGAAGCCCTGGCAGCGTTATGCTTCGAATTTGGCGCAAGCGACTTGCGCCATCTATACGCGCTGCCTCGTATTGCGCCTGCGGGATCGTCGATAGCGCTGCTGCATAAATAATCGACTCCCAACCGACCCGTTGCCAGATTTCGGACATCACGTATATGCCGCGGAACAGCCCTGGCTGCTGCAACAAATCCCGTCCATCCCCCCTTGTCAAAAACGTAACGGCGAGATTCGCAATGCCGCCGCTCTGGGTTAGATCCTTGACCAAGCCGCAAACGACGATCAGCGAGATAAAATAAGGCATGAACGAAACCGTCTGCACGAATGATTTGACATATCGCGAGCGAACTTCATGAATCAAAAGAGCCAGTACAATCGGAGCTGTAAAATCGAACACCAGGGAGTAAATACTTAGCAGCACGGTGTTCCGAAACAAGCGCCAGAAATAGTGGCTGTCGATAAAAGACTCGAAGTGTTCCAATCCGACCCATTCGCTTCCCCAAATCCCTTGAATCGGTGAATAATTTTTAAATGCGATAACCGCGCCGTACATAGGCAAATACTGAAACAAAACATAATAGGCGACGATTGGAATAGCGAGCACAAAGAGCCATTTGTTACGCTTGAAATCTTTGGCGACTCTTCTGATCATCGGTTCAGGAAGCGGTCGTAAGCAGCCTGTTGAATTTCTAGCGCGCGTCTGATACCAAGAGACTCTAGCTTTTCCGTAAGCGAACGAAAAGCTTCATCCGCCGGTTCTGATCCCAGAATGACCTTTAGTGTGATCTCGTTGACTAGCGTGTCGACATCAGACATAATGCGCACAAATTCGTTCGATTCCTCAGATGTTATCGACACGGGCGGAAATACGTGCTTAAGGTTGTCCGTTTTCCAATTGTCGTAATTGTGGTCCTCATTCGTCACGGCCAATTTACCGATCAGCTCCTTAGATTCCACGTATGGACCTGGATTTACGGTATGGGTATAGAGCGTCAACGCTTCTAGGTAGGACAGATTGTCCGGGTTACTCGTGATTAATTCTGTCAGCTCCGGTTTGCCGTCTTTCCAGTTGAAAGACTGTCCTTCGATTCCATAATTGAAAAGCAGGTAGCCCTCTTCTCCGTAGGCGTAATCAAGCACTTGAACGGCAAGCTCTGGATGCTTGCTGCTGGCGGATATCGCAGCAGACGCTTCCGCCCCATACAACCACGCCTCCTGTCCAAATTTCGGAGCCTTCCCTTTTTGCAACACAGGATAAGGCGCGAACACGAATGTCGCTTGCGGATCTCCATCCCTAAGAGCAGCCTCCCATTTGTCGATATTGGCGCCCGAGGAGACGGTTGCTCCCGAAGCTCCTGTCATCATATTCGCATCCTGCGTTTTTCGGTCGTTCTGCGTAAAGTTCGGGTCGAGCAATCCTTCTTCATACCATTGATTCATTGTTTTCAAAAACTGCATATATCCGGGCTGCAGCGGACCATACAGCACTTTCCCGTCTTCGTGATAAAAATCACGGATGACGCCGAACGCCCCGATAAAAGCTCCATCCAGAAAACCTTGCAGCGCATGGGTTTGGCTGCTGAAAGTCAGTGGTGCACGTACGCCTTTTCGCTCCTTGAACGCTATCAACACTTGGTGCCATTCGTCGATCGTTGTGGGGACATCCAAATTTAGCTCCTGAAGCCAATCCTTGCGCAGCGCCGGCCCTGCCCACTGTGTGGTCATGCCGCCTTCTTTAAGAAACGGAAATGCATAATAGTCTCCGTTGTCCGTTTTCACCAATTTGTCGATATCGGGATGCTCCTGTAAATACTTTTTCAAGTTCGGCGCATGCCGGTCGATGAGTTCGTTCAGTCTTAAAATATATCCGTCTTTCAAGGCCTTTTCAGGTCCGCCTGACACACCATCCAGCCAATTATATTCGATAATGTCGGGTAAATTTCCTGAAGCAAGCATTACGCTGAACGATTCCTTTGCCTGTGTTGCAGACACCTCAGAAAACCGAATCGGTACCCCAATTCGTTTCTGCCATTCACGATAAAAAGGAATATCGTTAACGCTCGGTTTGAGCGTCGTCTGGCTTTGCAGCCAGTACGTCAGTTCGGCCCCATTTTGGATCGGGTAGACAGCCTGCGCGTCTACCGTTTCACCGTTCGAAGAGCTGCTTGCCGATCCGGTGATTTGATCGGAGACTTCATTCCGTGCCGAGCAAGCTGAGATAAGGATCAATATCACCAGCGCAAACGACAGAATGGCAACTTTTTTAATGATCAACATATATGGTTACTCCTTTTGAGCATGGGTTTCATACTTGAAACGATTGGCTCGGTTTGATAAAATTCATATTAAACAGGGTTGTTTAGTCGATATTAATAACAAAAAAAGAGGGGTATTGAATATGATCGAATACCGCAATAGCGTTTTTCTTTGTACCTCCGAAATCACTATCGGATTAATAAGCGGAAAATGGAAGCCTTTGATTTTAAGTCATTTATCGAAACAAACCTACCGGTTCAACGAACTTCAGAAGTTGATGCCCGGAACAACGCAAAAAATGCTGACGGTGCAGTTAAGAGACTTGGAAAACGACGGATTAATCGTCCGGAAAGTGTATGCGGTAGTCCCGCCAAAAGTCGAATATTCGCTAACCAAATTGGGAGAGGCGCTCATGGTTATATTAATCCAGCTTCGCGACTTTGGGACAGATTATATGCGGTTATTTCCGGACGACGAACTGCCATCCACAATACAAGAGCATGAGGTTAACGGGTAACAACTTGACGAGAATAGCTTTCATTCAATAGAATTAACCCTCTTAATTTACTACCTGCCAGATGCGGCGCCCCCACCTCATCGGCTTGTTCGTCAATGATTACAACCACATTTAGCGGAAACAGTTTGCCAAGCAGTGCCCACACAATGAGCGGATTGCCTCCAACCGAAATGTAGTGAACGCCATCTTCATCAAACGCCGCGAGTCCTGTCACCCCCAATATATCCGAAGCAGAGTGTTCGATCCATTCGGAACGGGCCGGCCAGGCTGTACTTTCTGCGGATACGTGGATTTGCTCAGGACGATACATATATCGGTGTCCTCGCATTGCCTGCCCAACGTCCACACGATACTCGTAAGTCCCATCCGACAATCTCAGATTTAATATAACCCGACCATGTTCATTTGCTTCGGGTACGATATCTATTTCGTTTTGGAAACTCGCTTCATTGTTATTCTCTTGCTTTAATGTACGGGAACCGATCCAACTGCGGGTGGCTGCGTAGTAATCGCCCTCAGCATAATCGAAGACAACGGAGTCTGCCCCCCCGGCCTTCTGATACGGCAATAGATGAGCGGGATGCCAGCAGAGTAAGCTTTTTGTGGCGGTAATCGGTTTCCCAATTGCCGCAGGCAGCACCATCCCGAGACGGTTTTGAAATCCGTATCCAACCCTGGAGAGCTCAGGGCTTAAGAAACTTTGCGCGAAGCGTACAACCTCTCTGTGCGGCATTTGTTTGACCATCAGTTCTGTGAGGAAACGATTCCGCGCCTGCTCGACAAAACGAAGTCCCTTCGCTTGATCCCCCTCCACGATCATAATAGGAACTTCCTCCCAGTTCTCAAAAGGCATCAACGCATCTCTCAGGAGGATAAGTTGGTGCAGATACTCATTAAACAACTGCATGATTTCGGGGCTACCCTTTGGCCCCATTAAAATGCTCACCACCTCTGGCGTCCATCGATGATTGTCACACTGGCTTCTATGAACAAGCTGGAGTAAGGCTTTTTCTCCGTACATCAGCCAAGCCGACTTCTCTAAATAATATTCTCGAGCCCAGATTGACAATGTGTTTCCGATTTTTTGCGCCTGATCGAGGAACGGGCGTTTCGTTTCATCTCCCGAGGCGATTAAGGCCAACGGCAGCACGGCTTCTCTTCCGGAAACTCCTAAGCTGGATTGGAGATTCCTTAGCAGCGACTCACCAGCTGCATATTCCCCAAGCTGTAAGCAAACCGCCTCGAGTAAGGCACTAGTTTCACGGACGATATCTTTTGCACGGTACACTCCAACAGGGAGTTCCCATTGCGATTTCTCTTGAGAGTCTACAGAACGAAACGTCGTAGTCTCGATATCAATTCGCGACCCAAGGCGCAGGCTGTAATCCTCAATTTTGATCCGATATTCCAACTTAATCTCTCCCTTTCATCATTTCTGACTCAGTATAAATTCAATTGACATACTTGAAAAGTACGCACTTTTTGGTATGTCAATTTCAATTAAGTGACTAAGTTTCATGAAGGAAACCTTAGATAACATTAGGGTAGAAGATACCTATAAATTAGATAGCTCGGGTTTACAGACCTATCATCATACCATCATATAATTGCAAATTGAGAGTCTACTACGTCATAGTTACCAAGTGGTACTACGATGCTTTGAATATGTAAAATAGACGGCGACTTGCTCTTCAGCTTGTCTTCGGAAAAAAACGTTACCCGAATACAATCTTCTACTGCACCTGACTTGTGCATGTAATCTTCATAGGTCGCAGGGGTTACCATTATAGGTAAACCTATTACGAGCGCTATGTCCCTGATGAAGTTGAAGCAGTATTAACAGAGGTAACTGATGGGGACAAGTCCAAATCAATGTCGGTGAATCGTAAACTAACTCGCGGCTGTAATCGAGAACTTGTTGAAGATATCGATCGGTATTTGTCCATTACGGCAATCGGTACAAGTTCGTGTCCTCGACTCTGATTTTCATGGGAAATAATGCAAACAAGAGCTTGCTGGAGTACATGCTTTTCTTGTTAGGCGTTCACGCCTCTTCAACTGGAATAGTAGGCGCTACGCTGTGGCCCAAACTTGATGCCCCGAGCCTAAAAATTCGCTCTACTTGTGATACGGTTCACCTCGCATGACCTAAAAGCATCCTGCCAGTTCGTATTATGAGATCAACCATTTCTTTCTGGTTGATTCTTTTTGCTTTAGCTTCGAGGATTAGAATAGCCGGGTCAAACGTACCTGCCCGTGGAATTTGATCATGAGAGCTATAATGTTTACCCCTACTTGTCATGATCATTGAGCGAAACTGCCGTTAGTTTTAACGACACCCATCATGCTTGGGTAATTGAAAAGCAGGATATCCTCTTCAAATCGGCTAAGGATATAGGTTGTTGTCCATTTCGGTTAAGGATATAAGTTCTTGTCCCCTAACATATGATGTGCCACATTATATAAGTTGTTTATGAGTTGTTTTCCTCGTTTGAAATACTAAGTTGTTTTTCTTATGAAGTTTATCCCACATTGGGTCTTCGTCGCAGCCAAGGATTCTTTTTCCTTTCCCTAAATGTAGAACACGGAGCAAGATCTCCGTGGATCTTGCTCCGTGTTTGTTGTGTTTTGGTGTTTTGGAATGTGTCTCGGGATTCGTGCCTTTCAACCTCATCCTAGATGATCACATGACCGGCTGCCATTAACGTAACAAAGCTGCCGGATAACGCTCGGCAGCTTCAGCAGTTTGGCTATTAAACTATCGTCTCCCGTTAACTTAATCATCAGATCTCCAATAAAACAAAATCCTACCCATAATTTTTTACACGTTAAGCTTCTACATATTTTTTCATAAAGATAACGTACCCTTCGTAGACGGAATAACATCGCTTGTTATCCTAATTGCTTTCTTCAATGCATCGCCGAATGCCACGAAAATCGCCTCATTAATATGGTGTGTATTTCTGCCGTATTCCAAATTGATGTGCAAGGTTATCCCGCTATTATGTGCCACAGCGACAAAAAACTCTTCGGTTAATTCGGTCTCAAAATCGCCTACTCGTGTTGACGGCATTTCCACGTTAAACACTAAAAAAGAGCGATTAGATATACTCATATCCACTAATGCTAAGCTCTCATCCATAGGTATACGCGAACTACCATAACGGTTTATTCCTTTTTTATCTCCTATAGCCTTTTTGATTGCTTGCCCCAAGCAAATTCCAATGTCCTCAACCGTATGATGCCCATCTATCTCTAAATCACCTTTACAATCCACATTTAGTTTTATTGCTGCCCTAAAAGCAAAAAGTGTGAGCATATGGTTAAAAAATTCAATTCCCGTGTTGATGTTGCCTTCACTGTATTCATCGAGATTAAGCTCCAGTTTAATTTCTGTTTCTTTTGTTTTTCTGTTAATTAATGCCTCTCGCGCCATAACAAACTCCCTTCTTAATTGAGGTATTGCTTTTTGGTATTGTTTGCCGAATGAAGTCGATTGAGACCACATTCTTTAACACTTTACTTCTCTAATATATTATCGCATTAAAGCGATGTTGTAAAGTTATGTGAATCGGCAAACCACATTAACCTGCCCTATACTCCAATAAAAGCGGCAGCTGATCCTCTGATCGGCTGCCGCTGTGTTGATTGAACTATTGTCTCCCGATAGCTTAATGACTTTGTGCCTACTCGTGCATTTTCAACTCAGGTTTCAAGATACTAAAATTTGCTGTTTAATGGCTTTAATCGTTGCATAATGCATGCCTTCGTGATACAAACAAAAACTAAGACATTCCTTTACTGTCAATAATTCAAGGCCAGCCGAAGTGACATATGGTTGCTCGAGAGATGATTCTAGGCGATGCTCCAAGGTTTGCTCTATCCGATCGATTTGCTTTGATAGCAATTGGAGAATTACATCTAAGCTAGGTATATTCGTTACCCAGTTCTCTGGTTTTGTGCCAGTAGTAAAATATTCTGCTAAATGCTTCGGTAACTCCATTTTTTCATTTGTTAGCCCAAGAGTGAATTTTTCATGAACAAGAAGAATGTGTCCAAGGTTCCATAAAACATTGTTGTTAAATCCTCGTGGTACAGTCCTTGTTTCTTCCTCACTCATATCTGTAACCTGTTTTATCGTATTGATTCGAACAAATCTTAATTGATTAATTAGGTAATTTACCATAACTAGTCCTCCATTGAAAAACTGAGGTTGCTGAACACCGAGGGTTCATTTCTTATGACAATTAACTACATTGTTAAAATCTCATTGTGATTATCTTTCTTGCTTTCTCGATTGTTTCATTGATAATTGTAGCGGCCGAATGGTCGTTAGCTAACCTCAAGCCTTGTCCAGCCCAGAGTGACATAAACTCTGGGTCATTCGCTATTGCTGCCGCCTGTCTAATATCCCGTGTCATCACGTGCTGAATAGGATAGGGGGGAACATTTCTGGGATACAACTGCATGTCGCGTATAAATTGTGTATTAATGCCTCGTGCCGCTTTACCCGAGTATGCATTTGTAATTATAGTAGCATCCTCGTTTGCAGAAAGTATTTTTTCTTTGTACGTTGGATGTGCACCACTTTCCGTGCAAGCCAAAAAGGCTGTGCCCATTTGAACGGCTGCTGCTCCTAAAGTTAGGCTCGCTACAAGCCCACGTCCGTCCATGATCCCTCCTGATGCAATCACAGGAATCGAAACATGATCAACAATTTGGGGAACTAGAGCTATGAGGCCAATTAAGGATTCGGAAGCGTTCTTTAGAAATGTCCCTCTGTGCCCTCCTGCCTCACTGCCTTGTGCCACAATTGCGTCTATATCCGACAATTCCAATTTTATAGCTTCATCTACTGTTGTAGCAGTACCAATTACAAATGCCCCACTTTTCTTCAAACTTTGAATAATATTGTTTGAAGGGATCCCAAATGTGAAACTAGAAACAGGAACGCGCTCTTCTAGCACAACTTGTACTTGTTCTTCAAACGATTCTGTGTATTTTGGAAGTGATGGATTTTGCGGAATACCAAGTTGATTCCGGTAGGAGTTAAGGTAATCGGACATTTTCTTAATTGTTTCTTCAGTTTCCTCCCGTTGCTCAAAGACAAATAAATTAACTCCGAAAGGCCGGTCGGTTAGCCCTCTTATCTTATTGATGGCAATACGAATTTGTTCAGGGGTTAAATACCCAGCCCCTAGGTTGCCAAGTCCACCTGCGTTTGAAACCGCTGCTACTAATTCGGGAGTCGTTGGGCCACCTGCCATCGGTGCCTGGAAGATCGGATAGCTAATGTTTAACTTTTGTGTTATCAGTGTTTCAAACAATTTTAAAGGCCCCCTGCTTATTATTGTTTAATGGTCTCTCATTGGGACTGTGGAATGTTATTTCGTTCAGTTTTGTTGGATATGATTGTCCCCAAAATCAATATAATAACTGCTATGGCGAGCACCAAAGCTGAAATTGTAAGTGCCAAACTGTAACTATGCGCTACATCCAAAATGAATCCAGCCCCAATAGGACCTATTATCTGCCCTATACCAAAAAATCCAGTCATTAGAGCAATAGCATAATTACTATTTGACTGTGTTACCATTCGAGCTGCGGCAAGTGAAAGCATAGATATTCCCATAAAAGTCCCTCCAAAAAGAATCGACCCTAGTACTACGCCAACTATATTAGGCATGATTACTCCAAGTGCTTGAAGAATAAGTGCAGTAATTAGAGGTTTAACATAACTTGTCTTACTTGCCCACCATGACCATAGTAAGGGTGATGGGATAGCTGCTAGCCCCACGACAATCCAGCTAAAATAGGCAAAAACTGAGATATTGGGCAATTGCTTCACCATTGCTACTAAGAAAGTCGCACTTACGATATAACCCAGTCCTTCAAGTCCATAAGCAACAAGAAGCCAGACGAAAATAGATTGAGGCAATTTCAATGAATGTTTAGATGCAGAATTCGTTAGTAACGGTTCGAACTTAGTGTCATGGATAGAAGACCAAATTGTTAGAACAAGAATAAAACTGACAACAAATAAACCTATCCAGGCTCCCCGCCAAGTGAAATGGCTGAGAATAGGTGTAGCTAGCCCCGTTAGGACAATACCGGTACCAACTCCGCCATAAGCCTACCCATTTTTCACGCTTTTTAGAAATCAGTGTTTCCATTACTAAACTTGATGATAAAACGTAAATAAGACCACTACATAATCCAGCTATAAAACGTAAAAACAGCCATCCAATAAAGGATGAAGTGATTCCCATAAGACCTATAGAAATGATGCATAGAATCAAATGAATCCGTAAGTAACGAGGTCGCCGATTTTCCCAGGTTATAAAACCTGCACCAAAAGCAGCGGCAAGGTAGCCCAAATTATTACTTCCCGCCAAATACCCAGTCTCCGTAACTGTAAGATGAGATTGCGACTGCATCAATGGAAGTATGGAAGTAAAGGAAAACCGCCCGATACCCATCGCAATGATAAGCATAACAAATCCAGCAATTATTGTCTGTGTGGATTCATTAACTTTATTCCTAATTAACTGCATGAGAATTGCCCCTTTCAAAAATCATTTTACCCACCTTTATATATCAAGTAAAATGAACGTAAATGATATTTATCATTAAAATTATCAATACCTATTACGGAGGTATCACAGTGGATATCCGGGACATGCAGATTTTTTTGACTGTTGCCAATGAGGGGAGCTTTACCAGGTTGCAGAGAAGTTAGACTACGTTCAATCGAGCATAAGTATAAGAATTCAGCAACTTGAATGCGAGTTAAAAACAGAGCTGTTCTATCGCGGACGTCAGGGAGTTCGGCTCACATCATCAGGAGAGGCGCTAAAATCGTACGCTGAAAAAATAATCTTCCTCACTCAAGAAACGGAACGCGTTGTATCTGATAGTACAATCCCTCGTGGACCTCTTCGAATCGGATCGCTTGAAACTACAACTGCTATTCGGCTTCCATTCATTCTCGCCGAATACCATAAGTCATACCAAAAGTCGATTTAATACTAAAAACAGGAACGACAGATGAACTCATTCACTCGGTTTTGAAGTACGAATTGGATGGAGCTTTTGTATCCTCGCTAGGGGAGCATGTAGAGTTTGAAACAGTAGAAGTTGGCACTGAGGAACTCGTACTCATATCAGGACGCCAAACAACGCCGATCCATCACCCGGAACAACTACGCCATTTGACCATTTTTGTTTTTCGAGTTGGATGCCATTACCGTCGAATACTTGAAGATTGGTTGCACTTAAAAGGCATTCCCGCAAAAATTATGGATCTCGGAACTTTAGAGGGGATTCTGGGATGTATTCATGCTGGCCTCGGAGTTTCACTTTTACCTCTTTCGGATATCGAAAGGGCCTTGATTAAATATGACTTACAATATCACAAAATCTCGGAAGAGCTCGTTAAAATACCCACTATATTCATCCGCAGTAAGGATACTTATAATACAGCAGCTATCTCCGAATTTATTAGGGTTTCGAGAGAGAGATTCAATGATATCTAATTGGAACTAATCTGCCAGTTAGTTCAATAAAACTTCCCTGCTGTTCACCGTCAACGAGATACCATACTCAATAATCTGTTTCCAGTGACATGCTCTCAAGGGCTGTATCGGGCATCGTACATATTGTCGGGAAAGTTACAAAGTTCTTGTCAGCTATCGGGAATGTTATCAAGTTCTTGTCATTTCATTTTGACAAGAACTTGATAACATAAAACAAAAAAGCCGCAATTTATGCGGCTCTCAATGTTTCTATGTTCTTGTCACCCGACACTTGTTGTCGGATGACAAGAACTTGATAACTGTTGGATGACAAGAACTTGATAACATTCTCTCCCTCCATCACCATCATGTGCTTGGAATAAATAAAAGCATCATTCAATGTTGAATGATGCTTTTATTTATCCTACTCCTAAAGTTGGAACCTGGATACATACTTTTTTACATAATCTCTGAGTAACTATTTTTTCTGTTGGATTTTCAAATACTTTCATTGCAACCATTGATGGTGTAAACGAATATGGTGGTGCCAGAGCGAGTTTTCCGTTAACTCGCTTTGGCGAGTCTCGTGCCGCGAACAGATGCCACAGCGTACACGATGAGCGATGTCCAGATTAGCGCGAAGCCGACGAGCAGCACCGGGGAGATCGATTCCTTGAATACGAATACGCTCAATAGCAACATAATCGTCGGCCCAATGTATTGTACGAATCCAAGTGTGGACAGCGCCATCCGGGCGGCAGCCCGCGCAAAGAAGATCAGCGGTAACGCCGTAACCACGCCTGACAGAAGCAGTTCGACGAAAGTGGACGCAGGCAGCGTCCATGCCGTCGTCTTTCCCGCGGCGGCCAAGTAAATCCAGTAGCCGAGCGCGACAGGCAGGACGACAGCCGTCTCAGACAGCAAGCCTACTGAAGCATCTTGCACGATCTTTTTCTTCGCGAAGCCGTACAAGCCGAACGACGCGGCCAGCGAGATCGCGACCCACGGGAACCGCCCGTAGTCGATAGCGATGATGAGCACTGCGGAGCCAGCGATGGCAATCGCGAGCCATTGGCCACGGTTTGGCTTCTCGCGAAGGAAGACGACCGCCAGCAGCACGTTCAGCAACGGGTTCAAATAATAGCCGAGACTTGTCTCTACGACATGGTCGTTGTTCACCGCCCAGATGAAGATGAGCCAATTCGCCGCGATCAGCAGTCCGCTGGCAGCGAGTGGCAGCAGGAGCGCGCGGCTAGCCGCAATCCGCTTTATGTCGCCCCAGCGGCGCTGGACGGCAACAAGAATACCCATGAAGACGAACGACCAGACGACCCGATGCGACAAAATCTCTCCTGCCGGCACGTCGTTAAACAGCTTCCAATATAGCGGGAGAACCCCCCACATGATATACGCAATTATGGCGTTGACCAACCCGTTGTTCATAACCAATTCCCCACTTCTCTCTCCGATGTCTGAACGGATTATACACCTTTAAACAAAGGAAAAAATTAGTCCACTGTTGTTAAATATCCTGATCTTATATGAGCGCTTTGGTCATAATAAAATCAATTTGTTCTTCATCACCCATATAAAAAGAGTGGGCTCCAGTTTGAACAAAACCCATTTTTTTATAAAAGGCAATTGCGTGCTCATTCTTTTCCCAAACGCCTAGCCAGATCATCTTTTTGTTTTGTTTAATGGCTATTTCATCCACTTTGTTTAGTAGGTGTTTTCCAAGCCCTTTTCCTTGAAATTCAGATCTAATATAAATCCTCTCAATTTCAATTGACTTACCATCTATTTTTTCAGTTTGAGCATCATTAACATTGACCTTTAAATATCCGGCAAGGTCCTCATCGAAACAGATGAAATAAAATTCGGAAGAGTTATCGGATAGTTCCGTTTTCAATTGTTTAGAGTTAAATGCTCTTTCCAAATAGGCTTTCATATTCTCGTGAGAGTTCTGATCTCTAAATGTCTCGTTGAATGTTTCAGTACTTATTTGTTGAAGTATTTGTAAATCTTCTAGGTGGCATTTCTTTATTTTCACTGACATTTAAATATAGCTCCTTTAAAAAAAATCAATAAATTCTCTTGTTTCCCTTTTTCACAAATTCCCAGTCAACTTCTACATTTTTTCTAACTCTTTGAAGCAGATGAAAAATGGTTTCTGTTTCACTTTCAGAAAATCCCACTAATGCGACACTATTCGAATAATCATTTTCTCTCTTTATAAATGGAAAAACTCTTAACCCTTCTTCTGTTGGAAACAGTCTTTTTATTTTCTTATTATGTTCATCATCTCTCTTTTCAATAAAACCATTCATTTCAAGGTTTTTTATTGCACGAGCAGCGGTTGTTCGGTCTACTTTAATCATTTCAGCTAGCTTTTCTTGAATAATTCCTGGATTTTCACATATTCTGACAAGGTACAAATACTGCCCTTTTGTAAGGTCAAATTCTTTAAATTCTATATTACTTATAGAATCAAGAGCTCTGGCAATCATTCCAATTTCACGTAGGATTTCCTCCATATATGCAACTCCTCTGATATATGTCACATGAAGACAGTACAACATTTTTGTTGTACTTGCAACAAATAGAACATCAGACTATTCCAATTAACCTGCCCGTTAGCTCAACGAGGCTGCCGTTTTATGCCGGCAGCCTCATTCTGATGGTTATTGAACTATTGTTTCCCGATAGTTCAATCGTAACGCGAGAGAAACGATAATGTGCAAGAAGTTGGGTGCGTAAACGTTTATCTTCTCGTAAACTCCATAATCCAATTGGTATCCCAGTTGTTGCCGCCATCAAACGAAAAGGACTGTTGCCAGCGAGCCGTATTCTCCGTGATCTCATCCCATGTGAATCTCATATGCAGCGGCTTTCCGTCTGGCGTATCCACCACTTGATTAAACACACCAATTCCATTTTCAAACTTTCCGATCAGTGGTCTAAAATCATTAGGGTTGCAATTATCCAGCCATACCAACGACCACAGCTGCGTTTCCTCGTCATAAGCGCGTATCGTCATCCCTTTTCTTACTTCGCCATCCGGGAATATTCCTTCAAAATGATCGATGATGACCTTCCCATCGAGATATTTCTCACCTGTATGACTAGCCTCAAACTCTTGCCAAACACCTTCCTTTTCTGGATACATCGCATTCGTCCGACGTCTATTGCGATTTATCATCGGTTTAAGCGTAAAATCAAAATCATGCATACCAGAACGGATAATATTCTCCATATGTCGTCACTCCTAGTGGGGATGTATTTTCTATTCCCAAAATAACACAAGAACATACGTTTGTATATCGTTCTTGTAATTATGAAGCAATTCTTCTGATACTTCACCACATTAAACTGCCCGTTAGCTCAACAAAAAGGCAGCCGATCGTATTTGGCCCGGCTGCCGCGGTGTTGTTATTCAGCTATCGTCTCCCGTTAGTTTAGCGAAGAACTTATCTACCAATTAAGAACAACCTTTCACCAAGATATAGCTGGTACTGCTCAAAGGTTGATGAATCTGCAAACAAATCAAAATAATAGTTGCCCATAAATTCAATAATTAAGTCGCCACTCTCAAAGTAGTGAATGTTTGTTATTGGTCTGGACAATAGATGAGCTTTCAAGATAGACGTAAAGTCAGTTTCCTTACGTTCATTAATGCCCACCAGTATATCGGTTGAAAGGCGCAATCTCCAAGAACACTCCACGTTTATGATTCCACTTTCAAATTTTAGATTTACCAGTTCAAGTCCCACTGAATTATTTCTGCTACTTTTTGTCCGATAAAACCAGAAAAATCAATGCAATCCGAGCTGTTCGAGTAGTCCACGCAACTCACCTCAATAACATGATTCTACGGCTATTTAGGAATCCCTTTTATTATACTAATCTGCCCGTTACTTCAACGAACAACGGCAGCCGATTGTGAAGCCTGCTGCCGTAACGTCATGTTGAGCTATAGTCTCCCGTTAGCGTAACGCTTCATTTTAATTTTTTGGCTCTGTTAATGTTGATTGTTTATTATCCTCCAAACCAAACCTCCATCGAAATAAGTCTCTTTTTCAACGTTCAATTTAACACTTTTGTTTGAACTGGAGTACCCTGGTTCTTCATTTACAATAGATAGAATATTTTCATTTTTCCACTCCATAGAAAAGTTTCTATTCGCATCACTATGATAAACAGTCTTCATTTTGTTATCATCATGATAAGTAATTTCTACCCATAAGTTAACTCCACCAGCGGCACCGCCATAAGTTTTATAGTAAGCATTAGCAGAATACTTACCGGTTGGGGATTCCATAGGTCCTTTATAAAATTCACCTTCAAGGTTATCGAACGTAAAAAAGTATGTATTGTATATCACTTGAGTTGAAACGATACCAATTCCTAGGAGAGTTACAATTATCATTTTTTTAGGAAATGGCTTCTTCTTGATAAAGAAAACAAATAGTTTAAAACAAAATATTATAAATAACAGAACTGTAATGAGAGAAAAGATGAAGAAACCTAATAAGTATAAATAATTAATAGAAATTCCTCCAGTCGACGTGTTCTCATATTCCTTACAGTTTAAGTAACGGAACCAAGTGGGATAATGTTTCGAATATTTGGAAGGTGCCGAGTTATAGCGATGTTAGTTCCGGTCTACTTAGCAAAGACGTCAGCCGGTCGTTCTGGCCAGCTCACGTCGTGTCATCATCGAGCTATCGTTCCCAGTTAGTTCAATACACTACTGAGCTTTTAGTTTACGACTTGGTGGACGTAGTGCCCAAGTTACGCTGATCAGTACAAGAAATATTAATGGTGATGCGATCTGAACGAAGCTGTCCCCTGCGTAGGCATGAGATGCTGAAGCTGCCATAAGGTCAATGACAAAGCCCGCATAAGCCCATTCTTTCATGCGTGGAAAGCGCGGTATGACGATTGCGACAGAACCCAGGACTCTTCCAATTCCAAGAAACGTTAAAATGTATACCGGATACCCAAGATGTTTCATTTCCTATATTTGGTGCTCTCCCTGCATGATGAAAAGAATGCCGCCGATAAATAAAAGTCCTGCAGCTAATATGGTGCTTATCCAGTATGTGGTTGGTTTCATTGTTTCTCCTGTGATTTACCGATTATGATGTTTATATTTGATTCAATATCGGTTCTCAAGAATGCTTTTGCTTCTTCATTTCCTGTTAGCTGAAGCAAAACTAGCTCGTCTGTGTTACTTGCAATGACTGTAAACGTTAGAAATGGGCAGCATTTGCGCTCCATGCTTACCCATTCATTGATAAGCCCCAGCGTTTCCGCATCCCCTGGGAAGCCATATTGGTACCCGTTTTCAAGCTCTGTGATGCCTAGCCTTCTTGTTTCAAGCTCTCCCCAAATGCTTTTATACTCCACGCGCTGTTCAGTCGTAATAACGCTGTGACAGCAAGCCACTGGTATTTCCTTTTCCATTTCTTATCGTGCTCCTTTCGTTTTACAGGAATTGCATCCGCATCCTGATTTCATGCAAGAGGATCCGTTTGTATTTCGTTTCTGGTAAATCACAATGCCTGCTATTACGAATAGAAGCGCAATACCCGTAATGACAAATGGATTTAAAAAGAACGAGGATACCCCTAAAACAGCTAGACCTCCAATAAGCGGAAGCGCGCAACACAAAGCGCATGCCCCTAATAGTCCAAGGCCGGCGAGCCAACTCCCTTTTTTCATTTACATCACCTTCCCAATCAAGTTACAATTCAATCATAAAACTTAAAGCTAACTTGAAGTCAAGGGGGTAGTTATTATGGCTGGAATGAGTATTGGTCAGCTCGCGGCAAAGGCAAGTATTAACGCATCTACGCTGCGTTATTATGAATCCGTGGGGCTTCTACCTGCTCCTGAGCGTAAAAATGGTCAACGTCGATATGATGAGGGATTTTTAGATCGCATCCATTTTATTAAAGTCGCACAGCAAACGGGATTTAGCATTCAGGAAATAACGATTCTGCTAGAAGGCTTTGAACCAAGCGACTCATTATCGGATCGTTGGGAGCAGATGGCAATGCAAAAACGCTCCGAACTCGAAGAGCGAAAAAGACAGTTGAATTCGATGATACAGATCCTAGACAGCGGCTTGAGCTGCAAATGCCTTACTTGGTCGGAATGCAAGGATAAAATAGAAAACGAAGGCGTGTGTTAGAGGAGTGAAGGCAACGGAATGATCACCCGGGAGAAACTTGAGCAAAATCAAATTTGGCTTTATGTCGCGATATTAGTGCTAGCAGCCATGCTTGGCTTATTAGCTCCTAATCTAATGGCGACATTAGATAATCACATATTAATTTCTGTCGTCATCGCTATTCTAATGTTTGGCATGTTTACACAGATTCCTTTTACATCTATAAAGGAATCACTTGGGAATCGACGATTTATCTTGGCCATTCTAACCGCCAATTATATTGCTGTACCGATTGTCGTCTGGCTGTTATCTCAGTTGCTGCCTCAACAGTCTCCTGTATTACTAGGTGTGTATCTTGTTTTATTAGCACCGTGTATCGATTATGTCATTGTATTTACTCACCTAGGCCGTGGAAATGAAAAAGCTATGCTCCTTTCAACACCTATACTTTTTGTGACGCAAATGATTTTATTACCCATTTATCTGTGGATTTTC
This sequence comes from Paenibacillus sp. 05T425, assembly GCF_056396205.1. Classification (NCBI taxonomy): domain Bacteria; kingdom Bacillati; phylum Bacillota; class Bacilli; order Caryophanales; family Paenibacillaceae; genus Paenibacillus; species Paenibacillus sp. 05T425. The sequence continues at coordinate 55,406 of NZ_JBFTLA010000022.1, forward strand.
ATGGGTAAAAAGGCTTCTGAAGTTGTGAGTCCAGGTCCTTTTATTGAAGCCTTTCTGATCATCATCGTATTGCCACTTCTGCTGGCTATAGGATTACAACTGTTTACTAATAAAACTCGTCGTGGTGGTCAACTCCTTTTAGATGCCTCGGCATGGATTCCTGTACCGTTGATGGCGCTAACGCTTTTAATTGTTGTATCATCGCAAATTAGCAAGCTATCTGCCTACTGGGATCTAATTATCAAAGTTATTCCTATTTATATCGCATTCATGCTCATCATGCCGTTCATTACTCGCTTTATCGTAAAATGGTTTAGACTAGATGTTAGGTCAGGACGAGCTGTTATATTTAGTTCGGGAACACGTAATTCCCTTGTGGTTCTTCCCCTTGCTCTAGCTTTACCTGAAAACTGGAGCACACTAGTCGCTGCAATTATTGTGACCCAAACCATTGTCGAGCTTGCTGGAGAACTTATCTATGTTCGACTTGTTCCTAATGTGGTTCTACGTGAAAAAGCTAATCAGGCGAGGTCTGAATAAGCAAAGGAGCCCCCAACTTGAGTGGAGGCTCCTTTGATTTTCCACGCTATCCTGCCCTTTTAGTTGAAGGTACAGGGATTTGTAATTTATGAATTGAATACTTCTCTATTTGCTTTAACAACATCATGAATGGAAAATGTTCCACCTGAAGCTATCAGCTTTTCCATGACCTTTTCGCGCAGAAGTGGCGCCTTTTCTTTATTCGCTTTCGTTAGGGCTATGGCTAGTTCCTCTTTTGTAAGTTCGGTGCAGTACGCTGGGGTTCCTGGCTGTTGTCTCCACGAATCGCTTAAAGAACCGCTATCTACGGCATCGAAGCCTAGATCGTTTCCTACACCCATGATGATTTGTTTATGGGATAGGTTATCGCCAGCAACCGCTATAGCAATGCGTCCATCCGTCCCTTCGGGAGTTCCATGATGCTCTAGCGTATAGGCTAAGAAATTGTTGAACGCTTTAATGATGGGTCTTCCCAAATGATAGGACACCCAAACACTTTCAACCATTCCGTTCTCCACGTCTTCGATTTTACCGCTGATTTGAGGATAATAATTTGAAGTGTCTACAACGACGACCTCCTCCCCAACTTTATCTATAATGTTGCGAATGCTTGGCAATGCATAGAAAGGGATCGACGTTATAAGAACATCGATATTATTAATGACATCTTCTACGATCACAGGTGTTCCTGTAAGATTTTTCCCTTCCAAGCGTTCAATCCCACGAGCGTCTGCAATCTTGACATCATGTCCATTATCAACCAATTTTTTCGCTATATTAGATCCAATTGGGCCTGCACCTATAATTCCAAATCTCATTTCCATTCCTCCAATATCCTATTTCATGGTCCCTTGATTGAGTAATCTGTATACATGTACTAATATATATACGTTGCTTGGAAATTTGAAGTAGGCAATAAAAATTGACATAGTACACTTTTTCGTACCTAACAGCAGAAATGAGTGATTAAGGTGTCTAGAATAAATGAGGATGAATTTAGTGAAGAATGTATGAAAGATCATAGAGAGTTATATGGCATCGCCTATACTCAAAACATACTTTCGGGACGTTGGAAGTATCTAATTCTTTGGTTTTTAAAGTTTAACCCGCATCGATATAATGAAATTAAGACTCGTTTAGGGGGAATTTCACAAGGATCCCTAACAAAACAACTTCGAGAATTAGAAGCGGATGGCTTAATTAATCGCAAAATTTATCCAGAGGTACCTCCGCGTGTTGAATATTCATTAACATTGAAAGCAGAGGAACTAATCCCCATTATTGATTTAATGGAACATTTCGGGAAGAAGTTTGGGGATAAAATAGATTAAAAATTGGACTTCTTAAATTAATCTCCCGTTAGCGCAACGACGACAGCCGATCTTTCTGGCGGCTGCCGTCGTTGGTTGTTGAGCTATCGTTTCCCGTTAGAATTCCTGTAAAACGAATAATTTGGCGTTTGAACAAAAAGGAGCGCCTCCAGTACGATGGGGTTACGCACGAGGTCATTGCCTCAAAAAGCCCATCAGGAGGTCGCTCTACTATGAAGTTTAAGGCACAAGACAAGCAAAATCAACTCATTGAAAACATTACCGTTCACCATCTAGTTATTGGCGTCGACATCGCTCAGGAAACCCATGTTGCCCGGGCTGTCAGCTTTCGAGGGATTGCTTTAGGCGCTCCGCTCGAGTTCGGCAACCATCGCGAAGGGTTCAAGTTGTTCGAGAGTTGGGTCCAGGATATTCTCAAAACCCACAGTCTGAGCAGCATCATCGTTGGCATGGAGCCGACCGGCCACTACTGGTTCAGCCTAGCACGCTGGCTTGTCGAGCAAGGAATTGAGGCTGTTCTGGTTAATCCTCATCTTGTCAAAAAGAATAAGGAAAACCGGGATAATACGCCGTCTAAAAGCGATCGTAAGGACGCCCTTGTCATAGCAGATATGATCAAAAACGGGTACTACTCCCCTGTTCGCTTTCATCCGGAAGCCTTCGAGGAGCTGCGCATTCTCATGGCAAACCGCGAGACGGTTACCAAACGGCTTAACAGTGCGGTCAATCAGATTCATCGCTGGGTAGACATCGTCTTTCCCGAGTTGCGTCAGGTCTTCAAAATCCTTACCTGCACCAGTGCAATTGCAACACTCAGACTCTTTCCTTTGCCGAGCGACATCAGTCGGTTAAGTACAGAACAGGTCCTCGATGGCTGGAAGCAATATGTGAAGCGCCACTCTGGAGTTAAACGCGCCGAGTTGCTCATTTCACTTGCTAAATCCAGTGTCGGCACTACCCATGCACTACACGCATACAAGCTTCATCTTGACCAATTACTAGAAGAATATGACCTGGCACAGCGTCAGCTTGAACAGATTGAGAACGAGCTGCACTGCATTCTTAAGCGAATTCCTTACGCAAAGAAGCTGCTTGAAATACGAGGCGTCAGCGCTACGTGTCTTGCAGGTGTTCTAGGTGAGTCCGGTGATCTAAGCGGTTATTCGCATGGAAATGCACTACTTCGGCATGCCGGACTGAATCTAGCGGAGGCTAGTTCTGGGAAATGGCGAGGAAAAATGGTGCTCAGTAAACGTGGGCGCCCACGTCTGCGTCATTTTCTGTATCTTATGACTATGTGTATGGTTATGACGAACCCAGAAATTCGGACTTTACACCGTTACAATGTGGAGGAAAAGAAGCTGAAAAAGATGAAGTCCATCATGAAATTATGCAGCAAGGTAGCCCGTTTGCTGGTCGGCCTGGCTAAAAGCAGCGAGGCTTACGATTCAACCAGAGTTTTCCCACAGGCTGCCTAAGTTCAGTCCTTCCTCACCAGCTCAAGCATTCGCAGGATGACAAGAAGCACGGAGTATCGGGAGACATTACGCAAAAGGGCTCGGACCCGTTCCGTTAGAAAGACCGACCTCCACCCCGTAGTTAGATGAGACGAAGGAATGAAAGGGCTATGACCCGTTGAGACATGGGAGCGAGAATCGCTAGGGCGACGTGGAGACGTGCGCATAATGGAACAATATGGGTGATGCAGCATTCACCTTTATTCCCGCATGCCCATTTTTACGTCTGTTCGCCACCGACTACTCCCACACCCTCCTCTTCGTTGTAACTACAGGATGAAATCCTGCGAATTCATGAGCCTGAGTGAGGAAACTGAATCATTTCGAGGGAGCGTAATGAACGGTTCTTAAAACTTAATAGTGTTTTTCATTGAGCCGACCCAAACATCTCCAACTTTAACGCTATACGTTTTATCTGTATCCCCATCAGAAAGATGAATTGTTTCGACTCTGTATGCCTTCTCTTTGATAGCTTCAACATCTTTATCACTCATCCAACCTCGCTGGATATTGTCAATTAGGTCGCTCTCTGTGTAAACGTCACCATCAATATGTAGGTACCAATCGAACACTTCTAAACTTTCTCTTAGGTAAGTGTACTTGTGAAAAGGGAATTGTTTTTCATGATTTCCAACATCAAACATTTGGTCGTAAAAGTGAAGACAATCTTTATAAGCAGTTACCACCTGCGAGTTGATGAAGTGTGGGTCATATATCCATAACTTTAGATAAAAATCTTCGTCAAATTCTGATAACTTTTCATGCCAACATCGATAAACATCCAACATCGCTTCAAGGAGAAGGCAATTGTACCAGATAGGAGGATTTCTACGTGGGATGGCGTAAAATGGGTGAATCCAAAGTTTTGCATAATCCCTTTTGTAGTGATGTAGGTGTTCTATGTCTAAATCAATAACTCGTCGCTTCCACTTTTCAATTTTTCTTACGCGTCTTTTCCAGCCTCTAATTTTCTTTTTGTTGCTTATGAACAACTATAACCCTCTAAAAAAGAAGTCTAATGATATTTATTCACGAAGGTTTTCGAACGCTTTCCTACGCATTATCAGTATAGTACACAATTCCCAAATACCAAATCCATCATTACGCTAAACTGCCCTTTAGTAGAGCGAAGGGCTACAACACGGCAGCACTTCTCTATAAATTCTCGTTTCCCGTTAGGATTCCTGTAGAGCGTTAATTTTTGCGCTTTGCATAAAAACGAGCGACTCCGGTGTCTGCCAGTTAGCTCAACGAGACTGCCGATTTATGCCGGCAGCCTCGTTCTGTTGATTGATAAGCTTTTCCCAATGCTCTTTAACCGAAATGTTTCACCCGATAACCCGTCTCGCCTTCATGAGAAAACGTCTTTATATAATTACTCCAATCGATAACATATGAACGTACTGACTGAATCTCGCTTTCACGGAAGGCGAACATCATAAAATGCTCAAGCAGGAAATTATATATCAAAGTAAAAAAAGCCCTAATTTCGGCTTCGGTCGCTCCTTTTCCAGCCTCTAACCCAATCCCGTATAGCTCAACAACCCCGAAAGGTGGTATCTGATCCCAATAGTCAAAATCATTATCTTCTATATCCTTAATGACGCTTTGCTCCATGGAAGCAAGCATCTACGATTTTTCCTGCCACAAATCACATAGGGTAAACTTTAAAGTTAATCCCATACCGTCGCACTGAATTTCGATATTGGCGTGGTTCAAATTGTGACCTGGACTGACGGAAATTCGATAGTTGTCAACACAACGCTTGAATTCCGTACCTGCATCCTCCCAAGCCTCCAATTTATATCCCTTTTATTTCCAAAATAGGTGAATCCTTGTTGCCATAACTGCCTCCTTTGCTTTGTATAATGTTAGCGACAGCAATGTCACGGAAGTACTGTAAATTCAACTATCGCCCTTCGTTAGCGGAATCCCCAGGCCGCTTGCCTCCGTCGTCGACCTTCGGCTGTTGCTGGAGCTTGACCAGCTGCTCGTACCGTTCACGGATCTTTGGTATTGCCCCCTCGCGCAACTTTTCGAGCATTTCGGTTGACAGACGATCGAGTTCCTCTTTCTGCTCCGAGCTGACCTTGTATACTTTCGTCGTTATGATCTCACTTGTTTGATACACCGTTTTTGCTTTCTCTGGATCCTGTTTCTCCTTGTCCATGTGTCAACTCCCCCGTTTCTCAATGGAACGGAAAACGGCAGCCGTCCGTCTGCCGTTTTCATTAAGCAATAGTTCCCCGTTAACATAACAGTCTGCGAAGATGTTTAATCCACCTAGGTTCATATGCCTCACTTATTGGAAACCCTGTATAAGTTTTATGATAAGGGTCCATCTCCCATAACTTCATAAGCCCCTCAGGAACTTCATATTTGATAATGGGTGAACTTAGGTCCCGCCTATAGTAATACTGTTTACATTCAATACAGAATAATATCACCGATATCTTTGAGAAATACGCGTAAACATGAAGCTCAGTATTACACTCTTCACAACGGAATATCCGTTTTCGGTTTAACCAATCAATGAGCTTATCCGTAGACAGTTACACCACTTCCTAGCACCAAGAGGATTACACTTATATTACCACATATTGCAACTAACCTGCCCTTTAGCTGGTCAAGTCCAAAGTTGTGTGTAAAATCCTCGAACAGAAAGCCTACTCGTCGCGAGTAGGTTTTTCGGTTGTCTTTGGTGTTTTCTTTCGCCACTCGTGGTACTCGGTCATTTCAATATATTTCTTGCCTACCGACCATTTTTCATCC
>NZ_JBFTLA010000023.1:0-60341 GCF_056396205.1 Paenibacillus sp. 05T425
ATCCACCCTTTATTTACGCATGCCTTTTTCCCCATCTCCCAGCTACCGGCTCTCCCATCATCCTTTTCTTCAATTTAACTACAGGATGAACTCCTGCGAATTCATGAGTCTGAGTGAGGAAATTGAATCATTTCGAGGGAGCTTAACAATTGAAAGACATTTTTCTTTATCAATTGCCTCTAATTTGAAAGACACCAATAACGGTTTTACCATCAACGTCATATAGCGGGATATCATAACCGCCTGGGGGTCTATTGTTTTGTATAGCTAGAGCTTCCTCGGGTGTCTTGGGCTGCTCACCGTCTATGTCTTTTTTCAGCACATATCCTTCTGTGCCATCCACACTTATAGCACTGATTAATTCAGGTCCCGTTTCTGGAGAAGTAGCATCTGCGGCAGAACCGTATGTCTGTCCGTTTTTATTTTTAGGATAGATCATATTCTTAGGGCTTATATACAAAGAACCAATTATGTTTACTCCATCAACATCATACAGTGGGACAGTACGACTAAGATCACCGAGATAATCTTTCTTAAGCACATATCCTCTAATGCCATTCACACTTCCTCCATAGATTAAATCAGATAGCATTTCAATGGAGGTGGCTTCATCAGCAGAACCGAATGTCTGTCCACGTTCATTTTTAGGATAGTTGAGAGGATTTGTATGGCTTTGATTAGTTGTACTTTTAGCATATGTAATTTGGAATACCGTTACAGCTCCCACTACACAAACGATAAAAACCACACCAATCAATATTCTGTTGCCTTTAGAATACATCTTCACATTTGTTCACTCCCTAAAAGTTTCTCACTCTTCACTCTATAGCCGTTCGTCCCGTCCATTTCAATTCTTAAACGACACCAATTAATGGAAAGTTGCACTCTGCCTGTTAACATAAAGAAGCCGCCGTGCGTGCCGGCGGCCTGGTGTCGTTGTGCTATCGTTCCTCGTTAGCTTAAAGACGTCTGCCACTTTCAATCACTTATTAATTTTATCTGCAGTAGCTTTTCCATAAATATTTTTATAAGAGGTTTCATAAGCAACAGCTTCAGTGGGTTTAATGCCCGGAATTAAGTAAAGTTTTATTCCATTTGGAAAATACGAAGTTGAATTGTTTGGTTTTTATTCCTTCGACAGACTAAAATATTTTTTTGTTGACTTAAACCATGGTTTAAGTCGTATCATATTCCTGTCGACAATGAAAGATAAAATTTTGGAGGCCTCCAGATGAAGTATTGTTCAATTAGCGAAGCTGCAGCCAAATTCGATATTCCAGAATCAACGTTACGTTATTATGAAAAAAAAGGACTACTACCACTAATCGAGCGTGATGAAGCTGGGAGGCGGTTATTTTCAGAAGATCAAATTACGCTCCTTGAAATCGTTATTTATTTAAAAAACACGCACATGCCAATAAGTGGTATCAAGCAATATGTTGACTGGGTAGTAGAAGGAGATAACACCATTGAACTCCGACTTGGAATGATGAAGAATCACAAGCAAGCTGTGATAGCTGAAATTTCGTTGATGACCGAATCTTTAAAAGGAATTGACGTAAAAATTACACGTTATACAAAACGTACTCAGGAAAGAAAAGAAGAATGATAAGTTGAAAAGTATTAGTAACTGGCGCATATAAAGGAATTGGCTTTATTGCTTTGAAATTGATAAACAAGTAAGTTAAGAAAACTATGGAGAAGAGGAACTATAATGAAACTTACAGGAAATACAATACTTATTACAGGCGGAAGTTCTGGAATAGGATTAGCTTTTGCAGAGCGCTTTATAAAAGCTGGAAATAAAGTAATTGTTTGTGGACGACGTGAAAATGTACTTCAAAAAGCGAAAGAAAAATCCCCTAGCCTTATTACTCGTGTAAGTAATTTGGATATTGAATCCGAGCGTGTAGCATTGTTTGATTGGGTATCAGCGAACTATCCAGAAGTGAATGTGTTAGTTAACAATGCAGGAATCCAACAACGCTTTAATGTGCTAAAGGCGGATGTGAGGAACAATTGGAGTTATTTCAGTAAAGAAATCACAACCAACATTGAAGCACCTTTCCATCTCTCTGTGCTGTTCTCTCCATTTTTTGCAACAAAAGAAGAGGCGACAATCATTAACGTGACATCTGGGCTAGCTTTTACGCCGTTTGCGATTGCTCCGATTTATTCAGCAACAAAAGCGGCGCTTCATTCATTTACAATGAGTCTAAGACACCAACTCTCTGATACGTCTGTAGAAGTGATTGAAGTTGCTCCTCCGGCAGTGAATACAAATTTAGGTGGAGCGGGGTTACATATCCAAGGAGAACCATTAGATGCCTTCGCAGATGGAATTTTCAAAGGATTAGAAGAGGGTAAAAAGGAAATTGGATATGGTACTTCTGTCAATCGCTTACGCATGTCACGAGATGAAGTCGACGAGTACGCTGAAAAGATGTATAAGGCCACGAAATACACAATTGAATAACTACACTCACGAAAAAGGTACCACCATTGTGTAGGTGCTTTTCCGAAATTATTAATCAAAAAGTCAGTTTGTTTTGACTTCGCATTGTCATATAAAAAAGCTAAACTCGCCGCAGTGTCGGCGAGTTTTCTTTATTTTAGTTATCTATTCCTTATTTAACTAAACTCCCTCTATGGAGAATCGCTTTTCTCTTAATTGCTCACGTTTTCTTAGGTTTTGAACAAATGTTATTGTTAAAAGATAACTTTTCAATGGAACGAAATTTTAGATGAAGAAATTTGTGGGGCTGCTTAATGCGCAAAAAATCTCTACCCAGACCACTGTTCAGTAAAAAGTGGTTAGTGCGGTAAAGTATGGTTGCACCTTTGGATCTCTACATAAGCTCATGGTGGTCAACCCTCCCACATCTCACAGAGTCTACGCTCCCACATTCCTTCATTCAACCTGTCCATGAGGTGGAGGTCAGATATGCTGCCCGACAGGATCTTCGTCCGTATGTTAGTTCCGTTCCTACTCATCCGTGCTTCTTGTTATCTCACATTAGTTTRGGTCATCATTTCAACACAAAGGTCGGTTTTTGCGTCCTTAACGTCATTCTTTGTAGGCGAAATTGTCGTCGAGTTCTTTGCTTTTCTTCACGTGGAGTGGATTCACCACTCCGTATTTCACTTGTTTTTCTCGAAGGATATGAGCAAGGTTCAGCCAGTATTGACCGGTAGTCTCCATGCCTACTATGACGTCCTTAAACCCTTGCTCCGTTAAAATCTTTTGGAACCAACAAACGAATATTTCAAAACCTTCTCGATTATTTTCAAATGTGATGGGCTTCCCGTGCTCGACTCCGCGGTAGTCTTGTGCTCGAGCCACATGTTTGAATTTAGCGATGTCTACACCGACAACTAAAGTTGAAGAAGTGATTTGATCAATTCGTTCATTTTGAGTAGAATGCATCTTGTAGTCTCCTTGGTTTGTTATTGGATCCGTTCGCTCGCCAGCTCTGGGACCCACTAACATCATACCAAGGAGTCTTTTTTGTTTCTCAAATCTCGTATTTCTCCATAACTAGGAATGCTGCCCGATAGCTTAATAAAAATGGAGCAGCTGCGGATCGCAATCTGCTCCATGGTACATTGTACTAAAGTTCCTCATTAGCGTAACGAAAAGCTGTCACGCGACAGCCCTCTCGGTGTTCAACTATAGTGCCCCATTAAATCACCAGGTTTAAGGCTCGATGTAAAAGAATGTCCATATCCTAGTCCCGATGGTGGATATGCGCTTCTAAGTTATTTTCAAGACTGCCAATTTCCATGCGCCCAAAACTATTGTTATGACAAATGCACCAGATTTGTACTGATTTGTATAGTGCAACGGGTAGATCAATAAGTTTCCGTAATATGGTAGATTTAAGATAAATCAAAGATAGGAGTGAAGATTGATGAAACGACGGTTTATGCTTTTAGTTTGTGCCTTTCTGTTGCTGTCGCTGCTTGTACCCTTTCAGGCAGCAGCCGCTGAGGCCGGTTCCGCGGTGGCAGCAGAGAGTTTGAATTCGGGTGCAACGATGGTTACAGGAGGACCGGGTCATTCTCTCGCTCTTAATAAGGATGGAACGGTATGGGCGTGGGGAAGCAATGAATATGGCATCGATGGAAGTACGACAGACCATCATTATATTCCGGTTCAAGTGCAGGGTCTCGATTCGGTGGCCGACATCGCGGCGGGTTATTCGCATAGTTTGGCACTCAAAAGCGACGGAACCGTCTGGGCGTGGGGATGGAATTGGAGTGGCGGAATGGCCAGTACTTCCCCCGTTCAGGTAAACAATCTTAACTCCGTGGAAGCTATTGCTTCAGGGCATTATCATAATTTGGCGGTAAAAAGCGATGGAACCGTATGGGCGTGGGGGTGGAATATCCACGGTCAACTGGGCGATGGAAGCAGGACAGACCGTGATACTCCTGTTCAAGTACAGGGCCTCGGTTCGGTGGTCGACGTTGCTGCGGGTCATCTCCATAGTGTGGCGCTTAAAAGCGACGGAACCGTCTGGGCGTGGGGAAGCAATGAATTAGGCCAAAACGGGGTGCCCGGTGGCTTGATCATTTACGATGGACCCTACACAACCCCCTACCGTGATACTCCTGTTCAAGTACAGGGTCTCGATTCGGTGGTAGCCATCGCGGCGGGTTATTCGCATAGTTTGGCACTCAAAAGCGACGGAACCGTCTGGGCGTGGGGATATAATTCTTCTGGTCAACTTGGCGATGCAAGCACAACAACGCGTTATACTCCCGTTCAAGTAACCAATCTCGGTTCGGTGTCCGCCATCGCTTCGGGTGATTCGCATACTTTGGCGATGCAAAGCGATGGAACCGTCTGGTCATGGGGCCATAATTATTCCGGTCAACTGGGCGATGGAAGCACGACCAGCAGTTCTTCCCCCGTTCAAGTATCCGAGCTCGATTCGGTGTCCTCCATCTCGACGAATGATGGTTCGCATAGTTTGGCAGTGAAAAGCGACGGAACCGTTTGGGCGTGGGGCGATAATTATTCTGGTCAACTCGGTGATGGAACCACGATAAACCGTTATTCTCCCGTACAAGTTGCGAATACTGATGCGCCACAGTGGCCTGAGTACGACGTGCTGACGGTTACCGATGTGACCTACAACAGCGTACAGCTGAATTGGCAGCATGCCACGGATGATACAGGTGTAGAAAAGTACTTGGTGTACCAAGACAACACGCTGCTGGCCACCCTTGACGGGGAAGTGCACAGCTATGAAGTGAATGGGTTGTCTTCTAATTCGTCCTACCTCTTATCACTGGTCGCCGTCGATGCCGATGGCAACCAAAGCGTGACACAAGAAGAGACGGTCACTACTGCTGCAAACCATCCGGTACCAGAAGCAGAAACGCTGCTTTACCGGTTTAACGGTACCATTCTCGACTTTGACCAAAGCCGTATCATTTGGAAAGAGACCGGCGATAAAGCGCTCTGGATGTATAACCGTGCTGATAAAAGCCAAGTAAAAGTTTACGATGCGAACGGGTCCAAGTATACCTTAAGTACAGCAAAGTTATCCGCTGACGGCGTTGTGTATTCCATATCCGGTGTTGGGACTCGTTATTGGAAGGACGGAGCGGTTCAAAATAGTTGGGACAATGCGAGCCCATACGAAGTAAAAGGGAATTTTACGGTATTTAGCCACAATATTGTGAATGTAAAGACGAGAGAGTCTCGTTACCTTCTTAATTCGAGTTTTAATAATAGGAACTCATTTGATCTGTCGGCTGACGGAACGGTAATTTATGAGTTTCATACCGGTATTCGCCGCCACCTCCCCGACGATACGTTCACGACGTTTTATCCGCCCTCACCCGAATACCCGAATAAATATAACGGGCCTTTGACGGACGGAAAAAACATACTCTACAATGCATACACGGAGTATGAAGGTTATTCTAAGTGGTCTCTCCAAGTTCGCAGCGCCGATGGCCAGGTTACCAAGATAGCCTATAACCCAATTGATAATGCGGATTATTATTTGACCGACCCGAGAACATCGTACCAGATCAATAATGGATGGATTGCTTATAAGGAATACAACAAGGAAATAGAGCGCTGGACTTTGAAAGTCCGGTCGCCGGAAGGCGAGTCAAAACAAGTTTATGCGGCCCCTAAATGGTGGCAGTTGACCGGCGTTCCGCTCTCCATCAAGCAATTGGGACCCGACGGCACGGTAGCGTACACGTTTAAAGATACAACTTACCTTTATTCCGCACAAGAGGGCAGACTCTTGTATTCTTTCAGCGGTCCGGGGGAGTTGCACTACCGGGATGGCGTATGGAACCGGATTGACGGCGGATCATTGTATCAGGTTGATCCGAACCAACTCCAGCTTTCCGATTCCAAATCTTATCAAGCCGGCGGATCAAATTATGAGTATTCGTTATATTACGGGTACATTTCGTCCTCAGGACAAGAGTTGAGCGGATCTTGGAGCCCTCCTGAAGGTTTCCATGGAGTCGTTAAGGTCTCCATGGTATCCCCTGAAGGAGAAGATTATGACCTTAGTCTGGAGAACGTAGGCGAGGGTAACCGATTGCCGGAAGATACGACGGAACTCCCAGATGGTACCGAGTACAGTGCTACTGAGGTACCCGTAGGTTACACTGCGGAGTGGAGGATTAAGGGACATACGGACAAAGATTATAGTCCGGATAAGAAAGTTTTCGTCTATGTGAATATCAAATATGACAATCACTGAAGATATTGCTATGTTTGCCGAAACTTAATGGCCGGCCGCGGATCGCCCCGCGGTCTATTGTAAAGCGAAATCCCCGCTGACTTCGGCTGCGGGGATTTTTGCATTAGCTTAACGGTATGGCATCAATTACTACTATTATAGGTTTTCTTCTTAGCTCCTCAATTTCTTCGTAATCATAAGCCTCTAAATAATATACAAGTTTATCATTAGGCTGGACTATGGTGTTATATACTTGTGCGACGCCGCCCGAAATTGGCTTCGGATTTGGATCCAGTATGCCTCCAGCATCATAAACCCAAGCCCGTATTTTCAAATCTCCTGGTGGTGGGAAAATTCTTATTGTTACCTTAAGTGGCTTGCCGCTAATGTTTGTCCAATCACCTATAGGGCCATAGTCCGTAAAATACCCAATTCTCCCAATGGTACGGTGCTTTGAGGTGCGGACTTCCGGATTGTAATCTCCCGGTTTCTCGTCGAGCCATAAACCAGAAGAAGCGGAAGCCGTTCCCGCTGACATCGAAAACAGACTAAACCCAACCAACGCAGCGGCCATAAACATTTTTATTCTCTTCAAATCCAACACTCACTCTCCCCCAACTAAAGATTGAGTTTATTATCCTACTTGGATCATAATTTGTTAATATGTACCAAGGACTAGTTTTTGTTGATATGTGTCGGTAGAGTTTTATGAATTGAATACTTCTCTATTTGTTTTAACAACATCATGAATGGAAAATGTACCACCTGAAGCTACCAGCTTTTCCATAACCTTATCGCGAAGAAATGGCGCTTTTTCTTTATTCGCTTTCGTTAAGGCTATGGTTAGTTCCTCTTTTGTAAGTTCGGTGCAGTACGCAGGGGTTCCTGGCTGTTGTCTCCACGAATCGCTTAAAGAACCGCTATCCACGGCATCGAAGCCTAGATCGTTTGCTACACCCATGATGATTTGTTTATGGGATAGGTCATCGCCAGCAACCGCTATAGCAATGCGTCCATCGGTCCCTTCGGGAGTTCCATGATGCTCTAGCGTATAGGCTGAAAAATTGTTGAACGCTTTAATGATGGTCTTCCCAAATGATTGGACACCCAAACACTTTCAACCATTACGTCCACCACGTCTTTGATTTTACCGCTGATTTGAGGATAATAATTTGAAATGTCTACAACGACGACTTTCTCCCCAACTTTATCTATAATGTTGCGAATGCTTGGCAAGGCATAGAAAGGGATCGATGTTATAAGAACATCGATACAGCAGCCGATCGTCTGACCGGCTGTTGTCATTACTCATTGAACAAAGTTCCCAGTTACTTCAATTAACTTCAATTAATCCATCATCCTTGCTTCTACCTCGTTCGTTAAATTATTCATGAGGCCACCGATCTTGCCGGCAGCCGAAGCGTGAACTTGCTGTTCTCTGAAGGATACGGCTTCTATGAAACACCAACACTTCTTTTATTTATCTTCTTAAAAGCAGAGCATTCACGATTTGATCTAATAAAATTTAAAATCAAATTGGCGCATTCGTTTGGTCACAAGGTTTCAGTATTTAGTTCAATGTCATACTCATTAGAGCAATAAACTTTATCATATTGTGAGATTGCTAATCCACGCTCTCTATCTCCTCTTAGTCCTTCTCTTCTAATAAGTTCATCTTTAGAGCAAGTTACTCCTACAAATAGTACAGGATGATCGATTAATGAACTTAGACATGTATTAAACCTCTCGTCACTATCATTTACTGTATCTACAACTACATTGATCCTTTTGCCGACATTAATTTAACTGACGAAATGAGATTGCATTTTGATTTAATAGTTCTGTCGATATGGATGTCTTTCCGGAACTTGAAGTTCCATTTAGAAAAACTATTAATCCTTGCTTCAATTTAATCACGCATCAAAAAATAATCATTTTCAGATAACGTCGTCTTTTTTGCAACATAGTAATAGCAGTCATATCTAAGGTATTCATGCAGTGATTAAGCAATCCTGCCCTTTACTTCAGCAAAAACAGCAGCCGATTACTCTCGGCTGCTGTCGTGTTGGTTTTGAACTAACGTTCATCGTTAGCCTAGAACGTGTGGATTACTCAACTGTACTCCTCAATCAGTGAGGTTTTCCTTCCTTAATCTCGAAAACTCCGTCGCATAATACGCCATGGCGATGGCCGGTAAAGCGATTCCAATCAGCAGTGCCGCCTCCCAGCCCCCCGTTGCGTAAGCCCATCCCCCTGCCGCTGAGCCGATAGCGCCCCCTAAAAAGAAAATGGCCATATACAAACCGTTAAGCCTACTGCGATATTCCGCTCCTAAAGAGAAAATCACCCGCTGCCCGAGAACCATGTTGGCGGAAACCCCCATGTCAAGTAAAATCGCCGCAAGTACGAGGATGGGAACTGCGAGTGCAGAACTTGATGGAACCAGCAAGGGAAGCAGCCCGGAAAAGATGACGATGGCCAAAGCCCATCCCGTAGCCGGGCGAACCCATCCACGGTCTGCCATACGGCCCGCCGCTGGCGCCACAATTGCCCCCATTACCCCGACTAATGCGAACAAAGCGACCTCCTTCTGAGTGAAATGGAACGGCGGACTTGTCAATGCCAACGGTACTGTAGTCCAAAACAAACTGAACGTTCCGAATACACAAGCATGATAAATTGCCCTGCGGCGCAATGCCGGTGTCGCCTTCAGCAGATGCAGCATGGAGTGCAGCAGCGCCGGGTAAGCTGTAGCGGACGAAGGCTTCCTTGAGGGTAGTGCCTTTGCCAATACAAGAGCCAGCGCGAAAATCAATGCTGCGGAGATGAAATATATGGCGCGCCAGCCCATATACTCCGCCACCAAGCTTGAAATAGGACGCGCGAGCATAATCCCCAGAAGTAGCCCGCTCATTACGTTGCCCACATTGCGACCGCGCACGGCTTCAGGCGAAAGATGAGCCGCATACGGCACAAGGATTTGTGCTGCTACGGAACCTACTCCGATCACGAGTGAAGCGGTGAGGAACAGGATGGCGCTTTTGATTACAGCGGCAACTGTCAAAACGGCGGCTGTAAGGAGCAATGATGAAAGGATCAACTTACGATTTTCCAGGATGTCTCCCAACGGTACGATAAATAACAAGCCGATCCCGTAGCCGACTTGAGTCAACGTAACGATGAGTGCGGCAGCCCCGGAGGAGAGCCCGATGGTCGAACCGATCGTGCCTATCAATGGTTGAGCATAATAAAGATTTGCCGCTATGATACCGCAAGCGGCTGCCAGGATAAAAATCAGCGATGGCGAAACCGATTTTTCCGTTGGAATGGAAGCTGAATTCATAGAAAGTCCCCTTTGCTCACCAGAAATTTTCTGGAACAGTCGTTCCGGAATGTGCAAAAAAAATGTTTTATAGCATTTCCATCATCATGTCTATCATCTGCTGCATCTTGCTGCGGTCAMCCTGCACCTTCGCAACGATATTTATACTATGATTCAGGTTTAATAGCAGATAAGATAAAGTCTTGATATCTTTCTCAGGCATGATTTCTCCCGACTCCTGACCTTTGCGGAGCAGCTCGTAGAAGGATTTCTCCAACTCGTCAAACCGCTCCCTGATCAACGCATTCAGTTGCTMATCTGGCGAATCCATGCCGACTGCCGCATTAGTAATGAGACAGCCCTTCGGCGACTCGCCGTCCAATGCGGAATCGATGTGTATCTCGAAGTACTGCCTGATTCCCGATTTTGCGGATATCGCATGGACGAGGATGTCCCGTTTGGCTTGCTTCCACTTCTTATACCAGTTGATCGCCTCGATATAAAGCGTTTGTTTGTCCCCGAACGTTTCGTACAGACTTGATCTGCTAAGATCCATCGCTTCCAGCAAATCGGGAATGCTTGCCGCTTCGTAGCCCTTCTTCCAAAAAACGAGCATCGCTTTATGAAGCACCGCTTCTTTATCAAACTCTTTGTAGCGTCCCATGGTTCTCCCTCCGTTTCCGTAGGTACAGTATATCCTTTTCCGGAACGATAAGTCCAGTATTTTCTGCAGCTATGAAAGTTAGCTCAGTGGAATGGCAGCCAAGGTTAGTTAAATATCGGACGACAAGAACTTGGTACCATTCCCAGGAAACACATTGTTGATTTTGTTTAATCTCTCCACATTTCAATTTAAGCTAATTATTATTATGCTAAGATGATGCTTGTCTCAGCAGTTTGACAAATCGAAACCATTTCTTGATTCGGACTCTCGTTGGTAATTATGGCTGTTACGACGTTCAAATCCGCGAAAGAAACCAGCATGCTCGTACCGAATTTAGAGTGATCCATTACGATATACGACTCTTTCGCCTTTTGAATGGCAACACGCTTGATTTCTGCTTCATGCATATTGGAGTTGCTGAATCCGTGCTGGGGATGAAGCCCCGTTGCTCCTAAGAACACCTTGTCAAATGCCATGCGAGAAATTGTCTCCAGCGTAACAGGCCCTACCATTGACTTGGTCGTATCCATTAATATTCCACCAAGAACTATTGTCGGAATCCTTTTTTCTGACAACTCGGCAGCTACGTTAATAGCATTCGTAACAACAGTGATATTGGCATCTTCAGGAAGATGCCGCGCAATTTGAAGCGTGGTAGAACCTCCATCAATAAATATCGACTCGCCAGGTTGTACTAAGCTGGCTGCAAGTCGCCCAATTCGCTCTTTCTCTACTCCTCGTACAATTGAACGTTCTCTCAGCGCAACGTCTTTCGATGCAAGAATGGCACCGCCGAATGTTCTTTTAAGCAGGCCGCTGCGTTCCATTTTCTCTAGATCTCTTCGTACAGTCATATCCGTTACGTCGAAAAATTCCTTCAATTCCGCTATTTTGACCTCGCCTTTAGTCTGTAACTGCTGAATAATTTGTTTTTGTCTGTCATTCAAATCGTCCTTCATGGCACTCCCTCATATCTCCAGCAGATGGTTTTTAAACAAAAGCAATAAACGATTCCATTTCCGTTAGGTTGTACTTTAATTGTATGGGATGAATTTATGGAAATCAACATACTATGTTTCATTTCATAATGTTTTCGTCTATTTCAAACATTCTGCTGCTTGTCACTGCTTCATTGCTATCAACGTTTCAGTCGATCATATAGAAAATCCACGATATGGACTGCTTTCATTCGTTTAGGAGAGCCATGCTTCTCGATCCCATGCTTCATTTGCAGCAAGCAGCCGGGATTGCTGGTCACTACATATTCCGCTTGCGTATTGTTCGTGTACACCATCTTATGCTCCAGTATTTGTCCTGCCATTTCCGGTTGCGTTACATTATAAATACCTGCAGAGCCGCAGCAGCGATCCGATTCTTTCATTTCAATGTAGGTTACGCCATCAATCTCTCCCATAAGCTTTCTTGGTGCATCCGATGCACGCATGACATTACGGAGATGACAAGAATCTTGATAGGTTATACGGAGCGAGTCCTCCTCTTTGCTTTCGCCTCGTTCCGAGAACTGCAGCTTGCGGCCCATCCGAACCAGAAGATCGGATATGTCAATGATCCGCTCGGCAAACCATTTGGCATCCGCTTTCCAATCGGCATCATCTTGGAGTAAATGATCATACTCGACCAATATTGCTCCGCAGCCTCCCGCGTTTGTTACGATATAATCGACGTTTGCATCCTTAAAGGCACTTATATTCCCCCGAGCCAGGGATTTGGCTTCTTCGGACTCCCCGCTATGGGCGTGCAAGGCTCCGCAGCAATTTTGAGTCACGGGAATGATCACATCAAATCCCGATTCCGTTAACAATGTAACGGTATGGATGTTGGTTTGCGTAAACATCATATCCATGAGGCAGCCTCGAAATAGCGCGACGGTAGCAATTCTTTCCCCTTTTGCCAAGTGCTTGGTCCCGATTTTCTCGGCCACTCCTTTATAGGATGTGTCAGGCAATATGCTCTCCATCTCCCTCAAATGCGAGGGGAGCAGCTTCATCATCCCGCTGGCGTAAGCAACTTTGCGCAACCCTGTTTTTTGGTAGGCCTTAAGAGCGCCGCCCAGCAGTCGCATCCGTTTTTGATGAGGGAACATCTCCTTTAGTACCGCTCGCCGAATCCCTTTCACCCACCAACGATGCCGATCGGTATGCTCTTCAATCGCATCCCTCGTTTGTTCGATAAGCTGCCCGTATTTCACATCGGCGGGACAAGCAGGTTCGCACGCTCGGCAGCCGAGACAATGATCCATCTGCTCCTCAAATTGCTGGTCGGGCTCCATTATGCCGTCAACAACCGCTTTCATTAATGCGATTCGCCCTCTTGGCGACTCAGCTTCAATACCGGTTTCCCTGAAAGTCGGGCAAGCAGGGAGGCAGAATCCGCAGCGCATGCAATTCGTTAGCTGCTCATAGTCCAGTTTGGCTGCCAGTTTAGTAGCCATCGGACTTCTCGTTTTTTCGATGCTTTGCTCAACCATTTCCGATTACCACCCTTTTCCTCGTTTCCTTCGCGAACATTTTTCCGGGATTAAGGATGTTCAGCGGATCGAAAGCCATCTTGATCGCTTTCATCACTTCAATACCTGCAGTACCTACTTTCCATTCCAGGAAAGGAGCCTTTACGATACCAACGCCATGCTCCCCCGTAATTGTACCTCCCAAACGGATAGCTGCTTCGAAGATTTCCTCGAAAGCGGCCTCCACGCGGTGTACCTCTTCAAGATCACGAGCATCCGTAGTCGCCGTAGGATGCAGATTACCGTCGCCTGCATGTCCGAAGGTGCAAATCTGAACATTATGCTTCTTGGCAATACGGTTAATTTCCAGTACCATGTCGGCAATCTTTGAACGAGGAACAGTTGCATCCTCAAGTATCGTCGTAGGCCTCAGCCTCGCTAGCGCCGTGAACGCACTGCGGCGCGCTGTCATTAATTTCAGTGCCTCCTCTGCGGTTTCCGCAACATCAATACGATCAGCCTGCTCGCTTCGGCATATTTGTTCAATCATGGCTATGTCTCGCTCTACCGTCTCCGCTTCGCCATCCTGCTCGATAAGCAAAATCGCTTCCATGTCCCTCGGCAATCCGAGCTTCGCATAATCATCGACTACCCGAATAGTCGGATTGTCCATAAACTCCAGCGTTGCGGGAATAATCCGGTTTTCAATGATCTTCGATACCGTTCTAGCAGCTCCATTCATATCCTTGTACATCGCCAGCATCGTTTTTTTTGTTTTTGGAGGCGGAATAAGCTTAAGTGTGGCCTCCGTAATCACAGCTAGCGTCCCCTCTGAGCCGACAAGCAGCTTCGTAAGATCGTAACCAGCCACATCCTTCATCAGCTTTCCGCCTGAACGCAAAATATCGCCATTGGCTAAAACGGCTTCGAGTCCGAGAACATAATCTTTGGTCGTTCCGTATTTGAGGCCGCGGAGACCACCGGAGCATTCCGCAATGTTTCCGCCGATTGTGGAAATGGACATACTGCTCGGATCAGGCGGGTAAAAAAGCCCTAGATTTTCGACCTCAGTAATAAACTGCTTCGTGTTCACGCCGGGCTGTACAACAGCCGTCAAATTTTCAAGATCAATCTCCAGTATCCGATTCATTCTGTGCATAACCATAACAACGCCGCCAGTAACAGGAACAGTTCCTCCGCATAAGTTMGTTCCCGAGCCGCGGGTGATCAAGGGAATGCGATGACGATGGAGAACCTTCATGATTGCAGATATTTGCTCGGTTGTTTCCGGATAAATGACACCGTCAGGCAGAGCTTGCTGCATCGGCGTGCCGTCATAGGAATGGGTAATCAGCGACTGGGGATCGTCTTTAAAATAGGAGTTGCCTACTATCGTTATTAATTCGTCCTTAACTTCGATGCTCAACATTGCAAGTCCCCCCGGAATGAAAATGGACGAGAAACACAAACGGCTCTTTATAGCGTACAGGCAGTAAGGAGCGTCTGTTTCTCGTCATAAACACATCTATTATTTATGATTCAAACGGTAATATAGATCATTCCAGCGAATCTCGTTCTCCAGGTTCGTCATCGTAGACGTCTGATTGATAATGATGCATTCGATACCGGCCATCTTAGCCCAGTCCGCCAGCTGCTCGCTTGTAACATGGAAAGAGAAACCGAAGTGGTGCGCGCCGCCAGCCAAAATCCACGCTTCCGCCGCATCCGACAACGACGGCTCAGGCTTCCACAGAACCCGCGCTACCGGCAGGTTCGGCATTTCCTTCTCGTTCTTCACGGCCGTTACTTCGTTCACGATCAGACGAAATCTGTCACCAAGATCAACTACGGTAGCATTGACTGCTTTACCGCTATTTCCATTAAAAGTGAGACGGGCAGGATCGGCTTTACCGCCTACGAACAACGGATGAACCTCAATTTTCGGCTTGCTGACGGCAACAGTCGGACATATCTCTAACATATGAGCGCCGAGGACAAGCTGATTGCCCTCCTGCATGTGATACGTATAATCTTCCATGAAGGACGTGCCTTTGTTTTCGGCCATTATTTTCATAATGCGAACAAGAGCGGCCGTTTTCCAATCCCCCTCGGCTCCGAAGCCGTATCCGGCAGCCATAAGACGCTGCGCTGCTAGTCCAGGCAGCTGTTTCAAGCCGTGTAAATCCTGAAAGCTTGTTACAAATGCACTGTAACCGCCTTCTTGAAGGAACGCTTTCAATGCAATCTCCATACGAGCTTGTTCTCGAATCGCATCACGTTCGGTACCTTCACGTTGTCCGTTCTCTGTGAAGTCATAAAGCTCTGTGTATTCACCCATCAATTCCTTGACTTGTCCATCCGTGACATCCTGCACGCGTTCCGCCAGATCACCCGCAGGATAACCGTTAACCGACCACCCGAAGCGGATTTGTCCTTCAACTTTATCGCCTTCCGTGACGGCGACATAACGCATGTTATCTCCGAACCGAGCGATCTTCATCGTTTGGCTTTCCGTAAAGCCGGCAGCCGTTCTCATCCAAGAACCGATTCTGCCGCGTACTTGCACGTCTTTCCAGTGACCTGCAATGATTTTACGGGCAATGCCAAGACGGGCTCCAATAAATCCGAATTCCCGGTCGCCATGTGCCGCTTGATTCAAATTCATGAAATCCATGTCGATGCTGTCCCATGGAATATCTACATTAAATTGCGTATGAAAGTGAAGCAGCGGCTTACGCAGTTGGGTGAGGCCTGAGATCCACATTTTTGCTGGCGAGAACGTATGCATCCAAGTGATGATTCCTGCGCAACGATCATCTGAATTCGCTTCCAGACAGACACGACGTATAGCTTCCGGCGTCGTTACGACTGCTTTAAATATGATTTGATAAGGAAGAGCATCGTCATGATCCAGCCCGGCGACCATTTCCTTCGCATTGTCCTCCACTTTTGACAAAACATCTTCTCCATACAGTCCCTGACTTCCGGTTACGAACCAAAATACATAAGGCTTAGTCTGCAGCATACCTGTATCCTCCTTAATATGTGTTCAAATAAATCGCAATTCCAATCGATAATCTACGGTTTCACTCGGCTCTAATATACGGAGCGATCCTAGCTCCCTCTCGCCCGCCCTTCCTCTCGTCCAGCAATTAGAAGGCTCTAGTCCCAGTACATGCTCGCCTGATCCTGGCATGCGCCATTGAACGAATTTCGGAAGCGTGACAGGATCCCATTCCAGTTCTACCGATAGGCCATGCGAATTGGTGTTTGCAGGACGAGCCGGAAATGAGGGACTATGAATGCGTGCACGGACCGTTTCCTTGCCTTCATCCGGCCTATGATAATACACTTGTTCCTTAAAGGAAGGATCAGGCGCTTGCCATTCCCCTATCCTACTCATATCCATATCGTTGTCGCGCGTTGAAACTTCTCCTTTGGGGAGCTCCACTGTCGTGTCCTCGGAAAGCAGCGGAAATCCGAAGTTGAAATGATATAGCATCATATGAGGCGCAGGACGGAATCCAACATTCCGAACGGAATCCTGGATCGCTATGCGATTTTCACCTAAATGGCTAGTAATTGTTCTAGTCAGGCGTAGATGCTCACCAAAAATCGAGGTTTCCTCTATGACTCCACGGACTCGCAGCACATATTCATCGCCATCCCATTCTGACCAAGAAGAAATTTGACGTGCTGGCGTATGATGAATTCGACCATGAAGACCGTATGCGCCGTCGCTGTCTTTACCCGGCGATCCTACCTGTGATAATCCGCATGTCATAAGCAAGCCGCCGGATGCCGTTCGCAGCCATTCCGCTTCACGCTGATCGTAATAAGAAGGGTGAGGCTCTCCGTTGCTCGCAGACCAACTAACGGGTACGCCATGCATTTCGGCAAGCGAGATGTCCATCCCCTTGCTTGGCGTAACCCAGTAAGATAACCCGCCTCCGGTTCGCACTCGGAACGTGTCTATTCCCGCTTCAGGCCCTTCACTTCTGGTAAAACGCTCAACACCGCCAATTTGCTCGATGCGGCCGACTCTCGCTTCCAGCTCGCGACGTTTCCAGTCTCTTCCGTAAAGCTTCACGTTTTCCTCCCCCCTTCGGCAGTGCTATTCCCAGTTCAGCGAAACCGTTTGATCGGTTTTCTCTKACTCCAAAGCCGCTGTGAATAGATKATGGCTCATTGCCGCTTCTTCCGGTTTCGCACATTGAAAGGAAGCTTGATTGTCTTTGCCGTTTGCGATTTCATCACAGAACGCCGCCCACATCTGTAAAATCGAGTCCGAGAAACCGAATTCGAAGATACCTCCGGTAATCGTTCCATAGGCTGATTTATAAGGAACATCTGAAATATGCCATGCCTGCTCGCCGCCTGGCTCATATGGAAGGAATGCGACCTGCTTCGGGTTCTTGGTCGTGAACTCTGCAGACCCTTTTGTGCCGTTAATCCGGATAAACCAAGTATTGGCATGACCCGGGGCAATCCGTTTCATGGAAAGCACCATCGGGAAATCATGCTTTTCTGTTTTGACCTCACATGCCAGAATCGCATTATCCCATGTTTCACAAGCGGCCATGCCGCCTTTTCCATCCGGACGCTCCTCTACGATTTTACTAAGCAGCGACCTTACGTTCGCCGGCTTCCAACCGAACCGGAACGGCAAATGCGCGACGTGCATCCCCAAATCACCCATGCAGCCGTATTCGCCATTGGTTCCGATACGACGCTTCCAATTGATGGTTTTGTTTGGATCGAGGTCACTGCTATGCCAGAACCCGGCCTCAACCTCGATAATTTTTCCGAGTCTTTCTTGATTAACCCATTCGACAATCCGCTGGGCTCCCGGGAAGAATGGAAATTCAGAGGAGCAGCGAACGATCACGTCCGGGTTCTCCGCGATTGCCTTCATGATTGATCGATTGGCTTCCGCATCGATGCCAAATGGCTTCTCGCCAAGCAAATGTTTCCCGGCTTTAATGATATCTGTATATAATTGCTCATGCAGGTTATGCGGCACTGCGCAGTAGACAGCATCCACGTCCGGATCGGCGATGAGCTCTCGGTAATCGGAAGTGGATTTCTTCACGCTAGGCAGGTTGTTTTTGAACCATTCTGTCGCAGGCAGGTGCGCATCGCATACATGTGTAATTTCAGGAATAAAATCCACATTGGTCAAGTGGCACCAACGCGCCGCGGCGCTTGCAAATTCTTTTCCCATTAACCCGCAGCCGATGACACCGAAGCGAATGACTTTTTTCGGCATGCCGATTACGCTCCTTTCAAAATAGCTATCGCTTGCTCAGGCGTCGCGCCTTGGTGAACGACAGCCATAAATGCGCGAGTCATCGCCTCTGGATTATCATGCTGGATGACATTGCGTCCGTATACAATTCCTGAAGCTCCCTGCTCCATAAGAGCATAAGTTCTTGATAAAATTTCTTCGTCCGAAGCCCGTCCGCCGCCCCGTGGCAATACCGGCTTACCTGATGCCGCTTCTACGACCTTATGGTAATCCTCTACGTTATCGCATGGATCGGCTTTGATTATATCCGCGCCAAGCTCCGTACCTTGACGAACAAGCGGAACGATCTTCGTAATGTCGCCATCGACCATATAGCCGCCTTTTTGCTCATTCGGAAGCATAACAAGCGGTTCTACCATAAGCGGCATGCCATAACGTTCGCACTCCGTTTTCAGCTTCGATATATTTTGTACGCATTGACGATGAAGCTCTGGTTGTCCCGGCAGCAGCAGCAGATTTACAACGACGCAAGCTGCGTCCAAGCGAACTGCTTGTTCAACCGGATTATGAATGAGTTCACTGAATAGGTGTGAGGGAAGCTTCGTCCCGTATACGTTAGCAACATCCGTGCGCAGCACGAGTGAGGGCTTCCCTTTACCTGGAATAGCTTGAAGATGCTCTGCTTGACCAACGCTAAGCTGTATCGCATCGGGATTGGCGCGTACAATCGTCTCGATTGCTGCTTTCATATTCTCAATGCCTGCCAAAAATGAATATTCATTGAAAAAGCCATGATCGATCGCGACATCAAAGCACTTGCCTTGTTCACTAAATAAACGATTTAAACGAGCGGTAACGGACATATTTGACACACCTCATATATTGTTTTATTGGTAATTACGCTTTGTTGCTGCTGCGGAACGTACGCATGATTTCTTGCGCGTCTTCTTTAAAGTCCTGAATGACATTCATCATAAATTCGTGATAAAACGTCTTTTCTTCCGACTGGATAAAACGTTCTTTGGCCCGGTCGACAACCTTAAGCGCCATCCCCGTGTAATAATTGATCTTAGACGCACCGTGATCGATGGACTTGTGGAAGTCTTCCTCCGACAACCCAGACCCACCGTGCATCACAATCGGAACGCCAGCCGTATTCCGAATTTGCTCCAATCGCTTTAAATCCAGAACCGGTTTTTTTAAATAAACACCGTGGACAGTGCCGAATGCAGCGGCAAGCGCATCAATACCGGTTCGCTCAACAAACTCCCTTGCTTGCTCGGGATCGGTATAGAGCGAAACATCGTCGATGATGGAATCATCGTCCTCGCCTTCCGCTCCTCCGCTCTTGGGACGAGTAACATAACCAAGCTCACCTTCAACCGAAACGCCAAGCGTTTTAGCAATCTTAACGACCTCTGCGGTTCTGCGAACATTTTCTTCATACTCATACTCGGAGCCATCGAACATGATTGCGTTAAAGCCTAAATGCATCGCATTCGTAACCGCGGAGAAGCTCTTTCCGTGATCAAGAAGGATGCTGACCGGCACCTTGGCACGGTTCATCGCTTCTACCATGATGGGGGCAATCTGCTCGAGCGGCGTATACTTAAAATGAATTTCAGCATGGCACAGGATGACTGGTGACTGTTCTTCCTCAGCGGCCTCAATGATTCCGCGAACCATATCTAAATTTATTGCGTTAAAGCAAGGAACGGCATAGCCTCTGCGAGAGGCATCCCGCAGCATTTCACCCATGGAGATTTTAGACAAATTACCTTCCGCCTTTCTGTTCAGTCTTTAATTTCAAATGTTCGTTTCAAACATATTATAGTTAATGGAAGTGTAATACGCAACTACGAAATTAAAATATTAATCGCTGTTTCTCTTTTTCGAAATAACAACCGATTGGAATCTTCCAATCAAAACCCCATTAAAACTAAAGATTTCAGCCGTTTTATTTTAAATATTATTCTTAAAATTTATATTATGCAAATGAACAAAAATTGTTTATAATGAACATATACTTATATTGGAGGGATAACAAATTGTCACTAATGGGACTCGACATTGGAACGACTGGATGTAAGGCTTCGCTTTTTGATGAGGGAGGAACTCTTCTTTCAGCCGCCTATATGGAATATCCTTTGGAACAGCCGAAACCAGGAGCTTTCGAGTTAAATCCAGAACGAGTCTGGGAATCCGTCAGACGGGTTATCGCAGATGTGCTCTTAGCCGTTCCCGGCATCAATGTTCGCGCACTTAGCATTTCTTCCTTGGGCGAGACGGTTGTTCCCGTTGACCATGATGGACATGTATTAAGCAATGCCATCTTGTATACGGATCCAAGAGGTATTGAGCAAGCTGCAATCATTGAACAAAAAATCGGCAAGGAACGGACGATGGAGCTTACGGGAGTCCCCTTGCATCCGATGTTCTCCCTTCCAAAGGTCATGTGGATCAAACAATACCAGCCTGAGATTTACCAAAAAGTATGGAAATTC
The DNA here is from genome assembly GCF_056396205.1 of Paenibacillus sp. 05T425. Classification (NCBI taxonomy): domain Bacteria; kingdom Bacillati; phylum Bacillota; class Bacilli; order Caryophanales; family Paenibacillaceae; genus Paenibacillus; species Paenibacillus sp. 05T425. Next base: position 20,928 of record NZ_JBFTLA010000023.1, read on the forward strand.
ATGCCGTTTGGCGATTTCATCGCTTTTGTACTCACGGGTATTTCCGTTACGGACTACACCTTAGCCTCCCGCACTATGGCCTTTAATGTGTCCAAAAAAGAATGGGACTCCGATATGTTTGATGCCGCCGGTATTGAAGTAGACAAATTTCCTGATCTCATTCAGTCCGGCCAAATCATTGGCCACGTTCGCAATGAAATAAAACATTCGCTAGGTTTTCGTTCAGAAACGTTAGTCGTAGCAGGCGGCCATGATCAAGCCTGTGCAGCTCTCGGTGCAGGCATTCTACATAACAACMATGCGGTGGACGGCATTGGAACCGTGGAATGCATTACGCCTGCCTATACTTCACCGATCCTGGATACCAAGATGCTCCAGTATCAATTCAATTGCGCACCGCATGTCATTGAAGGACTATATTTGACGTATGCCTTCAATTTTACCGGCGGTTCCCTTATTCGGTGGTACCGAGACAAGTTCGGTCAAATAGCCGAAGCAGAAGCCCGCAAATTAGGCATTAACGTTTACGACTTTTTGAATTCAACATCTGCAGCCTCGCCTACCGATTTGCTCGTAATTCCTCATTTTGCCGGATCGGGTACGCCTTACATGAATCCCGAAGCCAAAGGTACCATTTATGGATTATCGTTTGATACAGATTCCACCCATCTGTACCGGGCATTAATGGAAGGGGTTACGTACGAAATGCGCTACAACCTCGAATGCCTTGCGGAAGCAGGCATCCCTATTGAGACGCTGCGTGCGGTAGGCGGCGGAGCTAAATCCGACGTGTGGCTGCAGATCAAGGCAGACATCATGAATTGTCCAGTAGAGAGATTAAACGTTAGCGAAGCTGGAACGATGGGCAACATCATTCTTGCAGGAAAAGCTTCCGGTGTTTACCAGTCATATGAGGAAGCCGTGAACGTGCTTGTCAAACCGCTTCGCGTGTTTTACCCAAGTGAGCCTAATACGTCTCTCTATCAGGAGCGCTATGAGAAATACAAAGCTCTTTCACGAGCAATTTCCACCTTATAAGTTTGAAAAAGAAACATTCCAGGATGCTGCAGCCAAGCTGCAATGTCGGAATGTTTCTTTTTTTGAGTGTTACCCCGTAACGAAATAAGCAGTGATGTCAGAGCAAGCCTGATATCACTGCTTGTAACGCCTTGCCTTTGTAGAGAGGATAACTTCCCTCAATTATTCCGCGGCATGCCAGCCCCTTTAATTCAGACTAAGTGTTKGTTCTCCCCAGAAAGCCCAATCATATCCGTAATCCCCAAGGGAGTCCGTAATCAGGGTAATGACAACGGACTTTCCGGCATAATCGTCCAAAGCAAGGCTAAACGGCGTCCATGCCCCTCCAGGCATAAGGTCCTCCGACCATAGCACATGCCCGTTTACCGCAATACGGAAGCCGACTCCCTGCGAATCATCCGCGCCGTCCTTGATTCCTATATATCCGCTAATTTTTGTATCAACGCCTGCCGGAAGCGTTAAAGCGTAGTCGATATGCGTCTGCCCCCGCTGAGGCGGGTGGGCGTCCAGTCCCTGCTTTTCGATACCTAGCACCGAGCCTTCACCGGCACTTCCTCCGAAAGGACCTTGCGGTGCTCCTTCCGTACCATTCTCGAACAGGAGACTCGAATCGAAAGGTTCATCGGACAAAGCAAGCGGAAGCTGTACCGGAGCAGAAGTACCGTAAATGAGATACAGCATATCGGTAGCAGGAGCCGTAACCTGGTAACGATGATTGCCAAGATCCGTATATTGAGCCAAGCCGGATAACGATTCCACGGATGTAATCGTCTGCGGGCTCACTAGCTTCAGATTTACTGTACGTGCAGTACCTGCCACAGGATCAATCACGACGCGCGGCGTTACCCATACGGCCGAGTCGTTGTCTACGGTGGTGCCTGGATGTGTCTCCAACCGGATCGTAACTTCCTTGCCTGCGAGTGAAGCCAAATCCAGCTCCACGGATATAGGAGACGCGCTTCTGCTGAATTGTTCCTCGCTTAGAACGGGACGCGTCGCAGCTGGAGCTGCTTTCTCCCAAGCGAACGCTTTGAAGGTTACGCCGTCGCTGCTTAGCACATTCTGCTCGGAGCCTAGTTGAACGCCCGTCTTAAATACGGACGTACGATCTTCTGGAAGCAGCACGTCGAATTCCAACCACGTATGTCCTCCTTCCCATTGCCCTGAATAAGGAGGATGGGCGAGCATTCGGTCTCCCCAGTGCTGCACGGTTCCGCCTTGTGCAAACGTATGGGAAAACCCGTTTTCAGACGAGAAAGGCGCGCTTGTTTAATGAACAGTACCGTCGCCAAGCTTTTCGCCTGCCCGGATCGGGCCCGGATAATTCAGAAAATCGATGGTGGCTGGCTGCTGTTTGTCCTCCAGCGATAATACGGCGTGGCTTGTTTTGAGAGATAGCCGCTTCATCGCTACGTCGGACGGCCATTCATAGACATGGAACGCATCGGGGTCACGGGCTTCTTTGCTATAAAGATATGTTTTTTCCGGATTCAGGCCGAACAGCTTTGTCGTGTCATATAGATACCAATCCGGAATCCGGCCAGGAAGCTCTACTGTTTCGTTCCCGTATAAATAGCGAAGCACGTCCTCTCCTGCAGCGGGAGCTCCCAAGCTGTAATCGGTAAGCTTCTCACCGTACGCATCTCTCACATATTTGGCCGCTTCCCCATCGGCTGTTCGGAACGCAAATAACGTGGTATCCGACCAGTTCGTAAAATCCGCAGCCGGCTTCTCGGCTTGGTACCAGCGAACCTCATCCAGAAACTGCTCCATGAGTGGCGTTGCATTCGCGACTTGATCATAGTTAGGCCTTGAAAGCATGGGAATGGCACCCAGACGGTTCTGGACAACCTTATGCCAAGCGATAAAATAGTCCTCGGTCAACGGGTTTGCATGATCGGGATGACCGTAGATCGTTGTGTAAGGAGCGAAAATAGCCGAGCTCGCCGGCACGACTTGGTCGATCTTGTTATTATCCCAAGTACCCGTTGSAGCAAAAATGCCATAAGCGTGGCGCTGCGCGAAGGCCTCGTACCGCGTAGTAATTTCATTCAGGCTCTCGCCACCCAGCGCAATATTGGTCGGCAGCTCTTCTCTTAATTCCTTATGCAGGGCAATATTCCCTTGCATCATGTTCATGCCGTCCATCAAGCCGTTGGCGTCATTATACATCAGCAGCGATTGGTCCAGATGGATCGCATCGGGGCCTACCTCTTGGACGAGATCGACCATTTTGCCGACAAACAGATCGCGCCAGGCTTGCGAAGCCGGATTAATCTGTGCGAATTTAATCTGATCCGAGCCTGCGGTGTACTCCGAATAAATCGGATCAAGAGTAAACGGATCCTTAACCTGATAAGGCTGCATGGTTGCATAAGCAGGATTGCTAGGAGTCACGCCAAAAATATTGACATAGAGCATGACCTTGAAGCCAAGCGCTTGTGCGGCATCGATTTTATCCGCAATGTCCGGTTTTGGCGAATAGTTCGGAAAATTGACATCGTATGGATCGGATCGCCAGCCAGGTACGACAAGGAGCGTTTGTTCAGCATTTACCTGTTGCGCCAATGACTCTAGCAGCGGTTTGTCCTCTAAGTCCGTCAGAACGGTGAACGCGATGTCCTTCGCCCACTCCGGCTGAAGCCTTGCCAGCTTGGACAGATCAAACTTCTTGTCCGCCCACTCGCGATACTTTGTTGCGCCATTCACCCAATCTCCTTCATAAGCCCGGAGCCGCCAATCGGTAGACACCGCACGGGTCGTTTCCTGGAATGGCGCGGGACTGTGCGTTTCCATGCCTACGTAGAAATTCCCGTTTTCATGCTTGACGTGCAGTGTCTTGAAAAATCGGGCATCGTCGTTGGCATGCACGAGCATGCCGCCGCCCTCGCCCTGAATGATAAACATCTGCGCTTCCCATATGTTGGGATAGTCGAACTGCTGGAAGCCATAGGCCGCATCGGGCGAATCCGCAGTAAGGCGAATGCCCCCCAATACCGGAATAATCAAGTCATACGAATCGGGCACAATTAGTCCCCATTGAATACCCGAGATCCCCTGCGCGGCCGAATCCGCATGTTGGCTGACGGTAAGCGTGCCGTCATACTTCGCAGCAACGGTCGTTTCTAATTCTGCTCTGGTGGAGCCGGCTCCCCAGGTTTGCCCGAAGGTCGTATGCCCTTTCTTGATAGCCGAACTGGAAACAGAGGAGTTATTCCACAGATTCGTTAAAGACAGGTGACGAATGCCCGTTAACGGGCTGCTATTGCCAAGTGCCAGGCTKACGCTGCCGTAGGTAAAGTTTATGGCCCCTGTGCTTGAATTCAAAGTGACCAGCGCACTGCTGGCGGAAGCGAATCCATTAAGCATGCCGAATACAAGGATCAATGCCATGCATGCCACCAATTGCCTTTTGACATGAAATTTCATTATGAATCCCCTCTCCTGATACCTGCTTCTCCGTGGTTAAGACTCAAGCAACCTTGTCTGGAAGCTTGCGCTTCCCTCGCTTACGAATACTCCCCACCCCCCTTTCTGAAAATCATATAACCGCGTACTCAAAGCAATCGCATCGTTCACGTAAACCACGCACACCGATCCGTCAAGAAACACGCGGAGTTCGTAATCGGTTCCCGGTAAAAGCTCCACCGGCCTTTCCATGCCTACGACGTAAGGTACATCTCCCTTTCTTGGCCACTGGTCCAGTACAATCCGGTTCCTTCCCGGCTCCAGCCGAATCATATATCCCTGCTCCAGCTGTTCGTCCGCTCGTAAAATAATTCCGCAGCCGCGTGTGTTCGCGCCAAATGCAACATTCACCGTGAGTTTGCATTGCGTAGGCAGAATCCCTGCATAGGCACAGGCAAAGGAGTCTTCAGCCTCAGCGGCGGCTCTTGCCCCATTCAACTCCCAGCGGCCAAGCGCTTCCGTGAAAGAGAATGGCCTCTCGCTGGTCCATGCCGCATTTACGGTTTCAGGCACCTTTACCAGCAAGGTTCCGTCGCCCTGCTGAACGATTTCGTGAACGACAAGACTGCCTCCCCACTGCCAAGTGCCGCCATCATGCTCCCCTTCTCTCGTCGGATTCCATCCGAATGCGTATCGCCGCTCTCCGTCGGTCCACGTCTTAGCCGCATAGAAGGCCCGTGTGTCAAAACCATCGTTCTCTGGCGCAATCCATGGGCCCTGCAGCGACTCGCTCATGCGGTAATGGGTCACCGTCCGGTCGGAGAATGTGGAATAGACCAGATACCACCATTTCCCGATCTTGAACAGATCCGGGCATTCGTGGGTTGTGTACAAGTAAGGAGCCCAGAACGGCTCCCTAACCTCCCAGCTCTTCAAATCCTTCGAGGCGCATAAAGCAACGCATCCGCGGCGTTTGGAAGGCCCCTCCTTTAACCGGGCGGCCAGCAGCATCCAATATTCGCCCGCTTCTTCATTCCAGAACACGAACGGATCTCGCCAATCATGCTCCTCATACCGGTCGGCAGGCGCATAAAAAGCATCTTCAGGTATTTTCTCCCAATGAATCATATCACTGCTGACCGCATGCATAACCGCCTGCTGCTTCTTGCCTTGAGCGGGATAATGAAAATTGTTGCCGGTATAGAAAATATGGTACACCTCGCCTACTTTAATCAGACATCCCGTATAGATATAAAGGTCCTGCTCCGTTTCCCCTCCTCTTGAAAGCACCTCGCCATACTCCGTATAGGTTACAAAATCCTTCGTGCCAATCAGAAACCACGGCGTGCCTTCGCCAAACGTTTCCTTATCCCGCCAATCCTTCAAATAAAGCAGCTTGAACTCCCCGTCTTCATGAAACGGTATGACATCCGCCAGCCAGCCATCCTCCGGTTTATAAAAGAAATTACCCATGCTATTCCTTCACGCTCCCTAACACGATTCCTTTGACAAAATACTTTTGCAAAAAAGGGTAAACCAGCAAAATCGGCAGCGCTCCTACAATAATTTGCGCAGCCTTGGATGTTCGCGTGGATATTTGCGACAGCTTGTGAATATCCTCCTGCTTAACCTGCGAGAAATCGAAATTGATAATGATCGTCTGCAAATAGGACGATAAGGGGTAATGCTCCGGTTTATTCATGAGAATAAGACCGTCGAACCAACCATTCCAATGCCCGACGATCGTGAACAAGCCTACGGTAGCAAGTCCAGGCAGGGACAACGGCACATAGATGCTMCACAAGGTTCTTACATGTCCCGCGCCGTCTATAAAGCAGGATTCCTCAAGCTCTTTGGGAAGCCCACGGAAGAAATTGAGCAGCAGAATGACGTTGAACACGGGAACGGCACCAGGAATAACGAGCGCCCAGATCGAATCCAGAAGCCCTGTATTTTTGATGGTCATATACCAAGGTACCAGGCCGCCGCTGAACAGAATCGTAAATACGAAAATCCAGACGTAGCCCGTGCGGAAGCGGAACGATCTCGCTTCCTTGGACAAGGGATAGGCGATCATGATCGTCAGCATCATGTTGATAAAGGTGCCAAGCACTACTCGCTCAACCGTGATACCAAGCGAACGGAGAAATTCCGGCCGGCTTATTATGAAATCATAAGACTTAAGCGAGAAGTCGACCGGCCAGAAGGTTACCTGTCCGGCTGCTACCGCGGCGCTGTCGCTAAAGGAAACCGCCATCACGTGAATCAACGGAAGAAAACATAGGAAAGCCAAAAAAATCAGAAACGATGAATTTACGGCCAAGAACAGGCGTCTGCTCCAGGAAATATGCTGCAAGTTAGTCTCTCCTCTCTAGAAAATTCGGTAATTCGCGAACCGGTAAGCCAGCCAGTAGGACACCGAAATCAGCAGAAAGGAAACGACGGACTTAAACAAGCCTACAGCCGTTGCTACTCCGTACTGTGCATCGTTAAACGCGATCCGGTAGATCATCGTATCCAAAATATCACCGCTCTCGTATACGAGCGGATTAGAAAGATTGAATACTTGGTCAAACCCCGCATTCAGCACATTTCCAAGGCTCAAGGTCACCATTAGTACGATAATCGGCATCATGCCGGGCAGCGTAATATGCAGGGTCTGCTTCCATCTGTTCGCTCCATCCATGACGGCTGCTTCGTAGAGCGTTGGATTGACGCTCGTAATCGCCGCTAAATAAACAATGGTGCTGAAGCCAAACTCCTTCCAAACGTCCGAGAAAATGAGCACCGCCGGAAACCAACGGTTATCTGCAAGAAAGAATATAGGTTCTACTCCGAGCTTACCCAGGAGCGCGTTCACGATTCCTTCTGACGGAGACAACAAATCGATCAGAATGCCTCCGAGAATGACCCATGATAAAAAATGGGGCAAATAGATTAGCGTTTGTACCCCCCGTTTTATGGAGGAGCGGGTAACTTCATTTAACAATATCGCAATGAGGATCGGTACGAATAATCCTGCAATGATCTTCATACAGGCGATGAAAATCGTATTCCATACCACTTGCCCCGTATTCGGCATATCCAGCACGAATTTAAAATTGTCGAATCCGATCCATGGAGAACCAAACCAACCACTGAATATCGTAAACTTTTGGAAAGCGATAACTACCCCCAGCATGGGGACATAACAATAAATAAGAACCAGGACAAGCCCCGGCAACAGCAGCAGATGCAACGGCAGCTCCCGCATCCATTTCGCAGCTTTCATTTCTCTCTGTGCACCACCCTTCCAAACGTTTGAAGGGGAGGATGACAACCCTTCATCTTCCCCTTCGTCAAACTTCAATCTATTTCTCCTGCTTATTGCTTCTGAGAGGATAACCAGTCATTAATTTCTTGCAGAATCTGCTCTCCGCCAAGCTTGTTCCAGTCCTCGACGAAGGTATCAAACTCATCAACCGATGCAGCTCCCATAATGATTTTGGTAAACGTCTCTTTCTCTAGCTTGTCAAGCGTAGCCCACTTATCCGTCATGGTCTGCGTCTGCCCTCCGAAAGCCGTCATCAGCAGTCTATCGCCGGTATAGTTATCCATAGTGGCCTCAAAGCCGAAGTATTGGTGCGCAACTGCCCAATTTTCCATATTGCCGGTCTTCAGATAATCAACGGTAGGACCGTATTTATCCGTTTCCGTCAGCGCATCTTTCAGCAGGCTCTCGTCCTCGTTTTTGATGGCTTCCCGCAGCAGCACCAATGAATCCAGCACGCCTTGATTGGACACACCCGATTGTACGATCGAGAGCCTTGAGGTGTTGATTCGTTCCCCGCCCTCTTCAACCGTAATAAATTGGCCTTCATTCCTTCTCGAGCCATGAACGACTTCTTCGTGCAGGTTCAGCATTTTGACGACCGCTTCCGGGTGCTTGAACCCTTTGCGTACGACGACATATCCGCTGGCCGAGAATCCTGCGCTTGCCTTAGTCGGCGTTTCGTCTATCGATGGCACGGGAAACGGCTTCCATTCCATGCCTGGGTTTTTCTTAACGGCATCGTAGAACACATACGGATTCCAATTGGCTCCAAATGCCATGCCAAACTTGTTGGCGGCAATGTCTTCTGCCACTTTGTTGCTGTCCTTTACGCCGAATTCCCGATCCAGCTGACCGCCTTTATACATTTCCTGCAGCTTCGCAAGCGCTTGCTTCATCTCCGGCTGAACGGAGCCATAGCTCACCTTGCCGCTGTCGTCTTTTACCCAGGTTTGGGGATAAGCGTGATAGGCGTTGGAGAATCCGGTAATGGATGTAATCGGGCCGTACAAATAATTGTTAATCGCTATGCCAAACGTGTCGTTCTTGCTATTGCCATCTGGGTCCTTATTTGTAAACGCTTCCGATATTGCAAATACGTCCTCAATCGTTTTGGGCTCGGGCAAGCCTAGTTTTTCCAACCAATCCGTTCGCACCCACAGCAGGTTCGGCTCATAGATCGGGGCATTTACGACCGGAATGGCAAGCAGCTTGCCTCCGAACGTAGCAGAAGCGAGCGCAGCACCTCCATCTCCCATTTGAAGCTCCTTCGTATGGTCGGAAGCATACTTCTCATAAGCTCCAGTCAAATCTTCCAATTGTCCAGCGTCCGCCAGCTGCTTCAGTTGGCTCGCTGATACAGAGAACACCTCAGGCAAGCTTCCCGATGCAATCGATACGTTCAGCTTTCGGTTATATTCACTGGCAAGAGCCGTCCAGTCATGCACAACCTTTATGCCAAGCAGACTCTCATATTCCCGATACCAAACGTTATTGTCGATACTGTCGCCTTGCGGATATGTCCACGTTTGTTCTATTGGACGTGCGATATGAAGCTCAACGGGCGGATCATATTTCTCGAACGGATCTCCTTTTTCAATTGTTTCTCCTTGAGATGCACCCGGCTGCGACGTTCCGTCCGTATTCACCGGCTTCTCATTCGCTCCGTTACTGCAGGCCGTAAGAACAAGCGTAAAAACCAGCACGCTTGTCAACAGCATACTAAAGCTCTTTTGTTTCATATACTTACCCCCTATGATCATATACAGATGCTTCATCCCGCTCTGCTAGCCTAATTATAGGTCCTTCGAATCCGTGCTCTCTACTCGCCGATTTTCACTTTCGATTATCCTTTTTGGATATCTCATGCCGGTCCCTATACTCCTGAGGAGTCAAATTCGTTTCTTTCTTAAAAAAACGGTAGAAGGATTGCTCCGTCATGAAGCCGATAGCTTTGGAGATATCCTGAACGATCATCTGCCCTTGCGAAAGCAACTTCTGGGCCCTTGCCAACCGAGCGTCCGTAATGAAATCGGTCAGCGATTCGTTCGTGATTCGTTTATATAACCTCGTTAAATAATAAGGATTGTAGCCCACTACCTCGCCAATGCGGGTTAAAGACAAATCGCCTGCCAGATTATGCTCCACGTATAATTGGACATGCTTGATTAAATCGTCTTCCTGGTAAATCTGATCGTTATGCTTCTGCTCGAACAACCTCTCCGACAGCAGCGACAGATAGTCATCCGCTTCGTCCCAGGAGCGATGCGCATCGTACCTTGCCAGCTTGCTCATATCCAACGATGTGCTTATTTCGGCATGCAAGCCCCAGCGGTTCATATAAGACAGGAAGAGAGAAACGAGAGAGTAATAAATCTCCAGCTTTAGAGAGTCATCCGTTTTCATGGTGCCTCGAACCACTCCCATGAGTTTGCTGTACTCTGTGTGGAAATGTTGTCTTTGCCCGTTTTCCAAATAGACCGCTAATGTACCGAGCTTCTCCAGCTGGCTGCGGACTTCATGAGTTTGGACCTCCATTTCCGGGGCTCCCCCTTTGGAGCCTTGTCCATCTAACAAAATCAGCTCTTTGCCCATGCCCAGTCCCCGGCCGAGCAATCGTTTCAATGCACTAAACTGCCCCGGGGCTTGTTCCCACGACCTCATTTCTCCAGCCGCTGCAAATGAAACGCTAAGCTTAAGCAGCTGCTTGCAAGCCATTTGAATCGTCTCGATTGTGCCTTGGACGAATCGGACCGTCCAATTCTCTGCTTCGCCGCGATCCAGCGGTTGAAGAATCAATAGCAGCTTATTTCTCTCGTAACTCACTGTTAAGCAATTTGTCGATTTACCGAAATACTCTTCGGCTATGTTCTGGATCGCATACAGCATAAGATCCCTATCCCCGTTGCTAAACTCATCATGCCAGTCGTCTACCCGTCCGATAACTAGCAGCACCTTGCCCTTCGCGCTAAGCGGGATTTGAAGCTCTACGAACCTTTGTTCCAGCTTCCTAAGCGAATCMGGATCTCCTTGAATGACGTCCAGCATGTAGCCATTCAGAAGCAAAGGCCTCGCAAGTTTTATTTGGCGCTCCGCATTGCGAATCAACTGCTTGGATTCCACTGCCTCAAATAATTGAGCAGCAGCCTGCTCTACCGACCGCAAAATGGCATCATGGCCTTCCGTTTTCAGAAGGTAGTCCACGCCGCCGTTGCGCAGCACCTGTTGAATATAATCAAAGTCGTCATAACCGCTCAAAAATATGATTTTGCACCAAGGCCATTGCCTGACAATCTCCTTTTGCAGCTCGAGGCCATCCATTCCCGGCATTCGAATATCAGAAAGAACGATATCCACTTTCATTCGGCCAAGTACATCCATAGCTTCTGCGCCGGAATAAGCACCGAACACCTCCATTTCCAGCTTGCCTGACTGGCTGAACAAATCTAGCAGACTCTCTACGATCAATCGCTCATTATCGACAATTAGCAGCCTAATCATGTTCAATCCTCCTTCATCCTACGAATGATGATCTGCGTCTTTAATCCGCCCAACTCGCTTCGCGAAACGCTTAAACCGCAATTCTGCCCAAATTTCAATTGCAGCCTGCGATGCACGTTAAGTATTCCGGTCGTCTCCATGGCACGGTCAGATGAAGCCAGCGATTTCTGCAAACGAAACAATTGTTCCTCATCCAGTGAATCGCCGTTATCCTCCACTTCGATATGCAGCTCGATCGCTGTGGCTTCGCGAAACCGAATTCGCAGCTTTCCGCCGCTGATCTTGTTCTCGAGCCCATACATATAGGCATTTTCAATTAATGGCTGCACGATTAGGCGCGGGACCATGACTCTCTCCCAAGCTTCCGGCACCTCGCCAAGCTCAACCTCAACCGTACCGGAGAAGCGGATCTTCTGAATTTCAACATAGGAAACGGCATGATGAATCTCCATTTTGAGCTGAACGCTTTCCGCTCCACTGCGGGTAATGAACTGGAAGTAGCTTCCTAAATGATGGAACATCCGATCCGCCAGCTCATGTTCCCTCATCCTCACGAGCCCCTGCAGAATAAAGAAACTATTATAAAAAAAATGAGGGTTAATCTGCGATTGCAGCTGCTTTAGCTCGGATTGCTGGGACCGAATTTGCTGCTCATACACTTCATGAACCAGCACTTGTATGCGCTCAAGCATATTGTTGTATTGATTGTAAAGATAATGAAACTCGTCTTGGTTCCGATGATAGACCCTCACGGTCAGGTCACCTTTCTCGACCTTGCGAAATGATCCGATCAACCGCTTAATGGGCTTATGAATAAGCCTGTGTATCCAATACGAGAAAATAACGGTTAACAGCAAGGAAACGAATGAGACAATCCATATCCAGTCGCGATGCTTGTTAAGCGGCTGAAGCACCGTCTTCGCCGGAACGAATACAGCAAGCGTCGTATCCAGCACGGATGAATACTCATGCGCGACGAAATATGAAATGCCATTCAAATCCAACATGAATTGCCCCGGCTCAAGCAGCGCTTCTCCATGCTGTGAACGAAGCGTATCGGTAAACTCCTCCAGCAGCTTTCCCTCAATGCCAGAGGAAACTTGCCACCGCAGATCAGCGTTCACCCATGCTGCGCCTCCACCTTGCTCGCCGCCAGCCATGCTGGAGAGCGTGCGTTCAATCTCTGGCAAGGAAAGCTCGATCTCCATGGCCAACACAGGCTGTCGATTCACGTATACCGCATCCGGATATACTCCGCTTAGAAGCAGTCGGTTCTGTAGGCTGAAGATCGGGGAGTTCATATTGACCGGATCGAGAATGGCATTCAGTTCTTCCTCCGGAATCGTGTCATCGTAATTGTTTGCATTTATGCTCCTACCCAGAGCCGGTATATAGAGCTGCACGTTCTTCACGAAAGGGCTGGAGCTTTTGAGCAAATAGAGTTTGTTTTTCACCGCTAATATCGTACGGGAACGTTCAAAATCATTTAGTCTCTCGGCTACCGTCCCCAGCGTCAACAGGTCATCATCGTTCACATATTCCAGCTTTAGTCTCGTCAGCCGAGCCAGCTCGGTTTCAAGAGACGTCATGTAAAAGTGGACGCGAGAAGCCATTGACTCGGATATTTGTTTCTGAACGACGTCTTGGCCGGATTGATTCATCATGAGGCTGGAAACGTAGATGGGAATGATCATAAGCAAAAAGGACAAGACGAGTTTCGGATAAATTGTAAGCGATTTCATTATTTTTATCATCATGTTTCCCCCCTCGTAGTTCGCTAACTAAATCATACCTCGTCCGTCTTCCGGGAGACAACAAAAAGAGAGGCAATAAGCCCCTCTTACATCTCAAGCATAAAACGGATAACCTGATCCTCGAAGCCGGGTAACCGCTCATGCAGGAAATCCGGATAAATCTCCAATTGCTTGTTTGAAATAATCTTATTGTAAGCAGCGAACTGTGTAGAAGGAGGGCATACCGTATCCAGCAGACCGACGCCCATCATAACCTCGCCACGGATTCGCTCCGCCAAATGCTGGACATCGATGTAGCCAAGTCTCGTAAATATTTCATCTTCCCTGAGATGCTGAGGGTCGTGATGACGGAAAAAGGTTCTTAACTCCTCATAAGCATCCCTTGCCAGATCCATTTCCCACACCCGCTTGTAATCGCTCAAAAACGGCACACTAGCTGCAATCCGATTCAGCCTGGGCTCCAACGCTCCACATGCCAGCGCAAGTCCGCCACCTTGCGAACCTCCAGTTGCGCCAACGCGGCTCGCATCTACTTCCGGCAGCGCCATGACGATACCGGCCAATTGGGCCGTATCGAGGTAGATATCACGGAACAACAACCGGTCGGGATGATCATCCAATCCGCGAATGAGATGTCCCTTATAGGTCGTTCCCTTCACGCCTCCTTTATCCTCAGACAGCCCGCCTTGTCCCCTACAATCCATTGCTACGATGGAAAAGCCTAAGGACGCGTAAATTAGTTTATCCGCCCAATCGCCGGAATGGTGTGCGTAGCCGTGAAATTGCAAAATTGCGGGATGAGGCTTAACCGCATGCTTTGGCCTTACATATTTGGCATGAATCCGAGCCCCACCTACACCTGTGAAATAAAGGTGAAAGCAGTCGGCATACGGAACCTGAAACTCGCTCTCGACGAGTTCGAGCTGCGGATCCAGCGCTCTCATCTCTTTAAGCGCATTATCCCAATAATCGTTAAAATCCGAAGGGCGCGGATTACTCCCTCCGTAGGTCTTCAATTGATCGAGCGGCATATCAATAAGCGGCATGTCTATCATCACCTCTGGAATTTTTTAAACGCATTCATATGTTTCGTGTAGTACAATATTAACAATCAACTTTCATCTTCATTCCGAATTTACGGCATATCATCACTGAATTCAATAGAAAAATATTGAGTAGGAGGTAGTATTATTTTGCTTAGAACAAATTACGGATTTCGATATTCGGATCAATCTAATCCTTTAATGGCTATTCGAACGATCGGCTGGGAAAGCACCGTGAACGAAAGCTATAGTTGGAACGGATTGGCGCGTGACGATAAGTTTGTGGTTTTTCAATATACACTCTCGGGTGAAGGACACTTGGTATACGACGGCAAACATTACACCGTACCTAAGAACCACGGTTTTTTTGTTCGAATCCCAGGCAATCATCAGTATTACTACAGTTCGGAATCCAAAACGCCTTGGGAATTCATTTTTTTAACCGCGACAGGCTCGCATGTTTTTGCCCATTGGAACGAAATTATCGAGACCAACGGGCCTGTCATTTCCTTAAAACCGAATGCACAGCCGATCGCCATGCTTTGGGAGATGATGCAGAGCGCCAACGAGAAGACATTGCAGGATAAATACGACATCTCCGTTCGCCTCTATGAATGGATTGTCGCCTGCCACCGAATCATCGATGGCAAACCTGAAGCTGGTCAACCCGTTCCTGCTTCGGTATCCGCGGCAATAAAATTTATGGAAGGCCAATATCATAGATTCCTTACGCTGGAAGAAATCGCAGAGGCGGCAGGCACCTCCAAATATCATTTTTGCAGACTTTTTGTCAAAAGCACCGGCGTGACTCCTATTCACCAACTGACCAAAATTCGCATTGAGGAAGCCTCAAAGCTGCTTCGTCAAACAAATCAGTCCGTAGCTGCGATTGCCGCCGCCACTGGGTTCGATAACAGCAGCTACTTCGGAAAAGTATTTCGCAGGATGATGGGGGATTCTCCGCAGCAATTCCGGGAAAACACGGACGACGACATTCCGGCTAACCATCTCTTCATCGATTGATTGGAATGTCCAACACTTTCGGATTGATGAGCAATATTGTTAGACTATCGCGAAAAGATATTGCTATTTACTCCCTCCCTATATGGATCTATGATTATTCCCGAGAGGAATTATAGAGCAATTATTTTATACGGAGGTGTTTGCAATGTTAAAAATAGCAATGATTGGCGCAGGCAGTATCGGCTTTACCCGCAGATTAATTATGGATCTCATGGCCGTTCCGGAGTTTCGTGATACGGAATTCCGATTAATGGACATCGATAAGGAAAATCTAGACATGGTGACCACGCTCAGTCGGCATATGCTTGATATTAATGGACTGAAGTCGGTTACCCTTGTGCCTACGATAGACCAAAGAGAAGCGATTAAAGACGCTGATTACGTCATTTGCCTAGCACGCGTTGGGGGGCTTGAAGCTTACCGGCACGATATTGAAATTCCTTTAAAATACGGCGTCGAACAATGCGTTGGGGATACCTTGGGGCCGGGAGGCATCTTCTTTGCTCTCCGTACGATTCCGGTGCTGCTTGACATTGCCCGCGACATGCGAGAGCTAGCTCCCGATGCACTGCTGCTCAATTACTCGAATCCTATGGCCATGAACACCTGGGCCGTTCGCCGCGCGGGCGGTGTACGAGTCGTAGGATTATGTCATGGCGTACAGCACGGCCATGAGCAAATCGCCGAAGCGCTGGGGCTGCCGCAGGAGGAATTGGATCAGGTTTGCGCCGGCATCAACCATCAGACATGGTTCGTCAAACTTACCCATAAGGGGCAAGATATGCTGCCAAGGCTGCTCGAAGCGTTCGAAAACCATCCGACACTTCCGCAAACTGAACCCTGCCGTATTGACGTCCTACGACGGTTCGGCTATTATTCAACCGAATCAAACGGACATTTAAGCGAATACTTGCCGTGGTACCGCAAGAAATCGGCGGACATGGATAAGTGGATAAACGATAAAGAGTGGATCGGCGGAGTGACCGCAGGTTATTTGGAGCATTGCCGAACCCGTCTGGAGGATTATAAAGCGATGTATCCGAAGTGGTTAAGCGGGGAATTAGAGTCAATTCCACTCGGCCAGCGTTCGGAGGAACACGGTTCTTACATTATTGAGGCACTGGAGACCGGCCGGGTATACCGTGGGAACTTTAACATTGAGAATAAGGAACTGATCACTAACCTACCGGATCATAGTACGATTGAAATTCCGTGTTACGTAGACCGGAACGGTATTGCGCCTACCTGGATTGGAGATCTCCCACTTGCTTGCGCGGCTACCTGCCGTGCCAGCATCAGCGTTCAGGAGATGGCCGTAGAAGCTGCTCTAACCGGTAATCGCGAACTGGTGAAGCAGGCCGTTCTGCACGATCCGTTAACGGCAGCCATTTGCAGTACCGAACAGGTATGGAGCATGGTTGACGAAATGCTGGACGCACTAGCACCTTGGCTGCCCCAGTTCAATGGAGAAAACCGCACCTGGGTTGACCTTCCTCAGCCACAAACCCTTAATAAATCATTCGTTTAAGTTCTAATCTATTGCTTCATATTTTATATCTAACCTAAAAAAGAGACCGACTGTTCATTCAATGCGAATGAACAGTCGGTCTGTTTCATGCGATAATCCTTTGTCTACTTTCCGCTATACATTCAAGCTTCCGTCGGTGACAAAACGTTATTTAACTTACCCTATGCTTGGACTATACGTATTGAACCACGATCTCACATAAGAAGCATCTATTTTGTTCCTGGTATTTGCGGACTTGTTGACTTGACGAAGGTGATCTTTTTTAATTTTGTTTCTGAATCTAGATCTGTTGCGGAGACGGTGCATGATGCGCCTTCATGTTTTCGAGTACAGCAGCAGCAGCCAAGCTGCAATGCACATGCAGCCTAGTGTTTTAAACCCTCCACGGCTGCACTCGTGCGATAAATCCGAGTATAGTCATTTGTGGACATGCCACCMATATTGATTCTACAAAATATGCTCTGCTGGATACCGCGAATCCAATTTTGTTTTCTGCACCAACCTTGCTTTGCTTATCGGATCGTCCATGAACCGGCAGCAGATCTCTGATCTGCTGCCGGTTTGTTGTTATGAACGAAATGAACTACTTATAGATTAAATTAGGATACTCGCACATTGCACGTCACTTATTTATTACCGAGATGTTGCGCCAAACCGATTAGAAGTCCTTCTTTTCCACGAATGTAGCAGAGCCGATACGAGTCCTCGTACTGAACCACTTCGCCAACGAGCTGAGCACCATGATTTGTGAGTCTGGATACCAATTCGTCAATGTCTTCGACGGTGAACATGACGCGTAGATAACCAAGAGCATTCACGGGAGCAGTTCGGTGATCTGAAATAGTAGGCGGGGTGAGAAATCGCGAAAGTTCAATTCGGCTGTGGCCATCTGGGGTAACCATCATAGCAATCTCTACACACTGCGAACCCAGCCCGGTTACGCGACCAGCCCATTCCCCTTCGACAGTAGCCCGTCCTTCGAGCTTCAAGCCAATTTCCTCGAAGAAAGAGATTGCGTCATCAAGGGATTCTACAACGATGCCAACATTGTCCATTCTTAGTAATTTGTTATTTTCCATCGTTTTATCTCCTTATGTGCAAAAATTCATTACCGATCACCTTGATATTTATTCTAACAAACTTTACTAATTCCTTTTCGAACTGTTCCAGAATTGCTGCAGATTAATCGTTCCAATTAAACTCTTAACTCCTGGTATATGCCTTTATATTGCCCGTCAAAACTAAAAAGCGGCTTCCGATTACACGGCAGCCACTTTTTTTAATCATAAAAGCTTTATTAAGTTGAAACACTGCCGCCTGGCTTCTTCCCTTCGTCCTTTCGATTCGTCACATCTGCCGTTCCCGGTCCGGCAACCGCAACGCCGCGAGTCCACCATATCCCTGACAACGCCCGTAATAACCCCTAAAAACAACAAGAGCACCCAAGCGTTGGCTTGACTGCTCGCCTCCGGTTAGCGGCGCCATAAGGACGATGCCGACCGGCCCCGAATAAATATTAATCGCCTTCAACGTCATGCTTTTGGCGATGACGGGCGTGAACAGCATGCTGACGGTCATGCCAAGCATTGCGAGCAATAGTAAGTTTCCCCACTATACAGCCTGTTAGTTCAAGAAAAAGGCAACCGACCGTATTTGTCCGGTTGCCGCGTTGGATATTTAATTCCGCTAACGTTCTCCGTTAGCGAAATGAGCATTATGACTTAAATTATTAAAACTTACGTTTTTGATAGGGGAGACCTTCGCCATCTTCACAGTAGGATTTGAGACTATAAAGAAAAATTGCCCAGTTATAGTTACAGGAACGATAAAATGGCGTTATTTCTTTCCAGTTCTTATGACGTAACGTAATAAAAGTCTTCCCGTTCTTCTCTTGAATATCAAAAGAAATAATCGTTCCAATCCATTCTGGATCTGAATCTATACACTGCCAAACGACTTTTTTGTTTGTGATTAATTCTTCTATTCTCATCTTCGTTATGTCATTGCTGCCGAATCTAAATTCATTAATAAAACCAATCTGATTATGAATAATGAGTTCATTGGTCCATATTTCTGACAGCCCAACAGCGGTGGTTAAAGCTTCATACACCTTTGACGCTGGAACATGTACGGTTTGCAAGTGCTCGATATTTACCATGTCTTGCTCCTTTCTAACTGAATATTTTATGTTTGATGCTTATGATGATGAAAGTGAGTATGGGACATGCTGGCGAATGCTCTCTCAGTTTACATTCAGGATAATGTCCTTTAGTTCAATCAGAGTCTTGATTCGATAGCTGGCCTGTGAGAAGTCATGTGTTTTTGTGAAGTCGTTATGGACAATAGCACAGTCGATACCAGCCGCTACGGCAGAATTCAACCCTCTGTTTGAATCCTCTACAACCAGGGTCTCTTCTTTGGTAGCTCCGAAGCGCTTTAGGCCGGTCAAGTATGGTTCCGGGTGAGGCTTGGCGCGTTCATAGTCTTCGCGAACAAGGACGAATTCCATGAATTGTATAATCTGGCGCTTTTCGTGAATAAGTTGAAAATCCTCACGTTTTGCAGTCGTCACGATGGCCATGCGGACGTACTTTGACAGTTCGGCTAGCGTTTCAACTACGCCTTCAATCTCTATGGCTTCTGTTCTAAGATATTCCTGATAATAGACGTTGCGGACCTCACGCTGCTTGCTGATGGTCTGTTCATTAATACCTGCCGCCCTAGCTTGTGACCAAGTGCCAAATGACTGGGTCATGTCGCGAAGGTATTGATCTTTATCCAAGGTAAATCCAATGTCAGCCAGAGCGCGTTCTCCCGCTTTGTAATACCAGAATTCAGTATCGACCAGAACACCATCATGATCGAAGAGTATGTACTTTTTCATTGTTTCGTTCTCCTTTGTCAGCTGCGGCAACCATGCGTGCCATCACGCATGAACCCTCCATTTCTTATTGTCCTCCGGTCCTCTGGATCTACTAAATAATAGAATGGGGAACGTGATCCGACCCAAGGCCCCTTCGAAAATAAATATGACCGGCTCAATTATACCATATATTGTAACTAACTTGCCCGTCTAACTTAATATATCGTGCATTTTCGGGGATCACAGGGCTGTATAAAAGTACTTGTTGTCCGGCAATTGTTTCGACTAACCTTGGCCACCTGTTGCTAACCTAAAGCAGCCTAACATTGAAGTTAGGCTGCTTTGATTTTATGGATTCAATTACTTGGACTTCCCGGTTCTTCTATTAGTCTGAATATAGACGATTTTATCTTCGTTCCGGCAAACCCCATCATCCTTTTTTTCCTTACTCATTAAAAGAGAATAGACCGCCTTGTCTCGCATCAAGCAGAAGACTCGGGCTTGCGAAAGGCGGCCACGATCGTCAGCAACAGCAGCGGCAATAGATACGCGGCTCCCGTCCAGAGGGGATGAATCGACATTATAAAGCTGCCCCACTGCGTTGCGCCGTCGAACGTAACAAGCCCCATTAGAAATCCGGCCAAAGCCAGCGGCATGACGATGGCCGAGCTTTCTTTGAGACCGAACAACCCGCTTACGAACAAGCTGAGGACGTACAAAGTAACCGTTACCTTCATGTATGAGCCGAGAATGAGCGACATCCCGATAATCGATTCGATTCGTTGGATGACTTCCTGAAATTCAACCAGCCTGGCCATGTTGAAGAGCACGTAAGGCCGATCTCCCGCATAGGCGCCAAATACCATAATCGAGCAAATCGTCGCCATGCATAATGTGAATATGTTAAGGCCTAACGAAAGCATCAGCGCCTTCGGCACTCGCTTTCTTTGACTGCGCTCCACGAACGGAATCAGCATACCGAACAAAAAAACTTCCGAGTAAGGAAAACCGAACGTGAAATACGCGCCATGCAAGACCGGCTTTAATCCCTTTGGCAATACGGGAAGCAACTGCAATGGATTATAATCGGGTATAGCCAATAGCAGGATGACGATAATGAAGAACGAAGTCAGCAGCATAATAAGAGTAAACATTCTGGCCATAACCTCCAGTCCTGCCCTCGCCGTCAACGCGGCTACGAGAAAAACAAGGATGGTAAAGACGTATATCGGCGTCTCCCTTAACATAGAGCTCACCATAAACAAGCCGACGTCCATGACGATGCCCGACTGCTCTTGCAGAATAAAGCTTATCGCCAGCAGTCCGATAACGACCGTCATGACGTTGCCGACGAGTTTCCGGCTGTACTCGACATAATTCAATCCTGGAAACCTGTTATGAAGAAAAAGCAGCATCATTAGCATCATATAGCCAAGCGCTCCGGATACCAACAACGAAATCCAGGCTCCATTGCCGGCTTTGCCGATGAGCGGACCGGGAATATTGATAATGGAAGAGCCTGTCATGTATACGAAAAACAGCACGCCCAATTGAAAATGGCTGATTTTTTGCTTATCCGTTTCCATACTGGGCGCTCCTCCTTCGTTAATGCGGCGATGCTACCATTTTACGCCTAACGTCGCTTCAACCTGCTTCGCTGCTTCGCCAAGCGCGAATTCGACGATGTCGTACATGTCAAACCAATCGCGGTTTACAACGTAATCGATCCCCATATACAGACAGCCCGCCACGATAACGGCGTACACTCCTTTTTCCCGTCTCGTTATTTTCTTCCTTAGCGTTACGCCGTCGTATAGCAGCATCCCGCCAACAGCTGCGATCACGACAATCAGACGCTCCCACATTCGGTTTCCCCCCGTTATCCGATCACTAGTAAGCCGGCCGGCTCTTGATCGTGCCACCGGTAACCAATTTAAGTTCGACTTGGATATCGAACGGTAGCTCGGCGAACTGCTCGTCCCAATTTTGCTTAAGCGATTCCCACTTTTTCGGATTTTTTCTGTATATGCTGTTTCCGATTCCGATTACGTCCAATTTTTGTTTTTGAACGAATGCGATCGAGTCGATTGCCTGTTTTTTGAGCGCTTTCTCTACGGCAGCGACAAATTTCCGCTCATCCTGAATCGTTTCGATTCTCGAGCATCTCAGCTCGGTAATCGCAATCTCGCCTCGCATCTTCACGGCAACCTTTATTTCGTCACCATTTACGATCGGCTTCGTCTTCACATGCAGGGACAATACTTCAGCCGTTTCTTTGAACCCTTTCAGCCCGGGACACGCAATCTGGGCGACGCCTGCTTTATACTCGTTGCGCAGCATGACCAGACCCTCCACTTTGCTGGAAGGCAGCACGGTTTTCATTACGCCATCCTTCAACAAAGCGAGCCCTGCGGCAGAGAAAATTTCTCCGGATTTCTTGTTCTCGTATACATAGGCTACGACGGCATCCGGATGCGCGCTCTTCAATTGCATGACTAAATCAAGGAGCGAGGTATCGATCGTCTTGGCTGAATTGCGGTAGGACGATTCCTCGGTACGAAGAAATTGCTGAGCGGTCGTTTGCTCGATGAGCGGCTTTTTCTCGAACATTTTCGAAGCTCTCCCCCGTGCAATCATCAAGCTGACGCTGCTGCGCGGCTCATGGTCCCGTAAAAACAGGTCGAGTATTTTACTCACATCCGCACTTCTTGCCAAAGCCTCTCCAACGATGATGACGCGCATGTGGCTCCATTGCGCCTTCCTCCCTAAGTGGATCGGAATATCGCGTATTGATTCCATGACGGTATCGTCAGTCGTCTTAACGTTGATGCTAAGCGGCGATGTCGTCGTTGTTTTTCCGGATTCGGAAGAGAGCGGACGATAGATCTGGGTCAGCATCTCGATATCCCCCTCTTCTCCGAGATCGAGTGCTACGCCCATAACGAAGCCTCGCTCCGTAAGCTCGTATTTGCTCCAGCAGCCGGATAGGAGCGGAACGCAGACGATGAAAAGTACAAACGCACGTCCAAGCTTTCTCATACGGTTCCTTTCCATTACGGCTTCTGATTATGCAAGTTGCGGGGTTTTCGAAGCATCTTCTTAAGCGGAGCGCGCAGCACGACGTCGCGCAACTCGGAGAGCCGGAGCGGCGCAAGCGGCGCCAAATACGGTTGGCCGAGCGTGCGCAGCTTGCTTAGATGAAGCAGGATGATGATGAAACAGACCATCATGCCGAACCCGCCCAATAACGTTGCGCTGACCATCAAGGGAAACCGCAGTATACGAAGCGCAATCGCAATGCCGTACTGCGGGATGGAGAACGATGCTATACCCGTTAGAGCTACCACGATGACCATGATCGGCGATGCGATTCCAGCGCTTATGGCCGCGTCCCCGATTACGAGCGCTCCTACGATGCTTACCGCGGAACCTATGGGACGGGGCAAACGAACCCCTGCCTCGCGCATGAGCTCGAAAAAAAATTCCATGAGCAAAGCCTCGAAGAAAGCCGGAAGCGGAATTCCCTCCCTGGCATTCAGCACCGCGAGCAGGAGAACCGTCGGAATAAGCTCGGGATGATAAGTCGACAGCGCAATATAAATGCTTGGCAGTGAGAGCGCAATAATAAAGGCTAATATGCGCAGCCAGCGCACCAAGGTGGAAATAACGGTCCGCTGGTAATAATCTTCGCTCGACTGAAAAAACTCGGTAAATAGGCCGGGACATAACAGCATGCCTCCCGTGCCTTGGACAAGAACGATGATCTTACCGTCCAAGAGTCCGGCGACCGCCATATCGGTTCTTTCTGTATATCGATGCTGCGGGAACGGCGAGAATGTCGAGTCCTCGATAAGCTGCTCGATATAAGACGTTTCTAAAATTTCTACATCCCGGATCCGTTCCATCCTCGTTTTGAATTCTTTCAACAGTTCGCCGTCGACTGTTCCTTCAATATATCCGTACGCGACCGTTGTCTTTGTATCGCCGCCGCCCGACATTAAAACGATTTTGAACTTCGGAGTCTTCAGACGGAGCCGAAGCAAACCTAAGTTTTTTTGCAAATTTTCGACCGTGCTCTCTCTTGGCCCTTGCACGACCGATTCGTTGACGGGTTCAATCACCTGCCGCGTCTCGACGGACTCCGCTTTATAATTTAACCCGTGATCCCATCCATCGAAAATAATAATGAGCCGACCGCTCGATATGGCATCGACGACTGCCTCCATATCGTTTATGAGCTCGGCTTTTTTCTCGGATACGCCTTGCTGCCCAAAAAAATATTGTATGTCGTGCAGGGTTACGTTCATTCCAGGCCCGATTTCGTGCGTCGTCAAATCCTGGAGGGACAGCTTCATATAGTTGATCGTATCTTCCTGCACGAGCGAATTATAGTAGACGGAGCATGCCCTCTCCCCCAAACCCGGCCCATAGCTCCAGTGCTTGAAATTAATGTCCGAGCTGTCCCGAAACACATCCTCCAGAAAACGCAGATTATCTTGGAGAGAGTGCGAGATGGGAATGGCGGGATGCTTAAGATTCGTACTTCCCATCGTACTGTCGCTCGGGATGCCGGAAGCTTGAGGCGAGCTTTGCTGTGCATTGGTATCGCTGTTTCCGCTGTTGCTCTCCATGATCGTATCACCCGGCCCGCATGTGCTTTTATGGTTCGATTACCAGTATTGCCCTTACCCATATGCACTATTCAGTTCGGTCGAATGACCACGTTTGCGGAGCAACGCAACCGCTCCAACTGCAATAGATGATGCCTGTAATGCATTTCTACCAGCAAAAACCACTCTGTAGCGTTTAACGCGCCGAAACCTGGATGAAGTATTCTATTCCCTTCGGGCGCCTGACTCAAAGCGATTTCAGTACGTTTCATCCGTTTCACTACGCCACGAAGTCCTTCCATCAGCTGCTTCTTACTATCCGGCTGCTGCGGTGTGTACTGCGGCGAAGCCGGGACTCGTATCCGAATGGGCGAAAAGCTTCCAAGCTCGAACGCGGCTCTCCCATTCACTGTTTTTTCCCCCGTGTTCCTCAGTACAGCCTCGCTTCCGTTTAAACATTGGTCAACATTATGCAGATGCATGAATTGAGCCGACTGAATCAAATGCATATACATTTGCCCAATTGACCATTCCTCCTCGTTAGGCTTTGCAAGTAATTGCTCCATAGTGAGGTTTTCCAGTTCAACTAAATATCCTCCAACCGTCACTTCAAACGCCTGCAATGCTTCCGCTGTACTTCTCATTTAAACAACACTCCTCATTCATCTGGGGTATAACCCCAGTATAAAAAAACGCTACTGACAACAGCATGTCAGTAGCGTTTAAAAATTTTTTCTGCCTCTTCCCGAATCCGGCAACGTAATGACTCTGGTTCCAGAACCTCGACGTCTCCTCCCCAGCTGAGGATAAGGTGCAACAGTTCCTCCGGCGTTCGAACGCGAAAATGGAACCAGACTCCGTCGGTCCGCTCTTCGACCGCTTCCGTATAAAAGTTAGCGGTTTCGGAAATTTTATCGGCCATTTCTGGATTGGCTCGAACCAGTACGCGTTCGTTGCGGTCGTCCGGCGGACGGTAATGGCTTAAGTTAAAGCCATGCGGCATTGCAAAGTGTTTATCCAGAACGACTAGCTCAGTCATTCGCGACAAGCGGAAATGGCGGATATCCTGCCGCAGGTCGCAGTGCCCGATTAAAATCCAATAACCTTCAACGAGCGACAGTCCGTACGGAGCGACCTCACGCATACTCTTTCGATTGCCGTCCGTCTCCGGCATATTTTTCTGGTATGAAATCCTTAGTTTTCGCCGTTCCAAAATCGCGCGCCGTGCTTGTCCGAGATAGTCTTTTTCCCTCAAGCCGGTTACCGATTCGCTAGCTTGAAGAAGCCTCATGGTTTCCCGAACGCGCATCGACTCACCGCGCACTGCTTCGGGTAAAATGGCTTCAATTTTGTGCCGAGCCGCCTTAGCTATATTTCCAAAATCACCATCCAACCGCTGCTCAATAAAATCTGTACCCATGAGCAGGGTTACCGCCTCTTCAGCCGAAAACCCGATTGGTGGAAGAAAATACCCCTCCATCAGGGAATAACCCTGTCCGGGGGCTCCCAATATAGGAATCCCCATTTCGCTCAGGGCTTGAATATCTCTATAGATTGTCCGCACGCTCGTCTCAAATAAAGCAGCCATATCTTCTGCTCTCAATATCTTGCTCCGTTGCAGTTCAAGCATTATGGCGAGCTGCCGGTCGGTTTTGTTCATTTTCGTTTCCCCCGCTGAGCCATCATCCAGGTTTATTTTTATTTATTCTAACACAGTAAGCTACCCAACTATCAAATTGGAACTATCCTGTCAGCGAAATTAAGGGCTACCACATTGGCAGCCCTTTCAATGTTCCACTAGCGTCTCCCGTTAGTTAAGCGAGATAAACTAGTACTCTATGCAAATTTGCACATTAGCGGTTCCGGTCTCCGGATAAATAAAGCTCCCTTGCGGTTTGCAGGAACAGCTTCACCCCGTGAGGAGCCTCCTTCAGAGACGGAACCGCCAAGTGAATCTCTCTGAACGGCTGCGGTTCAATTGTCCGGACGCGGACATTAGGTGGCAGCACCGACAACGACAACGAAGTTGTCGATACGATCGCCACACCCAGCCCTTCTTGAATCATGCTCAAGGCCGTGCTTATATTGTGTCCGTCATATTTGACGCGCAAAACGATTCCGAATTGCTGAAACAACTCATAAATCGGCGTTACAAACCCGCCTTTGCATACAATCATAGGTTCATTGTCCAGATCAGTGATATGGATTGTCGTACGGCTTTGCAACGGATGATCGTCCCGAAGAAGCAGACACAATTCGTCTTTGAAGAACGGAATCCCTTCCAATTCACCGTTCGGTGGAATAATCCAACCGACATCGATTATTCTAGAAGACAACCATTCTTTAATCTCGTCAATCGTTCCTTCGTACAGTTCGAACGTCAGCCCAGGGTGTTTCTCCCCGAGCACCTTTAACATTTTCGGCAAGAACTGTGAGGACACAATCGGGAACGTCCCAATGCGAACGGTACCGACTTCAAACCCTTTCTCGGCCGTTACCTCCTGCTCCACTTTATTGTAGCCGTGCAAAATCTCTCTGAATAGGACAGTCAGGCGCTTCCCAATATCGGTGAGAATGATCCCTTTCTTTTTATCCCGAATCATGAGGATGACCCCCAATTCCGATTCAAGCGTGGAGATGGCTCGGCTTACGGCAGGCTGTGTCATATTCAATTGCTCTCCAGCTTTTGTAAAATTGCCGGTCTCGGCGATTTTCACGAATAACATCAGTTGTGAATGTGTCATAACAATTTTGATATCACCTCTATAGAAAACATTCATTTCATTTATCTTATGAGGCATTGTATCATGGTAAAAACAAATCCACAACAGGAGCTGAAGACACATGATGCAACTTTCGCGAACACGTACTATTGTTTATTTAACGTTTCTAGTTACAATGTGGGGGGTGAACTGGCCGCTCTCCAAATATGCGCTCGAATTCGCTCCTCCGTTGCTTTTCGCCGGCTTGAGGATCTTTATTGGGGGTCTCATATTGCTTCCTTTCGCTTTACCCCGCTACAAAAAGCTTAATTTGAAGCATACTTGGCATATCTACCTAATCTCCGCATTGCTGAATATTATTCTGTTTTTCGTCTTTCAAACATACGGACTTAAAGCTATGCCAGCCGGACTGTTCTCAACGATCGTATTCTTGCAGCCTGTTCTGCTAGGCGTCGGCGCTTGGTTGTGGCTGGGTGAATCCATGACCAGTTTGAAAATGGTCGGCTTGATTCTCGGCTTTATTGGAGTTGCTGTCGTCAGCGTAAGCGGAGGCTCTGGTAGTATTTCCACCGTCGGCATCCTGCTCGGTTTAGCCAGCACGATCACTTGGACGTTCGGTACCATCTATATAAAGAAAACAGCGACAAGGGTCGATGCCATCTGGTTGGTTACTGTTCAGATGATCTTTGGTGGAATCGTATTGTTGGTTGCGGGCTCAACCGTTGAAAGCTGGACGGATATCGTTTGGAACCCGTCATTCCTTTCGTCTTTGTCGATTATTTCGATTTTCTGCACTGCCTTGACCTGGCTCATATTCTTTCTGCTTGTCGGATCGGGCGAAGCTGGCAAAGTCGGTTCGTTTAATTTTCTAGTCCCTCTCATTGCGATCGTGACCAGTGTTCTTTTCTTGGGTGAAACGATCACTTCCAAACTGGTGGCGGGACTCGTACTAATTATCGCAGGCATTTCATTGGTGAACCTCAAACTGAAACTTCTGCAAAAGGAAAATGAATGACGCATGGGACCGGAAGGCATGTAGTGTGAATCTCTATCCGGCATGATGCTGCTCCTGCTGGCTTTTCTGACATTCCACGTTCACCCTATGTGATTTAAACTGAATCAAGGCAACCCATGAAATGGGCTGCCTTGAAATTTAAAGTTCTATTTTTACCAAGTAATCCATCCGCTTGTTCGTTGATAGCCGTGTAGAAGTTCGTATAGCTCTTTACGCATCAGCTGCGTAAAGACTAAATACGTATTACCTCATATTCAAAGGGTTCATCACACGAGTAAATTTCATGAAAAAACCCCTTATAAGGGATATCGTCTTCCATGCATTTTATGAGATACGACAGCTCCTCGTCACATTCTGGTTCCTTGCCAATATTGTGCATTCCCTCGAATGCGTCAACAATATTTTCCATAAGAGTTACTTGGATAAATAAAGGCAACCGCTCCAGCATCAAACCTTCGATCTTGGTCTCGGATCTGTATCCCTCGAGGACGGTTTCAAAATAATCGTCCATGAACTTTTTACGCTTACCGGCGTCTGGTTCGAATTGAATCCAGCCCGCTCCTTGTGTCCAGAGATCTGCCAAATCATACATATACCAACAGTAGCATGAATTATCGAAATCATATACGGTGATTTGCCCGGTGTCATAATTTATCGAATAATTCCCGTCGTTAAAATCAAAATGGATCATACCGAAAATATCCTTGTTCCTGTCCAATCCTTCTAAGGTTTGAAGGAGTTCTATCAGCTTCTCCTTCAGCAGAGGCAATGAGTTGGGGATCACTTTATCGATAAATCCGGCATTGTATTTATCAAAAAAACTATACCTGCGGTGGACAGGCGTATACCCTTTCGATATTTGATGCAGTTTCCCCAGGACTTTACCGCAATTATAATAGTATTCGGTAATTGGGACTCCTTCTCGGTACTGATAATGATTTTCCGCAAGCATTTTTCCCTTGGCTTTTATAAAAAGGCAGATAAAAAAAGTATGATTTTTATGGTTAATCTCTTTCAGCAGATTTCCCTTTCGAGAACTGACTACGTCCGAGACACTTCCACCATGCTCGAATAAAAATCTGACATACTCAACTTCACCAAGAAATTGTTCCCGATTCCTGTCAGGTAAGAAAGCGATTCTGAGTATTTTGGCGTCAGCGCCTGCTTTCACACAGGTAAAAACGACATTGCGCCCTCCCTTGTGTGCCGGAATTAGTTGGATTTCGTAGTCTTCTAATCCGTAAAACTCTGATACTAATGGTAGTAAATATTCATCACTTATTTTAACAGTCTCGATATAATTTATAATATCTCCTCCAGTTCATATTCTTGAAACTCATCCTACATTGACATTACCACAAGAGGAAATTCAAAAATGAAAAGTCCATCTGTGGACTTAAATGTTAACTACCTTGTTTAACATTAATACATCACTACTTTGAGCATATTTTACCTAAAAATGACACTCAAATTATAGGGAAACTTTCTATATAATAAAATTCAACTCTTTAAAAGGTATTTGCGTTTTCTTGKCATTTAAATTACAACTGCTCTATTGAAAATGAAGTACCTGCGCAATCTCCCACACATGCCCGTCAGGATCGGCAAAACAAGCCGTCCGCCGCCCCCAGGGACGCGTTATCGGACCATTCAATAACTTAACGCCACGCACTTCCAGTTCATCGCATACCCGGTCAACATCCGACACTTGGATCGTGAATTGAAACCGCGCGCCATCTCCGTGGTGACCAACCTGCGCAGGCTCAATCAATTCGCGGGCATTCGATTGATTTAACAGATTGATGCTTGTGTTGCCATAATCGAACACCGCGCAGTTTGCATCTTCATATATGACAGCAAGTTTGAACGTCTCTTGGTAAAATGCCTTCGACCGATGCAAATCTTCCACAAACAATGTGATTTCTGTAATTTTGTTTTCCCAGTCAGTTGTCGCCATTCGCATTCGACCCCATTTTCATTTTTTTGAAATCCTGTTTAAATCATTTTGCCCTTCCCCAGCCTTCTCTTCGCCCTGATTTTACCATTTAATGTAGGAGTAAAGTAACTTTTTTTTAAGTTAGTCACGTATCTAAGTTAATCTGCCTACCGTATCTCAGCACGGTGGCCCACTCGTTATTTCTAAACAATCGGTATGTCCGTGGGAATAGGATAAGGTTCTTGTCATTATCCCATAAAAAAAGCCGCGATTTACGCGGCAATTAATGAAATATGTTCTTGTCGCCCGATAGTAATTCTGTTCCTAGACATCATTCGAGTTAAAGCTTTTCTCACTTAAAGCGATGCCGATAACGCCATCTTCTGCGCTTCATCTCCTGTAATTGACCCGGTTATGCCAAAATGGACATCTTCCATCGTCCAGAACAATTCAGTCATGTTTGGCTGTTCGAATACGAATCCGTCCGCTTCGCCCACTTTCGTCTTCGTAAATAGTTCGGCCGGATAGACGGACTCCATGCGGCTGGCCATGAATGTCACTGTATGTTCGCCCGATGTATACGTAAAAATGATATCTCTAGCTGGTTGATCCGGCATTCCCACCGCTGCCATCTCCGTTAACGTATACCCATTCGGTACAAAAGACGGCAGAAGCAGACCTTCTCCAAAAGACGCCTTTGCTTCTTCGATCGAACCAAGGGTCGTTGTCGTCAATTGGCTCAACTCTGAACCGGCGATGCCTCCGTTCGTCAGTGGCGGAGACACATTCTCCGTCGTATTATCCACAGGCGCCGGAACGCTCGGTGTACCTAACAGCGGGATGGCCACAACGATTGAGACCGCTGCTGCCAATCCAACCGCCGCTACCTTCCATGATTTCGCAAGCTTCGATTTACGCCCTGCCTTCTCAGCGACCGCTTCTTGACGAATCTTCCGTTTCAGTTGCTCGCTCATCTCCATATTCGAAAATAACATTTCATCCGACTCCTTTCTAAACTGTTGACGCAGATTATGATCCCTATCATTCATGAATGATTCCCTCCTTACCGATCTCTCGGGCGAGCATTTCTCGCGCCCGATGCAGTCTGTTGCGTACTGTCCCTTCCGGCGTGCTAATGGCTTCTGATATCTCCCGCGTATTGAGGTCCGCATAGTAATACAAGTACAACGCTTCCTGATACGGTAACGGTAGTTGAAGCACATACTGCAGCACTTCGCTCTTCCTCAGCCGTTCAAGCGCCTCATCTTCCACGCTGATCGTTCGGCCGAGTGCGAGCTTACCTGGCTCGGTCGGCTGCTCCGTGAACATACGAACGCTCATTTTGTCGCGGCATACGTTGACTGTGATCGTCGTCAGCCACGTCTTGACGGCGCTGTCGCCGCGGAAGGCGTTCCACTTTCGGTACGCGCGCAGGAAGACCTCCTGGCTAATATCCTCGGAAAGATGAGCATCCCCCGTATAGAAAAACGCGGTCCGTATGACAATCGTGCCGAATTCGTTCATGAGTTGCTCCAGTGCTTGCGCGGGGTCTTTCGCAAAATCATCCTTATGTCGACTGCCGGTCGGCATCACGTGATCACCACCTTCACCTTATTAGACGGTCCAAGTGCGAAATCCGCTGCACATATAGTCACGGTAAGTTAAAAGTCTAATTCGAATTCGTTCGAATTTGCTTTATTCCGCATGCTCATAAAGGGTTGCGCTCTCGATGTAATTAATCATTCTTCTTAAATCTTTGACTTGCTCTTTACTGATCTCTCCGTTCTCGTACATGCGGCGAATCTCCGACCTTTCCACATCCATCACAATGATCCGCAGCTCCTCTTTCTGTGCTTCTACGGCAGCATTAAATTGTTCAGGACCTTTAAGCTTATCGATTACCCGTTTATAGTCGAAAATGACGGTATTATATACGACGTCGCCAACCTCATGCTCCCTCGCTTTTTCTTCCAGT
Source organism: Paenibacillus sp. 05T425 (assembly GCF_056396205.1). NCBI lineage: Bacteria > Bacillati > Bacillota > Bacilli > Caryophanales > Paenibacillaceae > Paenibacillus > Paenibacillus sp. 05T425. Next base: position 52,655 of record NZ_JBFTLA010000023.1, read on the forward strand.
TTCGCCAGAGCTGCATTTGAAGCTTTGAGGAGGATTTCTTTCCCCGCTAGACGTTGGGCGATTCGCGCCTTGCCCTTGCCGGCTTTGCGGCGTCTGGCGCTCGAACGTTTCCAGTCCCGTAATTCATTTCGTACGAGTATTCCAAATCGGGATCTATCATTTCGAGACAGTGACTCTTCGCGCATTTCGAAGGCTCTCGCGAAAAATTCGAATAACTCTTCATCCATCTCTCCTGATTCCATGGCCTCCTCCATGTATTTTTTCTCAGCTTTTAATGCCATTAATCGAACTTTTACTAATTTTTGTACAAACTCATTGTTTTCTTTCTCCTTCGAGCTCATTTCAACATTGGTTTGTTTGAACGACTCTCTAAGCTCGTCCATCAATTGATATGCAGCAGCTTCATTTTCTTCGTTCATTTCCGTACGAACCTTTTTCATTGCTGCAAGCAGCAGCTTACTCTTAGCTATATTTATGTCCAAATGATTAGCCGACTCCCCTTCAGGCGTTTCTCCCTTGCTAAGTAGAGGCAAAAACAAAGTAGCTGCAATTAAAGTGAACAATATAACGCCGGCAGCCAAGAAGAGGATGAGTGAACGCTCTGGGAACGCATCGCCTCTCTCGATCAGCAACGGTATGGATAACACCCCGGCCATGGTCACAGCTCCACGAACGCCAGTCAAGCTGACCATAAGCGTCATTTTAACCGTTGGTTTAGCCATTTCTTTATCTCTTTTAAATCGATACTCATAATGGGAGAACAAGTACGACCAGACGAATCGTATTGTCAATATCGCTATCCCGATCGCCAAAACATAACCGACTGCAAGAGTATTATGTATGTTTGGATTCTCGACAGTTGACCGTATAGACGGAGGAATGATCAAGCCGAGCAATAGGAATACCGTTCCGTTCAGGATAAAGGATACCGTGGTCCATATATTTTCCGTTAACACCTGCTCCTCCGCTTGCAAAGGTTCCGCTTTCTCTCTAAGCAGTGAGTAAACAATTCCACCTACAACGACTGCAATGACCCCGGAAGCATGGAACCACTCTTCTGCAATGATGTAGATAAGGAATGGCGTCAATAGTTGAAGCAGCGAATGCAGGGTAACGTCACTGATCCCTTTTTTGCGCAAGCTATAACGGATCCATGTCATTAGCAGGCTGAGTACGAGCCCGAGGAAAGCACCCGCGACAAACATATACGTAAAGTCAAATATAGCTTCTTTCAGTGAAAAATACCCCGTGACAACCGCGGCTACCGCATAATTGAATGCTACAAGCCCGGAGGCATCGTTGATCAGCGATTCTCCTCGTACGAGATTCAATACGTTTTCCGGGAGATGAATACGCTTTGCGATACCGTTAACCGCGACCGGGTCTGTTGGTGACAGAATGGCGGCTAAGGCGAAGGCCGCTGCAATGGGAATGTCAGGGATGATCCAATGAATAAAGTAGCCGCCGCAGATCGTTGTAAGCAGAACGAGAATGATCGCATTACCGAAAATCGGAGCTCGCATTTTCCACAGTTCATCTCTTGGGAAGTATCTGCCGTCGTTGTACAATAGCGGAGCAACAAAAAGAAGCAAGAACCACTCGGTTTCGATCTCTAGATGGAATTCCTTAAATAGGAGAGCAATGCCGACCCCAATAGCGATCTGTGTTAAAGCGGTAGGTATTAAAGGCACATAGTGGCTTATAATGTTCGAAATGACTAAACATACGAGCAGCAATATGATGGTCATTAATAATTCCATTAAGAGTCCCCTCTTTCTTATCCAGATAAACTGAACTAATCATACCTTCTAATTTTAAACTTAATATTAATAAATAAACCTAGTAGTTTTCCTCCAACCTGCCATTCTTTTCTCTAAAGTAGGTAAAAAAAGAAGGTCGACCGTAAATGGCCGACCTTCTTCCCCCCTCGTTGCAACGTCCCCCGTCAGGAAGATGCTCCCTGTCCGGTTACTGCCTTGCGCAAATATTCCCCTGTTATCGAATGCTCGGCATCTGCAAGTTGGACAGGAGTGCCTTCGAATACAATTCGGCCCCCCCCGGTGGCCTCCCTCGGGACCCATGTCAATAATCCAATCCGCGCTCTTAATCACGTCATGGTTGTGCTCGATAAATACCACCGTGTTGCCTCCGTCGATCAAGCGGTTCATAATGTCCATCAGACGAGTGATATCGGACATATGCAGTCCGGTTGTCGGTTCGTCCATTACATTGAGACTACCTACCTTGTTAAGTTCTCCCGCCAGTTTGATGCGTTGGCATTCCCCGCCCGACAAGGTGCTCAGAGGCTGGCCCAACGTTACGTACCCGAGTCCCACATCCTCAAGCGTCCGTATTTGACGGAGCAGTTCCTTCCCGCTGAAGAACGCCGAAGCTTCCCGGACCGTCATAGCGAGGACGTCGCTGATTGATTTTCCGTTCAATTTATACTGCAGCACTTCATCGCTGAACCGCTTGCCCGCGCATATTTCACATGTCGTCCTTATTGGCTCGAGAAAGGCCAAATCCGTGTATATCATACCGATACCCTGACAGTTGGAGCAGGCTCCCTTGGAGTTGAAGCTGAACAACGATGCGCTAACCTTGTTGGCGGCTGCGAACAGCCGCCGGATCTCGTCCATCATCCCTGTATAAGTGGCCGTATTGGAGCGGGTGGATGTTCCCACTGCTGACTGGTCGATGACAATCGACTCTGGGTGCGATGGTAGAAATGCTCCGTTAATTAACGTACTTTTGCCCGAGCCGGCTACACCGGTTACCACGGTCAGCACACCGACGGGTATATCGACTGTCACGTCCTTCAGATTGTGTAAGCTTGCGCCGGTTACGGTCATCCAACCCTTGGGCACCCTGGTTGAAGTTTTAAAGGGCAGGCTTTGCTTTAAGTACCGTCCTGTCAAGGTATCCGCTCGGAGTAAACCCGCAAAGTTACCTTCATAGACGATTTCACCGCCGCGGGTTCCCGCATGAGGTCCGACATCGATGATGTAATCGGCGATCTCCATGACCTCGCGGTCATGTTCGACGACGAGAACGGTATTCCCTTTGTCCCGGAGCTGGAGCAGCATGCCGTTCAGACGATGGACATCCCGCGGATGCAGCCCGACGCACGGCTCGTCGAAAATGTAGATCATGTCGGTAAGACTGCTGCTCAGATGACGGACCATCTTGATGCGCTGCGATTCCCCGCCCGACAAAGTTGCGGTCTGTCTGTCCAGACTCAAATATTCCAGCCCGATAGATACCAGATGGTTCAGGCGGGTTACAGGCGGGTAAGCTTGTTCAGCAGACCTTCGTAATCCGATTCAATATCGCCGCCTTTGGTGTGGTATACGATCTTGCTTTCTTTGCCGTGGAGGAGGGTATCCCATTCTGCAGGTGTATAGTCGGCGAGCCGCTTGTTGTTTTCGAATAAGCCGGAATGAGTATACGTATTCAAGTACCAGCTTCCTACTTTAAATGCGGGGAACAGAATTGCGCCTTCATTCAGCGATTTGGACCTGTCAAGCAGCTTGTCCACTTCGAACTGCACCACCTTTCCGACTCCGGAGCATTCTGGGCACATGCCGGCCGGGTCGTTAAATGAGAACACATGCGAATTGCCGGCAAATGGTTTACCGATTCTGGAGAATAGCAACCGGACCATTGCATAAATATCTGTGATCGTGCCGACCGTAGAACGGGAGTTGCCACCGAGCCTTTTCTGATCGATTACGACTGCGGTAGACAAGTTCTCGATGAGATCCGTATCCGGCTGACTAAACCGGGGCAGCCGATTGCGGATGAATGCGGAAAACGTCTCGTTAAGCTGCCGTTGAGCTTCGGCGCTGATGGTGTCGAAGACCAGGGAAGATTTGCCTGATCCCGAGACGCCGGTGAAGATCGTGATTTTTCGCTTCGGGATGCGGACATTTACGTTTTTTAGGTTATTTTCGCGAGCTCCCTTTATTACGATATCATTGACGTTCAGAGACTCCACCTCCGATTTCTATTTTCTTTGTTCGACACTTGGAACGTGGAATAGTATTACTTCCTATCCAAATGATAAATGAGTTGTACAACGCCTGAGGAGAACGTTCTTGTATGAACCATTTTTAAATTCAACCTCTGTTTTATATCCACGAACAGCGGTTTCCCTTCTCCCAATACAACAGGGTGAACAGATAATCTAAATTCATCAACAACTCCTAAATTAATAAAAGTTGTAATAAGACTTGCTCCGCCATATAACCAGATGTCTTTACCCGGCTTATTCTTTAATGCATTTACTTCTTCAAGAATACAATCATTTATGAATATTGCTTTCTTATCAGTCCCTATTTGCGTCCTGGAAAACACATATTTCTCTTTACTATGAATCAATTCCCAAAATTCTTTTTCAGAAGCCTCATGTTCAATTTCCGGAGTATATTGTCCCCATAAATCATAGCTTTTTCTTCCATATAAAATGGTATCAATTTGATTTAAAAAATGATTAAACCCCAGCTCAGCGTCCATAATGCACCAATCGACTTCACCATTTTTCCCTTCAATAAAGCCATCTAAAGTAACCGCTAAATCCAAAATTATTCTTCTTTTCATGATTTGTTGCTCCTTTCGTGATTTCGATTCGCTCGAACACTTCTCATACCCATTGTCCCCGCCATCCTGTATGTTACAATATAATTATGACAAAACTTGACGTAATTAGGAGGGTGAAATGAACGAGCGGAGATTAACCATGATGCGGATCATCGACTCCCGAAAAAAGTTTACGGCTCGCGAGCTGGCAGAACGCTTTAACGTTTCGGTTCGGACCATCCAGCGCGACCTGGATTACCTGCAGCAAATCGGTTTTCCACTTTACAGCGAACAAGGTGCCCATGGCGGATACCGTGCGCTGGAGAACCGCATCCTGCCGCCGTTGCAGCTGACTCGGAGCGAGGCGCTCGGCTTGTTTCTGATGCTTGAAATACTGGAAAAGGTGCCCGATTTCCCGTTTGACGCGATTCGCTCTCACCTAGCCGTACAGTATTACGGAAGCTTGCCTTCCGATGTACAGACGAACATCGATCAGATGCGCAGCCACATTTCCTTCCGAATGATGCAGCTATATGAACCTGCACCTTGGACGACGGAAATTTTGGAGGCGGCGATCTCCAAGGAGGAAATCCGAATCGCTTATAGGTCAGCCAACGGGGAAAAGGAGCACAACTTGTACCCCTTCGGCATATATTTCGAAAACGGCTATTGGTACATGCCTGCTCGTAAAGAGGACAAGGTGCTCCTCTTTCGGGTTGATCGGGTTCAACACGTGGAGAGGACTGGCCCGGTTGATCTCGAAGTTCCGTCCCTCGCTGAGTGGATGCAGAATTCCGATAATCGTGAGACAGCCGAAGTGGCACTTCGGTTTACCTCTTTTGGTGCGCGCCTCGCCAAGGACGACCCCTTTTTCTATACGGTAACGGACGGTCATTGGAGTGGCCCGGTTCCACTGGAAGAGTTTCCGTTTACGGCCCGGAGACTGATAAGCTTCGGCCCCGATGTACAGGTCCTATCCCCGCCCCGGCTGAGAGATATGGTACTCCAGCTTCTGCGAGACAGCATAGATCAGTACAAGGAATAGGTAAAAACCACTCTCAACATGGGAGTGGTTTACTGTATGGATCCTGTTATCGTTCATCATGTGGTCAAGTAGCACTCATCGTCATCATTAAAATGGCTTAACAACCATAAGTACCAATATGACAATCATCAGCAGCTGTGCTACCGTCTCGATTGGTACGATCTTTTTAAACAGCAGTCCGAACTCGGCGGGTAATTCATTACCCTGATCTTGACTTTCAGATATCATCTTGATGATCTTTTTCATACGCGGTTCAATCATTCCGTCAATCAGGACGATCATAAGCAGCGATAAAAGGATGGATACATTCAGCCACATTTGGGATAAACCCATTTTGGTTATGATCATAAGCCAAACCCCGGTTAAAATAAGGACGGTTCCGCCAATCTTAGGTATTATGGCAAGCTTGGTCGTTATACCAAAAACAAAGCGCAGCTGGCTGACGGTTCTAGCGGATCTTCGAATGATGGGCAACACGAAAGCGGGTCCCATTATGGCGATCGAAGCCAATATATGCAAAACGAGCAGTAATCCAAACAAACTAATTAACCCCCTTCTCCTCAGTGCACCGTATTATTGCTTTGATAGGCTAGACCAACCCTTTTTCTTTTAAACGCTCCTCCAAGCTCAATATGGTCCAGCATACATATTGCGACATCGTCATAAGTTACATCCAGCTCTTGAAGTCGGCTGAACAAGTGACCGGCTATATCTGCTTCGGAATATTCCTTGATCGTCTCCGGAATCGGAACGGGCAAGATTTCCGTTGTTACATGTAGATGAACCGGCTCTGGATGCTCTCTCGCATCAATCATAGTTCCCGGACACATAATGGACCAATCGAGCCCTGTCTTCTGCAGCCTTTCGAAATTCCGGTTGTGATTTCTATATTCAGGCGGGAAGCCAGGTAGATTGTTGCCGATAAAATCGGTATACGGAATATCCAGAAGGCCGGCTCCTCCCATTATCCATACCCGCCCAGAGAAACTAGGTTGGAATTCACATTGGCTTATAATGTTATCGACGATACGAACAAACTCTTCTCCCTGGCCCGCATGGCCGGCTGCAATAATAGCGGCGTCATGATACGCGAGCGCCTCTCCGACGATGACCGGGTCCATAATATCGTCCACGATCACCTTCACATGCTTTACGGAATGATTACCAAGCTGATCATAAAGCTTCTTAGAATTTCGTACAAATGCGGTCATTTCATGCCCCATTTTTATCCCTTGTGCCAGCACTCTTTTCCCGGTATTCCCCGTCGCTCCAAAAACAATAATTTTCATTGTTCTTTCCTCCTCTTTCATGTCCCCACTATTTGGTTAACTCAAGCTTAGCATCGCTCCCAAATGATGTTAAGAACCCACTTTAAAGTAGGGTACTTACTTAAAAGTAAGCATGACAACAAAAGCTGCCCGGAATCCCGTGGCAGCTTTTGTTTTGAGTTGATTGAATTCTAATTCGTGTGCAATTTCATTGATACTCTTTTATGACGCTGACTCTTCATACTTCCGCTTATTATGATTTTCTCCCCAAGCACACATGACTTCTGCTACAGGAATCAATGTTTTGCCGTATTCACTAAGAGAATATTCTACTTTTGGAGGGATAGAAGGGTAGACCGTTCTATCGACTATGCCTTCTCGTTCCAAATCTCGGAGATGTTGTGAAAGCATCTTTTGCGAAACATCAGGTATAAGCTTTTCCAGATCGTTGAATCGTTTTTTGGATTCAATCAAATGCCATAAAATCATTGGCTTCCATTTGCCGCTTAAAACATGTATGAGTGTCTCAACTGGACATTCGAGCTGATGAATCATTGATAAATCATCCCCTTACTTTTAAGTAAGTGCATTAACTAAAAATTAACATAGCAAAATTTTATAAGAGTTATACAATCAAGTCAATCATTGATGGCGTAAAATTGTTTGTGTACCAAGATTTGTAGCCTAGTCAGGCAACAAAAAAGTAGGGTATTCTCGGGGTTGCTGAAGCCACCAGAGAAAGGACCCTACCGATGACTAATATACCCGAAAACATGCTTACTAATCTATTTGAAAA
>NZ_JBFTLA010000024.1:0-47783 GCF_056396205.1 Paenibacillus sp. 05T425
GCAGGTCCATCTATAAGTGACAGATTGCTCCGTCTTTCCCGATTCGGTCATGCGACCAAATCGCGTATCCGGTATTAGCATTCGTTTCCGAATGTTATCCCAGTCTTATAGGCAGGTTACCTACGTGTTACTCACCCGTCCGCCGCTAACCTTACCCCGAAGGATAAGATCCGCTCGACTTGCATGTATTAGGCACGCCGCCAGCGTTCGTCCTGAGCCAGGATCAAACTCTCCATAAAGGTGTTTGACTTGCTCAAAAACTTTTTATTGCGTCAGAAGCCAAAGCTTCTTAATTGGCAGTTTCGCTCGTTGTTCAGTTTTCAAAGAACAATCTTTTCTTTCGTGTCGGCCGTGTGTTTCAGCGGCGACTTAGATAATATATCACAGACGCCTATAGCATTGCAAGCACTTTTTATATAAACCTTTAAACTGTTTTCTATTATATAAGGTAACAAAAAAGACACGATGCCAAAGCACCGTGTCTAATAACTCTCTAGTATTGTTTTGCTGCCGAATATTTCGAAGCATCTTTAATCAGATCGAACTTCTTGTTGCTCTTCTTTAGGCCAGCGTCTACCGTCGTATCAATGACTACCCATTTACCGTTCATGTACACTTCGTTCCAAGCATGATACACACTCACATATTCCGTGTCACCCATTACGAGCTTAGTAGGAACTCCTACGCTACGAAGCATTGCAGCGAACAACGACGAGTAACCATAGCAGATATCTTTTTTCGTCGAAAGTGTTTTGTCGATGCTTGGGAGGTAATCATTCGAGATGTTAGCTGCCAAATCATAATCATATTTGATGTTATTAATGATGTAATCGTAGATTGCTTTTACTTTCTCGTTGTCTGATTTGCTGTTTTTTGTTAGCTCTTTGGCTTTAACAATAGCTAGACTCGAGCTTGTCCATGCAACATTTTGTACCGAGTTCAAGTAAATCACGCTGTTGTTAGCAAGGTTAAGCTTAACTGTTTCTTTGTTAACTACTTTATACTTGTTGCCTTCTGTATTCTCAAGTACCGAAACGGTGTAATCGCCATTTCCAAGTTGCAACGGGAATTGCTCTACTTTCTTGGAAGCTGTCATGTTATATGTATATTTATTATCGCCTTTTGCGATCATTACTTTTGTTTTCACGTTAGCCTTTACTTCGTAGGATACCGATACAATGCCTTTGTCTAAACTTGCTGTGTTCAACCAAGTTGTGTTTTCGCTAGCTTCTGCACTTGTAACTTTAATCGATGCGATCATGATGAACGCTACTGCTAACATAAGAACAAACTTACGCATGAATAAAACTCCCTTCGGTAGCTGGCTGCCATCTTTCGGAAGGCCCTTTAGCTTTGCGTCCCTACCTTTCGATAGGTTTGCCGTTATCGTGTAAAGTTTCATGGGACTGCTTGTCCCTTGTTATAAAACAAAAAAAGCTCTGTCTTTCGGTAGCTGGCTGCCATCATAAGGAAGGCCCTTTAGCTTTGCGTCCCTACCTTTCGATAGGTTTGCCATTATCGTGATTCGCTTTTCCAATGCTTGTCCTACTATTTAATAAAATAAAAAATGCTCCGTCTTTCGGTAGCTGGCTGCCATCATAAGGAAGGCCCTTTAGCTTTGCGTCCCTACCTTTCGATAGGTTTGCCGTTATCGTGATTAGCATCTATAGTCCTATATTACCATATGATTCTAGTAAATCAATACTATCTAGCAAAAAATAGATCAAAATTTTACAAAAAGGCGGGGACCGACACTCCAAAACCTCCTCAGTTCCTTTATAAACAAGACCAATCGACAAAAAAACTGCCCCGATTACCGTAAAGGCTATCAGGGCAGTTGCTTAGCAATTCTTAATTCTATGCTTTTGTTGATTTTTTCTTTTTGAACGTAAGCAATCCAATCAACAGCAGGCCAAGACCTGCCATATAAGTAGGAAACGAGCTTGTATCGCCTGTTTTCGGAAGCGTTGCTAATGGAACTTCGTTGTCTGTAACAGATGCTTCGTCTTCTTCTTTAACTGCATCCGTATCAGTGTCAACCGATCCTTGCGGTACCTCGTTGTCACCCTCTTCGACAACTTCCTCTTCACCTGCGTCTACCGATCCTTGAGGTGTATCGTCTTCGTCAACAACAACTTCTGTTTCCGGTGTTGCTGTTGGCTCAAYTGTCGGAGTCGGTTCTACCGTTGGTTCCGGTGTCGATTCTGGCGTTTCTACCGGCGTAGGAGCTGGCCTTGGTGTTGTTGTTGGTTGTGTCGTTGGTTCCGTTGTCGGCTCTACCGTTGGTTCCGGTGTCGGAACTGGTGTCGGTTCTGGCTTTACTGTCGGCTCCGGTGTCGGTGCCGGCGTTGCTGTAGGCTCCGGTGTCGGAGTCGCTGTTGGTTCTGGTGTTGCTGTCGGCTCCGGTGTCGGAGTCGCTGTTGGTTCTGGTGTTGCTGTCGGCTCCGGTGTCGGAGTCGCTGTTGGTTCTGGTGTTRCTGTCGGCTCCGGTGTCGGGGTCGCTGTTGGTTCTGGTGTTGCTGTCGGCTCCGGTGTCGGAGTCGCTGTTGGTTCTGGTGTTGCTGTCGGCTCCGGCGTCGGTGTTGCTGTTGGTTCCGGTGTCGGTGTTGCTGTTGGTTCCGGTGTCGGTGTTGCTGTTGGTTCCGGTGTCGGTACAATTACAGTCTTCTTCACGAAAAACTCGATTTCACGGATTTTATCCGTCTGAGCTGTCGAGGAACCGGATTTGATTCCGCTTGCTCCGTAGGATGTCGTCTCCGTTTTATATTTGTTGCCCGATTTCCAAGTGATCTTCACGCACACGACATCATGTTTCAATAAATCCGTGTCGTTGATTACGTTCCAATTAACAGTCTTCTTGTTGTTCTTTAATTCGCCGCTCACGACTTTTTTGCCGCTAGGTCCTACTTCAAAGCTATTAGAATTACCTACCGTATATTTATAGCTGGCATCGTAGCCTTCCGTGCAGCCTGGAGCCGGCAGTTCCTTGTAGTAAAATTTCACATAGGATATTGTTTGTTCTTTATAATAAGTTACCCATTTCCACTTACCGTTGACTTTTTCGTATTTCTCATAAGCATACTGAGGCGCCTGAAGGCCACTTCCGCTAATAGCACCGCCGTCATACTCATAGGTTTTAGTTGCACCATCCGATAACCCTTCAACTTTCACGCAAGTAATGGCATAACCATCTCCCGCATTCCAGTTCAAATTGGTTTTATCGTAGTCGCGGGAACCGCTAACGACTTGGTCCCCATCATCGGATAGGGAAAAATTATAGTTGTAAAAGAAGACCTCATCCACATAATCGCCGCTGCAATTGCTTGCCGCCCCACCGCCGCTTCCATGGGCAAAAACCGTACCAGCCGTACCGATCGTTAAGATGACGACCAACTTCAACAATAGGGCTGACTTCAACCACTTCTTCTTAATCATAAATACCCTCCCCCATAATATATGACGTCATGGCTTCCGCAAAATAAAAAAGACCGCCATGACAGTTCATGGCGGTCGGACGATCATAGCATCGATAGCTTAACGATGCCTTAGACTCCTGGCTTTGCGTCCCAACCTTTCGGATGGTTTGCGATTTACATGAGATATTGTTGTTTTGTTAGCTTTTTTGCATAAATATGTAACAATTGTGATTCGCAAGTCCTATTCTATTACTGTTACTATGAAGGTGTCAATACTAGATTAGCATTTTGAGAACATAAATTTCACGCCATTAAATGTATGCGTATTCATGCGTTTGTTCGACAAATTTCATCATGATAATTAGTAGAAGAAATAAGAAAAAGCGCGGCCGTCAGACGGTTATTCACCATCAACACGGCCACGCTTCTATAGTTATTTATATCTTGCTTCCATATAGCTCGTCTCTTACTCGCCAGAGCGATGATCTCTCATATGCGGGAACAACAGTACGTCCCGGATCGAAGGCGCATTCGTTAACAGCATAATGAGACGGTCGATGCCGATTCCCAAACCGCCAGTAGGCGGCATGCCGTATTCAAGGGCGCGGATGAAGTCATCATCCATCTCATGCGCTTCGTCGTTGCCGTGCTCTTTCTCTACGAGCTGTGCCTCGAACCGTTCGCGCTGGTCAATCGGATCGTTCAGCTCGGTAAAGGCGTTCGCGTGCTCGCGTGCTACGATGAATAGCTCGAAGCGGTCCGTGAAGCGCGGATCGGCTTCACTCTTCTTCGCCAGCGGCGAGATCGCAACCGGATGTCCGGTAACGAACGTAGGCTGGATGAGCGTATGCTCGCCAAATGTTTCGAAGAACGCGTTCAAGATATGACCAAACGTCATATGCGGCTCAACCGCAACTTTATGCTCTTTAGCAAGGCGATGTGCTTCCTCGTCGGTCATCTCCACGCTGAAGTCGACACCTGTAAGTTCCTTCACGAGATCTACCATCGAGACGCGGCGCCATTGCGGAGTCAAGTCGACTTCTTGGCCTTGGTACATAATCTTCGTTGTGCCAAGCACCTCTTGTGCGATATGCGCAATCAGATTCTCGGTCAGAGCCATAATATCTTTGTAGTCAGCGTAAGCCTCATACAGCTCGATCATTGTGAACTCAGGGTTGTGACGCGTCGAGATACCCTCGTTGCGGTATACGCGGCCGATCTCATATACCTTCTCCAAGCCGCCCACGATAAGACGTTTTAGATGAAGCTCGATCGCAATACGCATATAAAGCTGCATATCTAGCGCATTATGATGAGTGATGAAAGGACGAGCAGCAGCTCCGCCCGCTATCGAGTGCAACGTTGGCGTCTCTACTTCTAAGTAACCTCTCGAATCGAGATAACGGCGCATCGATTGAATGATTTTGGACCGGGTAATAAACGTTTGTTGAACGTCCGGATTCACAATCAGGTCGACATAACGTTGACGATAGCGCAGTTCGACGTCCTTCAGGCCATGGTACTTGTCAGGCAGCGGAAGCAACGACTTCGTCAATACGTCAACATCTTGCGCTTTGACGGAAACTTCGCCTGTATTCGTCTTGAACACGACGCCATGTACGCCGACAATATCACCAATATCAAGCAGATCGAAAGCAGCGAACTTATGCTCTTCGACCGTGTCCTTGCGGACGTAGATTTGAATCTTGCCGCTCAAGTCCTGGATATGCGCGAAGCCTGCCTTGCCCATGCCGCGCTTCTGCATAATACGGCCGGCGATGCTCACTTTAACCGCTTGGCCTTCCAGCTCTTCCTTCGTAGACGCTTCATAGGCTGTTAGTATATCTTTGGCATTATGAGTGCGCTCGAACTTCTTGCCGAATGGGTCAACGCCTAAAGCGCGAAGCTCGTCTAGTTTGTCTCTGCGGATCTGCAGAAGCTCACTAAGCTCCTGCTCCTGTCCCTGCTCGTTATTCTCATGTTCCACTTTCGTTCATCTCCCTGATACGTAAGGGTAACCGATAACGTTCAAAAAGCTTCCGGCAAGGAAGCTTTCTAAACCATTCATCGCAAACCTTATTTTTTGATATCGACAATTTTATATTGAATGATGCCGGCTGGTACGTTCACTTCTACAACGGTGCCTTTTTTCTTGCCTAGAATCGCCTTGCCAACCGGACTTTCATTAGAAATCTTATTTTGGAGCGGATCGGACTCCGCAGTGCCTACAATCGCATATTCCATTGTGTCGCCGAATTCCATATCTTCAACCGTTACAATCGAACCAATGCTCACCGTATCGATATCGATATCATCGTTATTGATGATACGCGCATTACGAAGCATCTTCTCAAGCGTAATAATACGGCCTTCGATAAATGCCTGCTCATTCTTCGCGTCCTCGTATTCGGAGTTCTCGCTAATATCGCCATAACCGATTGCAACCTTGATCCGCTCAGCGACTTCGCGGCGCTTGATCGACTTTAAGGTTTCCAGTTCCTCTTCAAGCTTCTTTAAGCCGTCCTGAGTCAGAATGATTTGCTTATCGTTCATCTTTCCGATTCTCCCGTCGTGTGACTTATTTTCATACCGTGTATGAATTCACTGTTACCTAATATATTACGCTTCATTGCCATCATACCTTGAGTCATTTCACTTTAAAGGAGTCTCTTGAGAGCCTCTTTGGATTATATTGCACGATTATATTTCAAAGTTGCCCCCAATGTCAATCAAAGCCAAACGTCCCATTGAAACCGTTTCACTTAGGCGTGAATCCATACATTCCGCATCATGCCGACATCTGTCGAACTTTGTCGATGCAAGTGCCGCTGCCTCCAAAATGAAGCATGCTCCGACATGGCGCTCCATTAAAAGCAGCGGCAACCGGCGATCCATTTAATGAATGATCTCTTCCGCTGCGGTATGGACGGATGAAGCGCCATTCTGCTCCTGCACGGCCTCTTCCTCCAATGAACGAATATAATTTCCCAAAATCGCCACCATGCGATCGCGGTCCGTTTCTTCCATAATAACGTCCTTCACGCGCGCGCCGCCTGGCAAGCCCTTCAAATACCATGCTAAGTGCTTGCGCATCTCGCGCACGGCTACCGCTTCGTTCTTCAGCGCGATCAGTCGGTCAAGGTGCAAGATCGCGACTTCCATCTTCTCGCGCGGTGCCGGATCGCCCAGAAGCTCGCCCGTTGCCAAGTACTGAATCGTACGATAGAGCATCCATGGGTTGCCCAACGCGCCGCGTCCGATCATAACGCCGTCGACGCCGGTGTGATCCAGCATCCTTCTCGCGTCTTCTGGCGAGAATACGTCGCCATTCCCAATTACGGGAATAGATACCGATTGTTTGACATCCCTTATGATGTCCCAATTCGCCTTGCCCGTATACAGTTGCTCCCGCGTCCGTCCATGTACGCTAACGGCTTTGCCGCCTGCGCGCTCAACCGCACGAGCGTTCTCGATCGCATAAATATGCTCGTCATCCCAGCCGATACGCATCTTCACCGTAACCGGCTTTTTCACTGCGTCTACGACAGCAGATACCATCTCATAGATTTTGTTCGGGTCAAGCAGCCAACGAGCGCCGGCGTCGCATTTCGTTACCTTCGGTACGGGGCATCCCATATTAATGTCTATAATGTCTGCATTCGTCTGCGTATCGACAACCTTCGCCGCCTCGACCAGCGACTCACGGTCGCCGCCGAATATTTGCAAGCTAAGCGGCTTCTCGCGCTCGTCAACGAACAGCATCTCCATCGTTCGTTTATTTCCGTGCAGGATCGCCTTGTCGCTCACCATCTCCGCGCATACAAGTCCCGTTCCGAATTCCTTTGCTATTAAACGAAAAGCAGGGTTGCACACGCCTGCCATCGGCGCCAGCACGACCCTATTCTTCATCTCGATGTCGCCGATTTTCAGCATGCCGTTCCAAACTCCTCATTGATATTATTTGATCCCAAGCGCCCTGTGCCGGACGTCAGGCTTTATTCACGGTTATCCGACATTAATTCCTCATAGTCGATCCCAAGCGTGCTCGCGATATGGTTAAGCAGCTTCGGGTCTGTCTTCCTCGTACCGCGCTCAAGCGAGCCCAATACCGCAACAGATACGCCAAGTACTTTGGCCAGCTCCTGCTGTGTGTAACCCTTCAGCTTCCGAAAGGCTCTGACGCGCTGCGCCAATTGATTGTTTTCCATAACGTGATGCCTTCCTTTCCATCCTGAAGCGCGCTGCCGGCCGCACGTGCAACCTCACTCTGCAGCGTATGCGATACTTCGATAACATCGTTTAACGGCACAAGCACGAATGACCGCTCCATCATGCGCGGATGCGGCAGTGTCAGCTCCTCTTGATCCATTCTGACATTATCGTATAGCAGGAGGTCGAGGTCAATGGTTCTCGGTCCCCAACGTATCTGCCTAACTCGCCCTAGCTGCAGCTCATATTCGAGGAGCTTGCGCAGCAGTTCGATCGGACTGAGCGAAGTGCGGATCGCTATGGCCATGTTCAGAAATGCAGGCTGATCTGTATAGCCGACAGGATCTGTCTCATAGATGCCCGACACACTCCGTACTTCAATGGTTGGTTCATGGTCAATCAGTCCGATAGCCTCCATCAGAAGCTGCTCTCGCTCTCCCATATTCGACCCTAAAGCGACGTACGCTTCGAATGACTGCCCGTTAGGCGGGAATCGCTCTTCCATGTGCACCCCGCTTTCTCCGCATCTCGATCGTTACCCCGTCAAAGTGGATATCGAACGGAGGATGCGGCTTTGTTACTCGAACCGTCACTTCATTTACCATAGTATAAGCTTCCAGAACCCGTGATGCAATGTGACCTGTTAAAGCTTCAATCAGCTTGAAAGGAGGTCCTTCCACGATCTCTTTCGTGAATGCATGGATCTCCGCGTAGTTAATTGTATAGTTCAAATCATCGGTCTCAGCAGCTTGGCCAAGCTCCATATGCAGCACGACATCGACGTAAAATTGCTGCCCCAGCTTATTCTCTTCGGCAAAAACGCCATGATACCCGTAGAAGCGCATCCCTTTAATCGCCATTTGGTCCATTTCCGTCACTCCCCTCACAGGCAAACGTCTTATTTCTTACTTTGTTGTCTTAAATTTCAAAATAGCGTCCGTCATCAAAGCGGTCTGCTTCATCTCGCGAACGTCATGCACCCTTACGATATGACTGCCTTGCGCGATACCAAGCGCGACTGTCGCGGCTGTGCCGAATGCCAACTCTTCCACGGGCAAGCTCAGCGTGTCGCGAATAAACCGTTTGCGCGATGTGCCGAGCAGCACCGGATAGCCCAGCGCCGACAGTTCGGATAAGCGAGCAAGCAGCTCCAAGTTGTTCTCGTACGTTTTGGCGAACCCGATACCGGGATCGAGCCATACCTGAGTCTCCGAAACGCCGGCCGTCTTCGCGATCTCGACACTGCCAAGCAGATCAGCCAGCACATCGGGCACGAAATCGTTGTAGTCCCGCGCATGACGGTTATGGTTAAGAATAACGGGACAGCCGAACTCTGCGGCCACTGCCGCCATCTCGGGGTCACCCTTCAAGGCCCATATATCGTTAATAATGTGAGCGCCCGCTTCGAGCGCCTGACGTGCAGCAGCAGCCTTATACGTGTCTATAGACAGCGGTATATGCGGAATTTCCTTCCGCACCGCTTCAATAACAGGAATGATGCGCCGCAGCTCCTCATCAAGAGGAACGGGCTCGAAACCCGGACGCGTCGATTCGCCGCCGATATCGAGAATATCCGCCCCATCCTCCACCATAGCAAGCGCGTGGGCTACTGCAGCATCCACCCCCGTATACTTGCCGCCATCAGAGAAGGAGTCAGGCGTCGCATTGAGAATGCCCATAATTAATGTACGTTTGCCAAGCTCCAGCCGAATGCCGCCGTTCAACTCATATAACCAATGTCTATTATGCGTGCTGCTCTTGCTCATGCTGCCACTCTCCTTAACCGTTATTCATTCCCGACAAGTCGCGATGTATCCGCACGATAGAGTGCTAGCAAGCCTCTCGTCAGATCTCCCGCATAACCGTCGCCAACTTGTACAGTCTCGTTCCTGCTCGCAATGTCGGATAGCGTCGTAATCGGTATAAGCTCCTGTATGGAGTTAGTCATCCATATTTCATCAGCTCGTACAAGCTCTTCCCATGTAAAATGTCCTTCATGCACCGCATGCCCCGCTTCCCGTGCAAGCTCGATAACACGCTCGCGCGTTACACCGGGTAAGATGCCCGTATCAATAGCCGGCGTGCACAAAATGCCGTCCTTCACATAGAACAGATTGCTCACAATGCCTTCAGCGATCCAGCCTTCCTTCGTCAGCATAAGCCCCTCGGCTCCTGACGGAGGAGAAGAGGCAAGCAGCTCACGCTTCGCAATAATATTATTCATATAATGGAGAGATTTGAATCTGATGTCGCCTTCCGGCGTGTTCCGCCGCGTCTGCAGCAGCCTCAGCTCTCTTCCATGCATAGGAATCGAATCATTGACCGGCGGCAGCGACTTCACGAGCAGCAGCACGCTCGGCTGCTCGTAATCGCCCGTTGGGAGACCAAGCTCGCCAACACCCGCGCTTACCGTCAGACGGACATAACCGTCCGTCAGGCCGTTCGCAGCCAGCAGCTCCGTCACCTGCTCGCTAATTTCCTTCTCATCGCCGCGATACAGAATGCCTAGCTGTTCGCAGCCAACCTGCAGCCGCCTTAGATGGCGGTTCAGCAGGTAAGGACGGCCGCCGTAAGTACGGAACGTCTCGAACAGGCCCAAACCGTACAAAAAACCGTGATCGTAGACCGAGATCACGGCTTCGCCTGCTTCCTTAACAGAGCCGTTCAAGCTGACTTTCATCGCGCGGCTCCGGTTTTATTTTGCAAAAAGTTACGAAGCATCGTCAGGCCATGCTCCGTGATGATCGATTCAGGGTGGAATTGAACGCCCTCAATCGCGTATTCCTTATGACGAAGACCCATAATCTCGCCTTCATCCGTCTCAGCCGTAATCACGAGACAGTCCGGCAGCGTCTCGCGTCGAACGATCAGCGAATGGTAGCGCGTCGCCGTGAACGGGGATGGCATGCCTTCGAAGATCGACTTGCTGTCATGATGAATGAGTGAAGTTTTGCCGTGCATCAGCTTCTCCGCGCGGACAACCTCGCCTCCGAACGCTTGTCCGATCGATTGGTGGCCTAGGCATACGCCGAAGATCGGAATAACGCCTTTGAAATGGTCGATGAGCGAGAGACTGATTCCCGCTTCATTAGGCGAGCAAGGACCTGGCGAAATGAGAATATGGTCGGGCTTCAGCGCTTCAATGCCCGCTAGGTCGATCTCGTCATTTCTTTTGACCACAATCTCTTCGCCAAGCTCTCCCAAATACTGAACGAGATTGTACGTAAAGGAATCGTAATTATCAATTACAAGGATCATCGTCTAAGCTCCCCCTCTTATCCGTTGTTTGCTCCGGCCAACTGTTCGCTGTACTGAACGGCCTTCCACAACGCCTTCGCTTTGTTCAGAGATTCATAATATTCGCGTTCCGGATTCGAGTCGATCACGATACCGGCACCTGCCTGTATATGAGCAACGCCATCCTTGATAGCCATCGTTCTAATAATAATATTAAATTCCATATCGCCGTTATAGTCAATCCAGCCGAGCGATCCCGTGTACGGACCTCTGCGTACCGGCTCAAGCTCCTCTATAATTTCCATCGTTCGAATCTTCGGTGCTCCTGTAATCGTGCCTCCCGGGAACGTAGCCGCAATGACGTCATATGCGTCCTTGCCTTCGGCAAGAACCCCTTCGACTTGCGACACGAGGTGCATCACATGCGAGTAATACTCGATGACCATAAGTTCCTTCACTTCAACCGTCCCGTACGTCGATATACGGCCGAGGTCGTTGCGTTCCAGATCGACGAGCATAATATGCTCGGCGCGCTCCTTCTCGTTAGCGACAAGCTCCTCTGCAAGCTGGCGGTCTTCTTCCTCTGTCCGCCCTCTGCGCCTCGTGCCGGCAATCGGCCTCGTTGCCAATCTGCCGTCCTGCAGCTCTACGAGCAGCTCCGGTGAAGCCGACACCAGCTGGAAGTCAGGGCAGCGCAGGAAGCCCATGTATGGCGACGGATTGAACAGTCTGAGCCATTCGTACAGCTCT
Organism: Paenibacillus sp. 05T425; assembly: GCF_056396205.1. Taxonomy (NCBI): domain Bacteria; kingdom Bacillati; phylum Bacillota; class Bacilli; order Caryophanales; family Paenibacillaceae; genus Paenibacillus; species Paenibacillus sp. 05T425. The sequence continues at coordinate 11,613 of NZ_JBFTLA010000024.1, forward strand.
TCCGGTGACGTATCAATCGCACGGCTTTGACGCTGGGACAGATTTACCTGGAACACATCGCCTTGGCCGATATAATTGCGAATCGCTTCTACGGCGTCCATATACGCCTGCTTCTTGAACGGTGAGCTAATATCGTTCATTTGTTCGATGTCGATATGAAGATGATCCGCTTCCGTCAGCTTAAGGCGCTTCTCCTTGACCGCCTCCGCCTTGCGGCACGCTTTCTCTTCTTCGAACCATGTCAGCCAGTAGTCTGTCATCCCCTCGGCGCGAGACAGCGCACGATCGTAGGCTTCCAGCAGCTCCTCCTCACTGGCGTTCGGATCAATTGGCATATGGACAGCACAATAAACGACAGAGCGCTCATGATCAATAATCCATAGTTCATTCATTCGCATGAACAAGTAATCCGGCAAAGTCAGATCATCGTCCGCAAGCTCCGGCAAACGTTCTATCGAACGTATCACATCATAGCTCCAGTAGCCGACACAGCCGCCGATCCACTTCGGTCCATAAGCTAGACGCGGTCCGACTGCGCCCGCCATCCATTCCCTCATCACTTCAAGCGGCTTGCCATGCCAGTTGCGCCGGCTTTGCTCCTCTAGCGATTCGTAGGTGACGGACTCGGCAGTCAGTCCTTTGCCCCGAATAATGGCATCCGGATGCAAGCCCAAATACGTATACTTGCCATCCTTCCCGCTCTCCAGCACAACGGCATACGGTGATGCGTCCTGCCATGCTTCTTCCCAAGAAGTGACTATGCCGCTATCACGGCTCTGAATCGGCAATTCCTTAAGCAACGGAAGCGTCGTATATTTCCGCTCGGCGTGCCACCGGACCCACTGCTTTCTATCGGTGACCATCACCCTCAACCCCCGTTCATCTGACTTATTTTGCCTAGTATACAGAATAGCGCGGCAAAAGAAAAGGGCGTGGCTTCTTTCTTGAAGGGCCCAGGCAGTAAATGGAGAAAAGCCTCCCACTCCGAGGAATGGAAGGCTTGAATTGCAGCTATCGTTATGGATTAGTTGTCGAAGTTGAAGAGCGGTGTGCTCAGGTAACGTTCACCGTTACTTGGAACAATCGCTACTACGCGTTTGCCTTCGCCAAGTTCTTTGGCAACTTGAAGCGCTGCGAAGATCGCTGCGCCGGAAGAAATACCGCAAAGGATACCTTCTTCTTTCGCTGCGCGACGCGCGTATTCAAAAGCATCTTCGTTCTCAATTGTAATAACGCCGTCATAGATCTCACGGTCCAGGATGTCAGGCACGAAGTTAGCGCCGATACCTTGAATCTTATGAGGACCTGGCTTGCCGCCGGAGAGCAACGGGGAAGCCGCAGGCTCAACCGCGTAAATTTTGATACCGTCGAAATTCTTCTTCAAGATTTCGCCAGCGCCTGTAATCGTACCGCCAGTGCCGATACCAGCGATGAAAGCGTCCAGCTTGCCGTCAAGCGAGTTGATCGCTTCTACGATCTCAGGACCAGTCGTTTCGCGGTGAATCTTCACGTTCGCTTGGTTCTTGAATTGTTGCGGCAGGAAGTACGAAGGGTTCTCTTGCGCAAGCTCTTCCGCTTTGCGAACCGCTCCGTTCATGCCTTCCGATCCTGGCGTCAGAACAAGCTCAGCGCCGTAAGCGCGAAGCAGGTTGCGACGCTCAAGGCTCATCGTCTCAGGCATTACAAGAATAGCCTTGTACCCTTTCGCTGCTGCGACAAGAGCAAGCCCGATGCCTGTGTTGCCGCTTGTTGGTTCAATAATCGTATCGCCAGGCTTAAGTACGCCTTGTGCTTCAGCTACTTCGATCATGCTGATTGCAATACGGTCTTTCACGCTTGCGCCTGGATTCTGGTACTCCAGTTTCACGTAAACTTCTGCGCTGCCTTCAGGTACGAGACGGTTCAAACGGACAAGCGGTGTATCGCCGATTAGATCTGTAACACTATTCACGATTCTAGCCATGGAAATGATTGCCTCCCTATTCCGACTAAATTAGTAGGTTATTAAACTAATTCCATCTTAACAATGTCTTGCATCCGTTGTCAATAGCGACTTTATCTATATTTTGCCTGATTACTCAGCTATATCCTAGCCATCCCATTCATCGTCCTGATAAACGAGTGGCTACTTGTTCTTAACCGCTTTATATTTGACAAGCAGCTTCTCCTCTTGTGCACTCATCGGGCCTGCTAGCTCCAAAGCAAGCTGCTTGCGAACCGTATCCTTCAGCCGGCTTTCGGTCATGGTCGTTGTCATTCTGCGCTCCACAAGCCGAATGATGGCGAAGCCGCCATCCACGGCAATCGGCCCAGCCATCTCGGCAATCTGCAGACGGCTTGCCGTATCCATCATCTCGCTGTCATAGAACGGGTCGTCCGCATCAATAAGCCCGAGATCGCCGCCATCTTCCGCCGTGAACGAATCCATCGAATACGTTCGCGCCATCGTAACGAAATCTTCCCCTTCCGTTAGCCGCTCCAGCACCTCGTTAGCTTGCTGCTCGTTCTCCGTCAGTATCCACTGAAGATGCAATTGCTCTTTGGGGGCGAACTCTTCCTGATGCTCAGAAATATACTGTTCCACCTCGTAATCGGTAACATCGATACTGCGAACAACGATTTTTTCCATTAATAAGCGATATCGAACATCCTCCAGCAGCTGTTCCTGGGTATAGCCTAGCTGCTCTTGCATGACTTCATAAAACTCAGCTTCGCTCTCGTAGCCTTCAGCCATTAGTTCCAGTTCTCTAGTCTGCTCCTGACTCGATACTGTCAAATTCGATTGAGCTGCTTCCAGCTCAATCGCTTTGTGGAGCATCATCGTCCGCAGTACCTCGTCTCCGTACTGCTTTTGCAGCTCGGCTTGCAGCTCGGCCATCGTAATTGGCTCGCCATCAACCGTGGCAACAACTTGCCCCATGTCCGAAGGAGAACTGCCGTCCGCATCGCCCACACCTTCCGACTCTTCATTGCCTTGTGTTCCGTCACCGACTAGCGGCTGCTGCGATGGCCACACTCTGACGACCACAACGACAGCAAGCACAACCATACATACGGCTTGAAGGATGACAACGGCCTTCAGCACCTCGTATTTCTTCATTCCCCTACTGCCTCCGATTAATGGATCGGCTTCGGCTTCGCTTGATCAAGCAGTTCTTCTAGCTTATCCCGTTCGAAGGTATACGCCTCGTTGCAAAAATGGCAAACGACTTCCGCTTTTCCGTCTTCTTCAATAATTTGTTGCAATTCAGTCGCGCCAAGGCTAATCAGGTTCCGTTCCATTCGCTCGCTCGAGCATGGGCAATGGAATTCGATGTCCATCGTATCGTGAATCTTAAGACCATCCTCACCAACAAGTCTGATCAATATGCTCTCCGGCGTCTCGCCTTGTGCAAGCAGCGATGTCAACGCAGGCATCCCCGCAAGCGCCTGCTCCAACCTCGTAATATCAGCATCCGTAATACCCGGCAGAAGCTGAATGATATAGCCGCCTGCTTGAATGACCGAATTATCTTCTTCAACCAACACGCCGAGTCCTACCGCTGTATTCGTCTGTTCGGATACCGCAAAGTAGTAAGTGAAGTCTTCGCCAAGCTCGCCTGATACAATCGGTACGCTTCCAATATAGGACTCTTTCAGCCCCAAATCCTTAGTAACGTAAATAAAACCATTACGTCCTACTGCGCCTGCCACATCCAGCTTTCCGAGCGCGTTGCTCGGAAGCTGCACCTGCGGATTGTCTACATAGCCGCGTACTTGCCCCTTCGCATTAGCATCCACGACGATCTGGCCTACGGGACCGTCGCCTTTCACTTGAATAATCAGCTTCTCTTCGCCTTTCAGCATCGCACCCATCATCGCGCCAGCCGTAAGCGTTCGCCCAAGCGCCGCCGTCGTCGTTGGATACGTTGCATGCCGTCTGCGCAGCTCTTCGACAAGCTGAGTCGTGCGCACTGCGAATACGCGCAGCTTTCCATCCCAAGCCGTTCCGCGCACCAGCACATCCTTCATCAGCTCATTCATCATGATCCCTCCTGATTGCGTTCATATATAATACGCAGCCCTTCAAGCGTCAGAAGCGGATCGACTTCTTCAATCGTCTCCGATTCGGCAGCGATCAGCTCGGCCAAGCCGCCTGTCGCCACAACGCGAGGAGATACGCCGAATTCCTTACGAATGCGATTCACAATTCCGTCTACTTGCCCGGCATAGCCGAAAATAATGCCAGCCTGCATCGACGTCACGGGATTGCGCCCAATAACGCTCTTAGGTCTCACAAGCTCGATCCTCGGCAGCTTAGCAGCGCGCTGGTACAGCGCTTCCGTTGATATCCCGATGCCCGGCACAATCGCGCCACCTAAGTAATTGCCCGCTTCGTCAATATAATCGAACGTCGTCGCCGTTCCGAAGTCCACCACAATAAGCGGCGTGCCATACTTCTCGATGCCCGCTACCGAATTCACGATCCGGTCGGCACCGACCTCCCGCGGATTCTCGTAGCGAATGTTCAGCCCCGTCTTTACTCCAGGCCCGACAACAACTGGCGTCTTGCGCAAATATTTGAGACATAGCTGTTCCAGCGTACGCATCAAAGGCGGAACGACAGACGAGATAATAACTCCGTCCATCTGGTCAAGCTTCACGCCCGCGAACTGAAACAGATTGTGTATGTTAATACCGTACTCATCAACCGTAGCCGATCGGTTCGTGCTGAGCCGCCAATGATGAAGCAGCTCCTTGCCCTTGTATATGCCGAGCACGATATTTGTATTCCCTACATCGATGACGAGAATCAACGCCGCTCGCCGCCCTTCTTCTCATTCAGATCGAGGCTAATATCCAGCGCCTGGAACGAATAAGTCAGTCCGCCAACGGATATCACGTCGACACCGGTGGCTGCAATGCCATGAACGGTAGCCAGCGTAACGCCGCCGGATGCTTCAACGATAACATGCGGTGATGTTGCTTTAATATGGGCAACCGCCTCTGTCATACGGTCGTTCGGCATATTGTCCAGCATAATGATATCCGCGCCGACATCAAGCGCCTCTTGCACCTGTTCCATCGACTCGGTCTCTACTTCAATCTTCATCGTATGCGGAATTTGTCTCCGTGCGGCTTCAACGGCAGCTCGGATGCCTCCTGCGCCCTTGATATGATTGTCTTTAATCATTACCGCGTCATACAGCCCGAAACGATGGTTCGAACCGCCGCCGACCCGAACCGCATACTTCTCCAGCATCCGATGACCCGGCGTCGTCTTGCGCGTATCGACAAGTCTTACCGGCAAGCCGGCAAGCGCCTCAACGAACTTAGCGGTCTTCGTTGCGATGCCCGATAGGCGCTGCATGAGGTTGAGCGCTAGCCTCTCCCCCGTAAGAAGACTGTGCGTGCTGCCCTCGACAATCGCAATAACTTTGCCCTTCTCCACACGCTCGCCATCCGTTGCCATGGCCTGGAACACAAGCGATGGATCAACAACCTCGAATACGAGACGGGCAATGGGTAGACCAGCAATAATGCCGCTCTCCTTCACATGGATTACAGCTTTCGACAACGAGCCGCGCGGGATCGTCGTCTCTGTCGTAATGTCTCCGCTGCCTATATCCTCTGCAAGCCAAGCGCGAATCTGATCGCGCATGATCGCATCATATCCGCCTGTCGTCCACTCATACATCTTCAATACGCTCCTCCGTAATGCCATGTAAACGGTGCAGCACCGTATGCTTGCGCCAATTCTGATCGTCTCGCTGCGGGAAATCCTCACGATAATGCGCTCCGCGGCTCTCTTGCCGCTGCAACGCCGCCTCAGACGTAAGAAGTGCGCAAGTAAGCAGATTCGCGAATTCGTATTCCTCCGCTTTCGTTAGTACCGATTGATAGATCGGAAGCTGACGCTTCAGCTCCTCGATTCCTTTCTCAAGGCCTTTGGCGTTGCGCCGCAAGCCGGCATACCTAACCATAATTTTTTGCAGCTTCAGCCTTTTCTCGACAATCGCCTGTGTCGGCGCGCTTACGCGGCCCGGCTCATTCTCGATTACAGCCACAACGTCGTTCTTCGGCAACTCGTTGATCCGTTTCACAATACGACGGCCGAAGACGATCGCCTCGGACAGCGAATTGCTGGCAAGCCGATTAGCGCCATGAACACCTGTCGAGGATACTTCGCCGCAGGCAAAGAGCCGCTTTATATTTGTTTCCCCATTTAGATCGGTTTTGACTCCGCCCATCATATAATGCATTGCCGGCGCAACCGGAATCCAATCTGACGTCAAGTCGAGACCATACCTCAAACAGTATTCATATATGGTAGGAAAACGATGCTTCACCATTTCTGGCGACTCATGAGTAATATCTATGTAGACAAAAGTCGATTTCGTTTCTTCCATCTCGCTGACGATGGCTCTTGCCACAATATCGCGCGGCGCAAGTTCCAGTTGCTCATGGTAACGTTCCATGAAGCGCTCGCCTTTAATATTACGCAAATAAGCCCCTTCTCCGCGTACCGCTTCCGATATGAGGAAGCGCGGCGCGCCTGGATAACAGAGCGAGGTAGGATGGAATTGAATGAACTCTACATCCTGAATGTAGGCACCGGCGCGATAGGCAATGGCGATACCGTCACCTGTAGCAACTTCCGGATTCGTCGTATACCGATACAATTGGCCTGCTCCGCCCGAGCTGAGAATGACTGCCTTGCCCCGCACGAATACACGCTGTCCGCTAGGCTTCTGTACGATCGCGCCGCAGCATACGCCGTCATGTGTCACAAGGTCGATCACGAAGTGATCGTCCCATACTTCAATCTTCGGATTGTTAACCGCATTGGCCGACAACGCTCTTACAATCTCATAGCCGGTCGCATCCCCATTGGCATGCAAAATACGGCGCTGGCTATGAGCACCTTCCTTCGTGAGCGCGAACTCGCCGTTCTCCACATCGAACTGCGTCCCCATCGAGATGAGACTCTGCACGCCTCGCGGCCCTTCATGGACAAGCGCATTCACCGCTTCTTCGGAGCATAAGCCTGCGCCAGCTATTAACGTATCTTGCAAATGATAGGCAGGCGAATCCTCGTCCGATATAACCGCGGCAATGCCTCCCTGCGCATAGCGGGTATTGCTGTCGAGCAGCGACTTCTTCGTAATCATCAATACCGAGTTGTCCTCGCTAGACCGTATAGCGGTAAAAAGACCGGCAATGCCGGCCCCGATAACGATGACATCCTTATCCACAACAGGCAGCTCGTCCAGCTGCACATCAACCAAGTATCTAGGAATCATGATGACGCTCCTTTGAATTTGAGCATAGGAGTAGCGCATCCTACTTTACAAGTAGCATGCGCTCCAAGGACAAACGGGCTTGATCCGCAATATGCGGCGGTACGTAGATTTGCGGTTGCATCGTCTCAAGCGCTTTGACGAGCTTCTTCAAATTATTAACCTTCATGTTCGGACAAACCAAATATTTCGAAGCAAAGTGGAACGTCTTGCCCGGGCTGTCGAGTCGAAGCTGGTATCCCGTGCCGTCCTCTGTGCCAACGATAAACTCTTGGCAATCTGATTCTTTGCAATATTTAATGATAGCGGTTGTACTTCCAACGAAATCGCCAAGCTCTACCACTTCTGGACGGCATTCCGGATGAACGACGAACTGCGCATTCGGATACTTTGCTTTCATCTCTTCAACATCCTTGACGGTGAGCATGTCATGGGTGTTGCAGTAACCTTCCCAAATGATCATTTTCTTGTCGGTATTCTGTTGCACGTAATGGCCAAGGTTTTTGTCCGGCACCCAGATCACTTCATCGCCCTCTACCGAGTTAACAACCTTCACCGCATTCGCCGATGTACAGCAAATATCCGTCTCTGCCTTAATCTCGGCCGACGAGTTGATGTATGTCACAACCTTCGCGTTCGGATGCTGAGCCTTCAGCTTGCGCAAGCCGTCGACGTTAACCATATCTGCCATTGGGCAGCCGGCGCGTTCGTCCGGAATGATGACCGTCTTGTTAGGAGCAAGAATCTTCGCGCTTTCTCCCATGAAGTGAACGCCGCAAAATACGATGACTTCTGCATCGGTTTGCGCCGCTTTCTGTGCCAGCAGGAACGAATCGCCGCGGAAATCGGCTACTTCCTGTATTTCATCACGCTGATAGTAATGAGCCAAAATAATGGCGTTACGTTCTTTCTTTAATTGCAACAGCCTCTCCCGCAGTTCCCGGTTTTGTTCCGCCTTGCGTTCCAGCGCTAATGCTTCCACAGTGGATCCTCTCCTCTTATGAGGGATGGGAGTCAACTCCCATTCCGATATGCGGCAAGTGCTACTTTGTGAATTGATGCACATACTCAGAAAGTCGCTTGCCTATAGTTTAAACCAAAAGGGATAAATTCATTTGATTAAGATTTAATTTACACTTGGTAAATGGCTCTGTCAATGCGTAAACGCCTTTTTCTAGAACCATTTTTGAAATTGCTTTGTCGAGTGAGGTTTTCACTTTTGTTCAAGGTACAATTTGCTCTTATAGACCGCCAAAATAAAAAACTGTCTCTAGGTTCATCTAGAGACAGTCTTCAACAAATCGAGGACCGAATTCATTACCGTCTAGCCGGATCGTACGGCTCGCCGAGCGCCGCAGGGGCATTCGAGCGGCCGATGCCGCCAGCGAGAACGATCAGCGTCAGCACGTACGGCAGCATGTAGAAAAATTCAGCCGGAATTTGCTTCGAAAATTCGAATAGCTGGGCAAAGTTGCGCAGCGCTTGCGCAAAACCGAAGAACATCGCCGCTCCCACTACGCCAAGCGGATTCCACTTGCCGAAGATGAGCGCCGCCAAAGCGATAAAGCCTTGTCCGGAAATCGTGTTGTGAGCGAAGCTGCTTGTCGTCGTCAGCGTAATTGTCGCGCCGCCGAGACCGGCTAACGCGCCGCTCAGCATAACGCCGATGTAACGATACTTCGTCACGCTGATGCCTACCGTATCGGCCGAGCTCGGATGCTCGCCAACTGCACGCAGGCGCAGCCCGAACGGCGTGCGGAACAGTACAAAGTAACTGATGCCCGCAAGAATAAGAGCTATATAAGTAGTAGGATATGAATTGAACAATCCGTTGCCGATAATCGGAATGGACGATAACCCTGGTATTGCCCATTTCTCGAAGACGAAGTCGAGCATCGTCGTTTGGCCCGAATCATTGTACAGACTTCTGGTCAAATAGATGGCAAGTCCGAGCGCCAAAATATTAATAACGACGCCGACAACCGTCTGATCCGAGCGAAACGTAATCGTTGCAACTGCGTGCAGGAGCGAGAAGAGCACGCCATATATCGCTGCCGCGGCTAATCCGATCCAAGGAGCCGATTCTTCCAAGCCTGCTTGGATCGCATAATCGGTAACGACTGCCGCTGCGAAGGCGCCGGACACCATAAGACCCTCAAGGCCGATATTAACGACGCCTGACCGTTCGGAGAAAAGACCTCCGAGGGCGGTGAAGATGAGTGCAGTCGAGAACACGAGCGTAATGTTGAGCAGTTGCCCAAGTACTTCAATAACGTTCATCCTACACCGCCTCCTTCCGTTTTTCTGCCCGTTTGCTTAAAAACGGCTTCAAGAAAAACTTCACAATGCCGTGGGAAGCGACGAAGAAAATAACCGACCCGATCACGATCCGCACAATTTCCTGAGGCACTTCAGCGCCAAAATTCATGCCAGCGGAGCCATATGACAAGCCGCCGAACAAGATCGCGCCGAGCAGCACGCCAACCGGCGTATTGCCGCCAAGCAGAGCAACCGCGATGCCGTCGAAGCCATAACCCCATGTTGCGGCCATAACCGTCTGATAACCGAAGACGCCCAATATTTCGAACACGCCGCCAAGTCCCGCGAAGATACCGCTTATGAACATCGACTTGATAAGTGTGGTCTTCACGTTCATGCCGGCATACAGCGCAGCATCTGGATTGTGGCCGACCGCACGAAGCTCGTAGCCCTGCTTCGTCCGCCATAACAGGACATAGAACACAACGACACAAATAATCGCAACTAACGTCCCCCAGTGCATACGGGCATTGCCCATCAGCTCAACGAGCCAATCAATCGACAATCTTGCAGAATCATGCACATTCGGCGTTTTCTGCTGGCCTTGCTGCACAAGGAACTTCGCCACGATAAAGTTCGATAGGAACAAGGCGATCCAGTTCAGCATAATCGAAGATATAACCTCGTTTACGCCGCGCTTTGCTTTCAAGTAACCGACGATGCCTGCCCAGATCCCACCGAACAACGCACCTGTAACAACAGCAAGCGGCGCATGAAGATACCACGGCAACTCCAAACCAACACCGACAAGCGTCGCGCCGGTCATCCCCATCATGAATTGGCCCTCTACACCGATATTAAATAATCCCGTACGGAAGGCAAAAGCAACAGCAAGTCCCGTGAAGATAAGCGGTGTTATCGCACGGATCGCTTCACCTATATCATACGGACTGCCGAATACCATCTTAACGAGAGAGGTGTATGCCAATATCGGATTATAGCCTCCCGCAAGCATAACTAGCGCTCCGCATAATAAGCCAAGTACGATAGCGACAAGCGGGATGCCGATCGATGACTTGACGAAAATCTTTTTGAAAGTATCCACTTGTCCTACCCCCTCTTCTCAAGCCGGCTTTGTTCAGACTGATTGCCGGCCATCATCAGGCCGAGCTGCTGATCGTCGCGGTGCTCTGCGTCTACCTCGCCCATAATCGAGCCTTCATACATCACGGCTATCCGGTCGGATAGCGCGTACAGCTCATCAAGCTCGAAGGAAACGAGCAAAATGGCTTTGCCTTCATTGCGAGCATCTACAAGACGTTTATGGACGTATTCGATTGCACCGATATCAAGACCCCTTGTCGGCTGTACCGCGATAAGCAGATCAGGATCACTGTGCAGCTCCCGAGCAATTATTGCTTTCTGCTGATTGCCGCCTGATAAAGCACGAGCATGCGTATGTATGCCCGATGTACGAACGTCGAATTCATCGACCAGCTTCGTTGCAAGCTTATCCATGGCTCCATAGTCGATGAATATGCCGCGGCCAAACTCCGGTTCGAAATAACTTCCTAATATCATATTTTCACTAAGCGTGAAATCAAGCACGAGTCCGTGCTTATGACGATCCTCCGGAATATGTCCTACTCCTGCAAGCGATACCGTCCGAGGCGACTTATTCGTTAAATCCTGATCATTCAGCTTCACGCTGCCGCCGATTACTTGCCTCATGCCTGTAATGGCGTAAATGAGCTCACTTTGTCCATTTCCGTCAACCCCGGCAATGCCTACTATCTCGCCTGCGCGCACGTTGAAGCTGACACCATTCAACACTTGCTTGCCCTGTTCGCCTTTCATTTGCAGCGAATCAACAGAGAGCACGGTTTTGCCCGGCAAATTTTTTGTCTTCTCCACTTGGAACGACACATCTCTGCCAACCATCAGCTCCGCAAGCTTGCGCTCGTCCGTTTCCAACGTGCTCACCGTCTTCACCACTTTGCCCCGTCGGATAACCGTTACCGTATCGGCAAGCGCCATAACTTCCTTCAGCTTATGCGTAATAATGATAATCGACTTGCCCTCAGCAGCCAAACTGCGTATGATCTCAATCAGTTCTTCGATTTCTTGTACCGTTAGCACAGCCGTTGGCTCATCGAAAATAACGATTTCCGCTCCCCGATATAGCGTCTTCAATATTTCGACCCGCTGCTGCATGCCAACGGTAATATCTTTAATCCGAACTTGCGGATCTACTTTCAAACCATAACGTTCGGATATGTCCCGAACCTTCTCATTCGCCAGCTTATAATTAATGGTCAAGCCTTTCTTCGGTTCATTGCCAAGCACGATGTTCTCCGCTACCGTAAACGGCTGAACAAGCTTAAAATGCTGATGCACCATACCAATGCCAAGCTCAATCGCTTTGGCTGCTCCATCGATAACCGTTTTCTCGCCGTTCACGTAAATCTCGCCTTCATCCGGCTGATACAGCCCAAACAAGATGTTCATGAGTGTTGATTTACCTGCGCCATTCTCGCCTAGCAGCGCATGTATCTCGCCTTTTTTGAGCTCAAAATCGATCGAATCGTTGGCCACTAGCCCAGGAAATCGTTTCGTTATTCCTTTTAACTGTACAGCCGCCAAGTTCCGGTCCATTCCTTCATCATCTCCCCGGTTCATTTCCCGTATTGAGTTCTATTTAACAAAAAGACAAGACCGGCCTAGAAGCCGGTCTTATATTCCTTCGTCTCTCTTGCCATATTATCTTCCTGCGGCCTGAATCTTTATTTGGCAGCCGGATCTACAGGTACTTTAATTTCGCCGTTGATGATTTTTTGTTTGAACTCTTCGACTTGTTTGAGAACAACTTCAGGAACGTTTTTGTTCGTCTCAGGCAAGCCTACGCCATCATCCTTAAGGCCAAGCTCTTGAATTGTGCCGCCAGCAAATTTACCGTCGATCAAATCTTTCGAAATTTTGTATACAGCCGCTTCAACGCCCTTCATCATCGAAGTAAGCGTTACTTCATCGCCGAATTCAAGCGATTGGTCTTTGTCGACGCCGATTACCCATACATCGTCGCCTGCTTTTTTGCGAGCTGTCGCTTCATTGAACACGCCATTACCCGTCGCGCCTGCTGCATGGAAAATAATATCGATGCCTTTGTCGTACATCGTTGCTGCAGCGATCTTGCCAAGATCCGGCTTGCCGAATTCACCCGTGTAGTTCACGTCTACGACGATTTCCGGTTTAACAGCCGCTACGCCTGCTTTGAAGCCGGCTTCGAACTTCTTAATAACCGGAATCTCCATGCCGCCAACGAAACCGATTTTGCCTGTTTTGGTCATCAGACCAGCCACTACACCAACGAGGAACGATCCCTCGTTCTCAGCGAACGTAATGGATGCTACGTTAGGAGCTTCTACAACGCTGTCGATAACAGCCAGATTTGCATCCGGGTTTTCTTTCGCTACCTTAGACAACGCATCATTAAACAGGAAGCCGATACCCCAAGTGAGGTTGTAGCCGTCCTTCACGAACTTGTTCAAGTTCGGCTCCATATCCGCGTCGCCTTTGCTCTCTAAGTATTTAGTCGATGCGCCTGTTTTAGCCGTTAGATCCTCTAATGCTTCCCACGCACTTTGGTTAAATGATTTGTCATGAACGCCGCCAACGTCGGTAACCATACCGATTTTGAAGTCTTTCCCGCTGCCGTCCGATTTCACTTCTTCTTCTTTGGTTCCGCCGTTGTTGCCTCCAGCACCTTCGTTGTTATTGCCTTTCGCTCCGCAAGCCGATAACACAAGCGTTGCGGCAATAATAAGCATAAGCATCAAACTAAACGTTTTCTTCATACTTGTTCTCTCCMTCGCACCTGATTTGGCAATACCTCGCAACCCCGCATACTTCTTTATTCTTGCTGATTTTGGCCGCTATTATTTCATTATAGTTACAAAAAAATAAACGTCAACGATTTAATGTTAGGTTTCTTAACATAAAAATCAAGTAGACGCTTACATGTAACGATAATGTTACATATCGACCGTATGTTGTGATTCTAAGGTGAGGTTCGCTAATCTTTATGCTGAAATCACTTACCCAATTATAGGCTATTCCCGAACATTAATAAAGAAAAATATCGGACAGATCATCTTACGCTATAGTTTAATTGCTTATTTTAACACCCATTTATCCCTATTATTCTTACTTGTTTAATGGAAATAATGTTTATTTTATATCATTGCACCTTTTAAAAAAATAAAACGGCAGATCGGAGTAATTAAACTCCGATCTGCCGTATGAATCAGCATCTGCACTAGACAGCTGCCATTATGAATTGTTCTTATCCGGATCTTCTTCCGGCGTATCTCTCTTCTCAAGAACCGGTGCGTTCGTGTTAGCCGCCTCATCCTCGCGAGTCTGAATGCGAACCTTCACATCGCCAACCGTCTCAATGATCGGAGCAGAAGTTGGTTCTACTGCAACCGAATCAGAAGAAGCGGAGCCTTCGCCCTTAAGAGCGCCCGTCTCGATCAAGGACTTGATTTGATCCATCTCAAGCGTCTCTTCGTTAAGAAGCGTTTGGGCGATCAAATGTACTTCCTTGCTCTTCTCGGACAATAGCTTCTTCGCACGAGTGTAGCACTCGTTCATGATTGTCTGCATCTCTTGGTCGATCTCGTACGCAATCGCATCCGAGTAGTTCTGTTCGTGACCAATATCGCGACCTAGGAATACTTGGCCTTGCGTATTGCCGAATTGCATTGGACCAAGCTTGTCGCTCATACCGTATTCCATAATCATGCTGCGAACAATGCTCGTCGCTTGCTTAAAGTCGCTGTAAGCGCCTGTACCGATCTCGCCGATGAACAATTCCTCGGCTACGCGTCCGCCAAGCAAACCCGTTACTTTATCAAGCAATTCTTGCTTTGTTACAAGCATACGATCTTCCTTCGGAAGCATGATGACGTATCCGCCAGCGCGTCCGCGAGGAATAATCGTTACTTTGTGAACGGTATCGGCATGCTCCAAGAAGAAGCCAATAATCGTATGTCCTGCTTCGTGATAGGCAACGATCCGTTTCTCGCGATCACTGATGACACGGCTTTTCTTCTCCGTACCAACGATGACGCGGTCAATGGCTTCGTCAACCTCATTCATCGCAATATCTTTCTTATTGCGGCGAGCTGCAAGCAGCGCCGCTTCGTTAAGCAGATTCTCCAGGTCCGCGCCTGTGAACCCTGTTGTACGCTTAGCGATAACATCAAGACGAACATCCTTGGACAGCGGCTTGTTGCGGGCATGAACCTTCAGCACCGCTTCTCGTCCTCTCACATCTGGGCGATCAACCGTAATTTGACGGTCAAAGCGTCCTGGACGGAGCAAGGCCGGGTCAAGAATGTCCGGACGGTTCGTTGCAGCAATAATAATGATGCCTTCATTAGCCCCGAAACCATCCATCTCAACGAGCAATTGGTTAAGCGTCTGCTCGCGCTCGTCATGACCGCCGCCAAGACCGGCGCCGCGCTGACGGCCTACCGCATCAATCTCATCGATGAAAATAATACATGGAGCGCTCTTCTTCGCATTCTCGAACAAGTCCCGCACGCGCGATGCGCCGACGCCGACGAACATCTCGACGAAGTCAGAACCGGAAATGCTGAAGAACGGCACGCCTGCTTCGCCTGCAACGGCGCGAGCCAGCAACGTCTTACCTGTACCTGGAGGCCCGTTAAGCAATACGCCCTTCGGAATGCGAGCGCCTACCAGGTTGAACTTACGCGAATCCTTCAAGAAATCAACGACCTCAACGAGCTCTTGCTTCTCCTCGTCGGCACCCGCGACATCCTCGAACGTGATCCGTTTCTTCTCTTCATTGTATAAGCGCGCACGGCTTTTGCCGAAATTCATTACTTTACCGCCGCCGCCCTGTGCCTGATTCATCAGGAAGAAGAACAGGACGAAAATGATGACGAATGGAATGATGGATGTAAGGAATGTAAGCCAAATGCTTGGCTGATCCATTTCCTTGCTCTCCATCTTAAAGCCGTACTTCTCTTGCCATTCTAAAATTTGCTCCTCGGCTCTAACGCTAATTCGGGATACGAATTGGTCGCTTTCGGCCTTCTCTGGCGCTTTAATATATTTACCAGTTACAAAATAAGTCTGGTTCTCGTACTTCAAGCTTAATTCCGCTACATTGCCTGATTCAATAGCAGTGCGGAGCTCATCGTATCTCAAACCAACGGTCGTCTTATTCTGGCTGCTGATAAATTGAAAAATCCCAACGGTCACCAAAAAGATGATTAAATAAAAACCTGTATTACGGATGATCCGATTCATCCCCAACCTCCTCTCAGGCGCTTAAAATATTTTACCATAGCATGACTTTCCATAACAATAGAGGTAGATGGAGAGGGCATGTACGGTTAATCGCGTTGTTTATTTTTCATAAACMTCAGGTTTAAGGACACCGATATACGGAAGATTCCGATATTTCTCAGCGTAATCCAGGCCATACCCGACAACAAATGCATCCGGAAGCGTGAAGCCCTTGTAATCCGCCTCGAGCTCGACCGTTCTGCGTGCCGGCTTGTCAAACAGCGTGACGATCGTAACCGACTTCGCATTGCGTCGCTCAAGCACATCAATCAAGTAGCTTAGCGTCAGACCGCTATCGATAATGTCCTCCACGATCAGAACGTCGCGTCCTTCGACCGATACATCAAGATCTTTAATAATCTTGACGACACCCGACGATTTGGTCGATTGCCCATAGCTCGATACGGCCATGAAGTCAATCTCCAGAGGCACATCAATCTCCTTAACGAGATCCGACATAAAAATAAATGCGCCCTTAAGAACGCAAATAACGAGCGGATTGCGACCCTCGAAATCCCGAGTCAGCGTCTCGCCAAGCTCCTTCACCTTCGCCTGAATTTGTTCTGCATTATAAAGCACTTCCTGAATGTCGTTACGCAAAATACAGATCCCCCTACGCCTTAACTATGTTTATGAGTGTACCAGTGCATCTTATTCGTTAACCGCGAGTTGCCCGAATGTACAGTACGTCTTGCGTGTCAGGCGCCGTTAGCGCGTGAGAGGATCTCCGTATGCCGGGAATCCATAGCAATCGTCCTGCCGCGTCGAACAGCAGCGGATAAAGTTGTCGCTCCGATGGAGCAAGCTTCTCGTCAACGAACATATCTTGCACTTTTTTCGAACCATTTAATCCTAAAACTTGAATTCTGTCACCGGGACGACGGTTGCGCAATGCGAGCGGGTAAGCAAGCTGCGCTAGATCGAAGCAAGCCTCGTACCTCGAAGCCGGCTTGCGGCTATCGATGCCTCGAATACGTTCGAACTGAAAGCGCCAGCCCGTTACCGAGCTCATATCCAACAATGCCGCATTCACTTCAAAGCTGTATTCATCAGCAGCCCCCTCTTGCGACTGCTGCGAAGCCTGGACGAAACGAAGACTATCGTATTCACGAACGCATCGAACCCCAGCTCCCGCATCCATTCGCCAGGTGCTCGGAGCGTGAATCGCCGCGGCAAGCCGCATCGTTTCTACCTGTTCGAAGGATATGTTTTCCGTGTCCGTTGAAAGATACCTTAATATTAGTTTAATCAATCTCCTTTGTAAAGCGACGTGAAAGCCGCGTAAATCGGCACAGCTTACCGCACATTCTCCCTCAGAGCTAGTCACAATCTGCGAAAAAAGCGATGCCGTCTGCTGTTCCATCCATTCGTCCTCCGCTCCTGCCACATCGGCAAGCCGCTGCAGCGATTGAGGAAGCTGTGGATTGAACTGCGTGAGGTAAGGCAAAATATCCAGACGTATTTGATTACGAAAATAAGTGCGTTTGTCGTTGCTGCTGTCTATGCAGTAGGGTATGTCATGCAAGACGCAGTAACGAACAATGTCTGACTTGTTCATACGCAGCATCGGCCGAATAAGTTCCACGTTTTTTTCGCGGCGTTTGGAGACCATTCCGGCTAGTCCGGTGAGCCCCGTTCCGCGCAGCAGGCGCATCAGCACCGTCTCTGCTTGATCATCGGCATGGTGCGCCAGCGCAATGCGCGATGCTCCGAAGCGCTCTGCGGCTTCGTACAGGAATGCGTATCTCCGCTCTCGCGATGCCGCTTGTCCGTTCATTCTCGTTTCTTCTATATAAGCCGGCATATCGAGCGTTATCGCCTCGAACGGCACCCCTAATTGCGCGGCATAGTCGCGAACAATATCATGCTCCCGCTTCGACTCTTCCACGCGAAAGCCATGATTCACATGTGCGACGCTAATGCTTAGCTTGCCAGCCTTCATGAGCATCGACAGCATATGCAGCAGCGCCATCGAATCCGGTCCCCCCGATACGGCAGCTACAATGCGATCTCCATCATTCCATAACTGCCGTTCGGCTGCCGCTCTCTCTAGTTCCTGTTGCAAATTCATAGATAATGCTGCCTCCGTTTCTATCTCCTCGCCTCACGCAGTACGTATCACAGCATGTTGCGAAGCAGCCAATATACCGACGTGACCAGCAAGATGGCCGATGCTGCCGCCAGCCCCTTGAGCCAGCCCGGGGTAGAAGATGTCCGATGAATGTCTCTTCGGTGCATAAGCACGCGCCAAGCTTCGTGACCCTCCTTCGCGTTCATGAACCCGCCGGCAAGCGCCTTGCGGATCCAACCGGCAATCGGCATAAGAGCTGTACTGCCTTCTACGATCTGCTGCAGCTCGGCGGTCGAGCGATTCTGTGGCAGCAGCTCCAGCGTCAACTGATGCAGCTGCTTGGGTTCATGCAACTGAATGCACAGCACTGCAAAGGAGAACAGATCATACCGTTCATCTGCCGATCTGGGGCCGCCGTTCCAGTAACCTCGGTCGTAGATCTCGGTGAATTGACGGACGCTTTTGCCCTTCGCTGTAACTCCGCCGAAATCGACTAGCTCGACATGCCCGTAATCGCCGACAAGCACGTTCTCGACCTTCAGATCGCCGAATACCCAGCCCGCTTCATGCAAATGAGAAAGCTTGCCAAGCAGATTAAGACCAACGAGCGGAAACCATTCCGTTCCTTGCTGCTTGAAGTAGTCGCTGAGCGTCAGCCCTCTCACATAACGCATGATATAGAAAGGATACTCCTTTCCATCCGGACCATACAAGTCGTCCACATCGTACAGAAACGGCTCCAACCCGTTTCGCTTCTGCTTCGCGATGGACTGGAGCACATTAATTTCCGATTGAAGATCGACGGCATCTGCGCCGACCTTCAGCGCATACCACGAACGATCCCGCTGTACGAGATATACTTTGCCGTTAGCCCCCTCGCCAAGCAGCTTCTCCACGCGGTAGCGGCCTTGCTTCCACTTGCCGGTTACGGTCACGCCTCGCCGAAGCTCCCATTTAAACGACGTAGCCACTCATCATCCCATCCGTTTCGTCTCTGCTCTGTTTACCATAATCGCCTTGACGGTAAAAATCAATAACCTGCATGATCGCCGGTCCCGTCGGCGTCGTTCCGCCCATTTGCAACTTCGGAAATATCGCTTGAACGCCGTTCAGATGCGTCGTCCAGCCTAGATCCATCACGCAGTCGTCGCCATGCCGCGATGCTGGAAAATGAAATACCGATATTTCACTCTTGCCCTGCCGCGCCTGCAAGCTGAGCATCAGATCACGAATCGCTTCTTCCACGGCCGCCAGCTTCGGCTTCATGCTGGCACTGGCGTCTATCAGCAGCGCCACCTGAAGTGACGACGTCTCGCCAAGCTCGTCGATGACGCGAACGACCTCGCCGCGCTTCTCCGGCGGCAATGACTCGATCGAACCGTTGCCGAGCACCTGCTTCAATTCCTTCTGTACAGCAAGCTGTATCGTCTGCACGACCGTCTTGCGCGTCATCATCTGCACCGTCTGCGACAGCTGGCGCATATTCACAAGCCGGCTTAAGCCGCCCCCGGCGCGTGCGATCTCATCAATCTCCGAAGCGCCAAGCTCGCCCGCATCGCCTTGATCGAGCACGCCGACCACATTAACCGAAATGCCCTCCGAATGCGCATGCGCAGCCGCCACTACGGGACTGAGGCCTACGTTCGAGCATCCATCCGTTATCAATAAAATTTGCTTCATCCTAATCCCTCCTAAGAATCGCCTTCCTATCAGCTTTTCCTTTTTTGGGAGAGATAAACCGCTAGACTAGCAAAAAGGTTGTTATTCTCTCGAATCTATATGTATATCATCGGCATTATCCTGAATCGGATGAATGAATCCTATAGCCTATCCTGCCTCAGCTTCCTTGTTTCGCTTCTCATCTGCAATGACAACGCCAAAAGCATGATGTCACGGCAACTGGCCTTACAGTCGCTGCGACATCATGCTCTTCGAAATGATTAGCCTGACCTGCTCAGCTCACCGTCCTTGGACGCTCGACCTTCGAGACGCCGGGCCAGCGGAATGACGCCCACTCCGGCATATGCTTGTCGATGCGGGCGACAAGCACCGTCATATCGTCGACGATCTCTCCTTCGTGATAACGAACGACCCTCTCCAGCAACGCATCGGCCATCTCCTGCGGATCATCCGTCTTCAGCTCGCCAATAATCCGCTTCATCCACATCTCCTTGTTGACCGCGTGGCCGGGCGCATCATAGATGCCGTCGCTCATCATCACGAGCGTATCTCCAGGCAACAGCTGCACGGAAATCATATCGACGTCGATATCTTGCAATATTCCGATCGGCAGGTTGTTGGCCGTTATCAGAATAACCTCGTTGCCCCGCCTAATGAAGCTTGGCGTAGATCCGATCTTCATGAATGTCGTCTGCGCCGAATACAGATCGACAATCGCAAGATCCACCGTCGCGAACATCTCGTCCGACGAGCGCAGCAACAGCACCGAATTGACCGACTTCACGGCCAGCTTCTCATCCATGCCAGACTGCAGCAGCTGCTGCAGGATCGACAGCGCCGCGCTGCTCTCCTCGCGGGCTCGCTCGCCATTGCCCATGCCGTCGCTGATCGCCACCGCGAACTTGCCGTTGCCAAGCTCGGTCATCGTGAAGCTGTCTCCCGACAGCCAATCTCCGCCCTTCGCCGCGCCGGCAATGCCCGTCTCTACCTCGTATTGCTTGGCCGAGCCGAACATGACAAGCGTCGGCTCGCCGCTCTTCAGCGGCGGAACTTCCGATTTCACGGCGATATGCTCGCCTAGTATATCGCTAAGCAGCGGCGCAATAATTTTGCGGCATTCATCGAACCCCTTCCCGAACGTGTGGTAGACCTCAATATCTACATTTCCCTCCTCCAGATTCACAATATCAATGCCTTGTATCGATAAACCGAGGCCCTCGACCGCTTCACGAATCTGCTCTTCCTGCAGATGCAGCGTCTGTCCCTCGCGCTTGATTTCCTTCGCCAAGTCTTCCATAACCTGCGACACGCCAACCAATTGATCGGCGACAAGCTGCCGCGAGTCGAATATTTGCTTCTTCCAGTGCATATTATTTTTGTATAGCTCGTACTGCTGCTGCATATCGGAGAGCACGAGCGGCGCCTTGACGCAATGAGCCGTCCATGACTTAGGCATATCCTTAGCGCGCGGAACACGATCTTCTTCCACGACCGTCATCATGTCGGTCATCATTTTATACGTATGAAAATACTTATCCTCCCAGCATGCGTCCCTCCTATGGCAGGACGCGCACGTCTTCTGCGCAACGGCGCCCATAAAGTGATTGATCTCATCATCGCGCTTCACCTCTCTCACGCTTTGGTTCAGTTGACCGAAGCTGCGCGACAGCTGGCGGAATACATCCGAGTATTGCGTTACGCGGTCGGCCGTTACTTCCCGAACCCGTCTCGCATACTCATGCTGCGACTTCGCATGCTCGTTCGTACCCGGCACGTAACGCGAAATGGTGCGGATCATCGCCCGCGGCGTCAGCATCAGCATCGTAGCCGCGGCGACCGATTCCCATGTCGATGACATCACATCGGCCTGGCTGCCCACATAGATCGATAGGATCGACGTTCCGAGCAGCATCCCGAAAGCAGTGGCCATTTTGCCGCCCTCGCGAAGCAAGCCCGCAAGTAAACCCGCAAACGCCAGAAGGCTCATCTGAACGATAGCGCCGTAGTCGGCCAAGCTCAGGATAAGACCCGCCACAACGCCGACGGAAGCGCCAAGCGGAGCGCCGCCTGCCAGCGCGAACAGCAGCAGCATATACCGCGACATGACATGCTCCGCGGACAAGCCGTAGACCATCCACCCGACAGCGCMTGTCATCACCGACGCCAGCAAAATCATCAAACATATAATTTCCTCGTTTTTTAACGAGGCTGATTTCTTCGTCATCGTAAGCACCGGTATCGCCTGAATGAACACGAGCGTAAGCACGAAGCTGAGCGCCGCCTCGACGACCACCATCATGAAGTTGTACCAACTGAGCGAATCGCCTATGAATACGCCGAACAATTGGACAAGCAGCGTCGCCGCGAACACGACGATCGGAGCCGACGACAATTCCGCCCGTTCATACGATTCCAATCCTTTAACAATTAAGAATAAGACCGCAATCTCCATCGCTATCCACATCGGCGCCGGATCGGCTGCGAACCAACTGCCGGCAACGAGCGATATTGCCACCCACAAATAGATATCTCTCCGCAAAAAATAAATGACCGCAAAATACGCTGCCGCGAACGGCATCAAAGACTCCAGAATGACCGCCCTTCCAAGCAGAAACGCCACGCCAACGAGCAGGAATGTCCATTTCTTCGCCAAGAGCACCTGGATGAAATGCCGCGCTGCCGCCCACTCTCTCCCTTTCCGCATCATGACCTGAATCAGATTTGTCCGATTTCCTTTGGGAAGCTGCACCACATTTTCCTTTTCCACTAACTGACACCACCATTCCGAGTTTATTGTGTTTCTCATTATAGGAGGTTGTCCAAGTGAAGTTTGTCAGTTAACGTAACAGGGCAAAAAGTTTTTTTCGACAAAAACAATTGCAAGCGCACTCATTGTCATGACAACTGCAACACCAGCGCCAGCAAGGCTTTGCCATGCTATTGCAGTCTGCTTCTGACAAAATCGGCTCAACAAAAACCGTCGCCAGCCACCTTTCATAACTGTCAAATGGTGGGTGTAACCTGTCGGTATTGATGGAGGATCGGAGAAAAGTTTTTGGACAAGCCGATAAGCGGACGCAATCCGACAACCTTGTCCTCTTCTCTAGAACAAGTACCTACAAAGCGCGCGGATTAGGACGACAGCCTTACCAAAAAAAGCAAAAAAGCAGAACCATATCGGTTCTGCTTGTGTGTATGATAGGATAACGATTCAGCTTATACCCGCTTGGCTCCGCGTCCGCCGCGTTTGCCCTCCGTGTTCTTCTTCAAAGAGGAGATGCGTTCTTCGCTGTCTTTCAGGAAGCGCGACATTTTATCCTCGAATGACGGTTTACCGTAAGCCGGTCTGCCAGACGATTGCTTGTTGAAGGGACGTCCGCCTCGGTCTTGTCCTCCACCTCCGCGGTTGAAACGTTCTCCACCACCACCGCCGCCTGCACCCGGTCCGCCTGTACGCTCACGTTGTGGCGGTGGCTGTTGGCCTTCTGGTCGGTCAATGGCTTGCTTAATGGAAAGCCCGATCTTGCCGTCTTTGTCCACGTTGATCACTTTGACCTTCACAACATCATCGATCTTGAGGTGATCCTTCACGTCCTTGACGTAATTATCAGCGATTTCCGAAATGTGAACGAGACCTGTGACACCTCCCGACAAGTCGACAAATGCCCCGAAATGCGTAATGCCTGTCACTTTTCCTTCTAACTTCGCGCCCACTTCAATTGCCATAAAATAAAATGTTCCTCCCTAAAAGTTTTGCGAAACATAAAGCTGAATTCGATGATAGTCGAATTGGTGTGAAGCAAAACTCGCTTCGAAAGCATAAACCTAAGTTTTGCGAAACATAAAGCTGAATTCGATGGTAGTCGAATTGGTGTGAAGCAATAAGCTAATATCAATTCCATAAAATATGATTCTTTAGAATCAATTTTATTAGAAAAGTATCGCTACTACCGTGATTATAACCGAACGGAAGAAGTAAGGTCAACAGACGTTCACCCGATTTCGCCGCCMTATCTTACAACCTGTATCTGTGTCTCGCCCTTGTATACCATGCCATGATCCTTGGTTGCAAGCTGCGAAATATATTCTGGATCGTTCAGTCTCTCGATCTCCTGCTTCATTGCTTCGGTATCGGTCTTCGCCGTTTCCAATTGCTGCTGAATAGTCGCCAACCTCGAATTCGTCGCATGCTGCTCCTGCAGCTTGCCAACGAGCGTGTAGGTCGCCCAGCCGATAAAGAGGACTACGAATAACAGCCACATCCTAATCCGGCGCTTCGAGCCAGCATTTGTTGTTTGCTTGTTCACTGCAGCAGTCGTCATGTACGCGGGGGCCTCCTCAACCATTTGCTCCACAATTGGGTAATCGTAAATCCGAGCTTGCTCGCCCGTTCCTGAAGTCGCCATTTGGCTATATAGGGACTGAGCCAGCGCGCCAGCGGGCGCACGGCCGGGCTTGTCATCCAAACAAGCAGCCGCCAAAATGGACGAACCAATTGTAACACAATTTTTAGCAGGAAAATAGTGAGCGCAGACCCAAATCCTAAAATTACCTTAACCAATTTGTAGAGCAAAAGGAGGGGTTTTACAATGATAAAATCCAATAGTTTAAGGATAAATGCAATGATCGCGCGCACTGCGCGAACGAGCCATTTCACAATGGCGATCACGATTTTGCTCAGTAAAAAGTAATATACGATGACGCCGATAGCTAGTCCAATGAATACGTACGCCCGCACCTCGCCATTGTTGCTTGCGTACAGCACCCGAAATACGGCCAGCGCCGCGGCCATCCAATAAACGATGTCGAGCACCGGCAGCCACCAGCGAGGGAACTTCAGCTCGTTCGATACGACGCGATATCCGTCGAAGACGACGCCCATCCCAATCCCCGACAGCAGCATGGCGGCCATCGTCATCCATTGTACGGTTAAGGTCACTTGAACAGCTTGCCGAACAAGCCTTTGGTCTTCGTAGAGGCGTTGCCGTCCAGATAGGCGAGCGAATGGACGAGCCCCTCGATAGCTACAAGGCCTTGCTCAAGGCTTAAATGCTTCATATGCAGGTTCTGTCCCTTGACCGTTAAGAAGCCTAGCTCGGTCTCTAGCAGAAACTCCTCGCTATCAAAGCTCTCCACGTTAATGACGCCGGTCAGCTCCAGCAGCTTGCGGTTTAACATCTTCACTTCCTGACGCTTCTGGCTCTTGTTTTGGTCCACCATAGACTCGTCCTCCGCTAATCGCTATATTTTAAATTCGCCGTTTACGCTTGAGACTAGCTTATGGGCGTGGGACGAGTTTTAGAACTAGCTTTGACATGCTTAAGCTGGGCAACGATGATGACACTGATGACAATCAGCAGAAACCAGGAGCTGATCTTGCTCACATGGACGAGCGTCCACGCCGTCTGCTGATCGGGGTATGTCCATGCGCCCAGCAGCGTTGATATATTTTCGGCGATCCATATGAACAACCCGATAAGAGCGAATGACAACACCATCGGCATCCGATAGATTCGTTTATCCACCGTATAGGAAACCGTCGTCCGCCAGAACACTATCAGCAGCGCCCCCGTCAGCAGCCAGCGGAAATCCGGCAAGTAGTGATGCGTGAAGAAGTTAGCGTAGATCGCCGCGCAGAGCGGAAGTGATAAGTAAAACGGAGGCCAGTGCTTCAGCGTCAGATCCATGCGCCTCCATGCCTGACAGAGGTAGCTTGCGACGCTCGCATACATGAAACCCGAATAAAGCGGTACGCCGAACAGCTTCGTCCAACCTTCGTCGGGGTATGACCACGAGCCCATGTGGACTTTATACAGCTCAAGAGCAAGACCGATGAGATGGAACACGCATATGACCTTCAGCTCGTCGATCGTCTCCAACTTCGTAAGCACCATAACCGATTGCATCAATAGGCAGACGAGCAAAAGGAAGTCGTAGCGAGGTATGTACGGAACATCGACCACTTTGGTGAAGGCCATAGCCGCAAAGATTACGACAGGAAACAAACAGGACAACGCCTCCTGCCAGCCAAAATGTACGAGAAAGCGAAATGCTTTGTTTACCACATCAGAATTTCCAAGTGCTTTA
This sequence comes from Paenibacillus sp. 05T425, assembly GCF_056396205.1. NCBI lineage: Bacteria > Bacillati > Bacillota > Bacilli > Caryophanales > Paenibacillaceae > Paenibacillus > Paenibacillus sp. 05T425. Next base: position 37,371 of record NZ_JBFTLA010000024.1, read on the forward strand.
CAGCGATAAAGCGTAAAGAAGATCATTCTGATTGGCGATAAAAACTTCCGCTTAAACGCGGTCGCACATCCTCGAAGTACGCCGATAGAAGTTTTTCTCATAGACGCCATTGTTGCTCATCTCCTCCTATCTAACATGCTTACGCTGTTCCACAAGTAGGGAGTACGATCCGTACGGGAAGAAGTCGCATTTTTTGTGGGAGAGGAGGCCGATTAACTGGTGGCGACGGGCTGACAGCTTAATTTTAACTTTAATGGCATTCTGGGCAACTAATTGGGGGTAGGCGGTTAGCAGATGTCGTTTAGTTCGATTAGGGGACGTTAAATTCGAGTTCTTCGGCTTATTAGGCGGGAAAGTGAAAATTAGTTCGATGAAATGCAGCTATTCACCGCATATTCCGAATTCGCTCTGATTTAGTTCGACAAAATGCCACTACAGAGACTTGGGCGCTTGGAGATATAAAAAAAACCGCCCGGCAAACGTAACGTTTACCAGGCGGTTTCGTGCGCATATGCGCTTATCGTCTTATTTCTCCCACTCAAGAACATTCTCGCGCGGGCGCTGCTCTTCTTTCACCAAAGTGTACAGCTCTCCGGCTTCATCCTTCCGGGTCGATTCCGAGATCCGCTCGACGCGTACCGTCACAATCTTCTGCCCGTACTGGATTTGGAGCTCATCCCCCACCTTAACGGCGCTGCTCGCTTTCGCTTCGCGGCCATTGATCCATACGCGACCCTGCTCGGATACATCCTTCGCAACGGTGCGGCGTTTGATCAACCGGGACACTTTGAGAAACTTATCGAGGCGCATTAGACTACTTGATAGCTTCTTTCAGCTTGTTGCCTGCTTTGAAAGCAGGGATTTTCGCTTCAGCGATCGTGATTGGATCGCCGGTTTGCGGGTTGCGGCCAACGCGGCCGGAACGCTTGCGAGTTTCGAAAGTACCGAAGCCGATCAATTGTACTTTGTCGCCGCCAGCAAGTGCGTCAGTTACTTCGCCAAGAAAGCCGTTAAGTACAGCTTCTACGTCACGTTTAGTCAATCCGCTTTTTTCTGCAATGTTGTTGATCAGGTCTGTTTTGTTCATCATTAAATCCTCCTAATTTCATACCGTTATTTGGGGTCAGCGTTCTGCACGCCGCCATGGTTGGAAATTTTTACTCCACATGCAGAATACATATTCTGCTCGAGAGCAAAAAAATCCTGCCGCTATTTGAAATTTTTTTGTACATAGTGAGGAATAAAGGCGATTTGTGACGAATCGAGCGTAAACGGCAGTGCCCACAATGGGGGCACAAGCTATCGTTTCGCGTAGAATTCTATGGCCATTATAAGAGTAAAACTTATAAAATGCGTAGAATTCAAGCGTAAACGGCTATGCCGATTTTGGCGGCATATGCTATCGTTTCGCGTAGAATTCTATGGCCATTATAAGAGTGAAACTTATAAAATGCGTAGAATTCAAGCGTAAACGGCTGTGCCGATTTTGGCGGCATATGCTATCGTTTCGCAAGAAATATAAGCACGGTATAGACACCAAATCTATACTTTCTCTTATATTTGAGAGCTATGATTGGCGCTTTGCCTCTTCCCACCAGCGATCCATTTCTGTTAAATCAGTTTGGTCAAATTGTTTGCCGCTTATACGAAGCTGCTCCTCAATATACGAAAATCTGCTATAAAATTTTTTGTTCGTACGAGAGAGAGCCTCCTCGGGATCGGCATGGATGAATCGCGATGCGTTCACAACGGCGAACAATAGATCGCCGAGTTCCGCAGCCTGCTCCTCCTGCGACTTGTCCGCAATCGCTTCGCGAAGCTCAGCGAGCTCCTCTTCGATCTTGGCAAGCACAGGGCCGAGCTCATCCCAATCAAAACCGACTTTAGCCGCTTTTTTCTGCAGCTTATAAGCCTTCATAAGAGCTGGAAGATCGGACGGAATGCCGTCAAGCACCGATTTGCGGCTAGCATCGGTCCCTTTCATCCGCTTCTCTTCAGCCTTCATTTGCTCCCAATTGCCTAGCGCTTCCTCGGCATCGTCCGCGTTCTCGTCGCCGAACACATGCGGATGGCGGAATATGAGCTTCTCGTTCAACGACTGGATCACATCGTAAACGGAGAACGCGCCCATCTCCTCTTCCATCTGGCTATGCAGCATCACTTGGAGAATAACGTCGCCGAATTCTTCCTGCATGCCGTCCGGGTCATCGTTATCGATCGCTTCAAGCGCCTCGTAAAGCTCCTCGATAAAGTTTTTCCGGATCGACTGATGCGTCTGCTCTCTGTCCCATGGACAACCTCCGGGACTGCGAAGAATCGACACGATCTCATGCAGCCGCTCAAACGTGCGGTTGCGAAGCGAGGCGTCGTCCGAACGCGGAATCCAGATGAGCGACAGGTTGCCGAAGCCCGGCGTACGGTCAAGCTCATAGAGCGGAACACGAATGATCTGCTGCTGGCCAGATACGCCAAGAGCATGGCCTACGACGACTTCAAAATCGTCGGGATAACGCTCCATTAAGGCAAGCTTCACGTCGGAAGCAGTAAAAGCATCATACACTTGTCCAATAACAGTATGCAACTGCGGCTGCACCATTGACGGCTGCAAATCGGTCGCGTCGAGCAGCGCAAACCCTTCAATCGGGTCGAATCCAAGGCTCACGAATGCTTGGTCGAGGAAGCTCTCGCCTCCTAGAATAAGCAGCTCAACACCTGCTTCCGGACAGTTCTCGCGCAGCAATTGAACGGTACGCTCGGCGACCATTGGATGACCGGGAACGGCGTATACGATCGGTGTTCCCTCACTCGCCTCGCGTATAAGCGTGTCGGCAATGGCCGCGTATACATCCGGGAACGATTCAAGCTGCTCGTAGATGGAGTCGAATGACTCGAACTGGATATTGTTTTCCCGAAGCATTGCCATCATTGGGTGCTCAGCGGTACGGACATAGAGGCGCTCCGCTTGCTGCAGCCTGCGGAATGCGCCGAGCGTCAGTTGATCGGGATCTCCCGATCCAAGCCCGATGACCGTAATTGAAGTTGTTGCCATATATAACAGCCTCCTAAATTCAGTTCGTATTGATGATGCGTATGGTGAAGCGGCAATGATGGTCAACACCCGCTATTGATGGCGGATGTAACTAGTTGTCGCTACGTGTCGGTGATGGTGATCATGATGGTGACGGTGAATAGCGAAAGGTTGTTTCGTTATTTCGGGTGAGACAGATGGGCTGGGCGGAGTGTGCCGCCCCGAACGGGAGCTAGCGCGCTGGCGGGATCAGCCGCCAGCGCCTCAGCCGGGCGGCCCATTCGCCGCCGCCCGGCAACGCGCGCCATTCGCGCGCGCTAACAGCGCCGCCGCGCAATGCCGCGGCGCTGAAGGCGCAAGCGCCGACGGCTACGCACGTCAGCGCAAGCGCAGCCGCTGCCGCCCGAGGCGGCAGCAAGCCTCCGAGCGCGGCGCCCAGCGCGCGCTCGATCAGCACGAGCGCCGCGGCCATGACCGCGAGCGCGAGCATAAGGGCGGCGGCGGAACGCACGCCGGCCCGTGCCTTTGCTGAGCGCGCCGCCGACACCGGCGCGCTGCCTGCGCTTCCGGCGGCGAACATTCGCCAGCCGATCCGCGCGCCTGCTTGCGCGGCGGCATAGCGCACCGCAGCAGCGCTTAGCAGCGCTGTCGCGCCTAGTGCGGCAATGCCGGCAACTGCCGCACCTTCTGCTCCATAGGCGGGCACAAGCGCCGCATTAAGAACAACCTTGAACAGCGCCGCGGTTAACAGCAGCAGCGCCGGAGCCCGCACAGCGCCAAGACTCTGAAGCACCGGCGCAGCTATCGCATTGACGCTGCCAGCGAGCGCCGTAACACTTACGAGCATGAATATAACCGTTCCTTTCGAATCGGCATACAGCATAACATTAAGCGGCTCTGCCAACAAGACTAGACCAAGGCATGCTGCAGCTCCTATCCCCCAAGCCGCGCGCATGGTTACGGCAAGCTGCTGGCTTAACTGCCCATACGCCCCGCGCATTCTGGCGAGCGCTAAACCCGGCACGATTGCCGCTGCAGCCGCTCCCGCCATCATGACAACAAGCTGGACAAGCGGCTGTGCTCGACTGTAGACGCCGAATACGCTCATCGCTTCCGCCTCGGACATGCCGCTCTCATGCAGCAATCTCGGTACAGTGAACGCGTCCACCACGCCAACCGCCGGCACAACGATCGCGCCTAAAGCCGCGGGCATCGCAACAACCGCCAGCCGCTTCATATCCTTCCACAGAGTTCCACCTTCACGCGGAATACGCCCTTTACTCCCATCGCGCCACGCATACAGCGCCAGGAACAGAAGCGCTGCCACGCCCCCAACGGCCGAACCGCTCATCACACCCGCCGCAATATCAGCCTCTCCCCACCCTTCCGTCCAGCTCAGCCATAGTACGAATACCATAACGCCAACACGAATAAGCTGCTCAACAAGCTGCGACATCGCCGACAACGACATTCGGCCATATCCTTGAACATAACCTCGCAAAGCTGCAACAAGCGGAACGAACAGCAACGCAGTCGATACCGCGCGGATCGCCCTCGCCGTCTCCCTGTCGCCTATCAGCACGGATAGCTCGTCCGCTCCCGCCCATGTCAGACCAAATACGATAATGCCCGTACATCCAAGCAGCAGCATCGCCGCTTGCAAAATTCCCCGTACACCGCCGGTATCCTCGCCTCTGCGAAGCCTCTCTGCAATTAGCAGCGATACAGCCGTAGGCAGACCCGCCGTTGCCAGCACAGCCGCAAGCTGGTAGAACGGATAAACTGCGTTATAAATGCCAAATACCCTGTCCCCTGCGATATTTTGCAACGGTATTTTCTGAAATACTCCGATAAGCTTGGATAAAAGGGCCGCCCCGGCCATAAGCATGACGCCGTTCTTCCAAAACCTGCCGGCCGGCTTACGATCCATTGTTCCACGCCCCCGCCTGTCGATCCTGTATAGTTAGTTAAAGCCTATTATACCTCACAAAAGGGGGGTATGAGCAAAGCAACAACGGTCAGCCGAACGTCCTTTTCATGCAATAACAGGAATATCTCCTGTTAAAATCCGGATTTTCTCCCCTCCGATCTACATTAGCTGGAATATATCCTGTTATTTTCTGCAAAATTCGATCCTAAACCGCCACCAAACCCTATTAACTGGACAATTTCCATCTATTCTTTAATTCTTAGCATTTTCTCGATAAATAACAGGAGATTTTCCCGTTAAAGCATCGCTTCTATGAACCAGTATCGCTGCAATCACACCAACCCTTTTTCAAAGCTATATAGAAAAAAAAGCCCCCCGGCTCAGATTGCTCTGTTCCGAAGAAGCTGTTCTCTCGCCCGCTTATGTGCTTGTACGCCGCTTTCTTCCTGTATAGCCCCCGGCCACCATTCAGCCAACAAGGCTGACTATGTTCCAACCCTCTGCCTAGCTGTAGAGGAGCTCCTGCTGCTCCATCTGCAACCCGGAAAGGCTGGGCTACTGCTGCTACTGCTCCATCTGTTTTGCTAGGAATCCCGCAGCTGTCTCCGCCATCTTCGTTTCCATATTTGCCATCTTCACAGATTCGTCCTTGCTTAGCAAGACGACCGTGCCGATCGGGTCACCGCCCGCGATAATTGGCGCTGCTACGACGGAGCTATACGTCTCCTGCAAATCCTTCACGACCTCGAATGTGCCTCCGCTCGCTTCAACGAGCGTTTTCCGGTTTTCCATGCAGCTCTCCAGCACCGAGCCGATCTGCTTGTCCAACAGCTCTTTTTTAGACGCGCCGGCCACGGCAATGACCGTGTCTCTGTCGGTAATCATCGTTACATGGTTCGTGCTTTCGAACAACGACTCGGCATACTCCTTCGCGAAGTCGCCAAGCTCGCCAATCGGCGAATACTTCTTCAATATAACTTCTCCATCTCGGTCTACAAATATTTCCAGAGGGTCTCCCTCGCGAATACGCAATGTACGGCGGATCTCCTTCGGAATCACCACACGCCCGAGATCATCGATGCGACGTACAATTCCAGTTGCTTTCATTTCATGTTGCCCCGCTTTCCTAGAGGATTTTGAGTCTACTGGACATCTGCTGCTCGTTTATAACGAAGAGGAAAGATCCTTGAAAGTGATTTTGAATCTGACCATAGTATTCATCGACTCCCATATTCTTATGCACGCCGCTCGGTTGCAGCCAATCGCCCCATATTTCTGCAAAAGGCTCTATTTAAGCCTATTTCCACGGCTTTATTGACCCGATGAAGGTACTGGAAAATCAAGGCTTAGCGCTAGTACAGCCCGCCTAGAGAAGTCACTTCGATTTATCCTGCTGTGAGACCTGCAGATCCCGCTTATCCTCCGCATTATGCTGTACCTGCTGCTCGCTCCTCACCATCAGCTTCCAAATGTGCTGCGCAGCTTCAAGCACCGTCTTCGGCTTCAAGCCGCCTGTGCCCTGAAGCACGCGGAAGGGTCGCGCAAGCCGCGGAAGATGAAGATCGGCTTTCGACAACAAGCGGTCGTCGAATAGCAGATCGGTCGTCCCTTCGGCCAGCAGTCCGCCGTCCTTAAGCAGCAGCACACGCTGCGCCCATTCCGCGGCGAAATCAACATCATGTGTTGCAACGATAAGCGTGATGCCCGTTTCATGCATCGCCTCAAGCAGCCCCTGAAGGTCGTCCCTGCTCTTCGGATCGAGGAAGGCCATCGGCTCATCGAGCACGATAATGTCCGGCTCCATCGCAAGCACGCCTGCAATTGCTACCCGACGCTTCTGACCGTAGCTGAGCTCGAACGGCGACCGATGACGATACTCCAGCATATGGACAGCCCCTAGAGCCTTCTCCACGCGATGCCTGATCTGCTCATCCGTCAGCCCCATATTTCCCGGACCGAATGCAACGTCCTCCTCGACGGTAGTCGAGAATATTTGATCGTCAGGGTCCTGGAATACAACGCCAAGCCTGCTTCTAAGCCGCTTTGCTCCGCCTTCGGCCAGCGATTCTCCCAGCAGCCTAACCGATCCCTCGGACGGCTGCTCAAGCCCGCTGAGCAGGGATATGAGCGTTGACTTGCCCGCTCCGTTAGGCCCCATCAAGGCAACCTTATCTCCTTGTTCGATACGGAAGCTGACGTTATGCAGCGCCTCTATAGCGCCATATCGATAGGAAACGCCGAGCACCTCAATAGCCGCCTCCATGTCTCCCCTCTCCAGCATGCCCAATCTTCCCCTTTCGCTTGCATGATGCTTATGAGGCCCGCTGCCGTCATTAGGCCCGTTCGTAATCGGCGCTGCATCATGGCCGGCGAACCCACCGCGCGCCATGATTGAGCGGTATATCCGCTCACTCCGTCCTTGCGAGCGAAGGAAAAGGACGCCGAGCAGCTCTCCGAAACGCTTATATGTTCTACGGCTCCATAACCAGCCGTCAAGCACAAGACCTCGTGAGCGCTGCGCCTTCACCATGCTCTGAGCCTCCGCTTTAAGCAAATAGAAGTAGCGCAGCATCAGACTAATAATTTCGATCAGCACAGCCGGAATGCCGACAGCCCGCAAGCTCTTAATCAAAAGAAACTGGGGCGTCGTTGCGCTCAAATACGTAATGAGCAGATTCGCGCACACGATCTTCAATAAAATCAATTCCGCTTGGCGAATGCCTTCCGCGCTCGCTGTCTGACCGAGTAGAGTAAATACCGGCTCTCCAGCCGTATGGAACGGCAGCAGCACGACCGCGCCAAGCCCAAAAGGAATAATGAGCAGCAGCCGCTTCATGATTATCCGAAGCGAAACTCCCGCCCAGAGCAGCCCGAATAGAAAACATCCTGCCGCCCCCAATAGAGCCGCAGGATGTCGCAACAACACAGCTACAACTAATAACCCGAATACCGTCAAGAAACGCCGCTTTGCTTGCCTTAGCGTAGATCGTGTTGCCTTAGAGCCGTCCCGCTCCATCTCCATGTGACTGTGCATTCGCTCTCCCCCTCCGTGACGCCAGCCCCTTCATGGAAGCCCACAGTACAACGGCCATAATGCCCGCACCGATCACACCTGCTAAACCAACACGAACCGCCGCCCACGGTACGCCCGCTACCTCGTAATCGGGAATCGGCGCCCATTCATGAACAGCTCCCGCTTGGTCAATGAAGCCATGGTCTTCCGCAACCCGCTCCAGACCGTCCGGATGCGGCGATGCCCAAGGCGACAGCAGCCCAGCTATAACGAGTGTAACGACGAGCAGAACGATCCACTTGCCCTTGCTTCCCGTAATTTGGAATTCGCTCATTGCAATGCCGCTCCCTTCACTTGCACTTTGCTTCGCTCGAGCAAATAGCCTGTCACGAGCGTCGTAATGAGACCTTCTCCGATGCCGATCAGCATATGCCAGCCAACCATCGCTTTCAAGGCTAAGCCAAGCTCGAACGTGCCAGACCAAGCGAGCAGCAGCCCTACCCCTGCCGATGCCGCTACAATAGACAGCCATGAAGCGATGAACGTAATGAATATCCGACCTTTGCCGCCAAAGATCTTCATGCCTGCCTTATATACGCCATAACCGACAAAACAACCGATGAAGCCCGTACACAAAATGTTCGCCCCAAGAACCGTAATGCCTCCGTCTTGGAATACAAGCGCCTGAATAATTAATACAGCGGCCATGACGATCGTCCCGATCCAAGGCCCGAACAAAATACTCGTTAACGCTCCGCCGAGAAAATGCCCCGATGTCGCACCGGCAATCGGGAAATTGATCATTTGCGCCGCGAAAACAAAAGATCCGATCAGCGCCACCATCGGAACCTGCTTGGAAGACGAAACCGCGAGCTTCGTCTTATTCAGACTGTAAGCTACAGCCGCAGCCCCCACCGCTGTCGTCGTGATCCATGCTTTTGCATCCAAAAATCCGTCAGGTATATGCAATTGAAATCCCCTTTCCAGTATCTGCATGTCATCTTTCATGACACCCTTCTTTTTCCTTATTATCAGATAGGCGGATTTTTTCGTCAAGACATATCCAAGTGAGGAAGTGTGAGCCGAAGAGGCCGCATCTATTTCATTTGAAACTGAGGGAGTAGAGGAAAGAAAGTCTGACATTATGAATTAAATTCGCGCATAGCAACTTATTAGGCTAACCTCGCGTCTATACACGTATCCAATTTTGTTAATTTAAGGAGACCCTATGAGAAAATTATACGTACTAATCGCTATCCTTCTTTCCGCCTCCTTGCTCTCAAGCGGGAACAGCACCTTCGTGTATGCCGCGAAGACAACGATGTTCACCGCATTGCCGCTCACTGGCATCATTGATATCGATGACCGAAGCCATGCCGACAACTTCTACGCGCTTCAAAACGACGGAACCATTTGGATTGGAAACGGCAGCAAACCAGCCATAAGAGGCCCGCAAGTTCCCAGCGCTGTTAAAATTTCCGGTCAGCTTATTCTTACCTCAGCCGGCGAAGTATGGACATGGGAGAACGCTGGGGATACCCCGAAGCGTATTGTCGAATTGTCCGGTATAAAAGCTATAAGCTCACGAGATGCCAGCATGGCTATTAACAACAAGGGGCAGGTTTACGTTTGGGGCAATACTTGCCTAACTTCTCTCATAAGACCTGACTTTGAGGATAATCGGGGTCTATGTGCTAACGCCTACCACAACAGCCCGACTCCGGCCGATGATAAGCTGGCGAGCATGCCTAAACTCGCCATTGAGGGAGCGAAAGGGATTAAAGCATCCCTGCAATATATAATGATTCTAATGGCCGACGGCAAAACGGTTAAGGTATACGGCAATACCACAAGTATGAGTTACGGTATGTATGAGCGTGTTTTCGATAAACCGGTCGTCGATTTCGACGGTTACGACAAAGACTATACCGGTTACTCCACCTATATCACCATTCCTAATGACATCTCGAAAAATGCGGGCAACTATGTCCAGGTGAGCCAAGCCTATGGAGGCAGCTATAAGCTTCTATTGCACAAAGACGGTACCGTATGGGGAGATTCGGTCTGGAGTGAAGATCCTACACGGCGCATAGCTCCGCTCAAGGATATCATTAAGGTTGCGGCTGTCGCCTATAACAGCGGTACGGCCTTGGACAAATACGGAAAAGTATGGACATGGGGCACCCGCACCAACATTCCGTACCAAGAAACGTCAGAGAAACTGCTGACTAACGTCAACGCTAAGCCCTCTCAGAAACAGCTGTCCCTACGGATCAACGGCAAGTTCATCGTTTCCGATCCCGGCCCAATCCAGACGAACGGAACGACCTTCGTGCCGATACGCTCTTTATTCGAATCAATTGGCGCGAAGATCGGCTACAACAATGATAACATCACCGTCTCTTACCGTAAGCAACTGCTTGCCTTCAAAGTATACGATAC
>NZ_JBFTLA010000025.1:0-45195 GCF_056396205.1 Paenibacillus sp. 05T425
CGAACACGACCGTTAAGCCCTCCAGCGCCAATGGTACTTGGACCGCAGGGTCCTGGGAGAGTAGGACGTCGCCAAGCACGAGGAACCAACCGCATGTAGATGCGGTTGGTTTTTTGTTGTGCGCAGAAGCGGCGACTTACCTCTCCCAGGCTGGGAGAGTAACTGAACCTTCGATCGATGAAAAGGCGAGGAAGCAGGTTGGTTTTTTGATATTCAAACAAATGCTAACGAATCCTATGAACCTTAATTGTTCTAAATAAGGTTATACGAGCATGGTAAAGAACTCTGATAACCTTATTGGTCTTCTGAGTTCCTTAATGTGCTTTAATGTTACAGAATAGATACCTCTAGATTCGTTAAGTGCTCAACTGTGTAGGTAAGCGATGAATAGAGATATCTTGATTCGTTAGCCAGGAAAGGGGACGAGATGTCCCCAGGGCATGAAATGAGTTAACGATGATAATACGAGGCTTCCTTGGAGTCGAGCCTTACAACGCCGTCCTTGCGTTGCTTGCGAAGGGCGAAGGATAACATCAGCCTTGGTATGAGAAGCCATAGATGCCAGCATACGATGCTAATCATTAGCGATTCGTTAATCCACGGATACAGGAGGCCGATGATGCAGAGGCCAAGCCAGAACATTTGACGATGAACACGCCGGTAGACGAGCAGTGTAATATCGCTAGCTGGTTTGAAACCGATCCATGGCGGATTGATTCTCCAGATCCATTTGCGATCGGCAGCTTCCTCTACTTTAATAAACGTGAGCAGCATAATAACGATATGCAAGACTTGTACGACGGCAAAGCCGAATAGCCATGAGAAAAGCCCGTCCATTTGATACATGAGCATTTGGAAAGCGAGCAATAAGCCCGATATAAGAAGGTGGCTCATGATCAGCTCAGGCCGAATAACCTGGCGTTTAACGAGCATATACTGATAAATTGTAGCGTTTCGTTGGTCGGTTAGCGATTGGCGCATTCACGAACGTCCTTTCGGTGCGAATCATACATTCTCGTTATTATATCGGACTATTGTGCACGTATATGGAGAGCGAGCAGTAAACATTTTTGACTGAAATGGCGGAACCATCTGCGGAGTGGGCGCATACGATATATAAATATTTGAAATGGGCTATGAAACAAGTATAAAAAGATAGATTATGCGACATAATAGTAGCTATATAGGCAGGCATCAGAAAGCGGGGATTATAATGAATGATAATCGCGATCTTCATTGCATTATTTGCGGTCAACATAAGGCCGAGGGCGAAGGGATTCGAATTGTATCCGAATTTATTTGTACCGACTGCGAGAACGAGATGGTGAGAACGGATGTGAAGGATGCGAAGTATCCTTTCTTCATTCACCAGATGAAGCAAATTTTTATTGAAAAAAATGCATGAGCAGCCTCTTGCTACAGAGAGTTGCTCTTTTTTTTGCGTGCCGATAAGCTACAATAGAGCGTATAGAGCATTTAATCGAGCAGCTTTGAAGGAAAGGATAGTCTTATTATAATGAAGCCATTTATTGCGCCTTTATTTGAAAATGTAAGGAAACATGCCGATACAGATCCCGTCAGCCTGCACGTTCCCGGACATCGCGGCGGTCAAGCGATATCTGCGGTGAATGATAGTGAAGAGAATGATGAGTCATATATAGCTTATTATCAAGAAATAATGAAGCTCGATGTGACGGAGCTATCCTCTACCGATGATTTGCATCATCCTGAGGGTTCTATTCAAGAAGCGCAGCTGCTTGCTGCGAGTTGCTTCGGCTCGGAGGAGACATTCTTTCTTGTAGGCGGCAGTACGTCTGGCAATATAGCGCTGTTGCTTGCTATTTGTGAGCCGGGCGATGAAATCATTGTTCAACGAAATGTACATAAGTCTGTTATAAATGGGCTGAAGCTTGCTGGAGCAAAAGCGATCTTCCTGACGCCGCAATATGAGCAGCGTTCTGCTCTAGCGGTAATCCCTTCTCTCCAGGATGTTGAACGGGCGCTTCAGCAATATCCTGACGCTAAAGGTGTGTTTCTTACTAATCCGAACTATTACGGGATGGGTGTAGATCTAAGCGCTTATGCTGAAGCCATACATCGCTGCGATAAGCTGTTAGTCGTCGATGAAGCTCATGGAGCGCATTATGGATTGCATCCTGAGCTTCCAATTTCTGCGATCGCTGCTGGGGCTGACGCGGTCGTACAATCCACACACAAGACATTGCCAGCTCTTACAATGGGGGCGATGCTTCATGTACAGGGGGAACGGTTGCCTAGGCAAGCATTAAGGCAGTCGCTGGCGATGATTCAAAGCTCTAGCCCATCGTTTCCAATCCTCTCTTCGCTCGATATTTCCCGAGCAATGATTGATCGTTTCGGTCCCTCTCTATTCGCAGGGGCACTGGAGCAAGCCGCATCGTTCCGTAGCTGGGCCAGTGAATATGGCTCTCCGTTAGAAGTAATGGATGTATCGACCGACAGTGATCCTCACACCGCTACAATAAGCTATTGCGACCCTCTTAGAATCGTTATGTATGATCGCAGCGGCACTTTGACCGGATTCGAGCTGCAGAAGCAATTGGAGCAGCATGGCTGCTGGGCTGAGATGGCTGATCCGAGACATGTAGTCCTTATCTTTGGTATTCATATCTCTTCTGAGCATACGAGCAGGCTCAAGGAGGCTATATCAGCGATTGCCATGTTGAGCAAGTTAACCTTACCCGATGACGATAGAGCTCGTAAGAAGCCCGACACACCGTCTAACAGCATGGTGCATACATCAGATTGGGCCGAACGTATCTCACAACCGGTTTCATTTGCAAGATCAATACCTAAGCATGCGATACAGAAACGTATATCGTTAAACGAGGCGGAGAACTATAGGGCAGCGGAGATGGTCATTCCCTATCCTCCAGGCATCCCCGTTGTATATCCAGGGGAGAAGCTTACAAGAGCGTTGATCGATCAGATAGCGCGGTTGGCGACTGCAGGAGCTAAGTTTCAAGGTGCGGTTGATCCGGTTATGAATACAATAGGCGTATATGAGTAATTGTTCATTGTACTGGCTGGAACGCTTTGTTAGAATGGAAGGAAGCGGACAATATGCCGCTGTTAGGATAGACAATATTATTTTATGGTTAGGAGAAGCCTTAGATTGAAACAAGGTGTATTCATTACAATAGAAGGCGGCGAAGGCGCCGGCAAGACGACACTGATTGAACGGCTGGCGCATACGATGCTGCAGAGAGGGAAGGAAGTCGTCATTACGCGCGAGCCTGGCGGCATCCCGATAGCCGAGCAGATCCGCACCGTTATTTTGGACCGGGGCAACATAGCGATGGATGCAAGAACGGAGGCACTGCTTTACGCGGCTGCAAGGCGTCAGCATTTGGTGGAAAAGGTGCTGCCGGCGCTTGAAGCAGGCAAAGCGGTCATCTGTGATCGGTTTGTTGACAGCAGTCTTGCTTATCAAGGCTACGCACGGGGACTGGGAGTTGAAGAGGTATGGAATATTAACCTCTTTGCTATTCAAGAGCTGATGCCGCAATTGACGGTTTATATGGATATCTCGCCGGAAGTAGGTCTAGCACGGATCGCGCAGTCGGCGGAGAGAGAAGTGAATCGGCTCGACCTGGAGAAGCAGTCTTTCCATGAACGTGTACGCGAGGGATATATACAGCTGTTGCAGAAGTACCCGGATCGTATGGTGCGAGTGAATGCCGAGCAAACGCCCGAAAATGTGTTTATGGACGTTTTGGAAGTCGTTGATCGTCGTTTTGAAGGATTTTTTGCAACCGATGTCAAACTTTAAGAAGATCAAGAAGAATGAAATAACGTAATCTAATAGTAATCAAGGGGGAATGAAGATGAAATTAGTTATTGCGGTTATTCAGGATAAGGACAGCAATCGACTGTCGAATGCTCTTGTTCGTGAAGGCTTTAGAGCGACGAAGCTGGCAAGTACAGGTGGATTCTTGAGAGCGGGCAATACAACATTCATGATCGGTATAGAGGACGAGCGCGTTCATGAGGTGCTGCAGGTCATCGGATCGAACTGTAAGGTGCGCGATCAGTTGGTTACGCCGGTATCGCCTATGGGCGGCTCAACAGATTCTTACATCCCATTCCCTGTTGAAGTACAGGTTGGCGGTGCAGCAGTATTCGTCATTCCGGTCGAGCGGTTCGAACATTTCTGATTGGGCGTGATTAAAAGATGAAGATAGATCATGGATTCCGACCCGTCGGACAGAATAGAACGAATGCGGACCAAACTTCTAAGCCAGTGCAGGCGAAGAGTTTCGGTGATGTGATGGTGCAGCAGAATGACCAGCGCACGCAAGAGCAGATGCAGCAGAAGCTGCAGGACATTCATCGTCAAGGCGAGCGTCTTGCAAAGCTAATGACGGTGCGGGAGCTCAAGCTGTACCGCCAGATGGTGAAGTCGTTTCTAGAGGATACGGTCAGACGCGGAGTCGTATTGAAAGAAATTAAAGGGTTCGATCGCAGAGGACGCGTGAAGCGATATAAGCTTCTCGATGAGATCGATGAGTCTCTTATCGCAATGGCAGAGGAGCTGCTCGAAAGCGAGGAAGGACGAATCGATCTTCTAAGTAAGATCGGCGAGATTCGCGGAATGCTGATTAACCTGTTGTTCTGATAGAAAGGTAAGGAATAAGTATGAGTCTTGATCAAATGAGCGACCAATGGAAAGCGCTGCGTATTCTAAAGCATGCCCTAGGCAGCGGCAAAATATCGCATGCGTATTTGTTCCACGGGCCGTCCGGTACGGGACGAATGGCTATGGCTCGCGCCTTCGCCAAGGCGCTGTTCTGTACGGCAGGCGGTGATGATGCATGTGGTCTATGCCTCGAATGCCGTAAGTTCGAACATGGCAATCAGACGGATCTCATTACGATCGCGCCTGACGGTCAATCCATTAAGATCGATCAGATTCGCGAGCTGCAGCGTGATATGTCTTATCGGAATAGCGGTACGAAGTGGAAGATCTATATGATCGAGCAGGCAGACAAGATGACGCAGGCGGCTGCTAACAGCTTGCTTAAGTTTCTTGAAGAGCCGGTATCGCCTGTTGTGGCCATATTAATAACCGATAATGGACAAGCGGTATTGCCTACGATTCGCTCACGGACGCAGTGGGTACCATTTCTCCCTATGTCGCCAGAAGCTATGCTGGAAGCGCTAGTTGCGGAAGGGGCGCCTGCTCTGCTTGCGCGGACGGCTGTTCAGATGAGCTCTGGACTGGGCGGCGCTAGACAATTTCTCCAGCAGAATCAGTTTGCAGAAATAAGAAATCTAGTGATACAATTAGGCAAGGAGAGTTCAACCCGATTCACCACGGCGATGATCACTGCTGGGCAACAGTTATTTAAGACAGAACTGTCAGAGCATACACAATTGCTACTGTCGATGTTTGTATTATGGTTTAAAGATTTGATACAGTTCCAAGCCGGAAGGCAAGGAAATATCGTTTTTATAGATCAGTTGGATTGGATAGGCAAAAATGCTTTTCATCGATCATTTGCAGGCTGGGTGTCCTGCATTGAGCATACGCT
Organism: Paenibacillus sp. 05T425; assembly: GCF_056396205.1. Classification (NCBI taxonomy): domain Bacteria; kingdom Bacillati; phylum Bacillota; class Bacilli; order Caryophanales; family Paenibacillaceae; genus Paenibacillus; species Paenibacillus sp. 05T425. The sequence continues at coordinate 5,574 of NZ_JBFTLA010000025.1, forward strand.
TGAAGCGAGCAAGCGTATACGAGCGAATGTCACGCCTCAGCTCGCGTTTGAGCAACTATTGGTAAACCTACAGGAGGGCTAATCCTTGTATAATGTCGTCGGTGTCCGCTTCAAGAAAGCGGGCAAGATCTATTACTTTGATCCGGTCGAGCATCCCGTGAACAAGGACCAGCATGTTATTGTTGAAACAGCGCGGGGGATCGAATACGGTAAAGTGGTGGTGGGACAGAAGCAAGTTGGTGAATCGGATGTCGTCCTTCCTCTTAAGAAAGTGATACGCGTTGCTAACGATGTCGATGCCAAAGTCGTCGACGAGAACCGTGCAGCGGCTAAGAATGCATTCACTACGTGCCTGGACAAGATCAAAGGCCATCAGCTTAGAATGAAGCTGGTTGACGTAGAGTTTACTTTCGATCGCAACAAAATTATTTTTTACTTTACGGCAGAAGGCAGAGTGGACTTCCGTGAACTCGTCAAGGATCTCGCAAGCGTGTTTCGCACGCGAATCGAGCTTAGACAAATCGGTGTCCGCGACGAAGCGAAGATGCTTGGCGGCATCGGTCCGTGTGGACGAGTTCTATGCTGCTCCTCTTGGCTGGGCGACTTTGAGCCTGTATCCATCAAGATGGCCAAAGACCAGAACCTATCGCTCAATCCTACGAAAATATCCGGGTTATGCGGTCGCCTCATGTGCTGCTTGAAATATGAGCATGACAATTACGAGAGTGTTCGTGAGGAACTGCCGGCGGTAGGGAAAATCGTCATTACCTCACTTGGTGAAGGAAAAGTAACAGGCATTAATGCGCAAGCGAAGAGTGTATTCGTAAGTTTGTTTGATACACCGGGCAAGCCGAAGGAACTGCCGTTTGACGATGTCGTTATTAAATAGAAGGCATAGGCTGCCAGAGATGCTTATGCTGGAAGCTCTGGGGTGGGAACTTGGAGAAGAAAGATATAATTGTACAGATCGATGAGTTGGATACAAGGTTCGCTAAGTTCCATGAAGAGCTGAATGATCTGAAGCAGAAGATGAAAGAGCTGCTGGAGGAGAATAAACGCTTAAGCATGGAGAACCACCAGCTCCGTAAAGTATTCAAGCGCGAAACTGCGCCAGCGCGAGAAGCGCTGCTGAAGCCTGTCGGCGCTGAACGTGAGCCTGTACTCTTCGAGTCGCGGACTGCCCATGAGGATGTTCTAATTGCGGCAGGCAACGCTGTAGGAGAAGGCCATGATAATTTAGCGCGGCTGTATCATGAGGGCTTCCATATTTGCAATGTGTATTACGGGCATTTGCGGACCGAGGGAGATTGCTTGTTTTGTCTATCCTTTCTAAATAAATAATGCAATCCGTATTGACAAGCCGTCCTTACCGCAAAGGGCGGCATTTTTATTACCACATCAGAATGTGTACTTTAAATTTTAAGGGTTAATAAAGGAGAGGCATTGACGTGTCTGAATCTGTAATCTTGGCGTCTAATGAGCGTCTAGATGATTTAATGACGGAGAATGGGTTAAAAATTATACAGAGCAGGGAAGTGTTCAGCTTCTCGCTTGACGCGGTGCTGCTGTCACGCTTCGCCAATATTCCGAAACGGGGCAAGATTGTTGACCTATGTACAGGCAATGGCGTTATTCCGATGCTGCTAAGCACACGGACGAAAGCACAGATCGACGCAGTCGAAATTCAGCCGCGATTGGCTGATATGGCAAGGCGGAGTATCGAGATGAACGGACTGCAGGAGCAGATACAGGTCATCGAGCAGGATTTGCGGGTTTATGCGAAGGAAGCGGGTAACGGCGTCTATGATGCGGTTACGGTCAATCCGCCGTACATGCCTGTAACAGCAGGCGATCAGAACGAGAATGAGCATTATGCGATTGCTAGGCATGAAATTCATTGCACGTTGAACGATGTGATGCAGGCGAGCGCCAGGCTAGTGCGCCCTGGGGGCAAGGTAGCGATGGTACATCGCCCTTCAAGGCTGCTTGATATCGTAGAGACGATGCGCAAGTGGAAGCTGGAGCCGAAACGGGTACAATTCGTCTATCCTCACGCGAATGCGGAGGCGAACATGATATTAATAGAAGCAATGCGTGACGGGAAACCTGATATTAAGCTTCTGCCGCCGATAATGGTGTATGAGAACGGGGTGCAAATCGTATGAACGTACAGAAGAGCTTTGGCACGGACAACGCCAAACAGCCTTATGGCAGCTTATATCTCGTAGGTACGCCAATCGGCAACTTGGAGGATATGACTTATCGTGCCATTCGGACGTTGAAGGAAGTACAGCTTATTGCAGCCGAGGATACGAGGCAGACGCGAAAGCTTCTAACGCATTTCGAAATCAGCACACGAACGGTAAGTTACCATGAGCATAACAAAAACGCGAGCGGACCGGAATTGATCCGGCTGCTGCAGGATGGACAGTCCATTGCGCTGGTCAGCGATGCAGGGCTGCCGGCCATATCCGATCCAGGCGCCGATCTCGTACGCGATGCGATCGATAATGGTATAACGGTAATTCCGATTCCTGGCGCTAATGCTGCGCTCTCGGCGCTTATTATGTCCGGGCTACCGACCGACAGCTTCACATTCGCCGGATTTCCCCCGCGTGACCGCAAATCGCTTACGAAGTGGCTGCAGGAGCGGGGCGGAAAGCGTGACACACTGCTGCTCTACGAATCGCCGCATCGCGTTACGAAGACGCTGGACGTCATATTGGACAGTCTTGGCGATCGCCAGATTGCATTAGTTCGCGAATTGACGAAGCGTCATGAAGAAGCAGTGCGTGGAACGGTGAGCGAATGTATAGCTTGGTTCGCAGAACATCCGCCGCTCGGTGAATTCGTAATCGTTATTGCAGGTTTAAGCGAATCTGAGGCGAGTGAACAAGAAGCAGAAGGTGCTTGGTGGTCCGAGCTTGATATTGCTGCGCATGTTGCGCATTATGAGAGAGACATGGATCGCAAAGAAGCAATTAAGAGGGCGGCTGTCGATCGCGGCTTGCCGAAGCGGGATGTCTATAACGAGGTTAATCGCTAGAATCGGGATTGTGGATAAGTGGACAAAAAAAGACCTTCCTGGCCGGGTTCTAGCGCAGGAAGGCATCAAGGAGTATAAAAAGGTTAGAATTAACATGTGGATATAAATGATTATAACCTATTTTTTTTATTTTGTCACAGGAGAAGGCATTTCTGATAAACAAATATGGCAAACTATTTTTCCTTTGAAGTAAGAAACGTTCTCTGCATTACCACAGAAGATACATGCAGGCTCGTATTTCTTCAACATGATGCGCTCTCCGTCCACGTAAATCTCTAGCGCATCCTTCTCTCCGATTCCTAGCGTACGGCGCAATTCAATCGGAATAACAACTCGTCCCAATTCGTCCACTTTACGGACAATCCCTGTTGATTTCATCATGATCTATCAATCCCTCTCTTAGATAAATTGTTTCGCCATCGTTCGACATGTTTCTTAGGTTTATGTCTATAATAATACCAACGATTCCCAAAATAGTCAACCTAAAAATTTACTATAAATATCTGTATTTACGGGCATTTGACTACGAAATGGGGGCATACTACTCTGTAATAGAATACAACAGCTTCGACAATTTGGAAACTATTAAACGACACTATTCGACATTAATTCGACATAATGTGTCGAAACTATGAACGAAGGAGATGATCATAAAATGAGAGAGCCGCTTCAGGAAGAGAAGGTATTCAAGGATCCCGTACACCATTATATATACGTACAAGACCAAACGATTTGGGACCTTATTAACACCAAAGAATTTCAACGTTTGCGCCGAATTCGGCAATTAGGGACGTCCTACTTAACATTCCATGGCGCAGAGCACAGCCGTTTCTCCCATTCGCTGGGCGTATATGAAATTACGAGAAAAATTATTTCGCAGTTCGAGCGCAATAGCTTCCATGACTGGCCGAAGGAAGAGCGGCTCGTATCATTATGCGCGGCGCTGCTTCATGATGTCGGTCACGGTCCGTTCTCCCATTCGCTTGAAGAGGTATTCGATACCGATCATGAGGAATGGACGTGCAAAATTATTTTGGAGGATACGGAAATCAATCGAGTATTGCGGGCCGTATCCGAAGATTTTCCGAGCCACGTTGCTGCCGTCATTCAGAAAAAATATCCAAAACCGATCGTTGTCAGCTTGATATCAAGCCAAATGGATGCGGACCGGATGGATTATTTGCTCCGAGATGCTTATTTTACGGGAGTAAATTACGGTAATTTTGATTTGGAGCGCATTTTGCGGGTGATGCGGCCTTACAAAGGGCAAATTGTGGTTAAGGAAAGCGGCATGCATGCGGTGGAGCATTATTTGATGTCGCGTTACCAGATGTATTGGCAGATTTACTTCCATCCGGTTACGAGGAGCTCGGAAATTATTTTGAGGCAAATTTTCCGCCGGGCGAAAGAGCTGTACGAGAAGGGTTATTCCTTCTTATGGATGCCAGAGTCGGTCAAGCGGCTGCTCGATAATACGATGGCCGTCAGCGATTATTTGAAGCTGGATGAAGCGCTTGCGCAGACGGCTTTCATGCAATGGGCCGAAGAGGACGATTCACTGCTGGCCGACCTATGCGACCGCTTCCTGAATCGACGATTATACAAGTACATAACGATCGATGATCCTGAGCCTACTTTATTAGAAGAAATACGTTTGCTGTTCCTCTCAATCGGCATGATTCCGGAGTACCATATGGAGCTGGATTTCCCGTTCGATCTGCCGTATGACGTGTATCGTCCCGACAGACAAGAGGGAGAAAAGAAAGAAAAAGCGCCGATTTTGTTGTTGGATCATCAGGATGAAATAAGTGAAATATCGGCTAAATCCGACATTGTTAGATCGATCACCGGTTTACATCAGGGACAGTATCATTTGTATTTTCCAGAGGAGCCGCTCAGGATGAATATTTCGCAGATTAGTCCTCATTTGAAACAACTATTTCAGCTTAATGAAGGAGTATAACATCAACATGACATATTTATTTGATACGCATACCCATCTAGACTCACATAAGTTCGACGAGGACCGTAAAGAGGTAATTGAGCGAGCGAGAGAAGCGGGCGTTGATCTGCTGCTCAATATCGGCTTCAATCGGGAGACGATCCCGACAACGATTGCGCTTGCGGAAGCTTATGACTTTATCTACGCAGCGGTTGGCTGGCACCCTGTCGACAGCATCGATATGACGCCAGACGACTTGGAATGGATTGAACGTCTATGCGAGCATCCGAAAGTTGTCGCAATAGGCGAGATAGGACTTGATTACCATTGGGACACTTCACCTAAGGATGTGCAGCATCGTGTATTTCGGGAGCAGATTAGGCTGGCGCGAAAGGTGAAGAAGCCGATCGTCATCCACAATAGGGATGCGCATGAGGATATCGTTAAGATCTTGCGCGAGGAGAATGCGGCAGAGGTTGGAGGCGTCATGCACTGCTATTCCGGCAGTTGGGAGACGGCCAAAGCCTGCCTCGATATGAACTTCTATATCTCGTTCGGGGGACCGGTTACATTCCAAAATGCACGCGTGCCAAAAGAGGTGCTGAAGCAAGTTCCATTGGACCGATTATTGATCGAAACGGACGCCCCTTATTTGACCCCTCACCCGTTCCGAGGGAAGCGAAATGAGTCCGCTTACGTCTCTCTTGTCGCCCAGTCTGCTGCCGAGCTATTGGGTAAATCCGTGGAAGAAATAGCCAAAATTACGACCGAAAACGGTAAAAAATGTTTTGGTATTGTTTAAAAACGGTAGGAAACGAGAGATTCAATGACCTTTTAGGCGATAAAACTGGATTTTGTTCAGGAAATCTTTAATCTTTTCCGACTTTAACCAGCTTTTTCGCTTAAATCGTCTTTTATCGCTTCTTTACAACAGACCGCCCGTGAAGGTATGATTCATTTCAGAGTTATTACTTTTTGTATTGGATTTCCAGTTTGCGCTTAATCTCCGGAAGGAGAACGGGGGACCCAAGTGCGGGTATTTGAAGGACCGCGCTTTGATCTTTTCAGGGGTGAATTTCGAAGCCATTGCCATGAGCATTGCGATTTCGAATAGGGCAGCTCTCTTGCCCGAATCCGTCAGCTAACCTCGTAAGCGTTCATAGAGAGCGATCAACCTCGTGCACCCATTTTTATGATATCTCGTGTAGACATCCGAGAAGCCACGATACAGATCCTCTGTCGACGGCTTCTTTTTATTTTCGAATAATCGGGAAATCGTCGTCATAGGGTTAGTCATGGAGGTGAGAGGATCGAGAAAAGAAGTAGAATTACTGGATTGCGTGCTCGCACGCCAATATACTATAGTCGCGTCAGTTGTAATCATGCGTAACACTTGGCGGCGGGGCTATGAAGGAGGACCGATGAAATGGGCACAATCCAGGTAAAGGACACCCATGGGAAACGATCATCCAGCATGTCTTTCGCAATGCGATGGAAGCATGAAAATTTGCGTTTGATACTACTCAGTGCTATTATCTCAATCGCTATGACTTTCATGTTACTGGTGTTGTTGTACGGAACGGCTGTCAAAAGCGTCTCCGTAGTAGTGAATGGACAAGAAACCGTTGTAGAAACAAAGCAATGGGTCCTGCAACGCCTACTGGATGAACAAGCTATTACGATTGGCGAGCATGACAAGGTTTCGGTGCCTCTGAATGCAGCCATTAAAGACGGCGATCGCGTTGAAATTAATCATGCGGTGGCGGTCAATGTAACGGCGGATGGCAAGACATCAACGGTGTACACGACAGAAGGAACTGTGCAAGCGGCGATCGAGCAATTAAATATTTCTGTTCGTAATCATGATAAAGTAGTACCGTCGCTTAACTCATCTGTCGAAGAGGATATGTCGGTAACCGTTGTACGCGTCGATACGAAAGTATCGGAGAGCGAGCGGGCGATGCCATTCTCTATCGTGAAGAAAGAAGATCCGACGCTGGAGGTCGGCAAGGAGAAGCTGATCCAGACCGGTAAGCAAGGCCTTATCGTTGAGCATATTCAGAAGCAGTACGAGGATGGCGTGCTTGTTTCTAAGCAAATGGTCAGCAAAGTAATCGAGACCGCTGCTGTCGATCAAGTCGTGGCAGTCGGTACGAAGAAGCCTGAGCCGAAGGTAACCGTGCTCTCTAACAGTAGTCCTACTGTGGAGACGTTGACGAAGAACGGTGTAACGCTTAAGGCGAAGAGCATCTTGAAGAACGTCACGTTAACTGCGTATTCCGCTGGCGTGGAATCGACGGGCAAGGACGAAAGCCACCCTCAATACGGCATTACGGCGTCCGGAACGAAAGTGACGGAAGGAAGAACGATCGCGGTTGATCCGAAGGTAATCCCGATCGGCTGGTGGGTATTCATTGAAGGCATCGGATTCCGCCGGGCAGAGGATACGGGAAGCGCAATAAAGGGCAATAAGATCGACGTGTATTTCGGCAGTCAGAAGACTGCGGAGAAGTTCGGACGCAAGAAGGGTTACACCGTGTACGTTATTGGACCGAACAAACCGTCATCCACTTAGTGCTTTATCGGCAGCTAACTGTTTATCATCATCTTATCGTAATGTACAATTAAATATGCCATCATAAGAAGAGGCTAAGCCTCTTCTTTTTGTAGTTTTATTGACGCAAATAAGGCAGCAATTGTTGCAGAGTTATTTAAGTAAATGAGGAAGGGAATGATCTTAGTGATTAAGGAGATCATTGTCGTAGAGGGCAAGGATGATACCGTCGCGGTGAAGCGCGCAGTAGAAGCCGATACGATCGAGACGAACGGTTCGGCGATAGGCGATGAGGTGCTGCGCCGCATAGCGCTGGCGAATGAACGCCGCGGCGTAATTATATTCACGGATCCCGATCATGCAGGGGAACGCATCCGTAAGATTGTGGCAAGGCATGCGCCCGGCTGCAAACATGCGTTCCTGCCGCAGGAGAAGGCGCTGTACAAGGGCGATATCGGCATTGAGAACGCAAGCCCCGAAGCTATTCGCCAGGCGCTATCTGAGCTTCGAACGGAGACAACGGATACGGCTGGCGAGGTGACCTGGGAACACTTAATGGAAGCGGGATTGATCGTGCATCCCGATGCGGCTAATCGCAGATTGCTGGTAGGCAAGCTGCTTGGTATTGGCTATGCGAACGGCAAGCAATTTTATAAGCGTTGTACAAGCTTCCGCATCTCGAAGGCAGAGTTCGACGAAGCTATGCGCGAGATGGAACAGCAACTGGAGGGATAGCGATATGAACGGACAAGAAAATACCGCAGCGTCAGGCAGAGCGGCTATCGAAGTGGCAACGCCGAAGCGGACGAAAGAAATTATTGCGAAGTACGGCTTCTCGTTCAAGAAGAGCTTAGGCCAGAACTTCCTGATCGATCAAAATATATTAAATAAGATTGTCGAGGCAGCAGAACTCGACAAGACGAAAGGCGCGTTAGAGATTGGCCCGGGTATCGGAGCGCTCACGCAAAGGCTAGCCGCTTCTGCGGGCACTGTAACGGCGGTCGAGATCGACAACCGTCTTATTCCGATTCTGCGTGACGTGTTGTCCGAAGAGACGAATACGGAGGTTATTCACGGCGATGTGCTGAAGCTGGACCTAAAGCAAGTATTTCAGGAGCGCTTCAGCGATGTAAGCGGCGTTAGCGTCGTTGCTAACCTGCCTTATTACGTGACAACGCCGATCTTAATGAAGCTGCTCGAGGAGCGCCTGCCGCTGGAGCATATCGTCGTTATGATTCAGAAGGAGGTCGCCGATCGGATGGCGGCCAAGCCGGGCGGCAAGGAATATGGCAGCCTCAGCGTAGCCGTGCAATATTACTGCGTGCCGAAGGTCGTATGCATTGTGCCGCATACGGTATTCATTCCGCAGCCGAACGTCGATTCGGCGGTCATCAAGCTGTCGTTGCGCGACAAGCCGGCTGTTGACGTGCCGAATGAGGACCATTTCTTCCGCGTCGTTCAAGCCAGCTTCGCCCAGCGCCGCAAGACGCTGTTCAACAACTTGACCGCTTTCGTTGGCAAGGACAACCGTGAGGCGCTGACAGCGCTGCTCACAGGTATTGGAATAAACCCTACGCGTCGCGGAGAGACGCTGTCCTTGGAGGAATTCGCAAGCGTTAGCCGCGCGATGCTGGAAGCCGGCTGGAGAGGCTAAGCAATCTAAGGCTCTCCTCCCAATCTGCCCTGCCGCAGCACATAATAATACTCACCATTCGCCCTGTCTGCCCATAGGATAGACGAAGAGGTGATTTACCCATGAAGCAAGGGGACCTGGTCGTCCGCAAATCGTATGGCGGTGACGTGCTGTTCCGAGTTGAAGCTGTTCGAACACATCATGCCGTCCTGAAAGGCACGGACTACCGATTGCTTGCGGATGCGCCTATTCCCGATCTGTCGGTCGTTCGCGACCCGGAGTCGACAAGAGCGGTTCAGCAAGTTCGTATCAAAGTTAATGATTCGCTGCAGCGCATGCACAATCAGAGAGAACGCCAGGCGGCCCGGACCGTCGATAATATCCGGCTTGCAACGCAGGAGAGCCAGCCCTTCTTCGAAGTGCCCGGAAAGGTGCTGCACCTGGATGGGGACAACAACTACTTGAAGAAGAGCATGCAGCTTTATAACACGATGCATGTGCCCTCACATGGTCTGCACGTCCATGAATCTCAGATGGCTGACGTGCTGTACCGACTGCTTCCCCAAGTGAAGCCGGACATCGTCGTTATAACCGGCCATGACGGCGTGCTTAAAAATCGGATGCAAGAGGACCTATATAGTCTAGGCAGCTACAAAAACTCGCAAAACTTTGTTAATGCTGTTCGCGTGGCGAGGGAATATGAGAAGAACCGCGACGGCCTCGTCGTTATTGCCGGCGCATGCCAATCTCATTTCGAGGCGCTGCTGCAGGCAGGCTCGAACTTCGCAAGCTCCCCCGGCCGCATATTGATTCATGCGCTCGACCCGGTCTATATCGCGATTAAGGCGAGCTATACATCGATACGCGATACGGTTAATCTGTCCGATGTCATACACGGCACGATTAGCGGCATAGACGGCGTAGGCGGCATTGAGACATTAGGGCGATTCCGCGTTGGCTTGCCGAAGCCCAAGATTACTTCTGTCGGAGCGACATTGAACCCATAATTTTTTTCTTCATGGCGATTTTTGAGGCTTATTTCTGATGCGCGGCGTTTACGACAACTTCTTAATATGGATAAAACGAAATAAATTATGCATGGATTTTTAAAAAATGGGTGAAAACACCGTTGACAAGTAAATAATGAGGCTGATATAATATTTTGCTTTGTTTGACAAACCCTCTTTTTTTGGTTATAATGGACAAGGAAAGAGGTGGTAGTGGACAATGGCAAAAAATGCGCTATTGGATATAAAACGCAGTTTGGAAGCTCATGTTGGTTCCAAAATCCGTCTTCGAGCTAACGGTGGCCGACGAAAGACCATCGAACGAACCGGAACGTTAGAAGAAATCTACCCTTCTGTTTTCATTGTCAAGCTGGATGAAGAACAGCACGCGTTCAAGCGTGTCTCATACAGTTATGCGGATATTCTGACCGAATCGGTTGAAGTGACCGTGTGCAATGATGAAGGCCTAGGTCAAGTCCGAATCGCTTATCTTCAACAATAGATTGATATACCTACGCCGTAATCGGCTAGCTGACGCAGATCACATCTGCGTCTTTTTTTTTGCCCGCTGCTTTTTACGGACGATGCGTAGGCACCCTGTAGCGAATGAGCTTTAATCGTTTGAAGCATACTACTGTCGTAAAGCGGGACGTTATTGGAGTTCATCATATTCACAACTTGGAGGGATAGCGAATGAGCCGCAGAAGACGAAGTGTCATGTCGGAGGAACTGAAATATGAGCTGGCGAAGGATTTGGGCTTTTACGATACCGTGCAGCAGGAAGGCTGGGGAGGTATCAAGGCCAAAGATGCGGGCAATATGGTCAAGCGGGCCATTCAGCTTGCAGAGCAGGCTGCTGCCAAGTCCAATCGGCCATAATTCGCTTTACGCTTGGGTTAAAGCTAAGCCTCCTGCGGCCAGTCTATGGCTAGCTTAGAGAGCTTAGCTTTTATTGCGTTCGTTTGCTATAATGAGGGATAAGCTTACGAACGAACGGAGAACGCACCTTTATGAAAATATATGAGAAGGCTTCTGCCAAAATTAACTTAGTGCTCGACGTGCTTCGCAAGCGCGAGGACGGCTTCCACGAGGTCGAGATGATTATGACGATGGTTGACCTTGCGGACCGACTGGAGATGGAAGAGCTCCCGCGCGATACGATCATCATATCAAGCCAGGTTGGCTATATACCGCTAGATGAGAAGAACCTTGCCTTCCAAGCGGCAAGACTGATTAAAGACCGTTATGACGTGCGTAAGGGCGTCTATATTCATTTAGATAAGAAAATACCGGTTGCTGCAGGGCTCGCCGGCGGCAGCAGTGACGCAGCCGCTGCGCTGCGCGGCCTGAACAGGCTATGGAAGCTCGGGATCTCCGAGCAGGAGCTGCGCGAGCTGGGTGCAGAGCTCGGCTCGGACGTGCCTTACTGCGTAACGGGCGGAACGGCCATAGCCCGCGGACGAGGCGAACTGCTCGAGCATATCGACAACCCGCCGCAATGCTGGGTCGTACTGGCGAAGCCTCCGATTAACGTATCGACGGCTGATGTATACGGCAGGCTGAGAGCGAATGAGCTGAAGGTCCATCCCTCGATTCCGAATATGAGAGATGCGCTTGCGAGAGGCTCATTCAATGACATCTGCGAAGGGCTTGGCAACGTTCTGGAGGACGTGACGCTGGAGGTTCATCCGGAAGTACAGCAGATTAAAGAAAGCATGATTCGTCTTGGTGCAGACGGCGTGCTGATGTCGGGAAGCGGACCGACCGTATTCGGACTCGTATCGAAGGAAGCCAAGCTTCCTCGTATCTATAACGGCTTGCGCGGATTTTGCAAAGAAGTCTATGTGGTAAGAATGCTTACATAGGGTTGACGTTCTTCTTGATTAAATCCGTATAAAAATGTTATATTGACATTATATTATTCGGATTTAGTGGGGGGAGATGTGTTTGAAGAAATTGAAACGTAGCGCAAGATTGGTAGAAATGACCCAATACCTGCTAAGTCGTCCCCACACGTTAATTTCGTTGACAGCTTTCGCTGATCGTTATCAGTCGGCGAAGTCATCGATAAGTGAAGACTTAGCCATTATTAAAGAAGTGTTCGAAGAGGAAGGTTTCGGTGAGCTGCATACGCATGCCGGGGCTGCGGGCGGCGTGAAGTATACGCCCAAGATGAAKGAAGAGACCGCTTTATCGATTATGAATGGTATTTGCCGTCAGTTGGAACAGCCCGAGAGGGTATTGCCCGGCGGCTATTTGTATATGACGGATATGCTCGGACAACCGGAGATGCTGGCTGACGTTGGCAGAATGTTCGCAACAGCGTTCGCCGACCGCAGAATCGATGTCATTATGACGGTCGAGACGAAGGGGATACCGCTCGCCTACGCGACGGCGTCCTGTCTCAATATTCCGGTTGTAATCGTTAGACGCGACAACAAGGTTACGGAAGGATCTGCCGTTAGTATTAACTACGTATCGGGCTCGACGAAGCGTATTCAGACGATGTCGCTTGCCCGCAGAGCGCTCAAGGAGCAATCGCGCGTGCTAATTATTGACGACTTCATGAAGGCGGGAGGCACGATCCAAGGAATGATGGATCTGCTCTACGAGTTCAAGGCAACAGTAGCCGGTGTCGGCGTATTCGTTGAATCTGGCGAGGTTGAGCTGGAGGAACGGCTATTGGAAGACTACGTTTCCTTGGCGAAGCTGACAGCTGTGGACATGAAGACGAAGCAGACGACGGTTCTTCCGGGCAACTATTTCAAATAACGGAGAGGCTGTGACAAGCGTGACTGCAAAACAAGTACCGCAAGTAGTAGCTACAGATAAAGCTCCTGCGGCGATTGGCCCTTATTCGCAAGCGATCAAGCTAGGGGGACTATTATTTACTTCCGGACAGATTCCTCTCGACGCATCCGGCCAATTGGTCGAAGGCGGTATTGAGGAGCAAGCTCATCAAGTGTTTCGCAATCTTGAGGCGGTGCTCGCAGCAGCTGGAGCAACGTTCAAAGATGTGGTGAAAGCGACCGTATTTATGAAAGACATGAATGATTTTGCAACGGTCAACGGCATCTATGCTTCGTATTTTGGCGACCATAAGCCAGCGCGTTCGGCCGTAGAAGTGGCGCGGCTTCCGAAGGATGTTCTTGTCGAAATCGAAGTCATTTCATCGACAAATGTCGAATGACAACGAAAAACATTCATGTACAAAAAAATATTTTTAAATTAGCATGATTTTACCAAAAAAATAGAAGGATTTTGCACAAAAACGTGGAAGTATACACCAAGTCTCTGATAGGCAAAGGTGGTGAACACAAGTGCAAATTACTGATGTCAGACTCCGCCGTGTAAATTCCGAAGGGCGTATGAAGGCAATCGCTTCCATTACCATTGACAATGAATTCGTCGTTCACGATATCCGCGTGATTGATGGTAACAATGGTATGTTCGTCGCAATGCCAAGCAAACGTACTCCGGACGGAGAGTTTCGGGATATCGCTCATCCGATCTCTTCAACCACCCGGGAGAAAATCCAAGCTGCCGTATTGGCTGAATACGAGCGTGCAGCAGAGGAAGTTGTTATTGAAATCGAAGAAGGCGCTTAATCAAGGGGCTTCACAATTAATATTTTTTTTGGAGAAGAGGGCCATACGGCTCTCTTCTCTTTTGTATACTAGCCGTTCTAATTGTCGGATCGGATTGTGAGTGATAGTTGTCGGCATTCGTATAATGGGATATAGTCATAAAAGAAGTTTGTTAATGAGGCTTGGGAGGTAATTTACGTTGAAGGTTATGGCGATTGTGCTTGCTGCTGGTCAGGGCAAACGTATGAAATCGAAATTATATAAGGTGCTCCATCCGGTATGCGGCAAACCGATGGTAGGACATGTCGTTGATGTAGTAAAGGCGGCTTCCTGTGAGCGGACGGTTGTTATTGTTGGTCACGGCGCAGAAACCGTAAAGTCGTATCTAGGCGATGCGGCTGAATACGTGCTGCAGGAGCAGCAGCTTGGCACTGGACATGCGGTTCGTCAGGCTGAAGCGTTGCTTGGCGGCGAAGAAGGCACGACGATCGTCATCTGCGGCGATACGCCGCTCGTGAAGGCGTCTACGATAGAAGCGATGCTGGAGCTGCATGCGTCGTCCGGCGCAGCGGCAACGGTGCTTACGGCTTCCTTCGAAGACCCGACAGGCTATGGTCGGGTTATTCGCGGCGAAGATGGCGCCGTACAGCGCATTGTGGAGCAGAAGGACTGTTCGCCGGCTGAAGCGGCAGTGAAAGAAATCAACACGGGGACGTATTGCTTCGACAATCGCAAGCTGTTCGATGCGCTGTCTAAGGTAACGAGCAACAACGCGCAAGGCGAATATTATTTGACTGATGTGATCGGTATCTTCCGCGAAGCGGGACAGTCGGTGCAAGGCTACTGCACGGCTGACTTGGCGGAAGCAATCGGCGTGAACGATCGTGTGGCACTTGCCGAGGCTGAAGGTTATATGCGTTCGCGAATTAATCGTGAGCACCTTATTGGCGGAGTAACGATTATCGACCCGGCTTCGACGTATATTGAGGCTGGCGTTCAGATTGGGGCGGATACGATTCTGTATCCGGGTACGATGCTGCGCGGCAATACGGTTATCGGCGAAGACTGCGTCATTGGACCGCAGGCAGACATTACGAATAGTGTGCTAGGAAACGGCGCAACGGTAAAATATTCGGTAGTTGCCGATTCGGTTGTAGGCGATGAGAGCACAGTTGGCCCTTATGCGAACCTGCGTCCCGGCTCGAAGCTTGGACGCGGCTGTAAGATCGGCGACTTCGTCGAGCTTAAGAACGCGACACTGGACGACGGAAGCAAAGTATCGCATCTTAGCTATGTTGGCGATGCGAAGGTCGGAAAGGACGTTAATATCGGCTGCGGCGCGATTACGGTCAATTATGACGGCTTCAACAAGGCGGTTACGGAGATCGCCGACAATGCGTTCGTCGGCAGCAACGTGAATCTGATCGCTCCTGTGAAGATTGGAGAGGGTGCTTACGTCGTCGCTGGCTCGACGATTACCCATGACGTGCCTGCTGGCGACCTGTCTATCGCAAGAGCGCGCCAGGAGAATAAGGCAGGTTATGCGGAGAAGATTCGTTCCCGCGCGAAAGCGAAGAAGGAACGCTCGCAGAAGTAAGAGCTTCGTTCACTTCCGGAATGAAACGCGCTGCGCCGTCAAAGGATGGCGACAGCCGTTTCACCTTGACGTATAGGAAAGTATATGAGTTTGCTCATACTTTCTCTATACGTTTCGACGAAACGATGACGTCTATAGAAAAGACGCCGTCAAGCGTTTCTTCTTAGTGATTAATATACGGCATGATTGGGTAAAGCTATATGGAATATCCATTTTAGGAGGATACCCATATGGCGATAGCAATGAAGGCAGACCAAAGGAATATTTCCACGAAAGGCGAGTTGCGCGAGCTGCGGCAGCAGGGTAAAATCCCGGGCGTTGTCTACGGCAAGCAATTGAGCGCATCTGCCCTTGTGGCAGTCGATGAGAAGGAGCTGCAAGGATTGCTTCGCACGCATCCGAATGCGGTTGTGGAAATTGAGATTGGGGCACAAGGCAAACATTCCGTGATGATCTCCGAAGTGCAGAGAGACTCTCTGAACCGTCAATTGCTTCACGTCGATTTCCATCAGGTCAATATGAATGAGAACGTAAGAGCTCATGTCCGTATTGAAGCGGAGGGCGATTCGACGGGCGTTCGCGAAGGCGGCATCCTGCAAGTCATTCTCCATGAGCTAGAGGTGCAATGCTTGCCGGGAGATATTCCGGAGGCGATTGCGGTTGATATTTCGTCGCTTGGCGTAGGCGAAAGCTTGCTCGTACGCGATCTGCAGCTTCCGCAAGGCGTAGAGGCGAAGTCTGAGCCGGAGATGGTTGTCGTGACCGTCCTTGCGCCTCAGAAAGAGCTGAGCGAGGAAGAGAGAGAGGATGCGGCGGTCKAGCTGGCCGAGGCGGAATCGAGATCGAAGGAAGCGCAGCTGGAGGACTTGAAAACGATCTGATTCTTTTTCAAGTTCGCTATGAAGCGCAAGGCATATAGAGATGTGAGAGGCTGTCCTGAGTTAAACTCAGGGCAGTTTTTTGCACCCTAGAAGGCTAATGGGTACCGATACGTCGAAGATAGCTTGCGTAAAGTCGAAAATAAACTTATGATTCGTTTAAAAGAGCAAGAGCCGTTTATAGGGGAGTACTTATAGATAACGTTAAAAGGAGTACAGCTAACGATGAAGTGGATCGTAGGACTAGGCAATCCCGGAACGCAATATCAAGGGACACGCCATAATGTCGGTTTCATGGCTATCGACGAACTGGCTAGACGCTGGGGAATCTCAGTCACGACGAATAAATGCAGGGCGTTAATCGGAGAAGGTAACGTGCAAGGCACCAAGGTTGTACTTATTAAGCCAATGACGTATATGAACCTGTCAGGGGAGTCGGTACGCGGGTTCCTCGACTATTTCAAGGCCGATCCGGCAGAAGGTTTGATTCTGTATGATGACCTGGATACGGAGATAGGCAAGATTAGGCTTCGCTATCAAGGAAGCGCAGGCGGCCACAACGGCATTAAGTCGCTCATTCAGCACTTGGGCACACAATCATTCAATCGAATCCGTATGGGTGTATCGCGTCCGCAGCCAGGCATGAACATTGCCGATTATGTGTTGTCCAATTTCCCGAAGAGCGAGCAAGATAAGCTGGCAGCGATGATTGAACAGACCTGCGACGCTGTTGAGTTCGGACTTAAGGCTCCCTTCGAGGAGACGATGGCAAAGTTTAACCGCTAGCCTGTTAGAATCTGCCCCTGCTGGGCATACTGAAGGGTAATAACGACTCTTCAGGAGGCATACATATGGCTGTAAACTATATTTGCCGGCATTGCAAAACATCGATCGGCACCATATCGACGGCGGAAATAACGGAGCAGCAGCTCGGTTTCCATTTCTTGACCCCCGAGGAGCGCAGCGATATAATAGCGTATGACCCAAGCGGGGATGTAACCGTTAAGGTCGTATGCGATTACTGCCGGGAGGCGCTTGATGCTAACCCGGAGCTTTCTCTCGTAACGAGCCCGCTGCAATAATGGGTTGGTTGATTGGTTGTAGATGAGACGGACAAGAGCCTTGACCATGGTTAAGGCTTTTTTTGAAATATATTTCGTCTTATAACCAGACTTATATTTTATGTCATGGCGTCAATGGCGATCGTCGTTGATGCTCCATATTCAAGACAATCACTTCGCCGCCTATATGACGGCGAAGTCATTTAGGGTTGAATTCATGTTGAGCGCTTGTAGAGACGGCTGCAGCTGTCTTCTACTATAGATCGCTCTCATACCTTGCAAGTCTGCTTGTGTTAATGCAATCGGAGGTTTGAAGCAGGTTGAGCGGATCACGTTCCTCTCAGCGCTTCATGGCCAGCCGATCGTGTATAGAAACGGGGTGCCGCAAACGTTGAAAGCGCTGATTAAAGCTTTTGCCGCGGATTCGGATGTACAGTCAATTATTTCCGGTATTCGCAAAGGCATGCGCGAGCAGATGATTTCGGGGCTAGCCGGATCTTCCCGTCAGGTGCTCATCGCAGCGCTGCAGGAAGATGTGGGCCGCCCGATGCTGGTCGTGACACATAATATGTTCTCCGCTCAGAAGATTGCGGAGGATCTGCAAGAATGTCTTTCGCAAGAACAAGTATTGTTATATCCCGCGAATGAGCTTATGGCTGCCGAAGCAGCGATCTCGAGTCCCGAGACGCTGGCGCAGCGCATGGATGTGCTGATCAAGCTGTCCAAAGGCTATCGCGGGATTGTTGTCGTGCCATTCTCCGGCGTTCGCCGCTACTTGCCGATCAGCAGTGTGATGGCTGAAGCGCAAATAGAGGTTAAAGTAGGAGATTCAATTCCTCTTGAGGCGTTCCTGCGTCAAATGATGTCGCTCGGTTATGTGCGCGCCGACCGCGTAGAGTCGCGCGGCGAGATGAGTGTGCGCGGCGGTATTGTGGACTTCTATCCGCTGACGACTACCCAAGCGTACCGAATTGAATGGTTCGGAGACGATATTGATTCGATCCGTACGTTCGATCCCGCAGACCAGCGCTCACAGGATCGGCTGCAAGCGTTTATCGTGCCGCCTTGCCAAGAAATATTGGCGGACGATAAGCGGATGGAAGCGGCGGAGCGCCATGCGCAAGGACTGCTTGAGCAGCAGCTTGCTAAGATGACTGACCGTATGGCGAAGGAACGTCTGCGTGCAGAGATTGGCGGCGAACTGGAGCGTCTGCGCGAGCATGTGTATTTCCCTGAAATTTATAAATATATTTCGTTATTGTACCCGGAACGTCAGACGATTCTTGACTATATGCCAAGCGATACGCTGCTATTGCTAGACGAGCCGACACGGTTAATAGAGACGGCTAAGCAGCTCGAGCGGGATGAGGCGGAATGGTCGCTGCATCTACTGCAGAACGGCAAGTCGTTGCCTGGCCTTTCGCTTGCGCGCGCTACGGAAGAGATTCTTCATACCCGTCCGTTCCCTACCTTGTTCTTATCGCTGTTCCTGCGCCAAATTCCGCATACGCAGCCGCAGAACATTTTGAACATGACGAGTCGTTCGATGCAGAATTTCCACGGTCAGATGAATGTGCTGAAGGCGGAGATGGATCGCTGGAAGAAGACCGGTGCGAACGTTATTATGCTTGCCGGAGGCGCCGAGCGGATGGATCGCATGCGCCGCGTGCTTCAGGATTACAGCATTGAACCGCCGATGCTCATTGAGGGCAACCTGCAATCGGGCTTTGAGCTGCCTTCTTCGCATTTGGTCGTCATTACAGAGGGCGAGATGTTCTCGCAGAAGCAGCGCAAGGCTCGCCGGATTGACAAGAAGGTAGACAACGCCGAGCGAATTAAGAGCTATACGGAGCTTAAGGTCGGCGACTATGTCGTACATCAGAATCACGGGATAGGCAAATACGTTGGCATCGGCACGCTTGAGATTGCCGGCATCCATAAGGATTACCTCCATATCCTATACGCTGGCGGCGATAAGCTGTCTGTTCCGATTGAGCAAGTAGATATGATTCAGAAGTATGTCGGTTCGGAGGAGCGGGAGCCGAAGGTTAATAAGCTTGGCGGCAGCGAATGGACGCGCGCGAAGAATAAGGCCAGAGCATCGGTGCAGGATATTGCCGATGATTTGATCAAGCTATATGCGCAGCGTCAGGCAGCGCCTGGTTATTCCTTCGGACAAGATACGTCATATCAGCAGGAATTCGAAGCGATGTTCCCTTATGATGAGACACGCGATCAGCTCCGAGCAATCGAAGAGATTAAGAAGGATATGGAGAAGAACCAGCCGATGGACCGTCTTCTGTGCGGGGATGTCGGATATGGCAAGACAGAGGTTGCGATCCGCGCGGCGTTCAAAGCGGCGATGGACAGCAAGCAAGTCGCTGTGCTAGTTCCGACAACGATCCTCGCTCAGCAGCATTATGAGACGTTCAAGGAGCGCTTCTCCGGCTATCCGATCAACGTACAGGTTATGAGCCGCTTCCGTTCCCGCAAGGAGCAGAACGACACGATGAAAGGGCTCAAGGACGGCCGAGTCGATGTCGTAATTGGGACGCATCGCTTGCTGTCGCAAGATGTAATCTTCAAATCGCTAGGCTTGCTTATCGTCGATGAGGAGCAGCGCTTTGGGGTGTCCCATAAGGAGAAGCTGAAGAAGCTTAAGACGAATGTGGACGTGCTGACGCTGACTGCGACGCCGATTCCGAGAACGCTGCATATGTCCATGCTTGGGGTGCGCGATCTGTCGGTCATCGAGACGCCGCCTGAGAACCGTTTTCCGGTGCAGACGTATGTGGTCGAATACAGCCCTGCCCTTGTGCGGGAGTCCATCGAGCGCGAGCTTGCGCGCGGCGGGCAAGTCTATTATCTCTATAATCGTGTACAAGGCATCTATCAGATGGCTGAGCAGATTAACGCGCTTGTGCCGGATGCTAGAGTGGCCGTCGGCCATGGACAGATGTCTGAGCAGGAGCTGGAGAAGACGATTCTCGACTTCCTTGACGGGGAGTCCGACGTGCTGGTAAGCACAAGTATCATTGAGACAGGCGTCGACATTCCGAATGTCAACACGCTTATCGTTCATGATGCGGACAAAATGGGTCTGTCACAGCTGTACCAGCTGCGCGGACGTGTAGGTCGGTCCAACCGAATCGCTTACGCCTACTTTACGTATCAGCGCGATAAGGTGCTGACGGAAGTAGCAGAGAAGCGCCTGCAGTCCATCAAGGAGTTCACCGAGCTTGGCTCGGGCTTCAAGATCGCAATGCGCGATTTGTCGATTCGCGGAGCGGGTAATCTGCTCGGTGCCGAGCAGCATGGCTTCATTGCATCGGTCGGCTTCGATATGTATTCGCAAATGCTGGCGGATGAGATTGCCAAGCGCAAGGCGGAGATGGACGGCGTAGAGATCGTAGAGGAGAAGCAAGTCAGCACGCTGATCGATGTGAGCATCGATGCGTACTTGCCTTCAGATTATATATACGACAGCATACAGAAGATCGAGATTTACAAGAAGGTAGCGACGATCCGCTCCTTCGAGGAATCGGATGATCTCGATGCCGAGCTTATTGACCGCTTTGGCGATTTGCCGCAGGCTGTTCAGAACTTAATGGCAGTCGCAAGGCTGAAAGTATACGGCGGCTTGTACGGCATTGAGCAAATTAGCCAGAAGGGCGACGATCTGACGCTTCGGTTCGCTGCGAGCGAGAAGCGGCGCATCGATCGGACGAAGGTCGACAAGTTATGTCACAAGTTCGAGAACCGGTTCAAGCAGGGCGGCGAGCAGGACGAATATCCGACCGTCATGCTGAGGGGCAAAGGCCTCGCGATGGAGCAGAAGCTTCATATGATGGAGCTATTTTTGCAGGCATACAAGGATGTGCTTCGCGCGCAAGCACAGTTGCAGAATGTGACACCATAGGCGAGAATTCGCTTTTTGAGTTCTTTTTCTGATACAATACAAACAAGTTCATAATTTGAAAGGGGATTCAACATGTTGCAAAGTTCACGCAAATCGGCATGGCGCAGAAGCGCACTGCTCGTTATTTCAGTGGTGCTTGCTACGACGGTCATGGCGGCATGCGGCAAGAAAAAAGACGATTATACCTTGGAATTCAAGGGAGCGGGCAAAGGTGACGTAGTCGCAACCTATAAGGATGGCGGCAAGGTTACAGCGGAAGAGTTCGACAATTACTTGTCGGTGTTCAAAATTATGCAGCCTACCTACGCTCAGATCATCGATGCATATCAGCCGTTCAAGGAGCAGCTGCTTGAGCAATTCGTATCGTACAAGATCATTGCTTCGCAAGCTTCCGAAGACACGCTTAAGAAGGCTCGCGAAGATGTCGCTACGCAAATGAAGGATTATGAGACGGCTTTGAAAGATAATCCGGATCTAAAAACCGCTATCGAAGAGCAAAAAGTTTCCGATGACGATATGTCGACATACGTAATGTTGACGGCTACCGTTGTCTCTCATATGAATTCCAAAGTAACGGACGAAGAGACGAAAGCCGAGTATGAGGCAAATACGGCTGATTACACGACGATTAGTGCTCGCCACATTCTAGTCGCTACAACGACGCAGGATCAGACGACTGGCGAGGAGAAAGAGCTTCGCACGAAGGAAGAAGCTCTTAAACGCGTTAACGAAGTAAAAGAAAAGCTAAAAGCTGGCGGAGATTGGACTGCGCTTGCGAAGGAATATTCCGACGATCCAGGTTCTAACCAAACAGGCGGCCTGTATGAGAACGAGGTTGCAGGCAAATGGGTAGAGCAGTTCAAGGAAGCGGCGTTCAAGCAAGAGATTGGCGTGCTGGGCGAACCGGTTGAGGTTGAATACGGCTACCACCTGATCCAAGTTGAGAAACGCGATGTGAAAACATTCGACCAACTGGACGAAACAACGAAGGACTCCGTGAAGAACGCTGTCGCATATGCGCATATGGACAAGTTCATGACGGATGAATTGCCTGGCTACGAAGTGAAGGTAACTCTTCCTGAACCGCCTGCAGCAAGCGATGCTCCTGCAACGAGCGACGCTCCAGCGGCAAGTGACGCACCGGCAGCAACGGATGCTCCGAAAGCAACCGAAGCTCCAGCAGCGAAATAATAATGCAATAGGATAAGCCACATAAAGCTGTTCCATGATTTCATATCATGGGGCAGCTTTTTTTGTGTCGCCGTATAGGAATGAGCGCTCACAAATACACGATCGTTCGGAATTTGATCATAAAACCACGACCAAGGTCATATTTATGTTAGTTAAAGTTACGCAATATCGACGATTTGTTAGTAAAAAGCATCATTTTTGGTAACTTGGACTCATTTAAAACTTTTAATGTAAACTATATTGACATGAAAGCTGAGGCCATATTATGATAAGGATGCGAACGATGGAAATGAAATCCATGGAAACGTTCGGAAAATAGAGAAAAATTAAAGAGAACTGGGGAGTGGAGAGATGAAAAAGAGGTTGTTTTATCAATTCGGCTTATTATTAGTGGCATTGACGTTGGTGCTGGCAGGATGCGGCAATAACAATGAGCCGGCTTCGACGAATGAAGGATCGTCGGAGGGGACGAATGCTCCAGCGGCGGCAGAGGACGGCATTAAGGTTGGTATTCTTCACTCCCAGAGCGGCACGATGGCAATAAGCGAAGTTTCGGTAATCGACGCAGAAATGATGGCAATCGATGAAATCAATGCAGCAGGCGGGGTACTAGGCAAAAAAATCATTCCCGTTCTTGAAGACGGCGCATCCGATTGGCCGACCTTTGCAGAGAAAGCCCGCAAGCTCATCTCAGAAGATAAAGTAGCAACTGTATTCGGCGGGTGGACATCGGCAAGCCGGAAAGCGATGAAGCCGGTATTCGAGGAGCTTAACGGACTGCTCTGGTATCCGGTGCAATATGAAGGTCTTGAAGCTTCTCCGAACATCTTCTATACAGGGGCGACGACGAACCAGCAGATCGTGCCTTCCGTATCGTGGCTGCTTGAGAATCGCGGCAAGAAGTTCTACTTGCTCGGTTCGGATTACGTATTCCCTCGCACGGCAAACCTCATTATTAAAGAGCAATTGAAAGCTGAAGGCGGAGAGCTTGTAGGCGAAGAGTATACGCCGCTCGGCCATACGGATTACGCAACAATCATCAGCAAGATTAAGGAAGCGAAACCGGATGTCGTGTACAACACGCTTAACGGTGACAGCAACGTAGCTTTCTTCAAGCAGCTTAAGGATGCAGGCATTACATCGAAGGATATTACAACGTTGTCCGTATCGGTCGCAGAGGAAGAAATTCGCGGTATCGGCGTCGATGTGCTGGAAGGCCATCTGGCTGCTTGGAACTACTACCAAACGACAGATACGCCAACGAACAAAACGTTCGTTGAGAACTACAAAAAGAAATACGGCGACGAGCGCGTAACAGCGGATCCGATCGAAGCGGGATACACGGCGGTTTACCTGTGGGCAGCAGCGGTTGAGAAAGCAGGATCGACTGAAGTAGCCAAGGTCAAGGAAGCGGCGAAGGATCTGGAGTGGGATGCTCCGGAAGGTAAAGTGAAGATCGATGGCGAGACACAACACATTTACAAAACGGTGCGGATTGGCGAAGTTCAGTCGGATGGACAGTTCAAGGAGCTGTGGAACTCAGGCGAAGCGGTCAAACCGGATCCATACCTGAAAGGCTACGCTTGGGCCGCAAGCATACAACCTACCGAATAGGGTATAAGTGACGTCTTCTACGCTTAGACGCAGCAGTACACGGGGGAGTATTCGGAAGCTTCGAATGCTTCCCCTCTGTTTTTAATAACCAAGATGACAACCAAGGGGCGGTATTATGGATGTGTATCTTCTGCAGTTATTCAATGGACTGAGCATCAGCTCGATTCTACTGCTGGTCGCTCTTGGGCTCGCCATTACGTTCGGCCTTATGAAGGTCATCAATATGGCGCATGGCGAGCTTATTATGATCGGCGCTTATTCCACGTATTTAACCCAAAATCTATTCAAGGAATATCTCCCTTCGTCGATGTTCGATTGGTACTTCGTACTTGCCATTCCGGTAAGCTTCGCAATCGCATTCGTATTCGGTCTTATTCTCGAAATGTCGCTTATTCGCTTCCTATATGGCAGGCCGCTCGACAGCTTGCTTGCTACATGGGGTGTCGGCCTCGTGCTGCAGCAGCTCGCTCGCTCGATCTTCGGCGCGCCGAATGTCGCTGTAACGAGCCCTTCCTGGCTCGATGGAGGATTGCAGATTATGGACGGCACGTTGTTGCCGTATAAGAGGCTGTTCATTATTGGGCTCGTTATTGCCTGCCTCGTCGCCATGTACTTCTATATTTATCGCAGTCATGAAGGCAGAAGAATGCGAGCGGTTATGCAGAACCGCGATATGGCTGCTTGTCTCGGCGTATCGACCCGCCGCGTAGATGCGATGACATTCGCAATCGGTTCGGGTATTGCGGGTATTGCAGGCTGTGCGCTCACGCTGATGGGTTCGATTGGCCCTTCTCTCGGAACGTATTATATCGTCGATGCTTTTATGGTCGTCGTCCTTGGCGGCGTCGGCAAGCTGGTCGGCACGGTGCTCGGCGCAATGGGAATAGGGATGTTCAATACACTGTTCGAATATTGGACCAACGCATCGCTTGGCAAAGTGCTCGTGTTCGTCTGCATCGTAGCTTTCCTGCAATGGAGACCGATGGGATTCGTCGCTATGCGCTCGCGCTCACTCGATTAAATACGGATAGAAAGGCGGAAACCATATGCTGCAGCAAAAATGGACACCTCAGCGCATTTGGTTATTAGTCGGATACGCAGCAGCGGCAGCGGCATTATTCTCTGCTCCGATGTTCGCAAGCGATTTTCGACTCAACTTATTGGCGAAATTTCTGGCCTTTGCGATTGTGGCGCTCGGCCTTGATCTCATATGGGGCTATACCGGCATCTTAAGTCTCGGACACGGCATTTTCTTCGGACTTGGCGCTTATGCGATGGGCATGTACTTGAAGCTAGAGGCAAGCGGAGGCAAGCCGCCTGACTTCATGGGCTGGAGCGGACTTCGGGAGCTGCCGTTATTCTGGAAACCGTTCGAGAACTTCGGCTTTGCGGTTGCCATGGGCATACTCATCCCATCGATACTCGCCCTTGTGCTCGGCTACGTTACATTTCGTAATCGGATTAAAGGTGTGTACTTCACGATTCTGACCCAAGCGCTCGTTATTATTACGACGACGCTGCTCGTCGGGCAACAAGCCTTCACAGGGGGGACGAATGGGATTACCGGTTATTCCACCGTTCTTGGCGCATCGCTTGGATCTGCGGATACGAAGCGTATCCTGTATTGGATTACGGCCGCCGTGCTGATCGGCGTGTTTATCCTATGCCGTTATATTGTCGGCAGCCGCTTCGGCAAGGTGCTGCGCGCGATTCGTGACGGTGAGAATCGCGTACGGTTCATCGGTTACAATCCGGCGATCTATCAAATGGTTATATTTACAATTTCGGCAGCCATCGCGGGTATCGCAGGTATGCTGTTTATCCTCCATGTCGGCATTATTTCTCCATCCATGCTTGGCATTGTGCCGTCGATTGAGATGGTGCTATGGGTAGCGATTGGCGGACGAGGCACATTGATCGGCGCCGCGCTGGGAGCTATCGTCATGAACTGGGCGAAAAGCGAATTCAGCACCGCTTATCCGGAAGGCTGGTTATTCTTCATGGGCGGATTATTCGTTGTCGTCGTTGTATTTATGCCAAAAGGCATTTCGGGCTTAATCAGCCAAATTAAATTCCGCAACAAAAGGAAGGAGAAGGAGCATGAGGGAGTCCGCAATCCTGCAGTGTGATGATGTGACGGTGGAGTTTGACGGCTTCAAGGCGATTCAAGGAATGGACCTCAAGCTGGAGAAGGGAGAGCTTCGTTTCTTGATCGGGCCTAATGGAGCGGGCAAGACGACGATGCTGGATGTGATCTGCGGCAAAGTTCGCCCGTCCAGCGGCAAGGTAACGTTTGACGGCAAGATCGATATTACGAGGAAGAAAGAACATCAGATTGCCGAGCTCGGCATCGGGCGCAAGTTCCAAGCGCCGTCGATCTTCCCTTCAATGACAGTGCACGAGAATTTGGAAATCGCGATGCGCCAGAGGCGCTCTGTGTTCGCGACAATGTTCGCGAAGATGGGCGATGACGAGCGTTCGCGGATCGAACATCAATTAGAGATGATCGGTCTGCAGAGCAAGGCATCCTGGCGTGCAGGCGGCTTGTCGCATGGAGAGAAGCAGTGGCTGGAGATCGGCATGATGCTGCTCCAAGAGCCGGAGATTTTGCTGCTTGACGAGCCTGTAGCCGGAATGACCGATAAGGAAACGGATAAGACGGGCGAGCTGCTGCATGAGATTGCCCGCATGCGTTCAATCGTAGTTGTAGAGCATGACATGGAGTTTGTCCGCAACTTCGCCAGCAAGGTGACGGTTATGCACGAGGGCAGGCTGCTCAAGGAAGGTTCGATGGATGAGGTACAGCGCGATGATCGCGTAGCGGAAGTGTATTTAGGGAAAAGGCGGGATGCCGATGTTAGCCGTTCAACAGCTTGAGGCGGGTTATGGCGAAAGCATTATTTTGCGCAATGTGACGCTTAAGGTGAAGCCGGGGCAAGTTGTTTGTTTGCTCGGCCGCAACGGCGTCGGTAAGACGACACTAATGAAGAGCATTATGGGGCTGTTGAAAGCGCGCGGCGGCTCTGTTGCCTATAATGGAGCGGATCTGACGAAGCGTGCGCCTGGGCAGCGGGCAAAAAGCGGCATTGGCTACGTTCCGCAAGGCCGTGAAATATTCGCGCAGCTCTCGGTATATGAGAATCTGCTGCTTGGGCTGGAAGCATCGAAGACGAAGGTGACGGCGATTCCCGAAGAAGCGATTGCGAAATTTCCGGTATTGCCAACGATGTACACGCKGCGCGGTGGTGATCTAAGCGGCGGGCAGCAGCAGCAGCTTGCGTTCGCAAGGGCGCTGGCCTCTAAGCCGGAAGTGCTTCTGCTTGATGAGCCCTGCGAAGGTATTCAGCCGTCAATCGTCGATGATATTCGCGACGTTATCCGCTCGATCAAGTCTGACGGCAAGACAGCCGTGCTGCTCGTGGAGCAGAGCTTGGAGTTCGTCAAGAGCATCGGTGATTACTTCTACATTTTGGAGAAGGGCGCTATCGCTTGGGAAGGCGGACTGGATGCGCTGAATGACGAGGTTGTTCGCAAATATTTGACGGTATGATCGTTGTGGGAATAGGAAGAGCGCCGCTCCTTGGATAGGAGCGGCGCTCTTTGTGTATTTTAGGGAAGCCGATCATAAATGCTTGTCGATAATGGCTTGATAGGCAGCTTTCGGCCGCAGCCCAATCAGTTTCTCCATGGGCACTCCGTTTTTGTAGAGAATAACGGTCGGCATGCTCATCACCCCTGCTTCCGACGCAGCGCCGGGTAGATCGTCGCAGTTTACTTTAATGATGCGGATGGAATCAGCGTAGGCCTCGTTTAGCTCCTCCAATATAGGGATCAATGGTTTGCAAGGCGGGCACCAAGGTGCGTTATAGTCAACAAGAGTAACTCCTTCGTTAATGGTTGCGCGTAGAACGGCTTCGTTCTCGGCATTCAGAAGACCCATTGTAATCACGTTCCTTTCATTAAAAGATGGTTAAGGTGTTGTATCCTGCTGAAGCGAAGCGATACGATCGATCAAATTCGCTTTAATTTGATTAAGCTCAACAATCTGACGCTCGATTTCTTCCAGCTTTCGCTGATAGATCGGCATCACCTGTGTGCAGAACGCCTCCTTATTCTGAAGGACGCACGTAAGGAAGCTGGCGATCTGTTCCGTCGACAAGCCCAAATTCAAATAAAGCTTGATCGTCTCAACGGTTTGGACGGTAAGCGGCGAGTATTCGCGATAGCCGTTTGTTTGGCGGATAGGCGTAATAAGCCCTTTTTGCTCGTAGTAGCGCAAGGAACGGATGCTGACTCCCGTCTCGCGCGATAATTGACCAATTTTCATCATAAAAAGCCCCCGGGGTATGACGTTCCAAGCAGAGTTGGCATATAATGCGCCTCGCTCTTGGAATGGTTTAATGTAAGTATAAACGCTGACATTAATGTCAGGGTCAATAGATTTTTTACCGGCTATCGCCATCACTAAATTTGGTCAACTAAACCATTTGCAACTATTTGTAAAAAGTGATATCATAAAAATATCAAAACAATATAAGGAGTGACGCTTATGAAAGAGAAAAAGGCGTGGTACGTAAGCGGTTATATGGCATTGTTGGTGGCGATTATTGCGACGGTAGGCGGTATTCTTCTGATCGCTAACGGAGCATCGGAGATCGATCCGTCTCCATTGCTGATCGGAATCGGCATATTTCTTTTCTTTTTTGCGATAATCTGTTTGACGTCTTTAAGCATTGTTCAGCCTAATGAGGCTAAGGTCGTAACGTTCTTCGGGACATACTTGGGAACAATCGTAGAAAGCGGACTATGGATGGTGGCACCGCTGACAAACAAGAGAAAAGTGTCGCTTAAGGTGCGCAACTTCAATAGCCAGACGCTGAAGGTCAATGATGCCGAAGGCAATCCGGTCGAGATTGGCGCAGTCGTTGTCTTCAAAGTACATGATACGGCAAGCGCGACGTTCGATGTCGATAATTACGAGCGTTTCGTCGAGATTCAAAGCGAGACGGCGGTGCGGCATATTGCGGCTCAATATCCGTATGACACTTACGGAGCGGATGATGTATTGACGCTGCGCGGCAATGCGGATGAAGTAGCGGCCGAGTTGCTTAAGGAGCTGCAAACAAGGCTTGTTGTTGCAGGTGTACAAGTGCTGGAGACGAGACTTACGCATCTTGCTTATGCGCCTGAGATTGCAAGCGCCATGCTGCAGCGGCAGCAGGCAATGGCTATCGTAGCAGCAAGACAGAAGATCGTCGAAGGGGCGGTCGGTATGGTGGATATGGCGCTTAAGCAGTTGGAGGAGAACGGAATCGAGCTTGATACGGAGCGGCGCGCGGCAATGGTCAACAATCTGATGGTAGCGATCGTATCGGATCGTTCGGCTACCCCGGTTATTAATACCGGATCGCTCTACACTTAACGGGCTAATCGAATGGGAAAAGAAAAGAAAGCGTTCGCGCTCCGATTAGATCCCGAACTCCATCGCGCGCTTGAGTTATGGGCTGCGGACGAATTCCGCAGCGTGAACGGCCATATTGAGTTTCTGCTGCGCGAGGCGTTAGGTAAGGCAGGCCGGTTGAAGGCAGCACGTCCTCCTATGCCTCCGAGCGATTCAGATGATGAGCATCAAGCTTGAAATTGAAAGAGAAGACAGGTGACCGAAACCTAATCGGTCACCTGTCTTTTTTATTTTCAAATATTGGAGCGGAGAAGCATTACATTATTACCGCATACTGCATAGGCCTCACAACAATACTATTTATGTAATGTGGGAAAAACGAAACGACCTAAAGAAAACACACCTCTTATCCTAAGTTCGCGCATTGTAAGGGGTTGCAGATCAGAGCATAATGAACACATCCACAAATAAGGGGGATACACAAATGAACAAAATGAATGGCATATTGAAAGTAGCTATGGCAGGTACGCTGGCGCTTAGCCTTGCGGCATGCGGAGCTAACAACGGCAACAACGAAGGCACGAACACTGGCACGAACGGTGGTACCGACAACGGCGGTAAGAAAGACAACATCACAATCACGTTCCAAAACATTTATCCGGACCCTACCGATCCGAAAAACGGTATGATGAAAAAAATCGTAGCTCAATACGAAAAAGATCATCCGGGCGTGAAGATCGAACTCGACTCGCTAAATACGGACCAACAAAAAGTAAAGCTCAAAACACAAGCAGCATCGCGTGAAGTTCCAGACATTACGGTTGTTAACCCTGCTGCACAAATGCAACCTTTCGTAGATGCGAAGCTGTTCGCTCCGCTGAACGACATGGTAGCGGAGAATGGTCTGAAGGACACGTTCCAAGAAGGTATTCTTGATTTCTACTCGTTCGACGACAATCTGTACGCTTTGCCGGACGGTAACAACATCGGCCTTGTGTACTACAATAAAGAGCTGTTCGACCAAGCTGGCGTGAAAGTGCCAACAACGTTCGAAGAAATGGTACAAGTCGTTAAAGATTTGAAAGCTAAAGGCATTCAGCCAATGGCAATCGGCGAGAAAGACACTTGGACAGGTTCGTTCTTGTTCATGAACGTATTGCTTCGCACGAACGGCCCTGGCTTCCTGCAAGAAGTTATTGACGGCAAGAAAACATTCGAAGATCCAGCATTCACGGAAGCTGTTGAAGCATTCCAAAGCTTGATCCAAGCTGGCGCATTCCAAGAAGGCGCAACATCGTTCGACTACAATGCCGGCGAGAACCTGTTCAAAACAGGCAAAGCAGCTATGTACTACATGGGCAGCTGGGCAACTGGAGGCATCGAAACTTCGTCCGTTAACGGTAAAGTGGGCGTCTTCAAATTCCCTACTGTAAACGGCAAAGGCGATCCTAACGAATTCATGCTTGCACCAGGCAGCGCGTTCGCGATCTCCGCAGACAGCAAGCACCTGGAAGAAACAAAAGATTTCTTGAACTACTTCATGCTGAACTTCCCTAAAGAAGCTTTCGAAGTTAAAGGCGCAGTAGGTCTTGCACAAAAAGTAGAAGGCGACTTCAAAGCTGCCGGCTACTCCGATATGGCAATGGAAGTTCTGGGCATGTTCAAAGACGTTAAAGGCGGAGACCTTGCGTTCGATAACACGATGAACCCTGGTACAGCTCAAGGTCACTTGACTAGCATCCAAAACCTGTTCGTTCAAAAAGTCGAGTCCGCAAAAGTATCCAAAGAGCATCAATCGGCTTACGAAAGCAACAAGAAATAAGACTAAGCTTTAAATAAAAAAGTAGAGATAACGCGGAGCGGAGGGGTTCTTGCTTAAGACCCCTCCGTTATCGTGTTCACATTTCGCCAGTGAGCGAACCAAAACTGTTGATTGTTTTTGCAATTTTGTATAAGGAGGAGCGCGAGATGAACGTACTGAAGGTTTCAAAATTTACTATTGCGCTGTTCGTACTACCATGTTTGCTGCTATACGTACTGCTTGTATTCGTACCCATCATCGTATCGATGTACAGCGGGTTGCTGGATTGGAACGGTATTGGGGAGTCGACGTTCGTTGGCTTGGACAACTTTAAAACGATGTTTTTTGACGATGCCGTGTTCTGGCCGTCTGTACGCCGCACCTTGATGTTTGCCGTGTTCTCTATGGCGGAGATTCCAGTCGTGCTGTTTATTGCTATTTTGTTGAACCGTTATGTGAAAAAACCGAATTTCCTCGTATCGAGTTATTTTCTGCCGATTATTTTGTCGGTCGTTATTATCGGGCAACTATGGAAAACCATCTATAACCCGGCTTCGATGGGCGGTATGCTCAATCAGGTTCTAGAAGCAGTTGGATTAGGCTCTTGGACGCAAGCTTGGCTTACAGATCCGAGCATTGCGATGTACAGCTTGTATTTCGTAGCCCTGTGGCAATACTTCGGCTACCACTTGCTCATTCAGTTTACTGGTATTCAGAACATTCCGGCCGATGTGTACGAGGCGGCTAAGATCGATGGTGCCGACGGGCTCAAGGCCGACTGGTACATCACCTTCCCAATGAATATTCCGATCTTTAAGATATCGATCGTTCTTGCATTTATAGGTTCCCTACAAGCGTTCGACTTGACGATGGTTATGACGGGCGGCGGTCCAGCGCATGCGACCGACCTCATCTCAACACATATGTACAATATGTCGTTCCTGTCGATGAAGTACGGTTACGGAAGTGCCATTGCGGCATTCCTCGTGCTTGTCTGCTTGGTCGCAACGTTCATTATCAACTTCGTCTTCAACAAAGTAGAACGGAAATACACGTAACGTAAGGAGGGAACAACCATGAGTCAATCAATCGGGGCCGGCGCAATTAAGCCACAGGCGAGAGTGAGAGGGAAACGGAGCTTTAGTATCGGCAAAATCGTATCGTATATTTTGTTCGGCATTCTGCTCGTTACCCAGTTGTATCCGCTCCTCTGGCTAGCCATATATTCGCTTAAGAGTAATGAAGAAATATTGTCGGGCAGCTTCTTCGCCCTTCCGGCATCGCCGCAGTGGGTCAACTTCACCAATGCTGTCGAGTCGGGCAATTACTTCAAATATTTGTACAACAGCTTGTTCGTTACGACGATTACAATGGTCGGGGTATTGCTGTTAGCCTCGCTCGTATCGTTCGCAATTAGCCGCTTCCGTTGGAAATACGGGCAGGCGGTCATGCTGATCTTCCTGATCGGGATGATGATTCCGATGCAGGCAACGTTGCTCCCGCTGATGTTGATTTTCAAGAACATCCACATTCTCAATACGCACGCATCGATCATTTTGCCGTATATCGCATTCCAAACACCGATTGCCGTGTTCATTCTCAGCGGCTTCATGAGAACCATTCCTCATGAGATCGAGGAATCGGCCGTTGTGGACGGAGCGGGCGTGTTCCGGATATTCTGGAACATCATCCTGCCGGTATCGATACCGCCGATGATGACCGTATGTATCTTAACGTTCATCAACATCTGGAACGAATATATACTCGCATCCACATTCATTTCGTCCGAAGCGCTTAAGACGCTGCCGTTCGGGGTGAACAGCTTCGTTAGCCAATATTCCGTCAACTACGGTGCCATCGGGGCGTTCCTCGTACTCGGCGCGTTGCCGGTAATCATTATTTACTTCCTACTTGCCGATAAGATTACGAAGGGCATGGTAGCAGGTGCGGTGAAGGGTTAATCCCTTCGCCGTTTTTGTCATTTCAGCAATAGAGAGGGGGGAGCGGGCATGTTGCGAAGGTGGAACCGGCATTCCATTCGAAGCCGGCTGTTTCTGTTATTTCTCATATCGACGATGACCCTCCTCATTCTCGTATGCGTGCTCTATTACCAGAAGACGACCCAAATCATTCATTCAAAGATCAGCGATCTTGCCGAGAAAAATATTTCGCAGACGGTTGGACTGTTCGATCTGCTACTGGAGGGCTATGACAGTGTCACGAAGTCGCTGAGCAGCAACTCCGAGCTGACGCGGCTCGTAATGGAGAAGGATCGCGAGGAAGTGGATGAAGCGGTCGGCTTCATTAGCGAACGATCGATTACGAATTTGCTCGGGGCGGCGTATTACTCGCGGGATGATATTATCGGCATTCATATTATATCGACGGGCGGCAAGGTGTACAGCTATGAACGCCGATTCGCCGGCATCGTCGATCGCAACTACAGCTCGACCGACTGGTACCGGAAGCTCGTCGAATCGAACGGGAAAATGGTTTGGCTCGGGTTGTCGCAGGGATCGTTGATTAATAGCATTTTGCAGCAGGATACCGTATTCGTTTTTGGTCGTCAGCTGTATGATTTCAACAATTACAAGCCAATCGGCATTCTTCTAATCGAGACCGATCCGAAGCCGATTATGTCGGCCTTGTCTAACGTTACGATCAGCCCCAATAGTAGAGTTTATATCGTAGATCCCGACAATCGTGTCATTGCGACGACCGATCCAGGTATCTCCACCGACGATGATAAGCAGAAGCAGTATCCGTCCTTCAACGGGTTGCCTAGGCCAGTCGGAAACGAAATCGTCATCGACAACGGAACGGATCAGCTTATTGTATCGGCTAACGCGGCGATGGCTAATTGGACCGTATTCGGATTAACTCCGAAAGCGGATATAAGCGCGGAGCTTGCACAGACTAGACTATATTTATTGATCGTTATAGCGGCCGTCATCGTTCTGTCTACAGTGCTGGCAAGCTTAATCTCGCGCAATATCGCGAAGCCCCTCAAGCTGCTCATTCGTGAGATGAGACAAGTTGAGATGGGTAACTTCCGCGGTGCGGTGAACGTCAATTCGTACGAGGAGATCAACAGCCTCGTATCGTCCTTCAATCGGATGGTACTGCGGATGGACGAATTGATCGAACGAATAACACTCTCCTCCATTAGTGAGAAGAACGCAGAGCTGCAGGCGCTGCAGTCCCAGGTGAACCCGCATTTTCTATATAACACGCTTGATATGATTTACTGGATGCTGGACGAGCGGGAGAATGACCGTCTTGGACGCGTGATTCTTTCTTTGTCGCAAATGTTCCGCTACAGCAGCCACTGGGAGGAAGCATCCAAGACGACGCTGCGGCAGGAGCTTGATCAGATGCGACATTATATGACCATTATTGAGAATCGGCTTGAAGGCCGGGTAGCGACGGAGATTGAGGTCGAGGATCGCTGGCTCGACGCTCCGATGCCGAAGATGACTCTGCAGCCGATTATCGAGAATGCGGTGAAGAGCGGTCTTGAACCGCTTGATCAGGGTCGGCCGGGTATATTGCGGGTATACGCGAAGGCGGATGAGGAAGCTAGAGAGCTGCGTATCGTTATATCTGACAACGGAATAGGCATGAGCGAGGAAACGCTTGAACATATTAGACGATTGATTAAAGAGCCGGTATTCGGCAGAAGTACTCAGAGCGAGCCGGGAATCGAGCCTGTAAGGCGCGGGATTGGTCTTCCCAACGTTCATCATAGGCTGGTCATTATGTTCGGCGAGTCTTACGGGCTTCGCATTGATAGCGTACAGGAGGAAGGGACGACGGTTGTAATCGTTATGCCACTTCCCGTCTTATAGGAAGGAGGATGGTAAGATGAATATTTTGATTGTAGATGACGAGAAGGTAATCAGGGAGGGGATCAAGCGGACGCTTGAGAACCACTTTAAAGATCACGCGGTTTTTCTGGCGAGCAATCCGGAAGAAGCGGTAATGCGGCTGCGCAGTGATCGGATCGATGTCGTGCTAACCGATATATTGATGCCGGGCATGTCGGGGCTGGAGCTGATGAAGCTGACGGCAGACAGCTATTCGCATATGAAGTGGGTCGTCATCTCGGCTCATTCTGAATTCGCATATGCCCAGGAAGCGGTTCGGCTTGGCGCAAAAAATTATTTGCTCAAGCCAATCGGTAAAGAAATATTGATTGAGATGATCGAGAAGCTGGGCGAGGAAATTATGCGCGAGAAGGAATTGACGTTGGACGTCGAGCTTCTGAAAGTGAACCGCAACTACTTGCGCGAGGCGGTGTTCCAGCGCTGGGCGTCGGGACTCGACATTGGGCGTATCGATGTAACCCCGTTCATGGAAAGCCATCCTCACTTTCATCTCATTATGGTGAAGATGGATAGCGAGAAGGTAGTCCACTTGGAACATTTCATTATCGAGAATGTGCTTAGTGAGCTGATCGGTCGTTACGGTAAGGGTTTCGTGACTATTCATGATAACAAGAGCTTGCTCGGTCTCATTACGCTTGAGGAGGGGCGTACGCTGGCCTCGCTGCTCGAGGAATTGCGCTCACACCTCATCAAATACTTGCGCGTCCCTTTCCAGATCATGCATACGGAGCAGATCGAGGATGTGAATGCGATACCGACCGAGGTGCACCGGATGAGGCAGGCTTCCTCGACACAGGTATATGAGCATTATGCGAGCGGCGGCGATCAAGCCATTGAAGTCGCCCAACAATATATACGCACCCATTATCATGCCGATCTGTCGCTTGAGAAGGTGGCTTCTATCGTCTACTTGAATCCGGTCTACTTCAGTCAGCTGTTCAAGCAGAAGACGGGCCTGGGCTTTAAGGAATATGTCATCGGTCTGCGAATGGAGCAGGCGAAGCAGCTGCTGCTTAATCGGAAACTTAAGCTTGCCGACGTCGCGGAACGAATTGGATACCAGGATATTCGACACTTCTCCCAGCTATTCCGCAAGAAATACGGCGAAACGCCATCGGAGTTCAGGCAGAAGAGCGATGCCGTGCAGGCGGAGTAGCGGGTATTTAGGTTGAATCAACAAGAAACGAGCTGTGGAAGAAATCCCAGGCTCGTTTTTTTTTTATTAAGAAGTTCTTCATAATTATCGTGAAAGGATATTAAGAAATCTCGATTACTATTAAAATATGGAAAGAGAATAGCTGCCGGGAAAGCGGGGAAGGGCATGGAGCAGTACGTTGTGCTTGTCGTAGACGATGATCAGGAAATCCGCGATGCGATCGAGATTTATTTGAAGAACGAGGGCGTCTTCGTACGCAAGGCGAAGGACGGTATGGAAGCTCTGGATATGATTAATGAGCATCCTGTTCACCTTATTATTTTGGACATTATGATGCCTAGATTGGACGGAATAGCTGCTACCTATAAGATTCGCGAGAAAAAGAATATACCGATTCTTATCTTGAGCGCTAAGAGCGAGGATGTCGACAAAATATTAGGGCTTCACGTAGGGGCGGATGATTACGTGACGAAGCCGTTTAATCCAATGGAGCTTGTAGCCCGCGTAAAGTCGCTATTGCGCAGATATGTGAACTTAGGAGCTTATGAAGGTATACGCAAGGCGATTGATCTGAACGGACTTGGCCTCGATAAGGAGGCTAAGGCAGTGACCGTTCACGGTGAGCCGGTCAAGCTGACGCCGATCGAATATAAAATTGTGGAGCTGCTTATGACGAATGCCGGGCGGGTCTTCTCCATTAACGAGATCTA
Organism: Paenibacillus sp. 05T425; assembly: GCF_056396205.1. Lineage (NCBI taxonomy): Bacteria > Bacillati > Bacillota > Bacilli > Caryophanales > Paenibacillaceae > Paenibacillus > Paenibacillus sp. 05T425. The sequence goes on from NZ_JBFTLA010000025.1 coordinate 42,558, forward strand.
CGAGCGCGTATGGAATGAGCAGGGCTACAATGCTGAGAACACGGTTGCCGTACATATCCGCAAAATCCGCGAAAAAATCGAAATCGATCCCAAAAATCCGAGATACTTGAAGGTGGTGTGGGGAATTGGATACAAAATGGAGAAATAGATTATCCGTGTTTGTCTATGCGCTGTTATTCATTGTCGGACTAAGCGGACCGTTGACATTGATCTCCTTGAGCGACAACTATATGCATCGCAATTATTACCATACGCCGGAATTTCAAAACCAACTGGACGGTTTCGCTCAATTTTTGAACTTGTTCGAGCTGAATGCGGTATCGCCCGAGGATGCGAAGGCGTCTATTGCGGTTAGCGAGGATGAGATTTACGAGTATCGCAATGGGCTTGGTTCGTTCACCGATACGATGGCTAATGTCAAGAACGAATACGAACCTCGGATTGAGGAAGCGCTGGCGGCGGGCAATCAAGAAGCGGTAGATTTCTACACGGCGGAGCGGGATCAGAGAATAAAAGAAGCCACAAGGGTATTCCAGGATGACGAGTATGTCAGAACCGTACTCATGAAAGAAAAGGAACAAAGGATTGAAATTTATTATGAGGAGCGGGAAAACTTCCGCGGCGAATATAACGACCTCAAGATGCAGTTCGATTATTACTTCAAAAATAGCATGAATGGAAAAGTTGTTACGAATCTTGGCATTCTGCAGGAACAATTAGCTAACCGCAAGATGATTGCTGACGACAAGTTCACGACCAGCTATACGGTATCTTCTAATCTACCCTTTCATGAATGGATTTCGAACCATGATCTGATCCACCCCCCATTCGACTCGTATGAAGGGATTGTAGGGGTGTCGGATAAGAGTCGCATCGTTGACGAAGCAGATCGTTATCGACAGGAGCAAATCCTATTGCTTCTCTATGCCGTGTTCGGCTTAGCGGCGTTTATCGGATGTGTCTATCACTTCAAGAAGGTGAAGGCAATGCCGGCAGAGCAAGGGAACTGGGCGCTCTATTACAGCAAGCTGCCTATCGATGCCAAAGGTCTGCTGCTCTTGGCAACGGGGTTACTCGCAATGGGGCTGCCACTTACCGTGTCGGATCAATTCCAAATGATATTCGAGCAGCCATGGATCTACGGCAGGAAGCTTACCGTCATAATCATAATTGCCTCCGTATGCTGGGCTGCTGTAATCATGCAAGCGCAACTGCTGGCGGCAGAGCGACTGGATAGAGAGAGTGCCAAGCATCAATGGAAGCAAGGCTTGTCGTACCGGACGGGCAAGCATGTGAGGTCTTACTTCGTACACCTATACAATGGTATGAAAGATGCATTTCTCATCAAAAGCACAGGTGTGCTGCTCATGGTTTTGTTGCTGATTGTATTTGGTTTGGGCGCCGCCAGCAACTTGCTGTTCTATGGCAGCTATTTTAAATTAGATTCCGCGACGGCAATTGTTTATTTGGCTCTGCTTGTATTCATAGGAATTCCTGTTGTTATTGTCCTCGTGAAGAAAGTAGGCTACCTGAACCGAGTAGCGAGAGCGGCAGACGAATTGGCAGCCGGCAGCATGGGTCAGGAGCTACCGGTAAGCGGGAAATCGATGCTCGCTGCGATGGCTGCCAATATGAACGTATTGAAACGAGGCGTTCGGACGCTGCAGAATGAACAGGCGCGGAGCGAGCGGCTTAAGACAGAGCTAATAACGAATGTAAGCCATGATCTGCGGACGCCGCTTACATCGATCATTACGTATACGGGACTATTGAAAGCGGAAGACGTATCGAGCGAGGAAAGATTGGCTTATATCGATATCATCGATCAGAAGTCGAAGCGGCTGAAGGTGCTGATCGACGATCTGTTCGAAGTGTCGAAGATGGCAAGCGGCAACGTGGAATTAACGCTTGCACAGGCCGATCTTGTCCAGTTATTGCAGCAGGCGCTCGGTGAATATAACGATGTTATTGAAGGCTCTAGCGTTCAATTCCGCATCTCTATGCCTGAAACGCCGGTGTATGCGAGGGTAGACGGCCAAAAGCTGTGGCGCGTGTTCGACAACTTGATCGGCAATATGGTGAAGTACTCATTGGATCATTCGCGAGCCTATATAGCGATGCGTACAGAAGACCAACACGTACATGTCACGTTCAAAAATATATCCAAATATGAGTATAGCGAGGATGGAGAGGAGCTGCTTGAACGGTTCAAACGCGGCGACACGTCCCGGCATACGGATGGCTCGGGCCTTGGTCTGGCGATCGCCAAGTCGATCGTCGATCTCCATGAGGGCCGTCTCGTTATCGAGACAGACGGAGACTTGTTCAAGGTTATTGTCATTCTGAAGCTGGAAGGCTAATGAAAGAGGCGCGGCTGCACAAATTCCGCTTCATGCGAAACATGCGCAGCCGCGCCTTTTGGATTGATAAGCTAGCCCGCCGCAGGGAACTGCACATCAACGCCGTCAATGTTGTTATTCCATTGCACCTTAGCGCCGAACGCTTGCGCTAGGAAGCGGAGAGGCACGTAGGTCCTTCCTTGATAGGAAAGTGACGCTGCAGGCATCACAACACTCTTGCCATCGAGGGTCGCTTTCGTATCGTATACTTTGAAGGCAAGCAGTTGCTTACGGTAAGA
>NZ_JBFTLA010000026.1:0-36728 GCF_056396205.1 Paenibacillus sp. 05T425
TTTTCAAATAGATTAGTGAGCATGTTTTCGGGTATATTAGTCATCGGTAGGGTCCTTTCTCTGGTGGCTTCAGCAACCCCGAGGATACCCTACTTTTTTGTTGTCCGACAAGGCTACAAATCTTGGTACACAAACAATTTTACGTCATCAAGAAGTAAGAAGTAAGAAGTAAGAAGTAAGAAGTAAGAAGTAAGAAGATAGAAGTAAAAAAAATGAAGAAAGAAAAAAGAAAAAAGAAAAAATAGGCTACATCGCTAATTTCAGTAAGGAATAAGTAGTGTGCATAATCGTTGCTGGGTTTGGAATAAGCGAATGACTTAGGAGCAGCTCAAATGACTGGGAAGAAGAAAGGTGCTTGGTGTTTTTGCGGAAACAGTATTCGTCCATATAAAACTGAGCTTTGGCCGCACTTATGCCATGGAAGGTGTCATTCATCCATCGAAATGCAGAAGGGGCGAAATGCCGCAGACGCGGATAGCTTCCCCATGGGATGAAGGGCTTACGTATCATGTCAATATGAGTAGTCGAAGGATTAATATGAGTTGCTTTAAACGAGTTTTCGGCTACCGGGGACAATGGTTTTCTTGGCTCTTGTTGGGACGGAGCAAACTTTAATTTGTAGTAGGAAGGTTTATTAGTTGCCATCATGCGGGCCACGATGACAGAACGTTCTCGTTGGAGCGTTTCGGCTGAGTGGAAAATGCGTCGTGTATAAATATCGGGTTTTGCTTCAATTTGTCCTGAAAGAAGGATGGATTGATCTAGTTCGGTGATGGCGTGGCGAATTTTGTTAAGCATACTCCAAGCTGTTTTGTACGTGACTTTAATAAGCTTAGCGAGATGCACCGCATTTATGCTGGATTTGCTAGCCGCAACAATATACATAACGAGCAGCCACTTGTGCAGCGGTGTTCGAGTTTTGTCCATAATCGATCCGGCAGTAAGGGATGCTTGGTGACTGCATTTCCGGCATTCGTATAATGGTAACCTACGTGTGTTAATCATATAGAAAGACGTGTTGGAACAGCGTGGACAGTAGTATCCAGTCGGCCATTTCATCCTAAATAGTAGCGGAATACAGTCTGAATCATTAGTATATTGCGATTGGAACTGTTCGAGATTGAACTTCAATTGTATCACTCCAATCAAGTAAAAACGAGAACAAGCGTTCTTGTTTTTTAGAATAACAGATCTTCGGATTTAAATCAATATTTTTATATGAGGGCAGGCTTACCTGTTGAATAAATTCGATGAAAGTGATCGATTCTGAGCAAAGGGGAGAGTGTGATAAAGAGAAAAAAAGCGATCTCCACTAGAATTGGGAAAATCGATTTGAGGAGGAGGCCAACGTAAGACGCTGGATGATGATTGGATCGGATGAGTGAAAAGCTCCTTGCAAGTGGCTATTTGAGCAGCCAAATGAAGGAGCTTTTTAAAAGTGCTAAACTCTATAAGTTTAAAGGATTTGTTTGAAAATATGATAGCCGTAGCTAGGAAGAGTGATTTGGAATTGGCCGCTAGGGCTGCTGACAATATTAGCAGTTGAGTCGGCGCTATTGCTTGAAAGAAGCGTTGCCCAGCTCGATAAGGAAGGGGATGCCTCATTAACAACAGAGAAGTTTAGGTCGGCCGCTTCGTTACGAGCATTCATTACGATAAGCAATCGTTCATTGCCTTCTTGGCGTTCATAGGCGAGCGTGCCGTCCTCTGAGCCGATATGGAGGAAGCGGATATACGCGCTGCGAAGTGCGGGATACTCATGACGCAAGTGAATCGCTTGTGTGTAAAAGTGCAAAAGATCCTGGTTCTGCTCCTCGGGCTCCCAGACCATACATTTGCGACATCCAGGATCTCCGCTGCCGTTCAAACCAACCTCGTCACCGTAGTAGATACAAGGCGTTCCTGGATAAGTCAGCTGGAACAGGGCAGCAAGCTTCATAGCTTCAATATTATCATCGCATATCGTCAAGAGGCGCGGGGTATCATGGCTATCTAGTAGGTTAAATCCTGTTTCGGTTACCTGCTGCGGATATGCGGCGAGCTGCGTTCCGATAGCTGCGGCGAAGGCGTCGGCTTCGATGGTTTGGTGACCGAAGAAATCTAGTACAGCATTCGTGAACGGATAGTTCATTACGGCATCGAATTGGTCGCCCTGCAGCCATGCCATTGAATCATGCCATATCTCGCCCAGTATATAAGCCTCGGGGTTGACGGCTTTGACGGTCAAACGGAATTCACGCCAGAACTGGTGGTCAACCTCGTTGGCGACATCCAGCCGCCAGCCGTCAATGCCGATTTCCTCGAGCCAGTATCTAKCAACTTCGAATAAATAACTCTTCACCTCAGGATGCTCGGTATTTAGCTTCGGCATCATTGGCTCAAAAGCGAAAGTTTCATAAGTTGGAATGCCGTCAATAACTTCAAGCGGCCATTGCCGTACGTGGAACCAGTCGGCATACTTTGATTGCTGTCCCTTCGCGAGAGCGTCAATGAATGGAGGGAAGGTGCGGCCGGAATGATTAAAGACGGCATCAAGCAATACACGTATACCGCGCCCATGACAAAGATCGACGAGCTCTTTCAGCTTTTCATTCGTGCCAAAGTGGGGATCGACCTTCAAATAGTCGCGCGTATCGTATTTATGATTGGTTGTTGCCTCGAAGACAGGCGTGAAATAGACAGCGTTAATGCCGAGCCTCGCAATGTGATCGAGATGATCGATAACGCCCTGTAGGTCGCCGCCGAAGAAATTGGTTGGTGTCGGATCCGCGCTACCCCATGGAAGTACATTGTCAGGATCGATGGAAGAGTCCCCGTTTGCGAACCTCTCGGGAAAAATCTGATAGAAGACAGCGTTTTTCACCCACTCAGGCGGTGCAAAAACATCGATAGGATTGATATAGGGGAAGTCGAAGAAAGAGTTTGATGTATCCGGCTCTGTAAGCTCGAAGCCTCTATCGCTAAGCAGAATAGATTCGCTGCCGTCAATGAGTTGAAAGGCATAACGAAGTCTGCGGTAGGGAGGAACTACAGCTGTTTCCCAATAATCAAACAAAGCGTCAGAAGACATAATCTTCATCGGAACAGTGGTCTTAGTTTGTTTCCAAGCATATTTGTCGCCGACAATGGCGTATACGGAATCCAGATCGTTTTTTTTCGTGCGGATTCTGAGATGAAGCGTCTTCCCGTCGTAAGCATAAGCCCAATTCTGTTTGGGCCGGTGGTATACGGCTTCTAATAACATGCCTTTCATCGCTCCTTCAACGATTGTTCATTATACATGTAATATAGAGATAAACATGAAAAAGGTACAACCTCTGCTTTTACAGCCGAGGTTGTACCTTTTTCCTAGAATAGGAATGCGGTAGCATTGCCTTTATATTTTATCTCTCAACATTTTAATTATACATAATTTGTACGATTCGTACTAGTGGATTATGAAAATTTTTTAAGAATTTACGGTTTCGTGAGCGAGCGATTCCAAATATCTCTCGCAATCAAGTGCTGCCATACAGCCACTGCCTGCTGCCGTAATCGCTTGGCGGTAGTTGCGGTCCTGTACATCGCCACAAGCGTAGACGCCGGGAATGTTCGTTTCGGAAGTGCCAGGCTTCACAATAATATAGCCTTGCTCGTCCGTATCGATTTGGCCGCCGAGGAAACCGGTGTTCGGCGTATGGCCGATCGTAACGAACAGTCCATCCGTCTCCAGCAGCTCTTCTTCGCCTGTTTCGTTGTTAAGAACTTTAAGTCCTTGCAAGCCCATTCCCGTCGCAGCCACTTCAAGCGGTGTACGGTTCAAGCTCCAAACGATCTTGTCGTTGGCGCGTGCGCGATCCTGCATGATTTTCGAAGCTCGCAGCTCTTCACGGCGGTGAACAAGACGAACTTCGGAAGCAAAGCGAGTCAAGAACACTGCTTCTTCCATTGCGGAATCGCCGCCGCCGACAACGATAATTTTTTTGCCGCGGAAGAAGAAGCCGTCGCATGTGGCGCAAGTGCTGACGCCGCGTCCGATGTTTTCTTGCTCGCCTGGTATGCCCAGGTATTTCGCAGATGCGCCAGTGGAGATGATGATCGACTCCGCTTGCAGCTCGCCAATTCCTTCTACGTCAAGCGTGTAGGGGCGTTTGCTGAAGTCGACGCTTTTTACAGAACCGGTCTTAAATGTTGCGCCGAAGCGTTGTGCTTGCTTGCGCATATTGGACATCAGCTCGCTGCCAAGAATGCCTTCAGGGAAACCTGGGAAGTTCTCGACTTCCGTCGTTGTTGTTAATTGTCCGCCCGGCTGCCAGCCCTCAATAACAAGCGGCTCCATGTTGGCGCGTGCTAGATAGATAGCTGCCGTTAATCCGGCAGGACCAGTACCGATAATAATTGTTTTGTGCATATGAAATGCCCTCCTATGATGTGGCTGAACGTTCTGAATTGAATCTTAATTTAAAATTATTATAAACTGTAACCAATGTCAATACTGTTCATCTAACGTTCATGTTCATGTAGTATGATAACAAGGATGGAATGGCAAGCGGACTGGAGGAGATTGGCTATGCCCAAAATAGTTGTAGCGGATGACGATGCGAATATTCGCGAGCTCGTCAGCCTTTTTTTGAAACGGGAAGGATTTCAGGTCATAGAGGCAGTTGACGGCATCGAGGCGTTCGATAAGCTGGAGACCGTAAAGCCGGATATGGCAATTATCGATATCATGATGCCGCGAATGGATGGATGGGCGCTCTGCGCAGCATTGCGCGAGAGTTATGATATTCCGCTGCTTATGCTGACGGCCAAGGGGGAGACGACCCACAAGGTGAAGGGCTTCGAGCTGGGGGCGGACGATTATATGGTGAAGCCGTTCGATCCGCCTGAACTAGTGGCGCGTGTGAAGGCGCTGCTAAAGCGGTATCGCATTGCATCGTCGCATTCGGTGGAGTTCGGCGGCGTCGCGATGAATCAAACGGATTTCCAAATGAGTGCGAGCGGCGAGAAGATTACGCTCCCGCCTAAAGAATTCGAGCTGTTGTTCAAGTTGGCAAGCTATCCGGGCAAAACCTTCTCCAGAGATCAATTGATCGAGCAAATATGGGGAATGGATTACGCCGGCGATGAGCGAACAGTCGATGTACATATTAAACGGCTCCGCGATCGTTTTCCGGAGGAGAAATATCGTTTCCGCATTGTGACGATCCGGGGCCTCGGTTATCGACTGGAGGAATGCGGCTAATGCGAAGCTTGTATTTTCGGATTACGGCGACGTTTCTTCTTATTGTCATTATTAGTATCGGAGTCGCTTTCTTATTCACGAACCAGATGTTCAAGCGAGATGCGAGAGGCCAGCTTCCGGGGCAAATAAACAGCGCGATTGAACGAATCGAGCAGCTCTATGCAGTGTCAGCTCCTGCGTCCGTGGATCAATACCTGCAGGAGATGTCCAAGCAGCTCGGTCAGAACATCGTCGCCATAAGCGTACGGGGATCCTTGGTAACGGCTGGCGAGGGCAGTGAACAGCTTTTAAATCAAATTAATCGCGAACAGCTCTCCAATGTATTTAACGGATACCGAGTAAGTATTAACGTGAACCGGACGGAGGAAAATGGACCGCCTTCGCCGTTTGCTATTGGGAAATTGGTGCGGCTAGGCAATATGAATTGGGCGTTGTTCGTTCAGCCGAATCGTTTCCCGCAGAACAGCAACTTTCTATGGACGGCCGTGACGCTGCTGGCAACATTGCTTATTGTGGGAAGTATTCTTATTCTGGTGGCTGCGAGATATTTGGTTAAGCCGCTGAAGTTAATGACCTCCGCAGCCAGAAGGATGGCGGAAGGGGACTTTACGGTTAGATTGTCTGCGCGAAGAGGCGATGAGCTTGGCGAGCTGGCGGATGGCATGAACAAAATGGCCGTCAGTTTATCTCAGCTCGAAACGATGCGGCAAGACTTCGTTTCGAACGTGTCGCATGAGATTCAGTCCCCGCTTACGTCGATCGGAGGTTTCGCGGAAGCGCTGCGCAGCGAAGAGTTGACGGAGTCGGAGCGGAATCGCTATGTCAGCATTATTAAACAGGAAAGCACGAGACTATCGCGCCTAAGCGAAAACCTGCTGAAGCTTGCGTCGCTCGACTCTCAGCAGCATCCGTATCATCCGGAATCGTATAGGCTCGATCGGCAGCTTCGTGACGTGGTGCTTGCAAGTGAGCCGCATTGGGTGGCAAAGCGGCAAACGGTCGAGCTGATGATGGAGGAGACCGTCATTACAGCGGATGAGGACTTAATAAGCCAAGTATGGTTCAACCTGCTCGCTAACAGTATGAAATTCACGCCGGAGGATGGCAAAATATCGTTCCAATTGTCTGAACGGGACGGTATGGCGATCATTCGTATATCGGATACGGGCGTAGGTATCGCTGAAGAGGATCAAGAACGAGTATTCGAGCGCTTCTACAAGGCAGACGTATCGAGAGATCGGAGTCAAGGAGGAAGCGGCTTAGGCTTGTCCATTGCGAAGAAGATTATCGATATTCACGGCGGTACGATCACGGTGGATCGGGAAGCCGATCAAACCGCAGGCGCCAGCTTTGTTATACAATTGCCGCTTACCCCTTGCTTACAGCCCAGCTAGTTGCGAGCCCCATAGCATATGGCTTGGATATTATTAGAAATAAGGTTATGATGGACTAAAAATCATTTTAAACCTTAGTGAGAGGGGCTTGTATCTCAAATGGACAAGCGTATAACCAAAGCAATTATTCCTGCGGGAGGACTAGGGACGCGATTCCTGCCTGCAACAAAGGCACAGCCTAAGGAGATGCTCCCGCTTATTGATAAACCGGCCATACAATATATTGTAGAAGAGGCCGTTCAATCGGGAATCGAAAGTATCGTTATCGTAAGCGGACGGAATAAACGGGCGATTGAGGATCATTTTGATAAGTCGGCTGAACTGGAGGCTGAGCTGGAGGAACGCGGCAACGAGGAAATGCTGGCGATTGTGAAGGAAATATCGCAGTTGGCCGATATTTATTACGTTCGCCAGAAAGAGCCCCTTGGACTTGGGCATGCGGTATTATGCGCGCGTCGGTTCATCGCTGACGAGCCGTTCGCGGTTCTGCTTGGAGATGATATATTGGTGTCTCAGCCGCCGTGCTTACGGGATATGATCGATGTGTATGAACAAGAGCAGTCCTCGGTCGTAGCGGTCATGGAAGTGCCATGGGATCAGACGCATAAATACGGGATTGTCGATATCGAAGCGGGCAAGAAGGTCGCGCGCGTGCGCGACATCGTCGAGAAGCCGCTGCCGGGACAGGCGCCCTCCAACTATGCGGTCGTCGGCCGGTATGTGCTTGATCCGGCTATATTCACTCTGTTGGAGCGGGCGCAGCCCGGCAAAGGCGGAGAGATTCAACTGACAGACAGCTTGCAGGAGCTCAATCGAATCGCATCCTTGTCAGCATACCGATTCGACGGCAGGCGGCATGATGTTGGCGATAAGCTCGGCTTCGTGCAAGCGACAATCGACTTCGCGTTGGAGCGCGAAGACTTGTCTGCCGATGTGAAGCGTTATTTGCTCGAGCGATTGAAGCTTTCTAATCTATAGAATTTAAACGTATGAGACAGGTCAGTTTATACTGGCCTGTTTTCTTATTTCTGCCGATATATATACTTGTAAATATTTCATTTCCCAACTGTTGGTATAAAGCACATCTGTCATGTAGAATAGAATGAAGTAGATTGATAGGGAATGGAAAAGCGAAATAGAGAGAGAACATACTGCTGGGAGTTGAAGGAAGTGCAGTGCCATCAATGCGGGAAATTACAGCCAGAGGATGCTGTTTATTGCAATAAATGCGGCAAACAGCTGCTTATAGAAGCTGATGAACAGTCACTGGTAACAGCCATAGATGCTGTCATCGATACGATAGAAAATGAATCGGCTGTCGGCGCGGAGCTGAGCCATTCCTATATACAGGTACAACAAGATGTAGTAGTGATCAGGCAGCGCAATGGGGGCAGCTGGTGGATGTGGTTAACACCAGTGGCGCTAGCTGTTCTGGCAGCAGCAGCGGTGACCGTCTATTACGGCTATGAGTCTCGGTTGAATGATAAGGTTATTCTACTGCAGCAGCAGGCAAGAGAAGACGCATTGGCGGGCAAATATGAGGAAGCGCTGGCATCGCTTGATGAAGCTGCCGGGTTCCGTCCGGACTTTGCCCCGGTGCAGGCGGATAAGGACATTATTAAGCGCGCATCGGGCTATGAGGAATTGCTGGAATCGGCAAAAGGACATTTGGCCGGAGGCAAGCTTATCGAAGCGGAGCGCCTTCTAATACAGGTTAAGGAAGACCTTAAGAATACGGTAGAACCTATCTTCACCCAAGCAAAGAAATCGCTCGACTCACTCAGCGGAGAGCTTGCGCTGCATAAACTGACACAGGAGCTTGATACGTCGACGACGATCAATGAATTGGCTGCCAAGCTTAATATCGCCAGCGGCCTTGATGGCGATGAGGCGATTGCCGTGCGAGAGCAGATTAAGGCAAAAATCGTAGATATCGGTTACGAGGAAGCGGACAGTTTGCTTAATAAGAAGAAATATAATGATGCTATGGATGCGGTCGACAAAGCGCTTCTTTATGTTAGCGACGATGAGCGTCTGCTTGGGCTTAAGAGCAAGATTTCTAATGAGAAGGATAAGTACGAGCAGGCGGAGCAGCAGCGTCTCGAGCAAGCGATGCAGAAGGCGGCCGAAGAGGATCTGAAAAACCAAACGGCTGCGGTGGAGGTCGTTCGTATTGAAGGCACGCTGGACGAGTTCGGCGACCTTATCATTCACGGAGAGCTCAAAAATGCAGCTACACGTCCTATTTATACGGTTGTAGTTGAATATACCGTCTATGATGCTCAGCATAACAAGATTGGTACTGGCACTGCAGAAGCAACACCCGACTACATTGAGCCCGGCGAGGCAATGAGCTTTAGCGGCACCGTATACGGCGTATATGTTGAAAATACAACTGTTGTCGTGGATCACGCGACATGGTATTTGGACTAGGAGGCGATAGGATGCGGACGGGAGCATGGATCAGTCTGATCGCCTCATTCTTCATAATCGGAGGCGCGGGCATCGGGGCATGGGCAATACGCGCCGAGGTGCCGAAGCAATTGACGGGAGCGCCGATGCTTGCTATTTCTGACGATAGCAAGTCAAAGGGTTCTAAGACGCTTAAGGATGTTATTTTTGAGACACAGAAGCTAGTTGTGATGATTGAGACAGAGAGCGGTACGCAGGGCTCAGGCTTCCTTTATAACAATAAAGGCGATCTTATTACGAATGCCCATGTCGTTGCTGGAGCGGAGGTAGTGAAGATCAAGACGGCCGATGCTCGCGAGTTGGAAGGCGAGGTTATCGGCATAAGTACGGATATAGACGTAGCCGTCGTTAGAGTGCCTGGTCTTGCCGGCATAGAGCCGCTTGAGCTTGTACGCGATCAAAAAGCCGAGGTTGGCGACGAGGTGCTTGCTGTCGGGAGTCCGCTGGGGTTTCAAAATACGGTGACAACCGGCATTATAAGCGGCCTTGGAAGAAGCTTTGATATTGAACCCTATAAATATAGCGATTTATATCAAATATCGGCTCCTATTGCACCGGGCAACAGCGGCGGACCGCTCGTCGATCAAGCATCAGGGGCGGTGCTTGGCATCAACTCTGCGGGAATCGAGCAAGGTTCGATCGGGTTCAGCATTCCCATTGTTAATGTTATCGAGATGGCAGAGGTTTGGTCCGCGCAGCCGATGGATGAACTGCCTGTTTTCTCGTTCTCAGACGACTCGGAGTTACTCCCTGAGAAAGCTTCAATGGAGGAATATGCGGAATACTTGGTGACACACTTCTACGACAGCTTGAATAATGCCGATTATGTATACGCTTATTCTCTGCTGGGCGGCAACTGGAAGGAAGGCACTAGCTACGAGAAGTTCCGCGAAGGGTACATTCCGACTCGCAACGTCGTCATTGACGATATGATCGTGAAGACGATTGGCTCAGACGAAGCAACGGTTACAGCGATTATATCGGTTGACGAGCGTGTCGATGGCAAATATGTGCTAAGCAAGTATCAAGTGACGTACCGTGTCGGTTATGAAAACGACATTCTAAAGTTATTAAGCGGCAAAGGCAAGGTAATCGGCTAATTGCCGGTTGTATAAGCAAAGAGCTCGAAGCTGGCGTCCGGGGGAGACGCTGCTTCGAGCTCTTTGCTTGTTAATTAGAGTCTATTGCTGAGACTCGTAGATGATTGAGCCCTCTTCAGCTTCTTCACGAAGAAGAGGATTGAAAATCAGATCGATGCCGACAGCATCATTAGGCTGAAGAGGGAAGTTTAACAGCGTCGATGGAATGACGCGTCCGTTCAGTCTCAGCTGGTAGCTGACGCGTCCGCCGATGCGAATGCCGTTAACAGCGAAGATTTGCCCATTGCGCGTAAATTGGACAGCGCCTGTCTGAGCAAGCGCCCAATAAATCGTTAATCCCGGGCGATATGGTACGAAGTAACGCTGCGTTGCGTTCGGGAATGCTGCGCCGCCGTTAATGACAACGATGACGTTCGCTTGAGGACCCGGAGGGAATGGCAGCGGGAACGGAATCGGAACAGGGAATGGGAATGGGAACGGCGGACGTGGCGGCGGGAAAGGTCCCGGCCCTGGCGGGAAAGGTCCCGGCCCTGGCGGGAAAGGCCCCGGCCCTGGCGGAAAAGGCCCCGGCCCTGGCGGGAAAGGTCCCGGTCCAGGCGGGAAAGGCCCCGGCCCTGGCGGGAAAGGTCCCGGCCCAGGCGGGAAAGGCCCCGGTCCAGGCGGGAAAGGCCCCGGACCAGGTCCTGGTCCCGGTCCCGGCCCTGGACCAGGCGGAAGGCCGCCCGGCCCTAACAGTCCGCGTTCCGCTCTGGCAAAGCGTGGTCCGCCGCAGCCGCAGTCGCTGCCTGCCGGTGTCGCTTGCCGCTCGGCTTCATAGTATTGCTGCTCGTAAAAGTTGCCGTAAGTATCATACATGCAAACATTCAGTCTCCTTCATGTAGCAGATTAGGCAAATATCATGATGTATCCTATGCGGCATCTGCCTAACCGGTGTAAGGAAGGCGGAACAAAAAAAGCGGCGCTGCCCTCGATGAGGACAGCGCCGCTTTCCTATTAGCAACGATTACTTAACAGCAGCTTCGTAACGTTTGCCGACTTCAGCCCAGTTTACAACATTCCAGAACGCTGCAATGTAGTCAGGGCGTTTGTTTTGGTAGTTCAGGTAGTACGCATGCTCCCAAACGTCCAGTCCGAGGATTGGCGTTTCGCCTTCCATGATCGGGCTGTCTTGGTTAGGCAAGCTGTATACTTTCAATTTGCCGTTAGCAACTGCAAGGAATGCCCAGCCGCTGCCGAAACGAGTTGTTGCTGCTTTCGCGAAGTCAGCTTTGAAAGTATCGAAGCCGCCAAGCTCGCTCTCGATTGCCGCTGCAAGAGCGCCGGTAGGAGCGCCGCCAGCGTCAGGTCCGATTGTTTCCCAGAACAGGCTGTGGTTAGCGTGGCCGCCGCCGTTGTTGCGAACAGCAGTGCGGATGCCTTCAGGTACGCTTACCAGATCGGAGATCAGCTCTTCGATCGATTTGCTTTGCAATTCAGGAGCGGACTCAAGAGCTGCATTCAGGTTCGTCACGTATGCGTTGTGGTGACGGCCGTGGTGAATTTCCATTGTAGTCGCATCGATATGCGGCTCAAGCGCGTTGTGCGCGTAAGGCAATGCTGGTAGTTGATGTGCCATTATTATTACCTCCTAAATATATGTAGCTTAGCAATTCCATTATCCCTTATCCGATCGAATAAATCAACATTAATGTTGCAAAAGTCGGATGGTCAAAAAGAGCGTCTAATAGCAATCCAACATAGCGTAACACAGAAGCAAAACAATTATTCAAAGCATTGCTGATTAACGTAATTTTAACAAAATAAGAGATAAAATGAATGAAAACGCTTTATATAAAGCGTTTTCACGAGTAAAACGAAGATTTGTTTAATTTTTATAAGGAATTTCGAAGATTTTAGAAGGAATTCGTATGATTTTGTCGTATAATATTCTAGAAGCAGCACTATGACAAGAAATAGAAGGTGTTAATTTAATGAACGTACGTTCCTTCCAGTTGTCCGATTACAGACCGATTACAGCTCTTCTCGAAGAAGTGTTAACCGAAGAGTGTTACGAACAAACGATGGAAGCTTTTGCACGTCAATTGTCATGGGATAGCGATTTGGTTCTTGTCGCTGTCGAAGATTCCGAGCTTGTTGGAATGATTATCGGAACGATCGATAATAACAAAGGTTATTATTATCGAATCGCCGTATCGCCACAACATCAACGGAAAGGAATAGGCAAGTCGCTTATTCAGGGGCTGCGTCAGCGCTTCGAGCAGCGTCATGTTACAAAGATACTTATTACCGCGGACGAGCACAACGAGCCGGTATTGCCGTTATATGAGTCCATGGGCTACGCGTCCAACGACTTTTTCCGGTCTTTCCAGAAGCTGAGCATCGTAACGGGTTAAACGCGGATTTTCTGCAATTATAATTTGTGCAGGGGCATATCTGCATCGCCATTGCTTTTGGCGGTGAGATATGCTTTTCTTATTACTATAGACATGTGTGAGGAGAACGGTATGGTACGATACATGCACTGTGTTATCAAGAGCTTCAAGCATAACGGTCACATCCATCGTACATGGCAGCGCAATTGGCTCGTTCCCAGCGAACTGCTTGTTCCGGAGCACCGAGAAGAGTCCATGATCGTTCTAATTAATCGACAGACGCCGATACAGGAATCGGACGGCAAGCAATGGATCAGCCGTGTTCCTGCCGTATCCTTCTTCATACCTGGCATTTGGTTCAATGTCGTAGCCCTTATTGAGGAAAACGGCATACGGTACTATTGCAATATCGCTTCTCCTCCGTATTTGCAAGGGGACGTGCTGACATATATCGATTATGACCTTGATGTTATTCGTACGACGGACGGCGGATGTTTTGTCGTCGATCAGGATGAGTACGAGCTTCATAGCCATATGTATCACTACCCGCAGATGGTGGATGACAAAGTCCAAGAAGGGCTGGCGGCTTTGCTGTTAAGAATAGAAAGCGGACAAGCGCCTTTTCAAGATGAGCATGTTACGGCCTACTACGAGGCGTGGCTTCAGGCAAACGGCGAGGTGGAATAATGACTTTGGCAGAATCGGAAACGGCTTCATCCCCTAATAAACCTAATGAAAATAACCGCACTTGGCGCTCTGAGGCTTGGGATTGGCTCAGGACGCTTATTGTTGCATTCGTGGTTGTCCTTATTGTACATTTTTTTGTATTCAATTTATCTACGGTAGAAGGCCATTCCATGGAGCCGACGCTGCTTGATGATGAGTGGCTGTTCGTGAACAAGTTCGTGTATTTGGTCGGCAAGCCGAAAGCGGGAGACGTCGTTATATTGAAGGAACCCGATGACGGAAGCGGGGAGAAGAAGTTTCTCGTGAAGCGTGTCATCGGCGTTCCTGGCGATCGAATCGAGATCTATGATAATCAGTTGTACCGCAATGGCGAGCTCGTCATAGAAGATTATATCGACACTTCTATTGAAGGCATGAATTATGGACCAAGCGTCGTAGAGGAGGGACGATACTTCGTGATGGGAGACAATCGTCATCTGCAAGCGAGCTTGGACAGCCGAATTTTCGGCACGGTGCCGCGCAATCTGATTAAAGGCAGGGCGGATTATATTTTATGGCCTTATAACAAAATACACGGCTTGTAGTCTATTCCACTCGTTTAGAAGTTGGGAGGTAGAACATTAATGAAAGAAGTTATGATCTATACGGACGGAGCTTGCTCTGGTAATCCTGGACCCGGCGGCTGGGGCGCTGTGCTCTTCTACGGATCGAAGCAGAAGGAAATATCCGGCGGCGAGAAGCATACGACCAATAATCGTATGGAAATTCAAGCCGTTATCGAAGGGTTGAGCCTGCTCAAGGAGCCTTGCTCCGTCAAGGTGTACAGCGATTCGGCTTATGTCGTCAATTGCTTTCAGAAAGGTTGGATACACGGCTGGCTTCGCAACGGGTGGAAAAACAGCAAAAAGGATCCGGTGGAAAATCAGGAACTTTGGAAAGCGTTATGGGAGCTTATGAAGATGCATACCGTTGAATATGTCAAAGTAAAGGGCCATAGCGACAATGAATGGAACAATCGCTGCGACGAGCTTGCGCGCGAAGCGATCCGCAGGCTGTAAGTGATGACTGACCGCTACAGGAAGCTGAAAGAAGAGATGAAGGCTGCGGCGGCCGAGCTTGGCATCGATAAGATCGGAGTCGCCTCGGCTGACCCTTTCACCGAGATGAAACAAATATTAATCCGTCATCGTGAGCTTGGCAGGGAATCCGGCTTCGAGGAGAAGGATCTCGACAAACGTACGAATCCGGCGTTGTTGTTCGACAATCCGCAATCGATCATCGCAATTGCGGTGGCTTATCCTTCGAAGATGGACAATCCTCCGAAGTCCGAGCGCGGCGCGCGACGCGGCATTATGTCCCGTTCCTCTTGGGGCGAGGACTACCACCGCGTATTGCGCGACCGACTGGCACGGCTGGAGGCATGGCTTCGCGAGCGTGTTCCAGATCTGCGGGTGGAGAGCATGGTTGATACGGGCGAGCTTGTCGATCGTGCGGTAGCTGAGCGCGCTGGCCTTGGCTGGAGCGCCAAAAACTGCGCGGTCATTACGCCGGAGTGGGGCTCATGGGTGTATCTCGGCGAGATGATAACGAATATCCCGCTGCCGCCGGACGAGCAAATGACCGATCAGTGCGGTTCCTGCACGATCTGTATCGATGCTTGTCCTACGGATGCGCTGGTTGGACCGGGACAGCTTGATTCGAACAAGTGTATTTCGTTTATTACGCAGACGAAAGGGTTCGTAGAAGAGCCGATCATGCGTAAGATCGGGAACCGGATTTATGGCTGCGATACATGCCAAACGGTATGCCCGATCAATAAGGGGAAGAACTGGACGCATCAGCCGGAGCTGCAGCCAGATCCTGAGCTCGTTATGCCGCTCCTGGAGCCGCTTTTATCGATGAGCAACAAAGAGTTCCAAGAACGATATTCTCGCAGTTCCTCTGCGTGGCGGGGGAAGAAGCCGATCCAACGCAATGCCGTCATAGCGCTTGGCAATTACAAGGAAGCGTCTGCCGTAGCGGAGCTAGTGAAGGTACTGGAGTCCGATCCGAGGCCGGTGCTCCGCGGAACGTCGGCATGGGCGCTAGGCCGAATCGGCGGTACGGTTGCCGAAGAGGCGCTTCATGCAGCTTATGCCAAGGAGAGCGACGAGGAGGCTAAGGCCTACATGGCGAGGGCGATCGACGCAATTGGGTCTAGCAGCAAATCTATAGATTGAAATGATTGGTTGTTCAAAGCTGTTCCGTCCTGATTGCGAACGAAGGGTGAACATGCTATCATGAATGCAATTATTACAGCAAGAGATAGAGAGGGTTGGGTGAATTTTTTTTATGTGGTTAAACATTGTACTTCCTATCGTGACATTAGTGGTCGGCGCAGTTGGCGGCTTTTTCATCGGCGTATTCTATTTGCGCAAGCAGCTCGAGAAGATGCAGAACGACCCTGAGATGATACAGAAGATGGCTAAGCAAATGGGCTATAACTTGAATAAGCAACAAATGAATCGCGCTCAAAACATGATGAAAAATCAAAAGTTCCCTCGTAAATAAAGGCGCTTGTTAGGTTGTAAACAGTTGTTATGATCCGGAAGGAGTGACCCTACGTGGCGGGTAAGAAAGATTACGTCAATACAAAGGTAACGAGCAACCGGGAGCAAATCGAATACCACGTCAAAGAGATATTAAAGCTGGTAGGCGAGGATGTGGAACGCGAGGGACTTCTAGAGACACCTGCACGCGTCACTCGGATGTATGAGGAAATATTCGCAGGCTACGAGGTTGACCCCCGCGAAGTGCTTGGCGTAACGTTCGATGAGCAGCATGAAGAGCTTGTCATCGTGAAGGATATTGTGTATTACAGCCAGTGTGAGCACCATATGGCGCCTTTCTTCGGTAAGGCGCATATCGGGTATATCCCAAGCGGCAAGATCGCAGGGCTCAGCAAGCTCGCGCGTCTGGTCGAGGCAGTTACGCGCAGATTGCAGGTGCAGGAGCGTATTACTTCGCAAATCGCCGACATTATCGATGAGGAGCTTGCGCCGCATGGCGTGATGGTCGTCGTCGAGGGCGAGCATCTGTGCATGTGCGCACGCGGCGTGAAGAAGCCGGGCAGCAAGACCGTCACCTCGGCGGTACGCGGCGAATTCCGCAGCAGCTCCGCGCTGCGCTCGGAGTTTCTTGCATTGCTGAAGCAATAGCAATAATGAATAAAGGCTGACAGTTCTCTTAGCAGAGAGCTGTCAGCCTTTTATTATGGCTATGGCATTACTAAGGCTGCCAGACGAGCTGGCGCGCTTCCTCGAAGCGTTTGTTCACATTCGGCCAATGAACGACGCTCCACCAGTCCTTGATGTAGTCAGCGCGCTTGTTCTGATGCTTCAAATAATAAGCATGCTCCCATACGTCGAGCGGCAGCAATGGAATTGCGTCCCACTGCGATAAGTTCTGATGCTTCTCGGCTGTTAAGATTTCAAGCCGTCTGCTGCGCGGACTCCAGACGAGGATTGCCCAGCCGCTGCCTTCGACCTTGGCAGCCGCTTCGCTGAACTGCTTCTTGAAGGCGGCATAGCTGCCGAAATCGTTCGTGATCTGCGTAGAGACCGGTCCGACGGCATCGCCCCCGCCGTGTGGCGACATCACGCTCCAAAACAACGTATGAAGATAATGTCCCGCCCCATTGAAGGCAAGCTCGCGTTCCCAGTGCTTGACCAGATCGAAGTTGCCGGTTTCGCGAGCGATTTGAAGCTGCTTCTCGGCTTTATTGAGTCCGTCCACATAGGATTGGTGATGAATGTCATGGTGTATTTGCATCGTCTGTTCATCGATATAAGGCTCTAAGGCATCATAATCATAGGGAAGCGGAGGCAGTGTATGTCCGCCAATAGGTACCTGCGCAATCGGTGCTCGCTGCTCGCGATTGCCTGGACTGTTCGCGGCTTGCCTGTATGCTCCGACCAGTCCTCGATAATAGTTGGTCTCGCGGATGGAATGGGCAATAATCGTCCGGGTACTTTGCGGCACATTGCTGGACAGCAGCATCTCGAGCTGCTCGACATAACGATGGGATTGCTCGAGCGCGGTATCGATAAGCGCTTCGACGGTAAGCTCAGCCTGCTCAGGAAGACGGGCAGGGTAAGGAAGCCAGGATTCCAGCCATTGATTGGCGTAATGCACCGTTCCGGCAAATACGGGCTCCCATGATTGCAGCAAGCCCGCATATTGATGGTCCAGTAACGGAGCGCTTAGCAGGATGACGGCGTTGTGCTCTTTCTCTTGCATTTTCCAGTGACGGACAAGTTCCATTGCTCTTACAGGCATTAGTTTGCCATAAATAAAAAGCACGGCCATCGCCTCCTATATGCTGCAACTATGGAATGCATCTAAGGTAGATGTATTCGTCGCAGAAAGGGGTTATGTCGTGCTTGCATAGGTTTAATGTTAGGTTAGGGAGCTTTGTCGGCTTGCAATTGACCGTCGACTTGACTTAGGAAAAGCGCTGCCCGTTGGATGTATTCGCGCGGATGGACCTGGAACAGCATTTCATGCTGGCCGTCAGGCACGATCCAGGAACGGGAGAGCGGATTGCCTTGAACGGATGCGACAACCTCCGCCGTCTCATAATCAGCCTTCACATCGTTGGTGCCATGAATCACGTAAATTGGCATCCCGTAATCATTCGACATCACTTCTTCGGCGGGGATGGAACCAAAGTTCGAACCCGTCCACAGCGGAATTAATGATTCGATGAGCGGCAATGAAGGGAAGCGCGGCAGCTCTACGAATTGATTCAAATTATCGAACAAAGCCTCAGGGCTTGGAATGAACATGCTGTCGAGAATCATCGCATCGATCTCGTCGGTTTGCAGCGCCGTCTGCAGCGCCGTGCCGGCGCCCATCGAGAAGCCCCACACGACGATGTCTTCCGCTCCGCGCGACTTCGCATAATCGATGGCCGCGAGCAACTGCTGAGATTCCTCAAGGCCGCCTGTGGCCGGCGCTTTGTATTCCTTGGAAGCATAGCCATAGTCGAATAGTAACACGTTGTAGCCTAAGCCGTTCAGCAGCTTCGAGAGATCATACATGGGAACCCATGTCTCTTCGCGATTAGCTCCGTAACCGTGGCTGAATACGACCGTTCTTGTGGAAGCAGCTTCAGATGCGTCAGCAGCAGCGATCTCTGATCCGCCAGCGGGGACGAACCAGCCGCTAACCGTTGTCTGTCCGCTATGACTTGGAAATACGACATCCTCATATTCAAGGCCAATGGCCGCTTTTGGATTGGATGTGAGCGGTGCTACGTATGGATAGGCGAGCATCCAAGCAACATAACCATGAAAGATAACGATCGCAAGCAAGCACATGGCCGTGACGGAGGCGAGGGAGGCTACGACCAGATGCTTGACACGGCTCTTTGCTTTCTTCTTAGCAAATAGCTGATCAGGGTCGATGAAAGGGAACGGCTGCAAGCTGCCCGGGAATCCGGATTCAAGCGGCCGTGATGTCATGGTAGTTATGCTCATATCGTCATCCTCCTTCAATGTTGCTTCCAGATGCGTCGTAGTAGTAGGGAGAGAAGCGGTCGATAAACGTTCAATGAATGTAAGCGTTATTTTTCTAGTACTTTTATCGTAGTCCTACGCTAGTAGCCTGTCAATTGATGTCGATAAGATGTTAATGCTTTGTAATATAGCTGTAACGTAGAGACTTTCCTTTACGGCTCGAGAGCCAATAGGGTATACTAAAATGAGAATGAGTTTCATTGAATGAAACATGGGGCAGGGAGGATGGGCGGCATGGAGGAAGGCAAATCGACTGTACGCGCGGTAGATCGTGCGCTTGATATTTTACTCTGCTTTACAACGAAGACGGATTGGGCGATGACGGAAATCGCCGAGCATATCGGGCTGCATAAGAGTACGGTGCACCGCATGCTTGCCACACTGGAAGAGAAGGGTTTCCTAGAGCGTGATCGGGCGACGGAACGTTATCATCTAGGTCTTAAGGTATGGGAGCTGTCCGCTAACTTATCCCGATCGGACGATCAAGCTACGATATGGCTGCCGGAGATGGTGCGGCTGCGCGACAGGTTAGGCGAGACGGTCAGCATTTATGTTAGGGATGGATCGGAGCGTATACGAATTCAAGCGGTACAGAGCAATCAGCCCGTTCGACGTGTAGCGCCGGTGGGCGCACGGCTGCCGCTATATGCGGGAGCATCGAGCAAAGTGCTTATTGCTTATGCCGAGCCTCACGTCCAGCAGGAACTGTTCGTTGATCCTGCATGGCTGTACGCCATTGACTTGGATCAATATAAGCAGCAATTGGACGAGATTGTAGCCCAAGGTTATGCAACGAGCTTCGAGGAGCGCGAACCGGGCGCTGCGGCGTTGTCAGCGCCTATTCTAACACGCTCGGGCAAGCTGGTAGCAGCTTTATCGGTATCAGGGCCTGCAAGCCGTCTGACGATGGATACGATGCGGAGCTACGCGCCCGTTATGATAGAATCAGCTAAGCGGCTGGGTATGATGATTGTATAAAATGGGATCTGCGCAGCCTTTCACAGAACAGGCGAGTAGGACCGATTAGACTGTATGAAATACAGCAAAACGTAAATTAGATATCTGAACGAAAAAAAGGGATGGAGCAGATAACACCTGCACCATCCCTGTTTCACTTTTATTACATATTAGCGATCATTTGACGAAGCACCGTTTGCAGGATGCCGCCGTTGCGGTAGTAGTCTACGTCAACGAGGGAGTCCAGACGAACGATTGCCGGGAATTCGAACGTTGTGCCGTCTTCGCGAGTTGCGGTAACGGTAACGGAATCGCCCGGTTGAACGTCGTTGCTCAGGCCCGTAATGTCGAATGTCTCCGTACCAGTGATGCCAAGCGTTTTCCAGCTTTGGCCTTCTTGGAATTGAAGCGGAAGCACGCCCATACCGACAAGGTTGGAACGGTGAATACGCTCGAAGCTTTCCGTAATAACGGCTTTGACGCCTAGCAGGTACGTACCTTTGGCAGCCCAGTCACGCGAGCTTCCTGTTCCGTATTCTTTACCGGCGATAACGACAAGGTTTTTGCCGCTGTCTTGGTATTTCATCGATGCGTCGTAGATGGACATGACTTCGCCGCTTGGCAAGTAAGTCGTTACGCCGCCCTCTGTACCAGGAGCAACTTGGTTACGAATACGGATGTTCGCGAACGTACCGCGCATCATCACTTCATGGTTACCGCGACGGGAACCGTACGAGTTGAAGTCTTTGCGGTCTACACCGTTGTCGATCAAGTATTTGCCGCCTGGGCTGTTAACCGTAATGTTGCCGGCAGGGGAGATATGGTCAGTCGTAACCGAATCGCCCATAAGCGCAAGAACGCTAGCCGAAGGAATATCGGCAATATCGGAAAGCGCGTCGCCGATGCTTTCGAAGAACGGCGGGTTTTGGATGTACGTCGATTTTTCGTCCCACTCGTAGCTTTCGCCTTCTGGTACGGAAATCGCGTTCCAACGCTCGTTTTGCGTAAATACGTTCTCGTATTTGTCGCGGAACATTTGCGGGTTCAACGATGCTGCAACCGCGTCTTTAATTTCTTGGTTAGTTGGCCAGATATCTTTCAGGTATACCGGTTGACCGTCTTGGTCGTAGCCGATTGCATCATTGGAAAGGTCGATGTTAACCGTACCGGCGATTGCATAAGCAACAACGAGCGGAGGCGATGCCAGGTAGTTCGCTTTAACCTGAGCGTGAACGCGGCCTTCGAAGTTACGGTTACCGGACAATACAGCCGCTACCGTCATATCGTTGTCAGCGATCGCTTTGCTTACTTCGTCCGGCAATGGACCGGAGTTACCGATACAAGTTGCGCAGCCGTAGCCTGCAACGTGGAAGCCAAGCGCTTCAAGCGATTCGATCAGGTTTGCTTTTTTCAAATATTCCGTAACGACGAGCGAGCCCGGCGTCAGGGAGCTTTTCACGTAAGCCGGTTTCTTAAGACCGCGCTCAACTGCTTTCTTAGCAACGAGGCCTGCAGCAAGCATTACGCTTGGGTTGGATGTGTTCGTGCAGCTTGTGATAGCCGCGATCGCAACAGCGCCTGTACCCATTTTGGAAACTTGGCCGTCATTATGGTTAACGGTTACGACTTGCTCGATTTTCTCGTCGCTCAGGCCGTATCCGCCTTTGTCGATTGGCGTGCGGATGATGCTGTTGAACGATTCTTTCATCGAAGTCAGCTCAACGCGGTCTTGCGGACGCTTCGGTCCAGCAAGCGATGGAACGATCGTCGAAAGGTCAAGCTCGATAACGTCGGAGAATACAGGGTCCGGCGTTTCGTCCGTACGGAACATGCTTTGCGCTTTGTAGTAAGCTTCAACAAGCTCGATTTGTTCTTCTTGACGACCAGTTTGACGCATGAACGAAAGCGTCTCGCTGTCGACAGGGAAGAAGCCGATTGTTGCGCCGTACTCAGGAGCCATGTTGGCAACCGTTGCGCGGTCAGCAAGGCTGATGTTGGACAAGCCAGGTCCGAAGAACTCGACGAATTTGCCGACAACGCCTTTTTTGCGAAGTATTTGCGTAACAGTCAGGGCAAGGTCAGTTGCCGTAGAGCCTTCTGCCAGGCTGCCTGTCAATTTGAAGCCGATAACTTCTGGCATTACGAAGTAAAGCGGTTGTCCGAGCATGCCTGCTTCCGCTTCGATACCGCCAACGCCCCAGCCTACTACGCCAAGACCGTTGATCATCGTCGTATGGGAGTCCGTACCTACAAGGGAGTCAGGGTATACGACTGTTTCGCCGTCGATTGTTTTCGTTGCGGCAACGGATGCCAAGTACTCAAGGTTAACTTGGTGAACGATACCTGTGCCCGGCGGCACTGCGCGGAAGTTATCGAACGCCGTTTGTGCCCAGCGAAGGAAACGGTAACGTTCTTCGTTGCGCTCGAATTCCACTTTCGTGTTATATTCAAGAGCTTCAGGGCTGCMGAATGCGTCAACCATGATCGAGTGGTCGATTACGAGATCGACAGGAACGAGCGGGTTGATTTTCTTAGGATCTCCGCCAGCTTTTTTTACGGTGTCGCGCATTGCCGCAAGGTCAACGACAACCGGTACGCCGGTGAAATCTTGCAGTACGATACGGGCAGGGATGAAAGGAATTTCTTTGTCCTCGCGTCCGTCAGCCCAAGTTGCAAGCTGCTTTACGTGCTCAGGTGTAATTGCGCGTCCGTCGAATTGGCGAACGGCTGCTTCAAGCAATACTTTGATCGAGAAAGGCAGCTTCGAAATGTCGCCAAGGCCTTGCTCTTGTAGTCCGTCGATACGATAGTAAGCATACGACTTTCCGCCAGCGTCAAGCGTGGTGCGGACGGAGTATTGATTTTGTTTAGACATCGTCATTCTCCTTTGTGTAAATGTCGTCCTTGTTTCACTCTATGAAACAGGATTTCAAATTCCTTATAGCTATAGTATAGCGCTAAAATGACCCCTGCGTAAAGTCCAATTATGTCCTTGCGGACACACGGAAGGGGCTGAAAATACGTTTCACGCGATGTTACATGAATTGTCGTATCGTTTCATATAATTAATCAGTTATTCTGTGTCATGCAGGAGGGAAAGCGATGTCGCGAACAGGTCAAAGGCCGCCAGCAAATCAAGGTTACAAACGAAATCAAGCGCCCCCGCAGCAGCGAAGCTCCCCGCGCCAGCCGGCTGTTAAGCTGAAGGCTAATGCCGGACTGCAGCAAAGGGCAGCGGAGGAGCCGCGGCAGCATATGGCGGCCAATCAGCCCGGTCCACAGTCTCAGGCAAGCGCTAATCAGTCAAGCAAGCAACCAAAGCTTACGTCTCTCCTGCGTTCATCGGATTATGGACTGCACCGGCAGCAAGGAGAAGCGGAAGGGTGGAAATCAGCCGTTCATCGTTACATTAGTTTGTACAATAAGGCCGAGACGGAGCAGCATGCCCAAGTGTTGTCCGACTTTGTTACGGACGCAGAGCATTGCGAACGTCTTCGCTGCCGGCTTGAGCGACTGCGTGAGCGCGAGCTGCTGCGCGGCGTTCTGCCAGCCGGTAGCGAGACGAAGGCCGAGCTTGTCCGCGTAAACGAGTCTCCAAACGAAGTGTCGGTGCTCATTAAGCTTCATATTAGAAGAAGAATGGAGCAGCATGGCCGCTTTTATATGGAGGAAAGGTCTGAATACGAGCGGCTATGGCTGTGTCCCGCGGGTAAAAGCTGGGACGTTATACGCGTCGAGCCGATCATATCCGAACGCAGGCCGCGATATGGAGCATCAGCCGACAACTGGATGACAGTAGATGATTATACGTTCTCCGAAGGCGAGCGCGCTACGCCCTCGATGCCATACTTAAATTATGACCTATTCCCGCAATTCAAACACCGTCAGCCGGGTATTCCGTACAGGAGAGATTTGGTTGCGGCTTATGCCGACCGATGGTGGAACGAAGGCAATCCCGCCTACGAACTGTTTGAGGTAAATTGCACGAATTACGTATCCCAATGCGTCTTTGCAGGTAATGCCCCAATGAACTATACTGGTAAAAGAGAAAGCGGCTGGTGGTATAAAGGTAGAAATAAAGGTCAGGAAAATTGGAGCTTCAGCTGGGCCGTATCCAATGCTTTAACTCATTATTTGGGTGGAAAGCGGGTATCAGGTTTACGCGTAGAAACCGTGTTATCGGCCGACGAGCTGCAGCTAGGCGATATTATTACGTATGATTGGAATGGGGATAACCGCTTCCAGCATAGTACAATCGTGACCGCGTTCGATGCCGCGGGGATGCCGCTCGTTAACGCGAATACCGTAGCCAGCCGGCATCGTTATTGGGATTATCGCGATTCTTATGCATGGACGGAACAGACGAGATATCGTTTTTTTCATATTGCCGACCTTATGTAAGCATTGTAATGTAAATTTATTCGTACCGGAGGATGTGCCATGGGAAGCAAAGTTCGAGTTGGTCTTGTATACGGGGGGAAATCGGGAGAGCATGAGGTCTCTCTGCAAACGGCGTTTGCCGTTATGGGCGAGTTCGACTACAACAAATACGCTATCAAACCTTTTTATATTACGAAGCAAGGCGAGTGGAAGACAGGGCCCGTTCTTGAAGGTCGTCCAGCAAGCGTGGAGGAGCTGCGTTACGAGTCCAGTGAGCCTGCGAATACAGGAGCGGCGCTTGCGCCGCTGTTCGCGGGTATAGGCGGTTCTGGCGCGAGCGGCGAGCAGCAGATCGACGTCGTATTTCCGCTGCTGCACGGCACGTTCGGCGAAGACGGCACGATCCAAGGTTTATTCGAGATGGCCAACATTCCATATGTAGGTGCTGGCGTTCTCGCATCTGCCGTTGGCATGGACAAGATTATCATGAAAAAAGTGTTCGCCCAAGAGGGCTTGCCGCAATGCGTGTACCGGTACTTTAACCGTACGCAATGGCAGAAGGACTCCTCCTATTTCATTATGGAATGTGAAGTGTCGCTTGGGTATCCATGCTTCGTTAAACCAGCCAACCTTGGCTCCAGCGTAGGCGTATCGAAAGCGAGAAACCGCGAGGAGCTGATCGCTGCCGTTAATTACGCGCTCCGATTCGACCGCAAAGTCATCGTCGAGGAGTTTGTCGATGCTCGCGAAATCGAGGTCAGCGTGCTTGGCAACGACGATGCGAAAGCATCGCTGCCAGGTGAGATTGCTCCGTCCAATGAGTTTTACGATTATAAAGCCAAATATATCGACGGCAAATCCACAATGCAAATCCCGGCGAACATTCCTGCCGAGACGACGGAAGCAATCCGCGAGATGGCCGTTCGCGCCTTCCAAGCGATCGACGGCTCCGGCTTGTCGCGGGTTGACTTCTTCTTGCGGAAGTCGGATGGTCAGCTGCTAATTAATGAAGTGAATACATTGCCTGGTTTCACGCCATTCAGCATGTATCCGCTCATGTGGAAGGAAACGGGCCTCCCGTACAAGCAGCTTCTAGACAATTTGATCGATCTCGCGATGGCTCGTTACAACGACAAGCAAGCGATCGATTTCTCCGGCGACGCGATTTAAGGTTAGATCAGACTAAATAGCATTTAGGCTCATTTAACGTCATTTCGTCGAACGAATGAGCCTTAACCGGCCTAATACCGGATTTTCGAGGAGGGAGGTTGTTACCATGGGATTTTCAACCGAATTTAATTCCGTATGCAAATTCAAGTCCGAGCAAGAGCTTTATGAATTGTTGGAGTATGGTAGGGGCAAAATGGTTAAGAGCGGATTTCGCGTATTTCCGACGGGCCAGAAGGTCATCGCCTACACGCCTGGCAACGAAGCGATTGCGATTGTCCGCATCTTGGCTTCTATCGCTGAAATTAACTTCCAAGGCGAAGAAGTAACCGAAGTGGAGATGGAGCTTGTGAGAAAGCTGACCGAGGAAGAGTCGCGCATACAGACTGCGCTGGCTTTTGAAATGTTTTTTGGAGATCGCAAATAGCCGATGATCGTCAGATTCGGTTTCGTCGCAATGAGCTTGACGCTTGAGAACGCCTCTCCTTCGAAGACAATGACATACAAAAGCTTCTCCAAGCTCGATGACCGCGAAGCCGCTATACGCAAGCTGGAGCGGATTTCCGAGGAGAACCTGGGCAATACGCTGCGCATATTAAGGCATTGCCGAGCGAGCGATATTCAAATGTATCGTTTCTCGTCCAAGCTCATTCCGCTTGCGACCCATGGAGAGCTTGCGGATTGGAATCCGTTCGAGACTCTAACACCGTCGTTCCGAGAGATAGGCGATTTCGTTAAGCGAAATAACATACGCGTGTCGTTCCATCCCGACCATTTCTGCGTGTTCAGCACGCCTCGCGAGGAAGTGCTGGCGAACTCGATCATCGACTTGGACAACCATGTGCGGATGCTTGAGGCGATGGGATTGGATGAAGCGGCCAAATGCAATATACATATGGGCGGAGCATACGGAGACAAGACAACGTCCAGCCAGCGGTTTAGTACTCAATTCGGGTCGCTTGAGCCGCGTTGCCTGCACCGTGTGACGCTAGAGAACGATGATAAGACGTTTAACGTTGCGGAGACGCTAAGTGCCGCTGAGCAAGTCGGGGTACCGATGGTACTCGACATTCATCATCATGCCGTGAATCCGGGCGACATCTCGGAGGACGAGTTATGCGGTGAACTATGGCCGCGCATCGTGCAGACGTGGCAGCGAGAACGCGATCGGTTAGGCATCTCTTCCGCTCGGGAGCTGCCGCCAAAGATTCATGCATCCAGTCCGAAAAGTGAAACGGACCCGAGAGGGCATGCCGACTTCGTCGAACCGCTTCCGCTGCTTCATTTCTTGCGTAAGGCTGCGTCAACCACCGAATACCTGGATTGCATGCTGGAGGCTAAAAGCAAGGATGAAGCTTTATTTAAACTGATGGACGAGCTCCGTAAGCTGGAGGAGCAAGGAGAAGGCGTGAAGGTCATCGACGATGCAAGTGTCGAGATCCTCATCTGATATATGGTGAAGAGCACCGCCTGGGACATGCCTTGGCGGTGCTGTTCTGAACGTTGTTCACAACTAGAGAGTGGTGATTATCATGTTAAGCTGGCTGCTGCTAGTCGTGCTCGGCGCGGTTGCCGCTATATTCGGAAGCATCGTCGGTCTTGGCGGAGGCATCATTATCGTGCCCGCGCTTATGCTGCTCGGTCCCGTTCTGACGGGCGGAGAGATCGGACACGAGACGGCCGTAGGCACGTCGTTAACGGTGTTGGTCGTAACGGCGCTTGCTTCCACGTTATCCTATGCCAAGCGCAAAATCGTCGATTTCAAGAGCGCGTGGCTTTTTTTCATAACGAGCGGTCCAGCCGCGATGGCGGGTTCTGCTTTGACGGGATTGCTGAAGGACGGCGTATTCCAGCTCGTGTTTGGTATTTTTATGCTGCTCATGGCGGGTCTGCTCATTGCCCGAGATTATATGAAACCGTTTACTCGTGAATGGCCTATCAATCGAAGCTTCACGGATGCCTCCGGTGAGACGCACAGCTATGGTTACGCCATTGCCCCGGCGCTCCTTATCGGCTTTGGCGTAGGCTTAATATCCGGGTTGTTCGGCATTGGCGGAGGGTCTTTATTCGTACCGCTTATGGTACTGCTATTCCGTTTCCCCCCTCATGTGGCGACGGCAACGTCGATGTTCGTCATATTCCTGTCCTCCATCCTGGGCAGCGGCATGCATGCCTTTCTTGGGGAGACGAATTGGCTGTTCGTGCTGGCGCTTGTCCCCGGCGCCTGGATCGGAGGCAAAGCCGGCGCATACATCGCGATGCGCATGAGCGGCAAGGGTCTCATGTGGCTGCTGCGGGTTACGTTGTTGCTGCTTGCGGGACAACTGATTTTTGAGGGCATAAGGGCGTTGTGACCGCGACAGTTCCATTTTTTTTGCGAAACTTGCCTGCCTAGTCATACGTATGTAAACCAATACATTGTTTGAAATGGAACTACATCAACAAAAAATTATGTAAAGAAACGAGTGATGGACCGTGAGCGATCAGCTTAATGCTTCCGTCGTTGGTGGCAAAAGCTTTACCGCTGTTGCTATCAATTGCGCCTCGAAAGCAGGCGAATGGATTAAGACAAAGCTTGGCAATCATGCAAGCCTTGATATAAAGTACTCTTCCCACGATCTTGTAACGGAGGTCGACAAGGGCTCCGAACGTCTGATCAAAAATTTGGTTTTGACCCATTTTCCGCATCATTCCTTCCTGGGAGAAGAAGGTGTAGAGCCTGGGCCGGAAGCCTCTGCAAGAGCGCTGGAAGAAAAGATCGATGCCGAATACCTATGGATCGTTGATCCAATCGATGGTACGACGAACTTCGTACACGGCTTTCCTTTCTTCTGCGTATCGATTGCGCTCGCTTACAAGGGCGAGGTTATCGTCGGTGTTGTGTACGATCCGGTGAAGGATGAGCTGTTTGTCGCTGAGAAAGGCAAGGGAGCTTACGTGCACGGCAAGCGGATGAGCGTATCTAGCGAGGAAACGCTGCGCGGAAGTCTTGTTGCAACGGGACTGCCAGCCGATCATCAATATGCGCTTCCTGTCAATTTGCGAGGGATTACCGCGGTAGCGCCACAGGTGCGCAATCTTCGGATCGCCGGCTCCGCTGCGCTTCATATGGCGTACGTTGCAGCAGGCCGTCTAAGCGGATTTTGGGAGATTGGTCTTAACAGCTGGGACTTGGCAGCAGGCTCGCTTCTCATCCAGGAATCCGGCGGCATCGTAACCGATACGAACGGCAAGCCGTATGATCTGAGCGTACGCAATGTGATGGCCTCGAACGGCCGCATTCAAGACGAGTTAGTCGCCGCGCTGGCAGCAGCGAATGCGAACGAATAGCAATTAGAAGAAGGACAGCATGCCTCACGAGAGAGAGCGCAAATGGCTGTCCTTTTTTTGCATAAAGACAGCGTCTTGTGATTGGTTTCCGATAGAATGTGTCTATAATGCTAGATAAAGAGAGTTGATCGTATCGACTAAAGAACGAGAGAGGATGATCATGATGAATCAAGCACGTCTTGTCAGTTTGGCGGCAGCTGTTGCCGTATTTTCGTTCCTAATTGCAGCCTGCGACAAAAACGAAGCGGAGAAAGCTGGCGTTGCAACGGAAGCACCCACGGCAACCTCGACTGCGGCAGTAACTACTGGCGTTGAGCCATCGCCGTCAATAGTGCCTTCAGATAATCCTGAATCGAATGAGCCATACACGGTGCTTGCTGAGAATCTCAACATTCCCTGGGTCATCGAATTTGATGGAGATACGGTATACATCAGCGAGCGTGAAGGAGCGATCGTCAAGCTGGAGGGCGGTGTCATGGAGCGCCAATCCGTTCAATTGAACAAAAGCGTAAGACATAGGGGAGAAGGCGGCTTTCTCGGCCTACTGCTGTCGCCTGACTTCCACACATCGAAGCTTGCTTACGCCTACCATACCTATGAAGAGCAGGGTTCTCTAATGAACCGTATCGTCCTTATTAAGCAGGAGGGAGAGAAGTGGACTGAAGTTCGCGCACTGCTTGAGGGGATCCCGGGGGCGTCTAACCATGACGGGGGACGAATGGCGATTGGGCCGGGCGGGATGTTATATGTGACAACTGGCGATGCGCAGCAGCCGCAACTGGCGCAAGATAGAAGCAGTCTGGCTGGTAAAATATTAAGGCTGACGCTTGATGGCAAAGTGCCTGCTGACAATCCTTTTGCGAATTCGTATGTATACTCTTACGGACATCGTAATCCGCAAGGACTTGCTTGGGACGATAAGGGCGTCCTGTTCAATACGGAACACGGCCCGTCCGGCGATCCGGGCGGACATGACGAAGTGAACCGCATCGAGGCAGGAGGCAACTATGGATGGCCGACTGTGTACGGAGACGATAATCGCAAAGGGATGATCGCTCCGCTTTATCATACCGGGGAAGAGGCTATTGCGCCCTCTGGCGCTATGATGGATGAGAGCAATCGTCTGTTGATCGCTACGCTTAGAGGTGAAGCGCTCTATCGCTATGATACGGTTGCAGGCAAAATGGAGAAGGTGTTCACAGGCGAGGGAAGACTGCGCGATGTAAAAATTCATGATGGCCGCATTTATGTGATCACGAATAATACGGACGGCAGAGGCATTCCATCCAATACGGATGACAGGCTGTTAATTATTAATAATGTGAAGTAGGGAGAGAGGAATAGAGCTACAAATCAGCTCTATTCCGCCAAATGAGATGTGATAAGGCCGGATAGAGATAGAAAGTATACTTATTCTTCAGGGTGAATGCTGCAAATGTAGCGTCAGGCGGATAGTTGAACAGAATAGAGCTAGAAATCAGCTCTATTCCGCCAAATGAGATGTGATAAGGCCGGATAGAGTTAGAAAATATATCTATTCGCCAGGGTGAGTGCTGCAAATGTAGCGTCAGGCGGATAGTTGGACAGAATAGAGCTAGAAATCAGCTCTATTTCGCCAATTGAGAGGTGTTAAGGATGGATAGAGATAGAAAGTATATCTATCTCTATCTGACCTTTGTAATACGGTTAAGATTACAGCTGCGCCATCGCTTTGTTGACAGCTTCTATTGTCGCGTCGATATCGGCTTGCGTATGGGCTATCGTCATGAACCACGCCTCATATTTGGAAGGAGCAAGATTAATTCCTTGATCGAGCATCAGTCGGAAGAACTTGCCGAACCGTTCACCGTCCGTGTCCTGCGCTTCATCATAGTTGGTTACTTGGTGGTCGCAGAAGTGAGCGGAGAAGGAGCCTTTAATTTGGTTTACAGTTAACGGGATATTGTATTGCTTCGCGGCAAACCGCAAACCGTCTGCAAGACGAGCAGCAAGTCCGTCCATGCGGTCATAGATGCCAGGTTCTTGCAGCAGCTCGAGGCAGGCGATGCCCGCCGAGATCGAGGCAGGATTGCCTGCCATCGTGCCGGCTTGGTAAGCAGGTCCGAGCGGAGCAACCTGCTCCATAATTTCTTTGCGGCCGCCGTAAGCGCCGATCGGCAAACCTCCGCCGATGATTTTGCCCAGCGCCGTCAGATCGGGTTCGATGGCGGCATGGTCGGCGAAGAAGCTGTAAGTCTGAGCAGAGCCGTAGTGGAAGCGGAACGCACTGATGACTTCGTCATAAATGACTAGTGCCCCAGATTCGCGCGTCAACTTGCATAATCCCTCTAAATAGCCTTCATGCGGCATAACCATGCCGAAGTTGCCGACGATTGGCTCAACCATGACAGCTGCCGTATCGTCGCCCCAGCGTTCAAGAGCAAGCTTAAGCGCGTCTAAATCGTTGAAAGGAACGGTAATTACTTCCTGTGCGATGCTGGTCGGGATACCTGCGCTATCCGGAATGCCTAGCGTGGAAGGACCTGAGCCTGCAGCGACGAGGACGAGGTCGGAATGGCCGTGGTAGCAGCCGGCGAACTTAATGATTTTGGTCTTCTTCGTATAGGCACGGGCAACACGAATCGTCGT
Source organism: Paenibacillus sp. 05T425 (assembly GCF_056396205.1). Lineage (NCBI taxonomy): Bacteria > Bacillati > Bacillota > Bacilli > Caryophanales > Paenibacillaceae > Paenibacillus > Paenibacillus sp. 05T425. The sequence goes on from NZ_JBFTLA010000026.1 coordinate 31,270, forward strand.
CATGACGGCCTCTGTACCCGAGTTGACGAAACGAACCTTGTCCATTGAAGGGATCGCTTCCTTCAGCATGCGAGCGAGCGTGATCTCAAGCTCGGTTGGCGTACCGTACAAGGTGCCGTTCTGTGCTGCAGTAACTATTGCTTTCGTAATATGCGGATGGGCATGGCCCGTAATGATTGGTCCATAGGCGGCCAAATAATCGATGTATCGATTATCGTCGACATCCCAAAAGTACGCGCCTTCTGCCCGTTTCATAAATACGGGAGCGCCCCCGCCAACCGCCTTGAACGAGCGGGAAGGACTATTGACGCCGCCTACGATATGTTCCAAAGCTTGTTCATATAGGACGCCGGATTGTGGTCGTTGTAAAGTCATACTCGGTATTCCTCCTAAATTAAACTCATTCAAAACACTATCTACTAGAATACAAAAGCCGAATCAAAAAGTACAATCCGATTGTAAAAAGCAATATCAAAAAAGACGCAGGGGACAATATCGTCCGCTGCGTCTATTACGTTATTCGCTCGGTGTATTCGAGCTGCCATCCGTAGGAACAGGCGTCTCGGAAGGGACGGGAATCGTCTCATCGGACTGCAGCAGTTCCTGAATGTATTCGTGAAGCTCATCCTCGTCCTTGACTGCGATAACGGATGCGCCGCCAACGCGATCTTCAGCGATCAGCTCCATTGGAGGCACTTGGGTCGTGCCGGCTACATGGCTCTTCACGCCCAGTTGACCAAGCTTCAGCATATCATTGACCGACATGTTCATATCGACATAGGGCTGCACGCTCTCCAAAATCTTTTTCATCTGGATGATGTTCCAGGTCGATTGGAGCTCCTTGGCTACCGCTTTAAGGAAGTTGCGCTGCCGTTCGGTCCGTGTGAAGTCGCTCATCGCGTCATGACGGAAGCGAACGTATTGAAGCGCCTTATCGCCGTCAAGATGCTGGAAGCCTTCCTTCAAGTCGATATCGTAGCGGTTCTGGTCGYCGTTATCGGTGTAGCGCATATCTTTTTCGACATAGAAGTCAATGCCGCCTATCGTATCGACAAGCGCTTTGAACCCTTCAAAGTCGGTGTACACATAGTACTGAATATCGAGCCCCAGCAAGTCGCCGACGGTTTTCATGGCCAGCGGGTAATCGCCAAGCGTTAGCGCTGTATTAATACGTCCATGGCCATGGCCTTCAATCTCGACATACGTATCGCGAAGGACGGATAACAGATGCGCCTTCTTCGTCACAGGGTCGAAGGAAGCGACCATTATAGAGTCGGAACGTGCTTTCTGTCCTTCATCCAAGCCGCGGGCATCACCGCCGAGCAGCAAAATATTAACGCGCTCCGTACCTTCCCATTCAGGAATCGGTACTGGTGTTTCAGATGTTCCGTTAGGCGTTGCCTCTACAACCGGGTCCTTGAAATTGTCCAAAGCATTATATACGCCGACGCTCCAATAAATAGCGTAACCGACGACGGCGACAATGATGACCAAGATGCTGATGAGTATCCATTTCCAAGTTTTTTTGGCCTTCGATTTGTTTTGCATTTCGTTAGAAGTGCTCCTTTCAATACGCAAAAGACTGATTACTGTGAAAGCTCGATCTCACACATACATGTACAGCATGAAGACAAGGAAAGCTAAGAAGAAGCTAATATTTGCAGTATAGGGTTGTTTCAGTAGTCTAAATCATTAGATAGCTATTATTTGAAATAATAATTGCTATTCCAGCCCACAGGTGCCGATCCATCCATATTTATGTCTTTGAGTCGGCTAATATTTCTACGCGAAACGGTCTAATGTCACCATAGGTTGACGTAAGGCGTTTACGCTTGAAATATAAGCATTTATAGTTATACTCCTTATAAATAAGCTTATATTTTTACGCGAAACGAGCTTACTCAACCAAAGGTTTGCGTAAGGCGTTTACGCTTGCCCATATCTAATGTAATATTACATATCATAAAATTATAAAGCTGAACGATGCTTGGAAGCAAGTTTTATCGATTCAGCCAACAAAAAATCGTAATTTCCCAGGAAATGTCGAACGAGAGGGGCTAGACAACAATCTATGCTGGCTATAGATGTGAAGGATTTACGCAAGCAATTCAAGGTTCAGAAAAACCGTGAAGGGCTGTCAGGCGCGCTCAAGGACTTGTTCAAGCGCGAATATAACGAGGTAACGGCGGTCAAAGATATTTCGTTCCAAATCCCCCAAGGGGAAATATGCGGCTATATCGGCGAGAACGGGGCGGGCAAGTCGACGACAATCAAAATGCTCACTGGCATCCTAGTGCCGACGGCAGGACATCTCCAAGTTAACGGCTTTGTACCATTCAAGGATCGCGAACAATTCGTAGGTGGCATCGGTGTCGTATTCGGCCAGCGCTCACAGCTATGGTGGGACATCGGCGTTATCGAGTCGTTCCAGTTGCTGCGCAAAGTGTACCGTGTATCGGAGGCCGACTTCCGCAAAAGATTGGACAACCTCGTAGAGCGTCTTCAACTGGGTGATCTGCTTAACCGTCCTGTCCGCAAGCTCAGCCTTGGACAACGGATGCGCTGCGAGCTTGTCGCATCGCTGCTTCACAATCCGTCCATTCTGTTCCTCGACGAGCCGACGATCGGCCTTGATATCGTCGTGAAGACGGAGATTCGCGACTTCCTATTGGAAATGAACCGCGAGCACGGCACGACGATTCTGCTCACGACGCATGACCTGCAAGATATCGAAGCGTTATGCTCGCGCGTCATTATGCTGGACGACGGCCGCATCATTTATGACGGCGGGCTGGACGATCTTAAGAGCCGCTGGAGCAAGGGCCGCGAGATTCAGTTCCAATTCGCAGGTCATACGCCTCTGGCGAAGCTGCAGCAGTTGACCGAAGAGCTTGCCGTAACGTGGTCGCTTGAGAATGACGTGACCGCGAAAATGTGGCTGCCCCATGAGGTGAACGTATCCGACGCTCTCTCGAAGGTCGTGGCCGGCACAGAAATACGCGACATTAAGATTTTCGAGACGAACACGGACGATATCGTCCGCAGCATCTATTCATCGGGCTCCGCCGAAGTCTCGAAGGAGACGAGCGGACAATGACGAGCGCTTATATCGACTTTATTCGGATACGTTTCCTGATGATGCTCGCTTACCGCGTTAACTATTATAGCGGTATCATTATTTATGCGATTAACATCGGCGCGTATTATTTTTTGTGGCAGGCGATCTATGGCGACAAGGAGACGCTTCAGGGTTTTACCGTTGCTCAGATGACGACTTACATTGCTGTCTCATGGATGGCGAGAGCGTTTTATTTCAATAACCTGGACCGCGAGATTGCGAACGAAATCCGTGACGGCAGCGTCTCGGTGCAGCTCATCCGGCCCTATTCCTATCTGTTCGTGAAAATGATGCAAGGCTTCGGCGAGGGCTTGTTCCGCATGCTTCTGTTCATGGTACCGGGCATGATCATCGTCTGTCTGCTGTTCCCGGTGAAGCTGCCGACCGATGCAACGACATGGCTGATCTATCTCGTCATGCTGTTCTTTAGCTTCCTCATCAATTCACAAATCAATATTCTGACCGGATTATTCGCCTTCTTCGTCGAAAATAACGAGGGAATGATGCGCATGAAGCGCGTCATGGTCGACCTGTTCTCCGGCGTCGTCGTGCCGATCGCCTTCTTCCCAGGCTGGCTGTCGGGCATTATGCAGTGGCTGCCGTTCCAAGCGATTACGTATTTGCCGAGCTCGGTATTTACGGGACGTACGCCTAGCAACGAAATTGCCGGGGTGCTCGGCTTGCAGGTGATATGGTTTGTAGGACTATTAATTCCGATATGGCTCGTGTGGCGTGCAGCGCGCAGGCGGCTGTTCGTGCAAGGGGGATAAGCAGAGATGAGATATGCAGAGCTATTCTGGGAATATATTAAGAACTATGCCAAGACACGCCTGACTTACAGGGCGGACTTTTGGATCGAAGTGCTGTCCGATTTGCTGTTCCAAGGGATGAATCTGATCTTTATATTGATCGTATTCCAGCATACGCCATCGCTTGGCGGCTGGTCGGAGGCGGAGGTCGTCTTCGTTTACGGTTTCTTCATGATTCCATATGGCGTCTTCGCCACGTTCTTCAGTATTTGGAATTTCAGCGAACGCTACATCGTGAAGGGCGAGATGGACCGGGTGCTTACAAGGCCAGCTCACAACCTTTACCAAGTTTTGCTTGAAAACGTCGACCCGCCGTCTCTGATTGGCTCGTTCGTCGGTGCCGTCATTATGGTTATCTGCTGGGTGCAGCTTGGCTTGCCGTTCCATGTGCTGGACATTGTAATGCTGCTCTTGTTCGTCATCGGGGCGGTACTTATTTACGCGGGACTATACACAGCGCTAAGCGCGTTGTCCTTTTACTCGGATGCTCCGACTGGTATCGTGCCTCTGATGTACAACATTCAGAACTATGGTCGCTACCCAGTGAACATTTATAACAAATTGATACGCTTCGTGCTGACTTGGCTTCTTCCGTTCGCCTTCGTTGGCGTAATACCGGCGTCGTATTTCTTGGAGCAGAAGGCGGACGACTTGTCGCGACTAGCTTGGTTCACGCCGATTATGGGTATTATCGTATTCGGGCTTGGTCTTGCGTTTTGGAATAACGGCGTCAAACGATATAGGGGAGCAGGCTCGTAAGGTTAAGAGCTTGAAGCAGGGGGATACAATACATGGTTCAATTGCATATAGGCAAAAAAGCGCCGAACTTCACGCTTAAAGCGTCGAACGGAGAGACGGTTAAGCTTAGCGATTATATCGGCCATCCGGTCGTTCTGTTTTTCTATCCGAAGGACCTGACGGCGACTTGCACGCAGCAGGCATGCGACTTCCGCGATGCACATTCGGAATATCGCGGGCTGGATGCCGTAGTCCTCGGCATAAGCGCCGACGATGTGAAGTCGCATGTGAAGTTCGTAGAGAAGAAGGAGCTGCCGTTCCTGCTGCTCGCCGACACCGCGAAGAAGGTATGCGAGAAGTACGGCGTCTGGCAGCTTAAGAAGCTGTACGGCCGAGAATATATGGGCATCGTTCGCTCCACTTTCCTGATCGACAAGAAGGGCAAGCTCGTGCGCGAGTGGCGCAAAGTGAAGATCAAGGATCATGTGCAGCAGGTGCTTGAAGCCATACAAGAGCTCGACCGCAAATAAATAGGCGAGCAGAGCAAAGAAGCAGGCGAGGGAGCGTTCCCTTAGCCTGCTTCTTTGTGCTGTATGAAAGCTATGTTGGATATTTGCAATAACTTTGGCCGATTTGGGAGGAACTTTGGTCAAGTCCAAAGTTGTGTGTAAAATCCTCGAACAGAAAGCCTACTCGTCGCGAGTAGGTTTTTCGGTTGTCTTTGGTGTTTTCTTTCGCCACTCGTGGTACTCGGTCATTTCAATATATTTCTTGCCTACCGACCATTTTTCATC
>NZ_JBFTLA010000027.1:0-33828 GCF_056396205.1 Paenibacillus sp. 05T425
TGAAAGCATCTAAGCGTGAAGCCCCCCTCAAGATGAGATTTCCCAGTATGTAAGACCCCTTGAAGACGACGAGGTTGATAGGTTCGGGGTGGAAGCACAGCAATGTGTGTAGCTGACGAATACTAATCGGTCGAGGGCTTATCCTAAAAGGCTTATATGGTCCATACAACCTGTAGGCAACAGCTAAAACATTCATTCAAAACGTTCATATTCAGTTTTCAAGGTGTAAGCATTCATGCTTACTAGCAAAAACCTGAGCGATTCATGCTTCAAGGTTTTTTTTGTGTTTTCAAATAAGCCTCGGTTGTATAATGAGTTGTGTATTCTACTTGAGAGGGAAAACAAGATGGAATGGATTTAAGTGCGGTTATTTTGTTCGCTAATCAGTCGTTTCAATAGCCTTGCCATGGCTGTTCTTCCATGACGAGTCGCGTAGTCTAGAGCGGTATCTCCGTTGCGGTCAGGCAACTCGATCTCTGCCCCGCATTGGATGAGAACATATACGATTCGCATATTCTCATGAAGTGCGGCGGCTATGAGCGGTGTGATCCCCATCTCATTGGAATAGTTGACGTCAGCACCTTGAAGCAATAACAATCTCACTTTGGAGTAGTCATTATGAAGAACCGCTGTGAATAAAGCCTCGTCTACCCCTGCATCTCGTTGTTCGTTCTTTGTCCCCTGCATCATCATTGTCCTCTGTTCCTATGGATCTCGCTTACAAGTTGATCGACTTGCCGACACAGCTCGATAATTTCGTTATCCTGCCATAGCTCCTTATTAGCCGATAATAGAATCAGACGATTTCGCAGCTGCTCAAGCCGTTGTTCCAAAGGAACGTCCATTAAGCCACCTCATTCACTTATTGTTGCGATTAACGTAATAGTATCATTTTAGCGCAATGTCATAAGCTGTGATAAATGCCATAAGTTCCATTTGCTAAAACTATTTTCACTAGTCGAGTAGGGTTTGTGAAACTAGGCCATTCGTTGCTACAATAGAGCTAGACCTATTAACCGCTCGAGGATGGAAGGAGTACATGATGGAGGAGTTTGAGACTGCACTCGTAAGACCGGAGGGGGTAGGGACATGGACGTATGTCACAATTCCTTGCTCTGTGGAACAACTGTACGGAACGAAAGCACAGGTAAGGGTCAAAGGAACGATTAACGACATCCCATATAGAGGTTCATTGATGCCTCATGGCAACGGCTCGCATTATATGGTCATCAATAAGACGCTTCGGGAACAAGTGAAGGCCGAGGCGGGTGAGAGCGTACGTATGACGATGGAGCTGGATACGGCTCCGCGCGATGTAGAAGTTCCGGATGATTTGGCAGCAGGCCTCGGGGAAGACGAGCAGGCGCGCTCAGTCTTCGAATCTCTTTCCTACTCGCATAAGAAGGAATACATTACGTGGATTGAAGATGCCAAGAAGGCGGAAACGAGACAGAATCGTATCGTAAAATCGATTGAGAAATTGAAAGCCGGCAAAAGGCTGAAATGACGCAGGAGGACTAGCCTGATGGCAAAAAGCGAACTGGGACTTTATCTAAGAAGCGTTAGTCTGCTTCGTGATCTCATACCTGCCTTCGACAAGTATCCGTTCAATCTTAGCGCGATCCGCGAATTGGAACGGCTCGACTTTCATCCAAAGGTGACTTACATCGTCGGCGAGAACGGGATGGGCAAGTCTACCTTGATGGAGGCGATCGCGATTGCACTCGGATTCAACCCGGAGGGCGGAACGATTAACTTTTCGTTCTCCACGGAAGCGACACATTCCGAGCTGCATGAATATATAAGACCGGTGAGAGGGGCTGTGCGACCGAGAGACGGATTTTTCTTCCGGGCCGAGAGCTACTACAATCTGGCGACAAATATTGACGAGATGGACCGTCAGCCCGGTTTTGGCGGTCGTGTCATTGACTCGTATGGGGGCAAATCGCTCCATCAGCAGTCGCATGGCGAGTCGTTTTTTGCAGCGTTTCTTAACCGCTTCGGCGGGAACGGTCTTTATATCATGGACGAGCCGGAGGCTGCTTTATCGCCGCTTAGGCAGATGGCCATGCTCTCGCGCATGCATGAGCTCGTACAGCAGCGCTCCCAATTCATCATTTCGACGCACTCGCCGATTCTAATGGCCTATCCGGACTCCTATGTTTATAGCCTAAGCCCCGAGGGAATTTCGCTTACGACGATGGAGGAGACGGAGCATTACATAATCATGAAGCAGTTCCTAAATCATAAAGAGAAGATGTTAAGAGAGTTGTTCGGCGAAGAAGATTGAGTTAGCAAAAGGAGAGAGACGAGATGGCATTGGAAATTGAACGTAAATTTTTACTGCAAGAAACGGTAGATAGCTTGGTCCAACAAGGTGAAATCCAAGTCGTATCCGAGCAGCGGATCGAACAGACGTATTTGGCGCTCGATGTGAATCAGGAGCTGCGCGTCCGCAAAATTACGAACGTGGCTACGGGGGAGCTAAGCTTCACGCATACGTTCAAGCAAGGCAATGGGCTAGCGCGCGAGGAGATTGAATACAGCATTACGGAATCGATCTATGGGCAAGTCGTTAACGCCTTCCAAGCTGTTCCTCTTACGAAAAACCGCGTCACCGCCGAATGGAACGGTGACATAGTAGAGATCGACATTTATGATCAGCTTAAGCTTACGGTGCTGGAGATCGAGTTCGAGTCCGAGAGCGAAGCGCTTGCATTTGAGGCACCCGAGTGGTTCGGCAAAGATATCAGCGATGAGAGGCAATACAGCAATAAGACGGTATGGCGGGAATTACAGAAGAAATAAATTCATTCACGGCAAACGAGGAGGAAACGCACCTTATGCTGCAATCGCTTCAAGCCATTCAGGCTTATCGCCAAGGCGAGCCCGTCAATCCGGAACGGCATCCTTGGCTTCATTACCTCACGTCCGCGGAAGAAAGAATCGTTAACGTAGAGCGAATAAGCTCCCTCGATCAGTTAAAAAATGCAAATCCGGTACTCGATTATGTGGAGAGAAGCTTGCGTATTCTGGATGCGAAGAAGCTCTCTTATTGGATGAAGGACGCGCTTGAGCAGGTACTAGCCTGGTCGGAGACGGCCAAGGGCGGCACGTTCAAGGATCGTATGCGCTGGCAGTCGGAGGGCATAAATATTTTCGTCCATAATGTCGGATCAGCCCAGCTCTACGAGCGTTCGCTGAACGAGGGGCAATTAGGTGGCGAGACTGCGATTATTTCTTTGCTCATTGAAGCCCATGGACTGATCGGTCAGCAAATCCGCGGAGAAATACCGCAGTCCGAGGGTGCCGCTCTGCTCGAGAGCGTGAATAGCGGTCAACTGACGGCGGAGGAGCTAGAGCAGGTGCTGCTCCAGCTTAACCATTGCGTGATCGGGGCGGTAGCACCCGAGCTATGGGAAGCCGTAGGCGCAGAAGTGGCGGAGCGCATTCACGAGCTGGTTATCGAGCGCTCAGTTAGGGTGGAGGAAACCCGTGATCGGCTGCGAAGAATGCGCACGTTGTCGATCAAGCGCGGCGAATCGTTCGATGATGTGTACGATAAGCTGGATCAAGCGTACAGGCTTCAAGAGCTGCTTGAGCCGCTGAGCGAAAAGACATTTTGGTATGCGGAGCCTGCCCTGCAGGATTTCTCGCTGGAGCACTTTCTGAAGCTGATGGCCATCGCCACCCGCAATGAAGGTTTAGGTAATGTGCGGCATATTAGTTTCGAGCGGCTAATGAATGCCATGTACTATGACTACCGCGGCCAGAAAAAAATTAATGTCTATAAGCTGCGTATGATGGAGAAGTATTTGAATGAGCTGGATTGGAACGCTATTCGATCGGGCCGGATGACGCACAGCAATCCGCATTTGAGCCATAGGCTGAGTCAGAAGGAACAGCTTGAGGATACGATATTTGTCGAGTTCGAATTTTCCGCTGCTGCGGAAAAGCTGATCGCCTTCTGCGTGGAAGCCGAGAAATCGCCGCTGTACGAGCGGGCGGTATTGCTGCTGTATGATCTGTTCGAGCTGCGTAGGGACAAGTACGACCGTTTCCACAACGAAGAGGTATACCTAGCCGACATGAATCAAACGGCGGATTACAAAAAAATTATACTCGACTACGTCGTCGGCGATCGTGTCATTGATATCGGTCCGGGCGGAGGCGTGCTGCTTGATCTAATTGAGGAGCGACTGCCTGACAAAAAAGCGATTGGCATTGATATTTCTACCAATGTCGTAGAAGCGCTGAACCGGAAGAAGCAGCTTGGCGGCCACCGCTGGGAAGTGATGCAGGGCGATGCGCTGAACCTGAAGGATTACGTAGAGCCGGGCAGCATAGATAGCGTTATTTTCTCATCCATCATTCATGAGCTGTACTCCTACGTCCCTTATAACGGCAGCAAGTTCAATTACGACACGATAGCGGCTGCGCTTCGCAGCGCGTATGATGTCCTCTCCGAAGGAGGGCGTATTATTATTCGCGACGGTATTATGACCGATCCGCCCGAGATGACGAGAAAGCTTCGTTTCCTTCAGCCGGATGCGATGCCATGCTTGGAGCGATACAGCAAGGACTTCGCTGGCCGCAAAATCGTATTCGAGAAGCTCGGTGATAATGAGGTGCGAATGCCGGTTAACGATGCGATGGAGTTTCTGTATACATACACCTGGGGAGAAGAGGCTTATGTGCATGAGGTACAGGAGCAGTTCGGGTATTTCACGCCGAATGGCTATCACGATTTCATCCGACTTACGCTAGGAAGCAGCGCTAGAATAGTGACGAGCAGCCATTACTTGCAGGCGGGCTATACAGAGGCGCTGGCTGACAAGGTAGAGCTGTACGGGGAAGACGGCGTACATGTGCCGTTGCCGGACAGCACCTGCTTCATCGTCATCGAGAAGCGAACGGGTAAGGAGTAGATTGATTTTAACAGTTCTGGGGAGATCAAGTAGATGAAGAAATTCGCTATCATTATCATGAGCATCATCATTATGGTTGTGGCTGCACCTATTCACGCTGCTGCTGCAACTACTACTAATAGTTTCAAGGATGTTCCAGCCACTCACTGGGCTAAGGACGTTATAACTGAGGCAGCTAAAGCTGGCTATGTGACTGGCTACCCTGACGGCACTTTCCGACCTAACGACCGAGTCAACGTGGATGAGTTCATCACCATGATGATCCGCTCCCTGACGACGAAGCAGTCCAACGGCAAGGTGACTTGGTCCATGGAGTACTTCGACCAGTTGAGCTACCCTATGCAGTCCAACCTGGTTGAGACGACGGAGTACTTCGACCCTAACAAAGTCGTGTCAGCGACTAAGTACTGGGCTGACCCCTACCTCGACCAAGCTCAGCGCATGCTGTTCTTCAAGCGCGTCGATCCGGCTTGGGGCGGCAAGTTTAACGTGAGCCTGAGCCGTGAGAAGGCTGCTTACCTCGTCATGTCTCTGCTGGCTTGGTCTGAGCACCACGAGAACGAGATGCTTGCTGACCTGGCTTGGAGCGACATCAAGGACAAGAACAGCATCGTATACACGACGCACGTCATCGAGGCTTACATCAAGGGTGTCATAAATGGCTACCCTGACAAGACTTTCAAGCCTAAGGGCTACATCACCCGTGCTGAGTCTGTCGTCCTGGTCGACCGCATCGTGAAGAAGTCTAATCGCACACCTCACCTACCGGATCTGTCTGGTAAGCACTACACTACGGTTGCGATGCCGGGCGGCGATACGAAGTACTACGTCTTCCCTAACGCTGAGTTTAATAAGCTGTTCGACGCCCTTGAGGCAGTCCAGGAAACTGCTCCATCTGACAGTTACCTTGAGGATGCCCGCGTCGTTCAGACTTATTACACAAACAAGGAAGATTACGACAAGATGACTTACGAGAATTATCGAGGCATCTACGACTTCCAACCTTCTGTGATGAGCGTAGGCCTTGGTTCTTCGGACATTGACTTTGGAATTTCAATAGATTCTAAGTATTCAATTAATGGATATGAAAAGATCTACAACACTTTTGTCAATTTTATGTTCGAGTCCAAGTCTGAGCAGTTCAACAAGATTTTCATGGACAAGCTTAAGGAGCGGAAGGACAAGGGCACAATTAAGCCGGTAACTATGGTGATCAACAACCGTGAGGTTCGTATCACGACTGTAGGTTACAATGGAATTGTGGCTTACATTTCAATTAAGCGCTAACGGAGGTAGAACGTGTCATTGATGCGATGAGGAAACTCGTTTTTTTTGTAGGCGGTGCGGGGGCAGGCAAGACGACGCTGGCGAAGGCGCTTGCGGCAAGGCGTGGAGCGGCTCTGTTCGATATGGACACGATGCTGCGTCCCGCGGCGGTTGCGCTGATGACGCAAGCAGGATTAGACCCGGACGACCGGGATTCGGCGGCCTACAAGGCGCTCTGCCGTGATCTCGGCTATCGGATTACGATGGACGCAGCGCTGGAGAATGTGGCGATCGGGAACGATGCGCTCGTGATTGGTCCTTTTACGAAGGAGACGGACGATCCAAAGTGGATTGAGTCGGAGCTCGCGAGGATCGGAGCAACGCTCAGCGATGTCGAGGTCTCGGTCGTGTTCGTCCAGCTTAAGAATGATCGACAGCATTATGAGCGAATTGCTAGGCGGGGCTTGCCGCTCGATCAATACAAGCTTAAGCACTGGGAAAATTTCAGCCAAACGTCACTAGCATCGCGGGAGCTGAAATGGAGCATTCCTGCGAGTTCAGTGCTTTATTTCGACAACTCAGGTGAGCTTAAAGAGCAGACGATAGACCTGGTGGAGCAATTCGTCTATGGTGCGAAATAGCCGTATTAGAAGCAAACAAGGATGACCCCTGAGGGTCATCCTTGTTTGCTTGCTTCAACGAGACTGGCGTAAAGCTCTCGCGTCTTGGCAGGGTCATTTTCATTGTAGATGATATAGGTATAAGGCAGTTTGATCATGATGTAAGGCGGTTTGTTTTTGTAAATGTACAGCTTAGTCTTGCCAAGTGAGTCTAGCGTGAAGCTGCCTCTTGCATAAGCAGCGGTTGCCATGCCGTTCGTGCGAAAACCCGAAGGAACGGTGTCCTCAAGCGTAATTGCCACCACATCATTCAGCGGAAAATCGAAATCGTAAGGCGAATAATCAATTGCAATACGTCCGCTATTCTCAATGGTCAGTACAGGCCCTGTGTAGTCCGACTTAATGGCAAAAGCGCTAAGTGGAAGGATAATGGCCAAAGAAACGATAATCGTTCCGTATTGAATCCTTCTGCCTGTCCGAGTAGCCATATTGATCGTTGTTCCGATACCGACTCGCTTCGGCACCATGACCGACGGGTCGTTCGGATTATAATAGGTGGAGCCGTTCTGCCAATATTGATCGTCGTCGATCAGGACGCTTTGACCATCCGTATGGGCGATGTCATATGTAAGCATGGCGAGCTTGTTATGAACGAACAGTATTCCGGCCACTGGGACCAGGGAAACGAGCAAAACGCCGATGAGCCAAAATACAAAAGTCGAAGAGCTGCCCTCGGATAATATCAGGTAGCCCGTAATTGCACAACCGCTCTCGAAGATCGCCATGGACAGCCATAAAATAGACCAATACCGTCTGCCGGCTGAATGGATTGCCTCGTTAACGAGCTTGTTCTCGCTATACAATTTGGGCTTCATTCTCGTAAATGCAGCCGAGAGAGCGAATAAGATGGATGTTATGCCTAGGGACGCTACTCCCGTCATGCGCAGCAGCATGTCCGATTGTTGGAATGACAGGATGATGAACACTAATGCGACAGCTACAGGTATGGCGAACCAGTAAGCGGATAATAGGGTCGCTTGTGTTAAGCTGCTAATTTTATCGTCGATGCGAACCGTACGCGGCTCGCCTATGAACCATTTCTTCTCCCTCTTCAGCATAGCGGCTCCATGATGGACGCGGATGAAGGGCAGCCTCGATGTGTACAGAAAGACGGCTAGCCACATTAGCGTGTAAATAAGCGACAAGGAGAAGAAACTGGTAAGTCCGAACAATGGAATTACTGCAAGCAAGGCAATCGTAAAGTAGACGGTATACGACTGATTGTACAACGTTTTCAGATCGAGCAACTGCTTGTCGTCTAGTGCTTCCGGGGGAAGCGTAATCCCGAATAGGATGCTGCCTTTCGGTTTATTTTGGCCAAAATAGATGAGAAGCACGATGATGTAAGTGATAAAGATCGGGATGAAAAGTATGTATTTATCCAAATATTCAAGCCTCCTGGTTATGGTTACGATGAGTTGTAGTATTTAAGCAGCCGCAAGCTTTACTCCTATTATACGAACATTTATACTTCTAGGTGCACGGTTTTTTTGAGATTAAAAGTTTTTAACCACAATAAAACGCAGTAAGGATGGGAATTAGATGGTTAGATTCGGAGTTATCGGAACGAATTGGATTACGGAGCGGTTTATCGACGGGGCGCGCGAGGTCGCGTCATTTCAATTAACGGCGGTTTATTCGCGAACGGCGGAGCGTGCGGAGGAGTTCGCTGCCAAGCACGAAATTCCAAATACATATACAGATATAGCTGCCATGGCGGCAAGCGGCGAGATCGACGCGGTGTACATTGCGAGTCCGAACTCGTACCACGCACAGTATGCGATTGAATGTATGAAGCATGGCATTCATGTATTGTGCGAGAAGCCGATCGCTTCCAACGCGAAGGAGCTGGGCGAGATGATTACGGCGGCGAAAGAGAACGGCGTGCTGCTGATGGAGGCGCTGAAGTCAACATTCATGCCGGGTACGGCAGCGATTAGGGAGCATTTGTCCAAAATCGGAACGGTGCGCCGTTTCTTCGCGAGCTATTGCCAATACTCCTCCAGATACGATGCCTATAAGGCGGGCACGGTGCTTAATGCGTTTAATCCTGCATTTTCGAATGGCGCTATCATGGATATCGGCATCTATTGCATCTATCAAGTTGTAGCGCTGTTCGGCAAGCCTGATGAGGTGAAGGCAACGGGCGTTATGTTGGAATCTGGCGTTGATGGCGAGGGAAGTTTATTGCTGAAGTATGCGGACATGGATGCGGTTATTATGTATTCGAAAATAACACAGTCCTCGCTTCCTTCCGAGATTCAGGGAGAGAACGGCAGTATCCTCATCGATAAGATCAGCGAACCGGAGAAGGTCGTCATCCAATACCGCGACGGCAGAGAGGAAGACCTGTCGCAGCCGACCTCCGGAAATTCGATGTATTACGAAGCGAAGGAATTTATCGAGTTGGTCGAGGCCGGCAAGACGGAATCGGCGATTAATTCGCTCGCAACTTCCATGCTGGCCATGGAAGTCATGGATGAGGCGAGAAAGCAGCTGGGGCTTGTGTTTCCGGCGGATTTGAAGGATTAAATGGTAGTTGAGACTGCTCTTATGAAATCAAATGGTGAGCTCGGTCGATGGATGGCATTCTAACGGAAAAAGAAAAGTTTCGCGGTAACCAAGCGAGCGTGAACAAGTTAATTTTAAAAATAGTTTGACAAAACCCAAATGCTGGCTTTATTATGATGAGAATCAATTGAAGGGAGGCCGACCACTATGTTCAGCTACAATCTACCTGTCGAATTACAGCATCAGCTACAGCTTAATAGCTTGTCCATGTCGTCGGCCTCATCGGGGCCCTCGACTGCTTTCTAATACTTCGCGCTTATTGAAATTTTTTGTGAAGTTGCAAAAGCATAGGCGTATTGAAGCCGTGGACGATGAGTATCGTCTGCGGCTTTTTTGCGTTCATTTCCGTCACAGAGAGGGTTAGAGAAGTTATGAAAGAAATGTATTATCAGCAGGTAAGCCTGCCAGCGGGACAGGTGCATGTGTATGCCGGACCCGAATTGTTCGCCGCGCTTGATTACAAAGTGTTCCAAATGGCGAACAACAATTTGCAAATTCCGAATCAATTTTATATGAGCTATACACCGGACGTTCACGTCGGAGTAGGAACGTGTATTGGAACGACTGCCGTATGGCAAACCGAGAACGGGTATGTGTCGCCGTCTATTGTCGGCAGCGATATTGGCTGCGGCATGCGGGTGCATCTGACGAATATGCACAAGGATGAATTACGAGATATTAAGCTGCGGCGCAAGCTGGTGAAGGCGATCGATAAGTATTTGCCCTCTGAAGAGCACGCCCGGGGCCACTTCTCCGATATTCGGCTGGAGCATGTGCTGAAGAAGGGATTGCATGGACTGCCGAAGAAATATGTCCCTGACGCATATACGCCTCGGAAGGCAAGCTCACTTACCCATGTCGAGAGCAGCAAGTTCAGCTTCGACGAGGAAGCGCTGAATCGGTTTCCTGAGGTCGTGTGGCATCGCTCGCACCGTCAGCTAGGGACGCTTGGCGGAGGCAATCACTTCGCGGAGATTCAAGCGATTGAGATTGCGGAAGAAAACCGTGAAATTGCGCAGAGTTGGGGTCTATTCGACGGCCAGGTTGCCGTCATGATCCATTCTGGCTCGCGGGCTTGGGGCGGATCTGTTAGCCAGTACTGCAGCAATGATATTGCGAAGATGATGCGGGCCGAAGGCATTGGTACGGCCGATCCGAAGCTCGTATACGCCCCGCTATCCCACCCGCTTGGCGAGATGTATGTGAATCTACTTTATTCCTCGCTGAATTACGCCGTCGTCAATCGCCATCTCATAGCCTATGCCATTCGCGAGGCAGGCAAGGAAGTATTCGGCTCGAAGTTCGAGATGAGCACGCTATACGATCTCATGCATAATTACGCGAGGAGCAGCATGACGGAGGAAATTATTTCGTTCATCGCAAAGGAGCGACACGAGCGCTGCCGGCAGGGCATCCGGACAATCCGCAACCCTATGCGGCTACGGGCCATCCGGCACTCATTCCAGGTTCGATGGGAACGTCCTCATATATTATGGTTGGCAGTGAGGGCGGCAAAAACAATTTTCATTCCATCTGCCACGGAGCAGGACGCATTCGGTCGCGCAGCGCGACGAAGCGGCTCATCACTGTGGATGAGTTCGCATCCGCCATGCGTGTCGGCGAGGAAGATGAGGTTGTCGTCAACCAGCGCTCGCTGGAGTCTCTCATCGATGAGTCCCCTCAAGCTTACAAGGCACGTCGATCAAATTATCGAGAGCGTCGTAGGCGCGGGGCTCGCCAGCGTAGTTGCGAAATGCAAGCCGCTTGCAACGGTGAAGGGCGTATAGTAAAGAACGAACGATTATTAATAGAAGAGAGAAGAGGAAGTGACCCTCATGACCGAAGTCCGTTATGAAATTTTGCAGCAGTTAGGCGACATAGAGCGGGAGGAAAATGTTCGAATCTTATATGCATGCGAATCGGGAAGCCGGGCTTGGGGCTTCCCTTCCAAAGACAGCGATTATGATGTGAGATTCATCTATGTGAGGCCGGTTGAATGGTATTTGTCCATATTCAGCGGCAGAGATGTCATCGAGCGGCCGATCAGCGACATGCTGGACATTAACGGCTGGGACATGAAGAAGGCGCTCGGTTTATTCCGCAAGTCCAACCCGCCGCTGCTCGAATGGCTGCAGTCGCCAATACCGTATTTCGAGAATAGTACGGTAGCGAATCGGATTCGAGAGATCTCGCCGTTATCTTTTTCGCCGAAATCCTGTATGCATCACTATCTGAATATGGCTAGAGGCAACTATCGAGAGTATTTGCAGGGTGAGCAGGTCAGAATCAAAAAGTATTTTTACGTGCTGAGGCCGCTCCTGGCTTGCGAATGGATAGACAGCGAAGGAACGATGCCGCCGATGGAATTCGAACATCTCGTCAGGACATATATGGAAGAAGGAAGCGAGCTGCGTACTGTCGTGGAGGAGATGCTTGCGCGCAAGAAAGCCGGAGACGAGCTCGATTACGAGCCACAGCTCAAAGTGATCAACGCATACATAGAGAGCAAACTCGCCTACTTCGAGAAAGCGGCTGCTGCGCATAAAGCGCCGGAGACGCTGCTGGACGATAAGCTGGATAATCTGTTCCGACAGGTATTGAAGGAAGTATGGAGCTAGAGCCAACAAGGATAGTGGATGGTAGATAGGAGGGGAAATAAGAGATGGCAATCGTACAACTGAGCTCGAGCAATCCAGATCTGTCGTTCGTGATTAAGAAAAATCCGAATGCGGGCATGATGCTTCGAGCTGTAAGGAAAGGAATCGCCTACGGCTGGTACAGCGAGCCGTCGTCGTTCCATGTTTACTTCAAGGATGCGGATAATGAGGTTTCGTTCAAAAAACACGCAAAGRACGACTTCGAATACTTAAACGTATCCCGTTACAATACACCGCTGTTCCCGCTTGCGGCGATCAATGAGTTTTTCTCAGCGCCGCTGAAGGCACAGGATACGCGGGATGTAGAAGGCTATGAGCATACGCTTCATATCAATATGATTCATATTCATCTTGTGCGTTATATTGAGTTTTTCAATAAACATATGCAAGGCTTCACGTTCGAAATGGAGCATCTTGCTCACAAGAGCTATTCACTTACGATTAAAACGGGGAAAAGCCTGCATCATCTGATGCATGTCGCCAGCGTGCTTTGCTTGTTTCTAGCGTTGTTCGGCGAGGAGTATCTCGATCTTTCAGATGATTTGATCGTGAAGTATATGAAGAGCGTCCAATTGATCGACGCGCCGTTCTACATTCGCAGCCTGTTCGCCCGGAACTTCCTTTCGACAAGAGAGCGATTCAAGAAGTATAAAGCCGAGCTGGAGAAATCGGATCGTTATGCGATCAGCTTCGAATTCGGCGGTACGGCGCAGCAGCGGCGAAGCTTCATCGGCGGCGTGCTGCCGTTCAACAAAGCGATCTTGGACGTCGGCTGCGGTGAAGGTTTCTACGCGATTCCTTTCGCGGCGAAAATCGAAGACAGCTATTACGCGATCGATATTAACGAGCCATTGCTGGAAATCGTGCAGCGTAAGGCGCAAGCAAAGGACATTGACAATATAGCGACGTACCCGTCGATTGACCATTTTGTCGGACAATATAATGGGGAGCGCGTCGATGTCGTCATGACCGAGGTGATCGAGCATATGAGCGAAGAAGAAGCGGCTGAGCTCATTGTACAAATATGCGGCAGCGTGGACTTCGATCATTTTATGCTGACGACGCCTAACGCGGATTTCAACACGTATTATGAGCTGGAGGACTTCCGGCATGACGATCATAAATGGGAAATGGGACGCACCCAGTTCGAGCAGTGGTTGCATCGCATTATCGAACCGCTAGGTGTAACCTGCGAGTTCGTTGCGATTGGCGACGGCGTGAATGGTGTGCGGACGACGCAAGGTGCGATTTTGAGAAAGAGGGGGGAATAAGAACAGTGGAAATAACGACGAAGGTTCATACGATATTTATGTTGATCGGATCGACGGAATGCGGCAAAACGACGTTCGCGAAGCATGTTCTTATTCCTCAGCTTGGCTTCGAGGATGCAGCGCGCGGCGTGAAGGCGAACGTACAATATTTGTCCTCCGACGGCATTCGCCAGGAGCTGCTTGGTTATGAATACGATAAGTACGACCAAGTAATGCTTGAGGCAAGCGCTCAAGCGTTCCAGCTATTGTACGAGCGGCTGCGTATGGTGACATCATTCCCGGTGAACGCGGAATTCGTTGTTGTCGATACGACTGGACTTGCTGAGGACTTTAGGGAAAAGGTTCGGGAAATCGCGAAAGCGAATCATTATAACCTAGAGGTTATCCTGTTCGACTACAAGAAGCGGGAAGATTATTACGCCTCAGAGCGTTCGAAGAAGCTGATTACGGCTCATATTAATCGGCTGCGCAAAGAAGTGCTCGGTTCACTGGCAAGGGAGCAATATGGTAAGATCCATAAAGTGAGGGCGAAGGACTTCTTGTCGCCGGTGGATGGCGGTGCTAATCCGGATTATAAGGTTAACATCACGAATAAGGATGAATTGATTTCGTGCTCGTTGCCTCAAGATGGCAAATACATCGTCGTTGGCGACGTGCATGAATGTGTCGATGAGTTGAAGGCGCTGCTCGTTAGCTTTGGTTTCGAGATGGATGGCAATAGGCTTATTCATACGGACAAGACGCGGAATACGAAAGTGCTGCTTGCAGGTGATTGGATTGATAAGGGCGGTCGAACGGGAGACATTATCGAGTTTCTCTATGACAATCAAGACAACTTCCTGTTCGTGATGGGCAACCATGAGAATTTCGTCAGCAAGTACATGAAAGGCGAGATCAAGGGCGTGGAGCAGGAGCTCTTGGATCACTTCTTCGATTCGACGAAGACGCTCTCGAAGGATAAGTCGCTGCTCGCCAAGTTCGACCATTTGTTCTCATTGTCGAAGTCGTTCTATCGACTGATCGGCACGCGTACGCCATCGTTTTATGTGACGCATGCGCCTTGCGAGAGCAAGTATATTGGTAAGCTGGATAGCGATTCGGAGCGCCATCAACGCAACTTCCGCATTGACCGCGACAAGCCGCTCGAAGAGCAACTGCCATTCTTGAAGCGGGATGCGGTAGGCAACCATCCGTATCATCTGTTCGGCCACATTGCGGCGCAGCAGTCGTTCCGTATCAAAAATAAGATCCATATCGATACTGGCGTTGTGCAGGGCAATGCGCTAACAGGAGTCATATTGGCGCATAAACCTTTCTTCAAGACGCAGAAGGCTGGGGCGGTCATTTCGGATGAGCCATTGCCGCTCTTGTTCAAGGAGGAACGCAAAGTATCGCTGCAGGAGCTTAGCGATGAGGATTCACGCAGGTTGCGATACATTTCGAACAATAAGATTAACTTTGTATCGGGAACAATGTCGCCTGCGGATAAGGACGAAGCTGCCGGAGAGCTGGAGTCTCTTGCGCGCGGACTGGATTATTTTGCGAATCGCGGCATTCATAAGGTCGTGCTGCAGCCGAAGTATATGGGCTCTAGATGCAATGTGTATTTGCACAGAGAGCTTGAGCAGTGCTTCGCTGTCAGCCGCAATGGATACAAGATAAATGCGGTCGATATGGCACCGGTGTATGAGGTTTTACTTGGCAAGTTCGGAGCCTATATGGAGAAAAACGAGATCGAACTGCTGTTGCTTGACGGAGAGCTGCTTCCTTGGCTGGCGCTTGGCGACGGTCTCATTCAGCGGCAGTTCAAGCCGATAGGCAAGGCGCTTGAGACAGAGCTTGCTCATCTGACTGGGAGCGGATTCGACGAAGCATTGGGCAAGCTGCTGCAGGCTTATGAAGAAAGCGGCTTCGAGAAGGATCAGGATCATTTGGCCAAGAACGTGCTTAGCGAGAAGTATGGGGCAAACATCTACCAATCTTATAAGTATGTAGCCGATCTGAGAGGGAAGCATGTTCCGCTCCACGAGCATATTGGCGCTTATGAAACGTACAAGAAGCAGCTTGAATTGTATGCCGAAGCGGGCGAGCTATCGTATAAACCGTTCGCGATGCTTAAGATCGTTTACCAGAACGGCGAAGAGCTGCTGCCGGATTGGCCGACTTCGGAGATGTACCGGTTCTTGTCGGATGACGAATTCGTTGTGCTTGATTTGTCTGAGGCGGGGAGTTATGAGGCAGCGGAGCGCTACTTCGCCAAGCTGACGGTAGAGCAACATATGGAGGGTGTCGTCATCAAACCGGATGAGCGGGATGAGCGGGCGCTGCCTTATATGAAGGTTCGGAATAAAGAATACTTGTCGATCATTTATGGATACGATTATCGTTTTCCTCATAAGTACGGCAAGCTAATGAAGCAGAAGAACATTCAGCTTAAGGCGAGGACGTCGCTCAATGAGCATCGCCTCGGCAATCGGATGCTCGCGATACCGTTCGCCGATATTAACACGGCGAATGAGAGCTATAGAGCAGCGGCAGCTGAGCTGCTGTTCGAGACAGCGAAGGAGAAGGAAATCGATCCGAGGCTGTAACGATGAAGAATGAAGCATTTTGCATCTCGGCTGGTCCGGGTGCAGGATGCTTTTTTTACTATGACTGACCAACCAACAAAAAAACGTGATTGGTTCCCACTAAACTTCCAATTGTTGCAGCTATCGATCCATGTGCGAAGTCCGAGTTCGGCTGTCCGAGCCTCGGTTGCTGATACTAACGGACACCAGAGACTCTTATGGGTTGATTTGCGATTTTAACTGTACTAACGGACAAATAAGCCTCTAACAGGTGTGTTTGGCAGCGGAATCGATTCGATTGGCGCAATTAGCGTCTGTTGTGTCCGTTACGATGCAGCGGCGGTCGAATAATGGCAATTAGGGTCATTTATGTCCGTTAGCCGACTGCTCCTAATTGAGTCGCCGTAGTTTTTTTGCGTGTAACAAAGCAATATTCGCATCGGTCTCTAATTATTGGGTAATAGTAGTTAGGAAGGAAAAGGAGGGATCAAGGTGAAGCTAACGCATGAACAGCGAATACAGCTGCATGGCTTCAATAACCTGACGAAGTCGCTCAGCTTCAATATGTACGATATCTGCTATACGAGGTCGAAAGAAGAGCGAGAGTCTTACATCGCCTATATCGACGAGCAATACAATTCGGAGCGGCTGACGAAAATATTGAATGACGTGTCCGATATTATCGGCGCTCATGTGCTCAATACCGCAAAGCAGGATTATGTGCCGCAGGGCGCAAGCGTAACGCTGCTCGTATCGGAAGGGCCGATTGTCGAGGTGCCGACGGAGTCGTTCGAGGAATCGCCGGGACCGCTGCCGAATTCGGTTGTCATGCAGCTCGATAAAAGTCATATTACGGTCCATACGTACCCTGAATACCA
This sequence comes from Paenibacillus sp. 05T425, assembly GCF_056396205.1. NCBI lineage: Bacteria > Bacillati > Bacillota > Bacilli > Caryophanales > Paenibacillaceae > Paenibacillus > Paenibacillus sp. 05T425. The sequence continues at coordinate 16,822 of NZ_JBFTLA010000027.1, forward strand.
TCCGGATGAAGGAATCAGCACGTTTCGAGCAGATATCGACGTATCGACCTGCGGTGAAATCTCACCTCTTAAGGCGCTCAACTACTTGCTCCATTCGTTCGATACGGACATTATGACGATCGATTACCGGGTGCGCGGATTCACGAGAGATATCTACGGAGATAAGCTGTTCATTGATCACGATATCAATTCGATCCAAAATTATATTCCGAAGGAAGAAGCCTCCCTGTACGATATGATCGACGTCAATATTTATCAGGAGAACGTATTCCATACGAAGTGCAAGCTGAAGCAATTCGATCTGAACAATTATTTATTCGGCTACACGAAGGACGAGCTGACGCAAATGGAGCAAGAGGAGATTACGAGCCGCTTGAAGTCCGAGATGGACGAAATCTTTTATGGCAAAAATATAAGGAGCTGATCACAGATGACGAATGCATCCAATAATAAAACGCCTGTGTTTCCGCCGCAAAATCAAAATCGACAGCCGGGCATCGAATCAGAAATGAACCCGCTGCCGATCTATGAATGGGAAGGATATAAGGCGGCGGGCAAGCTGAAGGGGAAGGTCGCAATCATTACGGGCGGCGACAGTGGAATCGGCCGCGCAGTTTCGGTTGCTTACGCGAAGGAAGGCGCCGACGTCTGCATCGTGTATCTCAACGAGCACGACGATGCGAAGACGACGAAAGCAGCTGTTGAACGGGAAGGTGTGAAGTGTCTTCTGCTGGCTGGCGATGTAGGAGACGAAATGTTCTGCAAGGATGTCGTGAAGCAAACGATAGAGACGCTCGGCAGACTGGACATCGTCGTTAACAATGCGGCTGAGCAGCATGTCAGGAAGAAGCTGGAGGACATTACGGCCGAGCAGCTTCATGCAACGTTCCGCACGAACGTGTTCAGCATGTTCTATCTGACGATCGCAGCGATGCCGCATCTGAAAGCGCCGGCCTCTATTATTAATACAGCTTCGATCACGGCGTACAAAGGCAATCCGACGTTGATCGATTACTCCTCGACCAAAGGAGCAATTGTCTCGTTCACCCGTGCGCTCGCTGCCAACCTCGCCGCCCAGGGAATCCGCGTCAACGGCGTTGCTCCCGGCCCGATCTGGACGCCGCTTATTCCGGCTTCGTTCGACCCGCAGTCCGTGTCGACCTTCGGCTCGGACACGCCGATGGGACGCGCCGGCCAACCGTATGAGCTGGCTGCGGCGTACGTCTACCTGGCATGCGATGATTCCAGCTATGTGACCGGTCAGATGCTTCATATTAACGGCGGGGAGATTGTGAATGGTTAAATGATTATCTGAGGGAGCATGGCTTACAGAAAGCCATGCTCCTTGGCGTAATTACCCCAATGCGGTCGTCTGCCATCGACGTCGACGATGCCGAATTCATCGGACATGGTCCAGCTCGGGAATACAAGTCCGGAACGCGACATTAGATCGGTACTTGCGGCCAGCGCTGCAATGCCCTTCCCGATATAATACGGCGTCTCCGATTGTAAGAAATGGACGGCGTTAGGATCGTCGCTATGGTGGACGGCATCTTGCCAGTTGTCCTCCGTTACGCCAAAGTGCTCAAGCATTTCCTCGGAACGAAGGAAGCCGGGCGTAATGGCTATTGCAGCTACACCGTGAGGCTTAAGCTCCTCGGCCATCGCTTCTGCCAGATGGATGGGCGAGATCTTCGCTAAGCTATAGAACAGATTGCCTCGATAGCGGTAGTCAATGCCGTCTGTAACTTCAATAATGAGTCCCTGCCCGCGGGCAACCATGAGCGGCGCGCCGTAGTAGCTCGTGATGAGATGGGACTTTACCGCACGCTCTTGCATGAGCAGTCCGTTTGGCAGCGATTGCTCCCAGAACGGCTTGCCCCATTCGCTCAGCTTCTCGCCGCCCCAAATATTGTTGACGAGAATATCGAGCTGTCCCTCGTGCTCTTCCTTGATCCGTTCGAAAAACGCTTGTACTTCCGACGGATTCGTATGATCGACACGGACAGGAACACCGATGCCGCCGCCCGCAGTGACGAGCTCGGCCGTCTCCTCGATCGTCTCCGATCTGTTTAAGTCCGATGGATTTCCCCGCATGCTTCTTCCTGTGCAAAAAACCGTTGCCCCTGCAGCCCCTAGACCTACGGCAATCCCGCGTCCTGCACCGCGCGTCGCGCCTGCAACGACTGCTATTTTTCCTTCTAATGGCTTCATTCGGATGCTCCTCTATACATGTATTTGATCTATTGTTATTGTAGTTTAGCAAAGAATACATGACAGCATACTGTCATATTTGTTGTTAAGCGCAAGGCATGGCTTGAACGAGCAATGGTCATTTCGTTATGGTATGATTAATGGATAAAACTCGTCGTCTCTTCAGGAGACGATTGTATAAAGGAGAGGTGCCAGCTATGGCTATAGCATTCGAACAGTACTTACAAAAATATGCGCAATTGATCGTCAAAACAGGCGTTAACGTGCAGCAAGGACAAGAGGTCTTCATTACCGGAGCTGTCGAGCAGGCATCCTTCGTTCGACTCGTAGCTGCCGCAGCCTACGAAGCGGGAGCCGGCAACGTACATGTGGAGTGGACGGACGACACTTTGTCCAGACTCAAATACGAGAAAGCAGACGATAAAGTATTCACGGAGTATCCGCAATGGGAGACGGATAAACGTAATTCATTCGTCGAACGCGGAGCGGTGTTCGTTTCCATCGTGTCATCCAGCCCGGACCTGTTGAAAGGAATCGACCCAACAAGGATCGGCAATTTCCAAAAAGCTGCAGGGCAAGGCTTGCGCGAGTTCCGCAGAGCAACCCAAGCCGACAAAGTGAGTTGGACGGTTGTCGCGGCGGCGGGCAAGGAATGGGCTGCGAAGGTGTTCCCGAACGCTGGCGGGCAAGAAGCGGTCGAGCTGCTGTGGAACGCGATATTCGACTCCGTTCGTCTGCATGCGGAGGACCCGGTGCAAGCATGGGAAGAGCATCATGAAACGTTGTCGGCGAAGAGCGACAAGTTGAATGAATATCGTTTCCACAAGCTTCATTATACGGCGCCAGGAACGGATCTTACGATCGAGCTGGCCGAAAAGCATATTTGGGTTGCTGCAGGCAGCACGAACGTGCAAGGCGTGCCGTTCATGGCTAACATGCCGACGGAAGAAGTGTTCACGGTACCTTTGAAAGAAGGCGTGAACGGTTATGTGTCGAGCACAAAGCCGCTTAGCTACGGAGGCAACATTATCGACCGTTTCAAGGTGACGTTCGAGAATGGGCGCATTGTCGGAACGGAAGCGGAAGAAGGCCATGAATTTTTGCAAAAGCTTGTAGAAATCGACGAAGGCTCTCATTACTTGGGTGAAGTGGCGCTTGTACCGCATCAATCGCCGATCTCGGAATCGAATATATTGTTCTACAACACGTTATTCGACGAGAATGCATCGAATCACTTGGCCATTGGCAGCGGTTATGCCTTCAACATCGAAGGAGGCAAAACGATGTCTCCCGAGGAATTGATCGCCAATGGCGTCAATAGCAGCATCACGCATAATGACTTCATGATCGGTTCTGCCGAAATGGATATCGACGGCATTCACAAGGACGGCACGGTCATCCCGATCTTCCGCAAAGGAAATTGGGCATTTTAATCAAGAACCAGGGTTAGCTATAGAGAAGAGAGGCAGTTGCGCGGCAGGCTTTGGCCGATGCAACTGTTTCTCTTTTTTATTGCGCATTCATGTTTATAAAGAGGGTAAATGTGGAAAAACATACAAGAGTCGCACAAATGGGGGTCATTCTATATGACAAATGTCATATAGGTCTCTTGACGTTTATGACTACAGGACATGACGATTTTTCTTTACAATGAATATTGAGGATGCCGGAAGATTGAAAATACTTCATGTATCTTCCATGCGTTATATTGAGGAGTGAGTTTGCATGACAGAGCAGAAACAAGCGAACTTGAAAAAAGAAGTCGCACCTTACGAAAAAACCGAATTGAAATCGAGCATTAGACAGCTCATTAACACGATAGTGCCATTAGTATTACTTTGGTACGCTGCTTATTATAGTTTGTCCATCTCTATCCTGCTTACGCTTGCAATCGGAATCGTCGCTTCCGGCTTTGTTATTAGAACGTTCATCATATTCCATGACTGCTGTCATCAGTCGTTCTTCAAGAGCCGCCGAGCCAACGATATTATCGGTACGATAACAGGCGTCTTAACGCTCGTTCCTTATCAGCAATGGAAAAACTCGCATGCGATTCACCATGCGACGAGCAGCAATCTCGATAAACGCGGAGTGGGCGATCTGTGGATCCTGACCGTGGACGAATATGCTGCATCGTCAAAGTGGACGAAGCTGGCTTACCGTCTATACCGCCATCCGCTCGTCATGTTTGGATTAGGTCCGATTGGCGTGTTTATGGTGCAATACCGCTTCAACCGTAAAGGCGCAAAACGCAAGGAACGTTTGAATACGTATTTGACGAATATACTTATCGTAGCGCTGTACGCGCTGTTAATCTGGGCTATTGGCTGGAAAGCTTTCTTGCTGGTACAAGGTCCGATCTTCTACTTGTCAGGGGTACTCGGTATTTGGCTGTTCTACGTACAGCATCAATTCGAGGATTCTTACTTCGAGCATAATGATGAATGGAGTTACGTGAAAGCAGCTGTGGACGGAAGCTCTTACTACAAGCTGCCGAAGGTGCTGCAATGGATGACCGGCAATATTGGCTACCATCATGTGCATCATTTGAGCCCGAAAGTGCCTAACTATTATTTGGAGGAAGCGCATAAAGCAACGCCTCCGCTGCATAAAGCAACGACGATTACGATCAAGGAAAGTCTCGAATCGCTGAAGTTCCGTCTATGGGATGAAACAGGCGGCAAGTTCGTCAGCTTCAGAGAGGTGAGAGGCCGTCTGAAACAGTCGAGCAGGGCTCATAAGGCTGCCAAAAGAAGCACGACAAGACCTAGCTTGCAAGGCAAGTAAGCAGTGATTGCCGATACGCCGGTATATGCTACAATACAAGCATATAGACGACCAGGGGTCCGGCATGAAGGAAAGCCTCTCTGGCTATAGGAGAATGAAGCATGATGCAGAAGTGGTATCAAATCTTTCATAAAAGCACAGGATTAAGCCCGTACGTCTGGGTCGTCCTGTGCATTCTTCCTTTTTACTTCATATTTCGTTCTTCGACGACGTACGAGATCGTGTACGGGATTTTGATGATCATCCTATTTTTCGTATGTTACGTGCTTTCGTTCGTATCAAAGGGATGGAAGCTTTACTTCTGGACGAGTATGCAGATTGTGATCTCGATAGCGATGACGCTGTTGTTCAGTTACGTTTACTTCTCGATTTTCCTGGCGCTCTTTATCGGTAACGTGCAGAACCGAATCGGATTTTTCACCTTGTATGCCGTACATTTGATTACGACGTTTGCTACGATTAACTACGGTTTCGTATCGTCGAATCCGCTGTTCATCTCGCAGTTCCCGTTTGTATTGGTCTGCTTGATCGTCGTTATCCTGCTGCCTGTCAATACCTACAACCGGATCAAACAAGACCGCTTGCAAGGACAGCTAGAGGATGCCAATAAGCGGATATCCGATCTCATAACGTTGCAGGAGCGTCAGCGGATCGCCCGCGATCTGCATGATACGCTCGGACAGAAGCTGTCGCTGATTGGACTTAAGAGCGACTTGGCGGGTAAGCTCCTCACGAAAAATCCGGCTAAAGCGCAAGCGGAGATCAACGATGTGAGACAGACGGCCCGCACAGCGCTTAAGGAAGTCAGGGAGCTTGTGACGCAAATGCGCGGGACAAGAGTTGAGGATGAGATGTTCCGCGTGATGCAGATATTGAAGGCAGCAGAGATTGAGTTCCGCCTCGAAGGCGAAGTGAAGCTGACCGATGCGTCGCTGCTTATTGAGAACGTGCTGAGCATGTGCTTGAAAGAAGCGGTTACGAATGTGGTGAAGCACAGCGGGGCGACGGAATGTTTGGTTGCGATTGAGCCTAGGCTGGGAGAGCTGGTCATTCGTGTGTATGATAACGGGATCGGGATTGCAAATGCCGCGAATGCGATGAGGGGTAACGGTCTGCAAGGCATGAAGGAGAGGCTGGAGTTCGTCAACGGAAGCCTGGAGATCCAATCCGCCGAAGGAACTGGAACGACCTTGCTTATGAAGGTGCCTATCCCTATCATACAGCCTGCAAAGGAGGCAGAAGCGTGATTTCAATTGTTATTGCGGAGGATCAGCGGATGCTGCTGGGGGCGCTTGCTTCATTGCTTGATCTGGAGGACGATATGAAAGTCGTCGGTACGGCGGGCAATGGGGAGGAAGCGATAGCGCTTGTCCAGCGTCATAAACCGGATATTTGTATCATGGATATTGAGATGCCGGTGAAGAGCGGCCTGGAGGCCGCTGAAGAGCTGAAGGGTCTGGGCTGTAAAGTGATGATCTTAACGACGTTCGCGAGGGCGGGTTATTTCGAACGCGCGCTGAAGGCCGGCGTTAGCGGCTACATGCTTAAGGACAGCCCGAGCGAGGAGTTGGCTGGCTCGATTCGCAGCGTCATGGCGGGCCGTCGCATCTATGCAACCGAGCTCGTGGACGAGGCTTACGGGGGCCAAGACAATAATCCGCTTACCGAGCGCGAGAAGGAAGTGCTCGGTCTCGTCGCGGACGGCAAGAACACGAAGGAAATCGCGAGCGAGCTGTTCATCACGACAGGAACGGTCCGTAACTATATATCGGTCATCCTTGATAAGCTTGGGGTTAACAACAGGATTGAAGCGATCACCCGGTTCAAAGAGAAGGGCTGGTTTAAGTAAAAACATAGGCTAATTGAACGGCAGGACTGGAGCAAAAGCTCTGGTCCTGTTGTTTTTTGTAGTAGATGTAAAGCAAAAGCAGTATGTTGCGAATAGAACATGCCCAATTGGAAAAAATAACTTGACATTGAAATCATATATGTCATAATGATATTATCAAATCGAAGTTATCGAATTCAATATCATTTGAAGCAGGTGAGCCCAATGTCCGAGCAAATTGAGAACGAATCAAACTATTCATCGAACCATTATCGTACGCCAGACGGCGCGCCTGCGGATATTGTAATATTCACTATTACATCGACCGAAAGAAATATAGGTAAGAAGACGCTCCCGCTTAGAGAGCTGCAAGTGCTGTTGATTGAGAGGAAGCGCTGGCCGTTCGAAGGTCAGTGGGCGCTCCCGGGCGGGTTCGCCAAGGAGACGGAGACGATCCAGGCGTGCGCGGAGCGCGAGCTTGCGGAAGAAACGGGCGTATCGGGGCTTCATATCGAATATTTCAACGTATACAGCAAGCCGGGACGTGATCCGAGAGGCTGGATTATCTCCCACGCCTTCTTCGCGCTCGTCCATGAATCACTGCTTGAAGAGCGCCGCGCGGCGGATGATGCCGCGGATGTCAGGTTGTTCACGGTGGAGGAGGCACTAGCGATGGATCTGGCATTCGATCATAACGAGGTGCTTAGAGATGCGCTCGACCGAATCCGTCACAGCATGCTGACAACGACGATTGCGAAGCAGTTCCTGCCTGAAGAGTTCACGATCAGCGAGCTGTACCAAGTGATTCAGACGGTCGTGCCGGAGTTCGAAGAACAAAATTTTATTCGCAAAATAACGTCGACGCAGAGCCGCAAAGGGCTCATTGAAGAAGCGAGAGATCATGCGGGGCAGCAGAAGATGTCAAACCGCTATTCTCAGCGTTCAGCGCAGCTTTACCGATTTACCGATTATGTGCCTCAGTTGTCTATTTACAGCTAGGCATTCTTTTTTAAAGGTTCATATTGTCGTTTTGAAACTATTAGGATAGGGACGGTGTTGTTGATGAAAGCATTGATCGTTATCGATTACACGATTGATTTTGTCGTAGGGAAGCTGCCTTGCGGCGAGCCGGGTATCGCGATTGAGGGGCGAATTGCAGAGCTGACGAAGCAATTTGCGGAGCAAGGAGAGTATGTCGTTATGGCCGTTGATCTGCATGAGGAGAATGACAGCTGCCATCCCGAGCACAAGCTGTTCCCTCCTCATAATATTCGCGATACGGATGGACGCCGTCTTTACGGCAAGCTAGATGAAGTGTATGAACAGCATAAAGCTAACATCTATTGGATGGACAAAACGCGGTACAGTGCTTTTGCCGGGACTGATCTGGAGCTGAAGCTTCGGGAGAGAGGCATTACCGAGCTGCATTTGGTTGGCGTCTGCACCGACATTTGCGTCTTGCATACCGCTGTCGATGCCTATAACAAAGGTTTCGAGATTCACGTCCATGAAGATGCTGTTGCCAGCTTTAATGAAGCAGGACATGAGTGGGCGCTGGGGCATTTCCGCCATACACTTGGCGCTGCAGTAGAGAAAGAAGGAGAGTGAGCCAATATGAACGGACCTAACTTAACGCTTCATACCGATAAATATCAGATTAATATGATGTATGCGCACTGGCTGCATGGCACAGCGAATGAGAAGGCGGTATTCGAGGCTTACTTCCGTAAGCTGCCCTTTGGCAACGGCTATGCGGTATTCGCCGGACTAGAGCGGATCGTCCGCTATATCGAGGATCTACGCTTCGGCGACGAAGAAATCGACTATTTGCGCACGCAAGAGGACAACTATCAGGAAGCGTTTCTGGAAGAACTGCGGAGCTTCCGGTTCACGGGCAATCTATACGCCGTCCCCGAAGGGACCGTTGTATTCGCAGGGGTGCCTCTCCTATGCGTAGAGGCGCGGATGTTCGAAGCACAGCTGATCGAGACGGCGATGCTGAATTTCTTAAACTATCAGACGCTTATTGCGACGAAAGCGGCGCGCGTGAAGCAAGCTGCTCAGGATGACGTGCTGCTAGAGTTCGGTACTCGCAGAGCTCAGGAAGCGGACGCAGCCGTATGGGGAGCAAGGGCGGCTTACATTGGAGGGTTCCATGCGACGTCGAATATGCGTGCGGGCATGATGTTCGGCATTCCGGCCAAAGGGACGCATGCCCATGCATGGGTGCAGGGTCATGATACGGAAGAGGAGGCATTCCGCAAATATGCGGAGGCGCTGCCCGATCAAGTGATGCTGCTCGTCGACACATATAATACACTCGCAAGCGGCGTTCCGAACGCGATCAAAGTGGCGAAGCTTCTTGAGAGTCAGGGCAAGCGGATGCAGGCGATCCGACTGGACAGCGGGGATCTCGCTTACTTGTCGCAGACAGCCCGCAAGATGCTTGACGAGGCAGATCTTCCTTACGTGAAGATTGTCGCGTCGAACGATCTTGATGAAAATATTATTTTCAACCTAAAGGCGCAGGGCGCGCGAATCGACACTTGGGGTGTTGGCACGAAGCTCATCACGGCGGCCGATCAGCCGGCGCTCGGAGGAGTCTATAAGTTGGTCGCCAGGGAGAAGGACGGCGAATACATTCCCGTTATCAAAATATCGGGCAACCCCGAGAAAGTAACGAATCCCGGCTATAAGGAAGTATATCGCATTGTGAACACCCGTACGGGTAAGGCGGAAGCGGACTACGTCACGCTTAAGGGAGAGAAGGCGGCGGCAGAAGGCAAGCGGATTAAGTTGTTCGATCCTGTGCATCCGTACATTCACAAATATGTCGATGAGTATGAGGCGATCTCGTTGTTGCAGCCGATATTTGCGGCAGGCAAGCTTGTATATGAGCTTCCGAAGCTTAATCGTATACAAGAATATCATGCGGAGCAGCTTACGCTGTTCTGGCCGCAATATTTGCGCAAGCTTAATCCTGAAGCCTATCGGATCAGCTTAAGCGAGGCGGCCTACAAGTTGAAGATGGATTTGATCGAGCAGCATCACGGATAACGGATAACGGATAAGCATTGTGCAGCTAAGGAAACGGGGGAGAGGAAGATGAATAAGACATGGACGATGGTCGCTGCGCTAATCATTATGCTTGGAATCGCTTATTACACGTCGACTACAACGCTTGAAGTTGTGGCGACGACAACAGGGCTGCTCAGCGTTTGGTTAACGGCTAGAGAGAAGATTTGGGCATGGCCAATCGGTCTAGTGAACGTCGCATGCTTCTTCTATATGTTCTATGAAGTGAAGCTGTACGCGGATATGACGCTGCAGGTGTTCTTCTTCATTTTAAGCATCTATGGCTGGGTCATTTGGCTGACGAAACGGAACGGTGCGAAGGTAAGGCCGACACGGCGAATTACGCCGAGGCTGGCGGGGATCTTGCTAGTCGCTCTGTTCGCGGGAACAGGGATATGGGGGTATGTGCTCTCGACGTACACGGACGCATCGATTCCTTATCCAGACGCCTTCATCGCGATGTTAAGTTTAATTGCCCAAATGCTGCTATCGTACAAAATATTAGAGAACTGGTACTGTTGGATCGTCGTTGACGTGTTATCGGTAGGCATGTATTTGTATAAAGGTTTGAATATGCTCGCCTTTCTATACGTGATCTTCTTGTGCATCGCTATATCGGGACTTATCACTTGGAAAAAACAGCAGGAGGTGGCGACATGGGAGAACGAGAGCGCCGCATTGGACTGACGCTTGGCAAGTATGCGCCGTTTCACAAGGGCCATCAATATGTTGTCGAAACGGCGCTGAGCGAGATGGATGAAGTGATCGTCATCATCTACGACTGTCCGGAGACGATCGATATTCCGTTGCCGGTGCGGGCGGGATGGATCAGAACGTTATACCCGGCTGTTCGCGTGATCGAGGCATGGGGCGGACCGAATGAAGTGGGCTACACGCCGGAAATCAAAGCGATGCACGAGCAATATGTTTTAGGGCTGCTGGAGGATCAGCGGATTACCCACTTCTACTCGAGCGAGCCATATGGCGAGCATATGAGCGAGGCGTTGAAGGCGGCGGATCGGCGGGTTGATGTGGAGCGGACGACGTTCAAAGTATCGGGTACGGCCGTACGTGAAGCCCCATACGAGCAACGAGCCTTCCTCGATCCCATCGTATATCGCGATATGATTAAGAAAGTTGTATTGCTTGGCGCGCCGTCGACGGGGAAGACGACGCTAGCCGAGGGGTTGGCTTTTCGATACGCTACCGTATGGATGCCCGAATACGGGCGGGAATATTGGGAGCAGCATCAGATGGATCGGCGCTTAACGAAGGAACAGCTCGTCGAGATTGCTGAGGGGCATAGAGAGCGCGAGGAAATACTGTTCAACGAAGCACGGCGTTACGCCTTCGTCGACACGAATGCGATCACGACATATATGTTCGGCCTCTATTATCATGGTTCGGTGCATACAAAGCTGGCTGAAATGGCTGAGCTGGCCGTTACACGATATGATCTCGTGTTCGTGTGCGACACGGATATCCCGTACGACGATACGTGGGATCGGTCAGGGGATGTGCAGCGGATGGAATTTCAAGCTGCGATAAGAGCGGATTTGGAGCAGCGCGGCATCACATATACGCTGCTCAGCGGGACGGTAGAGCAGCGTGTGCTGCAGGTTGCCAAGGAGCTTGAAGATTGCGGGAGGCTGCCCGATTAACTCCTAGGAATAATCGAATGCGAGCGATATAGGACGAAAAAAAGAGAGGAAAGCTTGGACGGTGGTGTGCACCGTACGAGCTTTCCTCTTTTTCTGTCATAACGCAATCTGCCTATAATCCCAAGCTGTCAACGTTTCGCGCAATCAATCTGCGGATCGGCAACGCTTCATTCGGCTTTTGCTCGCTGAGACGTGCCAACGCGAGGACGATTTCCCAGTATAGCAATTCCTCCCGACTGTATGACGACCCTTCCAGATAGGCGCTTACGTATCGTTTATGGAAAGGAACAACCAGCTCCAGCGGAAATCCTGCTACCTGTAAAATAACGGAGGTCATCGCGACGTCGGCTAGCGGGTGGAAAGCTCGGGCATTCATCCAATCGATGACGTAGGCAGTGTCGATTGATACTAGAATGTTAAACGGATGGAAATCAAAATGGCATAACAATGATTTCTCCAGAGGTTGCTGAACAAACGCAAGCAGCTTTTTTTTCTGACTTTCAAGCAAGGTCAAGGAATGGTCATTTCGAATGAGTGTAATCAGTTCTTCTAACGGAGAGGACAGCTCTGGTGCCTCAGCCTGATGAACATGCAAATGAATATTTGCAAAAATGGCTCCAAAGCGCTCCAAAGCATCCGGCTCCGCTTCGATTGCCGCATTTAGCGGCGTTCCTTCAATTTTGTCATAAACAATGCCTGTTCTTCCCTCGTAATCTATGATTTCATGAGGCTCGGCTAGATGGACGCCAAGCCGAGCGACGCTGCTTGTAATGGCAAATTCCTTCAGTGCACTGGCTTCGTTGCCTTTATTGAATAGCTTTAAGCAAAGGCCGTCATGCCAATCGTAGACATCGGCTGTGGCGCCGCGTCCGATTAGAGTAAGTTCAATCATCTGGACTTCCTCACTTTCCCATAAACCGAATAGCCTATTATAGCATTCGGCTAATAGAAGGGCTAGCCGAAGATCAATATTGGGATGACGAGAGAGCTGTTAGCGTATATATTCACAAAATTCGCCCTGCACTTCACCATTTTCGTCATCCGCCTTGCTTGAGGAAAATGGTGAAGTCGCATGCTCTTCTTTATTCTCCGCTGGAAGCCCTCTTGATTTTGGAAAATCGATAATAACTCGAATCTTTCCCGTTGAGCGAAGCTTGAAAACCGATTATGGTCAGAGCAGTTAGAGAAATGTTTACGCAAGGAGGCTGCATATGGTCCTAATCAACGGTACAAAAAGTTATGTGTTTAAAGGAGACGCACCATTCGGAAGCTGCCATGCTTCTACGGTGGTCAGGCTGTCTTGCGGCAGCTCCGTTGCTGCATGGTTCGGCGGCACCTGCGAGGGAGATCCGGATGTGAATATATGGATGTCGCGTTATATAGGTGATCAATGGTCGCCGCCGGTGAAAGCAGCCGAGGAAGAGGGATTGCCTCATTGGAATCCGGTATTATTCGAGGCGGAGCCTGGTGAGCTAATCCTGTACTACAAGGTTGGGCATACGTTCTCGGAATGGTATACGCGTTACATCGTGTCGCAAGACGGCGGACTGACTTGGACGGCTCCTTCCGAGCTCGTTGCCGGCGATCGCGGGGGCCGGGGGCCTGTGCGGCATCAGTCTGCTGAACGATTGCAAATACGGGTACGACATCAAAGGAACGACGATGCGTCTATCGCTGCTGAGATCGCCACGCTGGCCTGATGTTACAGCCGATATTGGGAAGCATGAATTTACGTATTCGCTGCTGCCTCATGAACAAGACTGGCGATCTGCCGGGGTCGTGCGCCGCGCGGCTGAGCTTAACCATCCGGTGCGCATTGCTGAGGCTGGCAATGCGGTTGCGGGCAATGGTCTATTGCCGGCGAGTCGGGCAATGGTTCGCTTCGAAAGCGAGCATGTGCTGCTCGATACGATTAAGAAGGCGGAACGGGCCGCGGGAACGGTATACCGTCTGTACGAATCTGCTGGCGCGCGCGAGCGGGTTACGCTCGGCTTGCCGCAAGGAACGACCGAAGCGTTCGTTATCAATCTGCTCGAAGAGAAGCTGTATAAGCTGGACATTCAAGAAGGCGCCGTTCAATTGAACTTTAAGCCATTCGAGATTCTAAGCATATACGCGAAATAAGCGGGAAAGGGGAGTCCGCGAACGGTGCATTGGCGACCGTTCGGGACTCCCCTTTGTTTTATCGTCTTCGGAATGACCAGCCGAAGAGCTTCACATGAACAAGCAGCTTCGTTGACCAATGTATCAAAACATAGAGTACGAGAAAAACGATGACGAGCGGGCGGAACAACAGCCAAGCAACCATCCATGTTACGAGAATCTGCCAGGGCTTCATTCGCTTGATCAGCTTGAATGGCGCAAGCAGGATGCGGTACAGCCGGTAACTCTTCTGCAGCCCAGCGATATATTCCTCGCGGATTTGCTTATCGTCGGGATCGAGATGGATCGCTTGCTTCAGCATATGCAGGTAATCCTGATGATCACCGCGCCGGTCGGCTGCCCATGCCAGCATCAAGTAATTCATTTGCGATTCCACTTCGAGCCGCAATGAAGACCTAGCCAGCGACCTCGACACATCGTGCCTGCCAAGCAGCGCCTCCACATAACTTAACATGGCGATATAGAGCGGATTTTCCGGAGACAGCTCCAAAGCTCCCTCGACATGCTCCTTCGCCTCGGGAAAGTTGCCTTTCTTCAAGCTCAGGTTAGCAGCTATGAAATAATAGTGCGGCTGGTAAGGATCGATCCGCTGCGCCTCCTGAAGCGCCTCTGCTGTCGCCTTGAAGTTGCTGGAATCATAGTAGGCGTTCACGCGGACGAACCAGGCGAGCTCATTCTCGGGCTCTCGCCTAATCGCTTCGGCCGACCAATGAAGCGCCTGCGGGTAATCCTCGGCATGCGTATGGATCAGTCCGAGCAGTGCGAATGCGTACGCATCCTCCGGCTCCTCGCGAATCAGCTCATGCGCCTCGTTGATGGCTTCCTTGTACCGCTTCCACTCTAGCAGCTGTTGTACTTTTCGGTATCGCAGCTCGGTTGTTTCCTTATATATCATAAACTTAGTCCCTCGCTAAATAGAGAAGTCGTATATTACTTCAATCCCGTTGCCTTCATGTAGTCGAGCACAATCTGGTAGTCTCCGTTCACATCGCTGAAGGTGGCATAGTTTTTGGCGGTGGCGAACCAATCGAGCGTCGTCGCTTTGCGCCCCTTGGCGGACTTCTTCATATCGTCCTGCGTAATCGGCTCCAGCTCGCCGGATTGCAGCATACGCTCCATAGCAGCCTCGACGGCATCCTTCACGATCTGCTCCAGATCGGCCCCTGAGAAATGTTTCGTCTCGCGGGCAATCTTGGACAGTTCCAGCGCGGATAACGGCTTGCCTGCCAGCTTCAGCTTCAGGATAGCTTCTCGCTCCGGTTCCTCGGGCGGCGGTACGAAGATAAGATGGTTGAACCGGCCCGGCCTGCGCAACGCCGAGTCCAAATACCACGGCGTATTCGTTGCTCCGATTACGAATACTTGATCGTTGAATGTGCGGAGCCCGTCGAGCTCTAGCAGCAGTTGGTTGACGAGCATCCGATCATGATGCTGGCGCATCTGGTTGCGGCTGCCGCCAAGCGCATCGAGCTCGTCAATGAAAATAACGCAAGGTTTGCTCTCTCTAGCCTTCTCGAACAGGTCATGCAGGTTGTTCTCGCTTTGACCGACGTACATGCCCAATATCGCTTGAAGCTCAATATGAAGGAAATTCGCATCGATCTCGCCTGCAACCGCTCTTGCTAGAAAGGTTTTGCCGCAGCCGGGTGGTCCGTATAGCAGCAGGCTCCCACCCGCTTCACGGCCATATGCGGCGAACAGCTCCGGCTGCTTGAGCGGCAGAATAAAGTTCATCCGAATCTTCTTCTTGACCTCGTCCAATCCGGCGACATCCTCGAATGATTCATTCGGTTTCTCGGATTCTATCAAATCTTTGCCGTTCTTATCGAAATGGATAACTTTCAGCTTATTGCGCCTGCGGCCCGCAAGCTCGTCGCGATCATCTTGATCTGACATAAGGCAGTCCTCCTTAACGGTACTGAGTATTGCTTCTATCATACCAAAAATATAGCCGAATAGGGCAGTTATGAAATTGTCCTAATCACCTTCTTCGTCTGTTAAAATAAGGGTTACAGAGGATTTGTATCCAATCGAGGGGGAGTTGGCATGTCGGGTGGAAAAAAAGCGATATTCATCGTAATTGCATTCTGTCTATGCATGGTTCTGCTTTATGGCATAACGTATTTGCCGCGCAAGATGATGGACGAGGACCCGCGAGATGTTTCCAAAATCATTTTATTCGACGGAGGTACAGGCATTGAGCTTGAGATTACGGACCGCGCAACGATCGAGCAGCTTGTTGAGGACATCAGTGGCGTTCATTTTGCCAAAAACAAGCTAGCGCTCGGATACATGGGATTCGGCTATCGATTAACGAGTTACAACGAGAAGGGGAAAGTCATCAATCGGTTTATTATTAATTCCGAGGATACGGTCAGGTACAAAGGTTTTTTCTATAAGGCGAAGGGCGAGACTATTGATTATGAATATTTGCAACAGTTAGCCAAGGCAGCTGCGAGCAGGTAAAGGATGGAAGAGAAGGAGTTGCGGCGAGTGAAGCTTATTATAAAAATTGGGATAGGAGCGGTTGCGACTTTTATGTTGCTGCTGCTTGCTAATCAAGTCGCAATGCGCATAGAGGTAATTAAGGCGGAAAGGTCGGCAAAGACGTTTTTCGATCAGCTTGCAGCGGGTCAGCTGGACAAAGCAGCCGAACAACTGTCCATCTCCGTTGCCGATTCTACTACCGCGCGGGATGGTTGGCAGAACGACATACAGGCTTTGAAGGAAGAAGGCTTTTATGCCGTTTCCTACCATGGGCTTAAGGTTGATTATGATGATGGGTGCGCATGCACCGGGAGAGTAGACGTCACGTACTTAATTGATGGGAAAAAGCAGACCCATAGAGTCATATTTTCGTTGGGAGAGCAAGGTAGGGTCAATCAGACATGCTTGTTTCTAAGAAATAGCGAGTGGGGCGAAGTCTGGGATAAGGCAAGCTGTCACCCCAGCTATTGACGATTGCATCAAGTATTAGTTAAAGCTACGTTGGATCATTGCAGTAACTTTCAGCAAATGGACGCGATATTTCAAGCTACAATGGATATTAGCGGTAACTTTTCTCTCGAACGGAATAAAACTATAGATAACGGTCAAAGTTAGTGCAGATATCCAACATAGCCATCCAACCTTGGTCAAGTCCAAAGTTGTGTGTAAAATCCTCGAACAGAAAGCCTACTCGTCGCGAGTAGGTTTTTCGGTTGTCTTTGGTGTTTTCTTTCGCCACTCGTGGTACTCGGTCATTTCAATATATTTCYTGCCTACCGACCATTTTTCATC
>NZ_JBFTLA010000028.1:0-33807 GCF_056396205.1 Paenibacillus sp. 05T425
ACAGGCAACGGTTCGCCTTCAAGTTCTACCGTTCCTCTAAACAGTCGCTGTCCGTTCAGCGCTCGACGAAAGGTTCCTTCGATTTGTACGGTGGCAGATTCGGCCTCTAAGGCATTCTCTGTGCCTAAACGGTATTTTACCCCTTCTAGCCTTATATCCACTTCACGCGGTAAGTACACCCAAATACCAGCAGTTAAAGCAGTTAGAAAGAATCCTAGTCCGAGAAGCCAAACAACCTTCTTCTTCAACAAACTTCATCCCCTTTTAGCATCTAGAGTTGATTGTTTGAATAAGGGTCTCTCATTAAATAATCAAGTTATTTGTAAAACGTTTATAATGGCGTGGAAGTTGCGTTATACTGCCCTTTAGCTTAATGAAAATGGAGCAACTGCCTGATCTCAATCTGCTCCATGTTGTATTCAACTAAAGTTCCCAGTTAGCGTAATGGCTCGGATATTGCATAAAAAGGCCTAAAGGGTCCTTTTCTTATGAAAGTTATTTTATGTCGATACCTCTACGACAATCGTATCAAGCAGTTGTCCCTTTACGTAAGGAAGTAGCCGCCAACGCCCTGTTTCAGGCAACTCCATCGAGGTGACGACGTGACGGTCAGCTCCGTTCAACTCACCGGCCAAGGCATTCGCGGAGCTTAACTTGTTTGAGGAGTAAACAACGATCATCTTGTCTGTACCTTGTTTCACCGCTTTCACCTCAAAGGGCCCGTTAAGAAGATCATCTTTTCCCCAGAAATGCCACATGTATTTTTGGGTTTTCCCGGCAATGAAGCCAGCATCGATAAAACCCACCTTTTTCTCGGCCCCGCGTATCATGTAAGCACCGGATTGAAACTTAGGCGTAATGTCCCAAGCAGGTTTAAGCATAAACAGCTCTACATTTCCGTAAGGCTTATCGTCCAACAGGACATTCAATTCCCACATCCCCTCCAACGGCAAAACGAAACGGGCCGTGTATCTTTCCAATCCCGAAAAACCGGGACTTGGCTTCGCAATAACTTCGGAAGATAACGTCTCCTTTGCGCCTGATTGGAGATGGACAGCTTGAAGCGTCAGCGTTTTTTCCAAATAGGTTTCTAAGGGCTCATCAAAATGAAAGATATATCCCGCGGTTGTACCCGCCTTCGCATACGGTTCGGGATTAACTGTGAATAGCCGACGTCCCTGATCGTAATAGGCAGTCCGTGCTGTAGGATTACCGGATATTTCGACGTGCGGTTTGATTCTGGAAGGTAACACCTCGTCTTTGAATTGAGACCAGCCGATAACAAGTGATGCTATCACCAGAGGTACACATACAGCCGATATTATAGAAAAATGGTTTCTCTGCGATTCACCCGCCCGCTGAAGCACCTTATTCTTCAAATCTGCTGTAAATTGACGACTAGCAAAAGGTGGTTCCGCCATACTTTTGACCCAAGCCGGTTTTTCCTCGCTCATGTTTTATACCTCCTCACGGGTTAGTAGTTCACTCATCCGTTTCTTGGCTCGATGCGATCTAGATTTAACGGTACCTTCTGATACTTTCAACAAATTGGCGATTTCTTTTTGCTTCAGTCCGTAATGAAAATCCAGAACCAATACCTCTCTGTATTTGCGAGGCAGCTGCATGACTGCACCCCAAACCTTGCGGTTATCTAGACGATCGAATACCACCTGTTCCGCAGCTGGAGAGGTCCCACGTTTCATAAATTTATCGGTCAGGGTCACTTTACGGACGAAGGCGCTTTGCAAATAATGCAGTGCTTTATTCCTCGTTATCGTTAGTAACCAGCTTTTAATCGAACAGTCTCCTCGAAATGCGTACAAGCTGTTATATGCTGCTAGGAAAACCTCTTGTGAGATACCGTCGGCGACATCGGAACGATTTGTCAAAAAGTAAGCGAAATTCCACACATCACTTCCGAACGAATCCATCAAATCACGAAGCACGATACTCCGATCATAACCCTTTGCCAGATGCTTTAAGTAATCCCACTGGTCTGTCAATGCCTTCACCCCAATAAATAAGACCGTAGTTTGCACCAAATGGTTCCTTATTACAAAATAAATTATATCTTTTGCTTGCTGAGACCCTTCCCTTGAAGCGGCCAAGCCGAGCCGACAACTGTTAACTAGCATCTTTGCTTACTTTTTAAGAGACCGTCACGTTATCCTGCCCTTAGCTTAATGAAAAATGGAGCAACTGCCCGATCGCAATCTGCTCCATGTTGAATTCAACTAAAGTTTCCAGTTAGCTTAAAAGAGAATAGTACGCTGGAAAGAGCAACGGAAGACTTGATAAAATCCCCACAATAGCGATCACTAAGGTATTAAACAACGATCTAAATATCCTCGTTAATGTTTCGCTTATGTCTCGGTTATAGAACCATGTCAATATAAAGGTCAGTATGAGATAACCAACAACAATTCCAACCCCAATCACTTTTGAGTTTGCACTTGGACCAATGTACTCTTCTCTAAAGCGATGTTGATATTCGAAACCGAATATCAAAACGTAAGAGCTAAAAAGAACAATTAATGTAACAACGGAGGAAGGGAGTAGTAGCAGATATTTTACCTTCGATTGTTTTAACAAGGCCAAAGAACTCATTTGACCATCCACTCCCATATGCGTTTTTTCCATTTTAACACAGTTTCATTAAGCATAACTGCCAGTTAGCTTAATGAAAATGTGCAGCTGCCCGATCGCAATCTGCTCCATGTTGTATTCAACTAAAGTTCTCCGTTAGCGTAATCCCAGGACATAATTGACTAGAAAGTCTTCATCGACCAGGAATCAGCAAAGATGTAGATCGTTGCGGAGGGAAAGAACAAGTAAAACAATCTCTTGTTAAGAATCATCTCATTTTTTTGGATTCTCAGATGTTTAAGACAAAAATCAATAACGGGGGCTTCTCCGTCTGATAACATAGTGACATCCCTGATGCTCTCCAAATCAAACTCGATTACTGTATTTTCTTCTTGGTAGACGTAATGACTGACGTTAACAAAGGTTAACTCCGCAAATTTATGGTGCCATGAATCCAAAAGGATATCTATAAAAAGATTTTGATCATCATACCGAATGCTCCTAATTTTAGAGTCATGTGTCCCGCGAGGATTTTCATTATAATCCGTTGGTAAGCTGTGATATGGTAAGCCAAATGGCATCCCTGTTAAGTCATGCAGTTTCGGACCTATCTGAGGACCATCCATGCATTCAAACCAAAAAAGCTGATAATCTGCTGCAGGATGCTGTAACGCTCCTAATCTTCTTAATAACTCAGAATGAGATTCCATCCATACTTCACGAGTTAATTTCCTCAGCTTATTATAAGACCTCTTAATTTGATTTTTTGGTATATCAGACCATGCCAGACTATAAGTAATTTCGCAAATTGTATCTATCTTACTAGCCATAAGAACTGCCCCTAATTTGAATTTTTCTTCTATATGATACCCTCCAATGCGCAAAAATTAAAGAGTTCTATCACTTTTTAACCACGTTAAACTGCCCTTTAGCTTAATGAAAAATGGAGCAGCTGCCCGATCGCAATCTGCTCCATGTGGTATTCAACTAAAGTTCCTCGTTAGTTGAATGATAGTTCGGTTTCTATCCTAAACTGAATCCATTCGATACCAGTAACTTTTGTTTTAGTGGTTAGTCCACGAAATTCCCATATTCCCGATTCCGAATTGGAAGGACCAGTAATCTGCCATTAATAAGCCAATTTCTGAGCAATTACTAGGGTTAAGAAAACGGTATGAGAAATATCCTCCTCATTTATGGATGTGCTAAAACCAACATCAAATAAAGTGGAATCCTTCCAATAACGTTCACAGGATGTAAGGGTAGCATTCGTCTCAGTAATTTCTTCAAATCTTGAGAGTAATTTCCGAGCCTTTTCCTCAGTATTCACTTTGAAAAACGCATGCCAATGAATGCTTTTATGCATTTAAATCCTCCGATAGCAATCTGCTCCATGTTGTATTCAACTAAAGTTCCCCTTTAGCTTAATCATACCTCATCGTGCATCTCCCCTTTTTGATGCTTTATTAATACGTTTTTTCAAACTGAAGCATCGTGGTAAAGGCAGATTCGATAAGTGTTTTTTTTGTGGCTAAATCCGCAAGCACTTTTTGCTGAGCTTTATTTAAATAACGTCCATCTCTTGCGACAGCGGCTATGTACTGACAAAGGCTTTCTGTCTCCTCAAAGCCCATATAATAAATAGGCTGAAGTGCAATGATAAGAAGGTTTTGGGTTATGTTGGTTCGAAACGGCGATACAGTAGCTAGCAACTTTAAATAGCCATCCGCTGCACCCTCACAGCCTTGACTGGGAATAAAACACCCCACTTTAACTGTAATTTCATCATCCGATAAATTACATATTCCGTTTTCAAGTGAAGAGAGCATCTCGTCGATTTCCTCGTGAGGTGTTTGATTGTTTGCTTTGTTGTAGATAGTTTGCCACATCGCATATTTCATTTGATTCAGTCCTTTACTCTTCTAAATGAGTTTCTAGAATATTTCACCAAATGTTGTAGCTACCCGTTACCTCAACGAACAAAGGCAACCGATCGCGTAGCCGGTTGCCTTCATGTCGTGGTGCTAACGTTCTCCGCTAGCGGAATCCCCAGGCGGCTTGCCACCGTCGTCGACCTTCGGCTGTTGCTTTCGGAGCTTGACCAGCTGCTCGTACCGTTTGCGGATTATTGGTATTGCCCCCTCGCGCAACTTTTCGAGCCTTTCAGCTGACAGACGATCGAGTTCCTCTTTCTGCTTCGAGCTGACCTTGTATACATTCGTCGTTATGATCTCACTTGTTTCATACACCGTTTTTGCTTTCTCTAGATCCTGTTTCTCCTTGTCCATGTGTCAACTCCCCCCGTTTCTCAATGGAACGGAAAACGGCATCCGTCCATCTGTAGTTCTCATTAAGCTATAGTGTCTCGTAGCTTAATAATTTAGTTTATTTAAACTATCGGTCACGGATCCATTGGATTTGGAGTATTCATCACCATATTATATAACCACCAAAATAAAAGTAAGAGGATACAACAAGATATTATTATTAGAATAACAATAACTTTACTTTTTAATTGATTCTTCATTTATTGCCTCCTCTGCATACCAAAAGTATGGTCCCTTTCTATACGAGTAATTGGAAGTGTTTGTTGCGTTAAATTGCCCGTTACTTCAATAGCGAAAGGCAGCCGATCGTATACCGGCTGCCGCGTTGTACATTAAGCTATAGTTCCCAGTTAGTTCAAGCTTTGAATTGCCTTTAGAATTTTTATGCTAAACTTTGTATCTTCATTTTTGGAACTATATTAAATTATCATCAAGTTTTTTTCTCATAAGTAAAAGGATATAGTGCTAAATCGTTTGCTGCAAGAATATCCTAATTTTTTCATAGGACCGAAACTAAATCGATGAAAATGTTGTCTATATATTACATTATGTGTCTCTATTCCAATGTACGGATGAAAGAAGGAGGCTATCCCATTGACAAATCGTTCACGATTCTGGATGAAGGTAATCATTGTAATTGAAATAATCATGTGTCTTTTAGTCATATTAAGTTATAACATAACACCTTCGGAACAGATCATTTTTGTGGGGCTTATGCCAGAATACTGGTTATTCCCTGCCCTGATTGTGTTTTTCATAATCGCTCTGATCTTTACACCAGCTATATTCAAAACTAAACGTGTACGGGTTAAAATATTATTTGCATGTATTCCAATTGTAGCAGCTGTAATGGCATATAATTTCTGTGAAATGTTTAATGAAGGTGTACTACATCCAATCACGATCAAAGAAGAAAACCTTGAACTAATTGCAACTGTAAAGTTCAATTATCCAACCATTAGATATAGTTCATTAGTTATAATGAAAAAGACTGGGCCACTGACTTATAAGATAATAAACACTCATGAATTTAAGATGGGCTATCATATCAAAAAGCAACTATTAAATAATCGTTACATGATAAAACAAGATCCACTTAGAATAGTCTTTAATGATGGCAATGAGTTTGCCATTCAATAAAGACTTAATCCAATAACTTTCGTTCTTCGATAGTTCAATCAAGCACAAAGAAATCATCAAGCGACTCTCCGCTTAATTTGAATAACATTCGATAAACACCAATCTTTTTATTCCTGAATTCAATGGGAATGTATGACACAACATAATCAAATCCATATGTAATTGAATCGTATATCTTTGTCGCATCCCATTCGTCTATAAATAAAGCTATATTCTTTAGTTGGATGTTTAATTGGTCCTTTTCAAAATCATCACCAAACACTTCGATAAATTCTTCTTGATTGTCAGTTTTATAGTTATTGAAGCAATACCAAAATCCATTGATACTTTTCTCTTCAATTTCGTTCTCTAAAGCCCATTGTCGCAACTCGGTAATCACAATACTCACATCCTTCCTACATCCAACTTTTCCCTAATCATATCAAAGAAGAACCCACCACGTAATCCTACCAGCTGGATTAATGAAAAAGAGAGCAGTTGCCGTGTGCAATCTGCTCCATCGTGCTTTGAACTAACAAAGTTCTCCGTTAGCGTAGCTTACGTATATGGTCTTGGAGTTAATTCAGATTTGTCTCTTCTCCACCATTGTGACACATGACCAAAATATATAATGTACGCCCAATCTTGTGGAAGCTCATGGTATCTTGAATCATATATTTCTGATTCAATATCATCATTCCAGTCAATTCCCCCCCACATATTATTTATTCTGCCTACAGCTTCCTCCTCATTAATACCAAACTCCTCAATCATGAAACTGACTATATCTTTGCAGTAACTCTCTGATTGTTGAGTTGTTTTAAACCGAAAAAGGTCCACCTGATCTCTCCCATCAAAACGAATAAAATTCTTACCTTATATAATTATTCTAACATGTTTCCTAGCTTCTCCAAATTTACAACTTCCAGAATAATTTTCTGTTTAACTATTAAACTATTCTGCCCGTTAGTTCAACAAAGACAGCTGATCGTGCTGACCGGCTGCCGGTTGTTGAGATATCGTTCCCCGATAATTCAATTGGTTGGAGTAATAAATTGAAAAACTCCAATTAAGACGAGTAAAGCCACGATCACTAAAATAAAAGTTATGCCGAACCTCAATTTATTTGTAGATTTAGATTGCTTACTCTGAACCTGCTTTTCTAGAAAGTCGATACGTTTTTTAAGTTCCTGAGTCTCCAGCTCCTTCTCATTCTCCATTGGGAATCCCCCCCCTTCTATCTGAGTGAACGCCTACTACAAACATACCACATATTGGAACTATCCTTCCCTTTAGCTTAATGAAAAAAGTGAGCAGGGCCGCGGCGGACTGCTCACTTTATGTTGTTGAACTATCGTTCCCAGTTAGTGTAACGTATATAGCCGAAATGTACATGAACAAGTTATTATCGGGAGTTATTATCACTTTCAAATACTCTAAATGACATACCTGTCTGCTTACTCCTTCGTTTAAAAATGATAAATAGTCGTAAATTAGGTAAGGTACCTCGTATTTAGTGCTCAACTCCTTCTACTTTAGGCATCACGATCATCTCCCCGTTGCTCAGCAACACATTTCTGTGGTCGGTATCGAACCGGATAGATCCTTCTTTTTCGGGAGCGGTATCGTATTTTTGCCATTCGCCCGTTTGCCAATTTGCGTGATCCAGTTCCGCTACCCAAAGCGTGGAAGAATTATCCGGTACCAGATGGGTCCATATGACGATTGCGGTTAGGTCATCGGATATTTTAATATCCAGAAACATCGTTTCGTAAAACGTTTCCTCAAGCAGTTCGTGCAAAACGCCATCCTCCGTTAATGCCGCAACGATAATCGGAGCCCCCAAACCGTTGTCGGAGTTCACTATGTGTCTGGGATCGAGCCTCAACACTTTCGTTATTTTATTGTTTTCATATAGAGTTTGAAAGAGCTTGCCTGAATCGACTACTGCTCCCGTTTTACCATTAAACATGAGGAAATTCGGCGATTCGGTTGCAAGAGCTTCCTGCACAAAAACATTTTGGCCTGACCAGGAGTACGGGCCGATCTCTTCCATTCTATTGCTGGTTTCAAGCTCGATCACAGCATTCTCCTTGTTATCTCGTAAATGGAGCAAAGCCAGTTTTGCTGGACTTGTTATAATGGACGTATCGGAAAACTGGTAAATTAGGGTATTTCCAGTTGGAGCAAGGACAGCTCCTCTTTTTTCGATAGCGGGATCTCCGATCTCAATGGCTTCCCCAAGCGTGTCTACGTAATAAAGCTTGCCAAAGGCTTCATAAACGGCCCCGCTGTCGATTTCACCGAGATATATCGCTTTGCTTACATCAAAGACTGAACTGTTGATTTGTTCAGAAGTGTCCGGTTCACGGGTCGGGAGAGATGGTGTTTCTTGGTGTTGTTCCAGCGAGGCAGACGTTGGGGAATCGGTATCCACATTGTGAGAATCGGTGAATGATTGATAGAAATAAAACAACAATGCCGCTCCCAGCAGCAGGGGCACCAGTAAGATCACTTTTTTCATCCAAAGTCCTCCTACATTAAAATTGCTATTTTCCCAATTTAATGTTTGCATCTCAACTTTCGAAGATCAAAAACCGGCTTAACTGCTTATTGAAACTAGCTGTGTGCTAAAATAAATATAGATCATATAAAGATTAAAGCCATACCTTCTGCAAGCCATCACGTTAATTCCCAAGTCTAAATTCACCAATTACAGTTTTGCCATCAGATTTATACAAAGGAATTGATATATAGTCCACATGTTCTATGGATTCCATATAGGCTATTGCTTCTTCAGGCGAAGACACCTGTGGATCTAGATCGGAAGATTTTACGTATCCAATAACTCCATTTTTCCCCTCAGCTTTAATTAATTCAGGTTCTTGTTCTGTTCCAGCAGGGAATGGTCCATTACTAGGTTTGTCCTTGTTCGTTAACAGCGTAATTAAGAGCATCTCCTGAGGCCTTCAGAAGGTAGTCATTCTCTGAAACTGTATTTCCGTGCTTATTTGGATAAAAATATAGAGCGATTCCTGTTACAAAAACCAGCCCCGATAAAACTACGATATAAGATTTTTTTCTATTTTCATAATTCCACACCCTTTTCTTTTGGAATCGATTTATCAAACACTCCATTATTTATACGATTCAGATATTGCATTTGTTGCATTATCCTGTCCTTTACTTCAACGAGCAACGGCAACCGATCGTGTGGCCGGCTGCCGTCATGTCGTGGTGCTATCGTCCCAACGAGTAGGCATCCAATCGTGGCTTCCGTCGTGGTTTTATCAACTATCGAACTCCCAAACAGACATTGCCTGGAGTAGGCTGCTCGTCTTCACATCGCCATGTAAATAAGAACCTCCGCCGATGATAAAATTCCCTTTATCGTTTCCATCGAGGCTTATTTCGCCTGACTTCGTCGTTTGTTCTCCATCCCAGATATAGACATTGAAACTAAGTTCATTGACCTCATGCACGCTGCTTTCATCCACGATTGCGGAATCCCAGCTAAACCCTGTAATCTCGTATCCAAGCTTCTCCCACTCCTGCAGATTCCTTATAAAATTGCTTTCGCTATAGGCATAAAACTGCTCATACGACATATCCTTGTACTGGTTATACCAATCGTTTCGTTCCTTCAGCCACTCCTCGATGTCCGATTCTGGGATCCGGGTCGTTTCGTTCGTATAATAATACTTTCCGTCCTCCAGCTTCTCGTAAGTAAAGTCCTCCTTACGGAGCCCTTTGGCTACGCCAGGCAAACTTCTCTGCAAGTCTTCCTCATAATAAAATCTCACGTTCACGAAAGAGAAAGCTTTCTCATAATCTCTGTCCTCCAGTGCATGAAGAAAGCGGACAGCGTTATAGTGATCGTAAAGATTCGTGTACGAAATGCCTTCGCCCCGATACTGATTCACGCCTAGCCAAAAAAACGGTACGAGCAGCAGCAAAGCTGCCACGCTAAGGGTCCATCTTCGCTTAATTCGTTTTAACACTCTCTTCGCAGCGAGATCGCGATTCCTAAGGGTGGGCTGATTAGGTTGGAGTAGGCTGCCCTCCACCATCTCACTGGTCATCGCCGCATGCTTCTCTCTACACGCCGGGCATTCCGTCAAGTGCTCTTCGACGAGTTCCTTGCTCTCCTCCGAACACGCCCCATCGATATAAAGCGGAAGCAAATCATACACCACGTTGCAAGGCTGTCTCATGCTTTCTCCTCCATTCCTTTTACAATTCGCTCCTTCGCCCGGTAAAACGTCATCTTCGCCCAGGATTCCGTCTTGCCGAACAAATTTGCAATGTCTTTGAACTTGAGCTCGCCGAACACCTTAAGAGTAAACACTTCCTTATAGGGCTCGGGCAGCGAATGCAGCACCTGATGGACCAACATCGCTTGCTCCCTAAGAAGTAGTGTTTGCGTCCATTCTTCGCCGTTCACACCCTCAAGCAAGTGCGTAGCAGCGGAAGCTTGCCTTTTTGCGAGCTTCTTTCGCTCGTTCAAATAAAGATTTTTGGCAATTTGGCACAGCCAGCTGTAGAGGGAGCTCTCCTCTCTGAAGCTATCGATATGGAGAAAAGCTCTATACAGCGTCTCCTGCGTTAACTCCTCCGCTATTTCCTCATTTTGCGTTAAGGACAACAAAAATCGGCGTACAGGTACAGCATATTCGTTATAAACATCCGAAAAATCGTTCAAAAGTTCTCCTCTCCCTCGCTCATGCCGAACCGCATATCTATTAGACAACGTTATTCCGAAATAGTCACAAAAACAGGAGCATGGACAATTCTTTTGTCCAACGCTCCGTGTAAGCAAGCAGCTCAAAAATCCGCTTGGGTTATATAACTAAATAGTACCATATATTTGAATTATCTTGCCCTTTAGCTTAATGAAAAAGGAGCAGCTGCCGAGTCTGAAAACTACTCCTGGATCGCTGAACTAATGTTCCCCGTTAGTTGAACGACATGACTTCAGTTTTAATCCTGTATATATATCTAAGTAGACCAGGCTGGGAGAATCGAGTAATCCATTCAGCATGAATAACATCCATATCTGCAAGCTCTAATGTGACTGTTTTATTGTTAAATACATCATTATCAATTTTGGTGATTAACTCAATAGTGGTATATGTTTCACCAGTGAATCTGTCCTCGTGTTTTTCTTTCTTATACTTGAGTATTTTAACTGTCTGATGATTAATTTTAATTGTGATGTGTTTCTTATTTTTTCTGTTAGGTCCCATTAAAGAAATTATGTTATCTGCTTATACCCGTTTACACTTTATCATAACATCCTATTGTACTACGTTAAACTGCCAGTCAGTTTAATGCCAACCAGCACCTTTATTATTGGGATATTCGAAAACATTCGGCTTAGGATGTAAGTTCTTGTCCATTTCGGTTAAGGATATAAGTTCTTGTCCTCGAGTTTGGACAAGAACTTATATCCTTAAAACAAAAAAACCGCGATTTACGCGGCTTCAAATGCATATATGTTCTTGTACTCTGACAAACATTTTCATATAAGTTGACAACGTATTGAGTTAAATGTTTTTCACTACAAAATAACTTCACTCTCCCATCACAATTGTTAAAAAATAAATTCATCACTGTTGTTAAATAAGAACGTTCCTGTAGAGTACGTTCTTATTTAACAAATATGTTCGACTGTTCACAGTTTGCGCAGATCACCGGCGATTTTAGCGGCAATCCTGGGTCCATGAAGACGGCCGTCATCGATGAAAACTTTATTTGTGATTCCTCCCGTAACCACGCCAGCTACATAGATATTCTTTATATTAGTTTCATAAGTTTCAGAATCAAATGTTGGGATCTGAGTTTCTGGATCAATACGGATACCTAAATCATTGATCATGGCAAGAGCCGGCTGATAACCGATTAACGAAAAAACAAACTCATTCTCAATTACAATCTCCCTGCCTGCGGTTGTAATCACCACCTGCTCATCTAAAATACGCGTAACTTCCGACTCGGGATAAAAGTCTATTCTGCCCTTCTCAAATAGATTACGAATATCGGTCAGCAAGGTTGGTTTAATGCCTTGCAGCACGGTAGCACCACGATGAACAAGTGTCACATCTGCACCATTGCGATACAAATCGATGACTGCTTCGATTGCTGAATTTTTACCTCCTGCCACCAATACGGACCGCCCAGCGTAGGAGTGTCCCTCGGTGTAATAATGCATGACCTTTGGAAGCTGCTCGCCTGGAACGTCCAATAATCGAGGATGATCAAAGATACCTGTGGCGATCACGATTCTCCGTGCCTCAAATATCTCTTCTTTGGCGAGGTGGTTCAACGACCGCACTAAGAAACCATCCTTCATACGCTCGATGCCAATTACTTCGCGGAAGGTTAATATGTTCATTTGCTGCCTTATTACGACCGATCTATAATACCGCATCACTTCATGGCGTGTGGGTCGATCCTCTTCAGATAGAAACGGAATATCTCCAATCTCTAATCGATCACTCGTACTGTAGAATCGCATATTTACCGGAAATGATTTGATCGAATTGACTATGGCTTGTTTCTCTAAAATCAAATAATCGATTCCCTGCTCCTGCAGTGCCAGTCCAACGGCAAGACCGCATGGTCCGCCGCCAATTACAATAACGTCTCTCATGTTAGTTGCTCCTATCTAATTAATAGCCAATAATGTAGCACGTTTTCATAATTTCAGTCAACAAATTATGTCACAAAAAATGACATCTGTTATCAAGTTTTACTTTGTTCGTGCTCCCTTCTACTCAATGATACTCGGATTCCAGTTTATTGACTTTTGTATTGGTAATTATATTTTATAGCTCTATCGAGTCATCCGATCTTTCGTTCCCTAAAGTTATAATGAATTAGATTATATTCATATATGGGAACGGGGTATTGTTATGAGTGCTATTCCGATTGGAAACACAAATCCAACTGAGACCGAACTGAAAAAGACAACATCGTCTAGGCTGCGACAGGCCATTTACCAATCGGTATGGAGATGGCATTTTTATGCAGGAATCATTTTCGCGCCATTTTTAATCATTTTAGCTTTCAGCGGATCTGTCTATCTATTTAAACCGCAAATTGAAGGTTTTTTGTACAAGGATATGCTAACCGTTCAAGAGGTCGGAGCATCGAAACTGGCGCCTGAGAGCATCATTGAAAAGACCGTAAAAGCTTATCCAGGTACTTCCATATACTCTGTAACGATAGGCGATACTCCTAAATCAAGTTACCAGTTATCGGCTAGTCGCAACGGTACAGCTACGACTATGTATGTGGATCCCTATAGCGGTCACGTTCTAGGCATGATGAACAGCGATAAGACTTTCACCGCTTTCTTCAAGAAGATGCATAGCGAGCTCGTCGTTGGTGGAACAATTGCCAATCGGCTCGTAGAGCTTGCTGCATGTTGGGCAATCATTTTATTGTTAACGGGTCTATACCTTTGGTGGCCTCGCCACAAAGCTTCTATATGGGGGACTATTCTTCCCAGACTAAGTAAGCCGGGAAGCCGCCTGTTTTGGCGTGATCTTCATGCCGTTCCTGCATTTTGGATATCGATTGTACTGCTCGTGATTATTGCGGGAGGATTGCCCTGGTCAGGGATCATGGGTGGTCAAATCGATAAACTGGCAAACTCGACAAACACGAATACGCCTCCCTTCGCTTATAGCTTCAGCGCTAAACCGGAATCGGTTACCGTTGCTAAAGACATTGCTGAGGATATTCCATGGGCAGCCGAAAGCATACCCGTTCCAGCCTCTATGGCGGGCAGCTATGTCCCGCTAAGTATTAATGAAGTTGAACAAATCGCAACGCGCGAAAACATTCATAAGCCTTACACGATAAGTGTGCCCGCTGGACAAACGGGCGTATATACTATTTCCACATCCCAGCCGAATCCGTATTACAATGCAACCTTGCACATCGATCAGTACAGTGGTGCAAAATTAACGGATGTGCGCTTTGCCGACTATGGGATCATGGCCAAAGCCATATCTTACGGAATAGCGTTCCATGAAGGCACGTTATTCGGACTGGCAAATCAATTAATCGGTTTAGTTGCTTGCTTAGGATTAATTCTAGTAGCACTTAGTTCTTACGTAATGTGGCGTAAGCGCAGACCAGAAGGAAAGTTAGGAGCACCAGCTAAGCCAAAAAGTAATAAAGTAACGATTGGTGTCCTCATTATTATGCTTATATGCGGTGCCGTAATGCCGT
This sequence comes from Paenibacillus sp. 05T425, assembly GCF_056396205.1. NCBI lineage: Bacteria > Bacillati > Bacillota > Bacilli > Caryophanales > Paenibacillaceae > Paenibacillus > Paenibacillus sp. 05T425. The sequence goes on from NZ_JBFTLA010000028.1 coordinate 14,274, forward strand.
TAGTTGGCCTGTCTATCCTTTTCGTACTCATTCTCGATCTATTCATCCTCCGCAGAATAAAGTCGCTTCGGCACTGGTTCTCGGTCTAACGATAGGAGAACAAACTTATGAATATGAACCTACATCGTCTGGTTAAATGGTTATGGCTGCTAATGCTCATCCTTCTGTTCTGCGGATGCACGGTCAAAACTACTGCAACGGATGAGAGCGGTCTCCCCCCTCATCTTACTGTTGATCTGCATGTGCCTGATGAATGGATACTTGGAAAACCAAGCTTATTTTCTGTAGAGGTTACCAAGAGCAGCAAGCCGGTTCAGAATGCGGAGAAAGCCGAGTTTGTCATTTGGCTAGAAGGCAATAAGGAGTCTGCTATTACGATTGCAGCGAAAGAAGAGTCCCCCGGCGTGTATAGCGTTACCCATACTTTAAACGAAGAAGGGCTATATGTTGTTCAATCTCGTATCAACTCTGCTAACGAACAAGTCATGCCTGCCAAGCGTTTTGCTATTGGCGCTCATGCCATAGAGCAGCTTGCAGTGCTGGAAGAAGCACAACGATCCGGAACCCCTGCTGCCCCCGCAGTCGGTCATCATTAATGGACAGACAAATAGATCCCTCGGCCTTGGTGGCCGAGGGATCTATTTTTTATCTTTTAGAACCCGTTGAGCTTTCCTGTTAATCCAAACCACTCAGCGAAAGCAGCCTGGAGGCCGTTTGCGCCTAGCTGTTCGCGAATATCAGGGCCTGAGCCTTCAAGCTCTATCTTTCCGCCTCTTAGCAAAGCAATTCGATCAGCAAGTGCTTCGGCAACCTGAAGCTGATGGGTAGAGAATAGAACAGTCTGACCATTCGCCGATAGGTCCTTCACCATCCGTACAAATGTTTCTATCCAATAGGGATCTAAACCGTTTGTCGGTTCATCCATTAAGACGATCGGGGGTCGAGCCAGCAAAGCTTGTGCGAACAATACACGCTGCCGCATCCCTTTGGAGAAGGAAGAAACGGACTTCTTCCCCGTATCCTCCAGTCCGACCTCCTTGATGACCTCCCCTACTCTAGACTTGGGAATACCACGAAGCGCTGCCCAGAAAGCAAGTGTCTCGTATACGGTCAAGCCTTGGCCAAAACGAAAGTCATCTGGCATATAACCGATCATGTTTGCGTATTTCTTTCGGTTATCCTTCCAGCGTACTCCGCCTACGGTAATACTACCGTTGTCAGGCTGAGCTATGCCGGCAATCATCCTTAGAATGGTACTCTTGCCTGCTCCGTTACCTCCGCAAAGGGCTAAGATCTGTCCTTGATTAACATGCAAGTGCAGATTTTCGATTACAACTTGCTTTTTCAATACTTTTTTCACGTCTTCAAGTTTCACGATAGGTTCAGGCACGCGAACGTCTCCTCTCCCATATGAATTGTGAAATACCGATCACGCACCCAATCCATAATACGGCCACTCCTAGGAAGCCAAGAGTGCCAGAAGGCTGTTTGACCCATTTGATCCAGTCGTAATATTCAGGCCCAAGAATAGAGCCTCCGCCTAATTTGATGACTGTAAATAAACGCGATAGCTCAGCTGGATTCAGAAAAGTAAGGAACGTCACTGCCGGTTCAATGAACATGTACGGCATAAAGCCCAAAGCGGCAATTAGTAACGGCGGCCAACCGATGATGGCGAAAAACCATATCGCAACGCCGATCGTTAAAGCTTGCCAACGATTTTTGGCCAGTGTGCCTACCAGTAAAGAAATGGCGAGAAATAGAAAAGCAACACTAATTGAAAAGACAAGCAACAGTAAATAAGTTTTAGAATCAAAACCTGACCCTGCAACAAAACCAAGTAAGCCAGCAATGCCAAAACCGAATAAAACGATAACAAGAAGAACGACCGCGAGCCCCGCGTATTTACCAACAATAAAAGACCAGGTGCTCAGCGGATATACAGATAATAGCTCCCAACTGCCTTCTTCCTTCTCTGCCGTTAACGAGAATGAACCCAATAAAAGTGACATCAAAGGCAATAAATATAGAATCAAATTAAGTATCGTTCCGGTAATCCCTGAGTAGCCCTGCACATAACCTTGTGCATTAATGAGCAGCAAACACAGCATAAACAGAGCAAACAGTCCCATGAAGGAATATGCCCATGGATTTCGAAATCCAAGCTTCACTTCTCTAATCGCAATATGCACCGTCTGAATCACGAGTGTGATCCTTCAGCTTCATTATCCATCTCCATGTGTTCCTTTGTTTCATCCAAGTGCTCTCTTTCGTTATGCATCTCCATGTTTTCCATGTCCATCATCTCACGATTTACTTCCCATGAATGATTGGCCAGTTCGGTAGAACTCATCAATTTTCCCATTCCTTGTTCGGCAATATAAGCTTGGGCAGTTGCTTCATCTTCGAAAGCAATGACTCCGTATGCCATCGGTGTGACGTATGAAGGATCGTATGCGTAATAGGCTTTATCATACTTGATCCAATCACCGGTATTGTGATCTCGGACAAACTCAGCCCCGACCGTCTCCGTACCGTTATTGACCTTCCACTCGTTCATACAGCCAATATCATCGAATTTCAACGATTGTCCGTCTTTTGTAATAATTTGTGTGGCATAGGGATCATCTTTAACAGACATATTGCATATGACGCATTTATCCGTTTCTTCGTTGATCGCTTGCGGTTTGTATTCCTTGGTACCGCATGCACTTACTAGCAATAAGCCAACAATCATCAAGAAAAATACGCTAATCTTTTTTGCATTCATTTTCTTCTTACCCCCAGGTATATGAAATATATAGCTAAACATAGCAATATGGCTCCAATCCAAGCCGTATGCACAAGAGTAAGTGACGGCGCAATAAAGCGTAGCTCTTGAGATGGCTCCATTAACGGGGATTCGTCCGTAGTCCAAACTTTGCTTTCCGACTGATAAAGACTCTCTAGAAACACCATTCCAGGGGATTGGAAGAAGAGTTGAAAGCCCGGTCGTGCTTTAATTAGACTTTGGAAAAAGGGATTGATCGCATATTTAATATCGCTATTACCGTCTCCATCTGCATCAATTCCTTGAAATGAATCCCAATAGTTTCCTGCCACAACATTGTCCACACTATTTTTGGCTTCGGCATTTGCAACATTGCCTACGAATTGATTGCCAGTCAAATCGTTCTTATCGGCTTCAAGCATTTGAATACCAATGAAATTACCTATTACGGAATTGCCCTCAATCTTGTTTTGAGTGGATTGTTCCACGTATAAGCCAACCCGGTTTCCTTCAACATGATTGTTTCTAATAACCGTTTGATGAGCGTCGAACAAAAGGATGCCTTGCGAATTCACATTCTCGTTTTGTTTGGTAAATTGATTGTCAGTCACTTCGACATCGCGAACGGCCATAATCATTGCTCCGGTAATGTTCAACATACCGATATTATTGCGAATGATCGTCCCTTTGGTATACATGCAATGGACTCCATAACGCAGAAGTTCAAATGTATTAGATTCTATAACATTCTCATCGCTATTCTCCATATAAATACCATCGTGCATCGCCGTAATGGAATTTCCAATAAAACGATTGCCGTTCGATTCATACAAATCAATGCCATTACCTTTATCGGAGAGCTTAACCGGTCGATCTGCAATCCTCCCGATCCACACGATGCTGGTGTTTCGTACCTCTCCGTTGTTAGCCTTTCTCATCTTAATGCCGAATGAGCCGGTACGAATTTGCAATTGGTCCAGCAACACTCCGTTGCCTTGAACAAGAATGGCAGACTGCTTGCTAACCGTTTCGTCAATGATCGTCAATCCAACTAAAGAAACGTTGTCAGCCGTGATTTGAACAGCGGGTTTGGAGGTTGTATTCCTAATAATCACTTCGGCTTCTGACCTATTCTCCAGCTTTAGCGATTTATCGATGATTATCGGGCCGTTATAATTTCCTACCGGTATGACAATCGTGTCACCTGTATGTGCTTCATTAATGAGCTCTTGCAAGGACTTCGTTGATCCATCGGCCTTAATGGAGCTTCCCCCCATTAAGATCGAAATTAATGCACATACCAATATAATTATTACTTTGTTCAACGTTTTCATTGCACGACTACCTGCTTCTTTTTCGTCAGATGTACATCTTCGGTATACAGATGCAGATACACGTCATAAGTCCCCGCCTTCGGAAACGTGAAGCTGCTGCTGAACTCATCTTGTCCTGCATTATTTGCCTCAAGCAACTCGGCTTTCTCGTTCACGCGAATTTCAAACGTCAAACCAGATGTCGATTTGGATAAATTTGCTCCTGGAAAGCTTGCGACTAGCTCTACTGGCTTTGCAGCCAGCGGCGCTTCGGGGTTCGTCGTCAATACGGCCTCGATTTCGGCCGGATCTATCGGTCCTGGCGGAGAATTCGAACATGCCGACATTACAGCGACAAACAAACTCAGCATGATTAGAGCTATTATCATTTTACGCATTAATTCACCTACTCTCATTTAACTTCTTTTTTATTTTAGCAAAAGCACTCTTTCTACCGAATGACTCAAAAGAGCTATACTGCACCATTTAACATACTTACTGCAAAAAATAACTCGAACGAGCCATTAATGTTCATTACGATTACCTTTTATAATGAAAGAAATACCTATATGGATAGTGAGAGGAGAAAATGAGATGTTGTTTTGGTTTATTTTAGGCGGCTTGTTTTTAGGCGGAGGCGCCTACGTTATGATACACGGAGTAAAGCTAGTACAAGAAGATAACGAACTTCAAGAGAAAATTGCAGAAGCTGTTAAACGGAAAGGACAAGAGGAATCACTTTCATGAGTCGCAATAAAATAAGTCCGTATTTAATCGCTGTAATTATTCTAATCCTAGCCTTAGCGGCATACTTGTGTTATTCCTTTCTAAACAACGATAGTAAACTGCCGATTGTGAGAGCTGCACCTGATTTCACTTTGCAAAATATTGATGGTTCCCAGTTTGTGATGAAGGAGCAACGTGGAAAGGTTATGCTAATCGAGTTTATATTCACAAGCTGCCCTGATATATGTCCGGTCACGACGTACAATATGGTGCTGCTTCAGGACGAACTAATGAAGCAAAATCTTTTCGGAAACAAGGTGCAATTCGCTGCCATTACATTTGATCCGAATAGAGACACGCCAGAAGTTCTAAGTACCTACGCTGATCGAATGGGAATCGATCAATCGGGTTGGAAACTGCTGCGAGGAGACGAAACCTATACGATCGAGAAAGCCAAGGAATTCGGTGTCGCGATTCAGAAGTTCGATGACAATCAATTTGTTCATACGGTCACCTCTCTCATGCTTGTTGATGCTGATCAGCAAATTAGAAAAGTCTTCCGTATGGGCGACGACATGGATAACTCAGTAATTTTGAAGGATATTCACACTCTTCTAAAGGAAAATGAAAAGAAATGAATCTTTAATTAGGGCTTCCCAATGAGTCATCTCGACTTTAGGGAGGCCCTTTTGTGATTTCAGTAATCCGTGAAGTGTATGTTCATGGGATCGTTACAATTAACAATACATTTAGCCACTTTGAGTCATTTTGCATCTTATTGTTAGAGGTGATAATGAGTCTTATAAACGGTTAAGGAGGTTAGAATCGATGAGGCCAGACAAAAGCGTGATTCTGATTGTCAGTTCAGAAAAACAAACGCAAAAACAATTAAAATCGTTATATCAAAATGAAGGCTATTTAACCGACATAACGCCAGACGTACGACAAACTTTACTTAAAACCCACCACAACCATTACAAGCTGATCGTGATTGACCGCTTAACGTCAAGTTACACGAATATTCAGCTTTGCATCACATTACGAAAAAAAGTGAAAACACCAATATTGTTATTCACAGACCTCGGCTCAGAGTCTCAACGTCTGGCCGCTTTCGAAGCCGGTGCTGATGACTGCATGGAAAAGCCTTTGTTTTACGAAGAGCTTCTTTGTCGATCTAAAGCAATTATTAAGCGCTCATCCAAACAAGACGAACTACTAAAGAATCGTAATGCTAACATTCCGTTGCATTTAAAGAGACTGCTCATAGATCCAACTGCGCATCGTATTCTAGTTGAAGGATGCGAGGTATACTTGGCTCTCAAAGAATTTGATCTGCTCTACTATATGGTGCTGCACGAAGGTGTCGTTCATTCAAGATCACAGCTCCTCGAGGCCGTATGGAGACAAACAAAAGCGAATGATTACCGTACGATAGATACGCATATCAAAAGGCTTCGTGAGAAACTTGTACATGTATCCCCCGAAGTGGGAAATATGATCAAAACGGTTTGGGGTGTTGGTTACTTGTTTAGAGATGACAATAGTGAGCTGGATCTGGCACTTGTTTGACTGCAGCTATGACTTTCTGGTGAAAGGGTTTATTTGTAGAATGCGTGCGATAATGAGACGAAAATCCCCTCAGTCTTATTTTTCCATGTCCACTAAAAGCTCGTACACGGATGAGAAGAATCCCATTATTATCAACTCAGCCGTGCGGCAGCTTCAGTTTGGCATCCATATCATACAGCTTACTCGCAGGGAGTTTAGTTTGTTTAGCTATATGCATCGCCACATGAATCAATTTCTTAGTCGTAAGGAGCTGCTTGAACAAGTCTGGAGCGATCGTACCATCCATTACGAACGTACCGTAGATGCTTATATTAAGCGGATTCGTAATAAGATTCAGACAAAGAAGGCTCACTCCTTTGCTCTTATAAGACCATAAGGGGTTCAGGTTATTGCTTACTGGCTCCCTATTCGGAATATCAATAAATATAACAAGGAGGATTTATAATGAAAAAATGGATCATGGCGATTATGGTTGGATTTTCAGCGTTGCTTGGGGTTTTTCTGCTCCTATTCAATCTTCCGCCAAAAGAAAAAGTTTCCGATGTAGACCATAACATTACTATTCCGGATATTCCAGTTGATATTGCAAATGCGGAATCGATCTATAAAAGCAACTGTATGGGTTGTCACGGTGACGAATACCAAGGTAGGATGGGACCTGCACTTAATCAGGTGGGAACGACATTGGGCAGAGAAAAAATATATAAACAAATCGTAAATGGCGGAGGTGGCATGCCGGGTTACAAGGATCGGCTTACGGATGATGAGATTGTGAATCTTGCCAATTGGCTTGGTACCTTTAAGTGAAAAGAAGAACAGCGAGATCTTTTTCATGAAAAAGATCTCGCTGTTCTCGTTTACATGTGATTAAGACCGCGTTCATAAGCATATCGAGCTAGCTGAACGCGATTTTCCAAATGCAGCTTTTGTAATATATTTTTCAAATGATTTTTGACGGTATGTTCCGATATGATTAATTGTGTAGCGATATCCCTGTTCATCAATCCTTTCGATACACAGGATAATATCTCTCGTTCCCTAGGGGTTAGAGGAGATTCTTCCTCCATCGGCCTCTCGCCATGTGCGAATTCGTTTAACAAACGGTGAGCAAGCTCTTGAGACATGGGAGCTTCATCAAAGGCAATAGCTCTTAAATATTCCAACCAAGAGTCGGGCTTTAAGTTTTTAAGCAAGTAACCTTGAGCCCCTTTTTTTAGCGCTTCGAACAGATGGCTTATATTATCAGATACGGTGACCATTACAATCTTTACATAAGGGAACTTCGCCTTTATTTCCTTCGTTGCATCGAGCCCACCCATCCTTTGCATATTGATGTCCATTAAAATCATGTCTGGCATGACTTGCTCTGTCCAATCAATAGCCTCTTCGCCGTTTTGCGCTTCTCCTACAACCTCAAACAAGCTATCCTGGCTAAGAATTGCTTTCATTCCTTCTCGTGCATGAGGATGATCGTCTACGATCAGTACTCGTACAGATTGAGTTGTCATATTTGCCATTTCGGATCCACCTGCTTTCTATGCCTAACCTCAAGCGTGGTACGGCCGGAATCTCTTCGCAAATCCATTTCCCAACCGAGCTCCAATGTTCGTTGTTTTAAAAACTTCAAACCATAACTGCCTTCCTTTAATAAAGGATTGCCGCTAAAACCTTGTCCGTTATCTGAAATAAAGCATCTCCAGCCGGATTCAACAGATTCTAATCGAATGCGAATGTGATTTGCCTCAAAAGCATGCTTCCGAATGTTGTGCAGCCCTTCTCTCAGAAATTCATATAAGCCAATCTTCTCCTTAATGGACAGATCAACATCTTTAATAGGCCATTTATAATCGATTTTCACGGTTGAATCCAAATCAACATCTCTAATAATATCCTTTATCGTATCTTTCCAAGGTACGGTTATGACCTCTGGCGGATATTTCAAATTGGCGATGGACTGGCGCACATACTCATTCACTTCATGAACCGTCTTCTTTACAGACAGAAATTGTTCGTTTAGTTCATCGCTTTGCTTCACCTGATCGAGCTTTACAGATACCAAGAACAAGGATTGAGCAATCCCATCATGTAAGTCTCTTGCCAAGTTCTCGCGTTCCTGTAAAGCCGTCTGTAGCAGCCTAGTTTGATGCAGCTCTTCTTGGATATTTTCTAATATGGCAAACAGCCGCGTAATCAAGAGCAAAGTAACCAAGAAAACGATTAAAGGCGACAGCCAATTCCCTGCGTCCATCGAAATATACGGCAATAAATATTCATGTCGAACATACTCCCAAATCCAAATCGTCAACGTAGGGATGATTAAAATCAACCATTTTATTTGTTTATACATTACATGGACCTCCTTATACAGCATCAGACTCATTCCGTTAGCTTACTTTTCTATTGTCTCTATTTTTGAGCCGTCACACATGACTCAATAGAGCTAGCTGCACAACATTTCAATGGTTTGTAACAATGATTCGTTTAGATAGCTACAACGAGTTATTTTATCGGCATATAGCATTGTTCATAATGGAAATGAAACGAGGTGAACAAAAGGATGGCAGATCCTGCACTCGAGCTGCGAGATATAAGCGCTGGTTACAGTAAGTCGCCAACACTGAATCAATTAAGCTTTAAAGCAAATCAAGGTGAGTTTGTGGCCATTACCGGTGCTAACGGTGCAGGCAAAACAACGTTATTTCGAACCATATTAGGGCAGATTCCGTTACGGCAAGGAAACATCATGATCGGCAATCGAACCATTGCAAGTAAAAACGATTTTCGGCAAGCACAGAAAAAAATCGGATTCGTGCCTCAGGGAGGTCAAGCGGGAAAGTTGCCCATCTCTGTACTGGAAGCCTTAATGCTTGGGAACTGGGGAGTAACCTTCTCGTATTGTAAGCGTCCAACATTAAAGGATAGAGTAAAGGCTAATGAATGGTTAGCCTATATCGGAATGTCTGATTTGGCCAACCAAGATTGCAGGCAACTTTCAGGAGGGCAGCGTCAACGCATTCATATCGCGCGAGCTCTTATTAGAGAGCCTGATATATTGTTGTTGGATGAACCGACCACCCATCTGGATATGAGTACTAAAGAGCTTTTATTTTCACTGATTGCAAGCTGCAGACAACGCTCCCCCCATTTACTCACGTTAATGATTACGCATCAAATGGATGAAACCGATTATGGGGTCGATAGCTTATACGTAATGAACAAAGGAAGATTATCAGAAGTCGGGGGTCGATCGTGAAACTGCTCTACTATTTGCAAATCCCCTTAATTCAGCGAGCATTGATTGGTTGTTTTATCGCTGGGGGTTCTTTATCGCTCATTGGTATAGTCGTCATTCAATTTCAACTAACAGTCATCCGATTTGCCCTCATGCACCTTGCACTGTTAGGCGGGGCACTAGGCTTGCTAATTGGGACAAAGCCGACGTTAGGCGCATTGATTGCCATTATGGTTGGCTCCGTGCTATTGGGTCCTTTGTCTTCTAAAATCAAGCTAGAACCAGCTATATTAGGTGCATTTATGATGACCGGTTCGCTTGCAGCTGCATTAATGCTTTTCCACGCTGCCGACGTTCCTGCTATGGAAGTTTTCGGTTTGTTTACTGGGAGCATTCTTACTCTAACAATATTTGATATGTGGATGTTGACAATCATTAGTCTTATTGTGGTTTGTCTATTCTATTTCTGTTATCGGGAAATTCAATTGATCTTTCACGATGCCGAACAAGCCCAATGGCTTGGAATACCGGTAACTTTTATTCGCAATTGTCTAATGTTTGTTACAGGAATCGCTATCGGAATTGCCATGAAGTTGGTTGGCGCATTATTAATTGATGCTTTGTTGCTTCTTCCCGCAATGGCCGCCTCTCGATTAGCAAGAACGTATAAGCAAATGCTGTATTTATCTGTTTTATTCGGAATGATTTCGGCAGTCGGAGGATTTCTTCTTTCATTGCTTTTGAATTTACCAACAGGGGCAACGATCACAATGTTTGGCGTTCTTCTGTTAAGTGCGATTTATCTGGTCACAAGAAAATAAATGCTAATGGAGGTTTTATTACAAATGAAGCGAACGATTTGGAAAATGAAGCTAACGTCTCCCATGGTTGCACTTATAACAAGCGCAATCTTTTTTACTGGGTGTTCCTCGAGTGTTCCTAGTGAAGATACCGGTCATAATCACGATTCAGGGGGCAACCATAATATCGTAGCCTCTACAAGCTGGACTGCTTTGATTGCCAGAACTGCTGGGCTGGACAATATTATGATTCTAGCGCCAGTTGAAATGAAACATCCTAACGAATATGACTTTAAACCGGGTGATATCGAGAAAGTAAATAATGCGGATATGGTCATTTATTCGGAATACGAGCCGTTCATGAAACAAATATTGGAATCCGCTGAAATACCGAAGGCAGACCGATTCGTCATTCAAACTGAGAACACTCCGAACGTATTAAATGAACAAATCAGCTCATTAGCTGAGAAGATGGGTACGACTGCCACTGCAAACAGAGCTCTGGAGGAAATAGAGAGTACCTTCACTGAAATTGGAGATGAGATCTCAAAGTTGGATGCTGCTGATAAACGAGTAGTTGCCCAAGCTTACATGGCGCCTGTAGCAGAATCGATGGGATATGAAGTAGTCGGCGTATTTGGACCGGCAGAGGTAACCCCCACTCAAGCCGCGGAGTTGGCAGCATTGAAGCCGGCGTTAATCATTGATAACTTCAATTTTCCGCAAGGAGCAGAAATCGGAAATTTGGCAGACATTAAAGTGCTTGAACTTCGAAACTATCCCGAAACAGAGAAACAAACATTAGTTGAACTTATTCAAGAAAATGCAAAGAAACTAGGATTGAACTCATAATTTAGTAAACACAAAACCCGCGCTAACTGCGGGTTTTGTGTTTACTATTCCTAGTCTTTCTAGATTGTCTTCTTGTCCTTCAGTTTTGATGTACAGTTTACTCTTTATCCCCAACGAATAATAAGAAAGCGATAATTAGAATAAAAGCAGTACCTGCAAGAAACGGTATCGTAATAAATCCTAGCCAATCAATATAATCGACATTGCATGGAACACCATTCGTACAAGGTTTAATCTCATGGAAACCAGGTATCTTTTGAATCGAATAATGATAAATCGAAATAATTCCCCCAATAATGCTTAGAGGTAGAACATACTTCTTAATGGTCCTATCCCCCTTATAAGCAGCAATTCCCAAGAGTATGCTTAAGGGATACATGAATATCCTCTGATACCAACATAGTTCACAAGGAATATATCCTTTAACTTCGCTAAAGTATAAACTGCCTAGCGTTGCAATAAGAGAAACCATCCATGCGAAGTAGAGCAAATAAGGTTGAAAGATAGCTAGCCTCTTACTCATTCTGAACACCGCCAATTTCCTTGTCGATCAGATTTTTGATCTCGTTCATATCAAATGGATTACTAACCTTAATACCATTAATAAGCAATGTCGGAGTTTCATTGATTTTATACTTCGCAACTATTCCCGTATCGATATCGACTTGAGAAGAAGTCGATCGATTCGTTACATCATTGATTAGCTTATCGATATCAATTTCCGTCGGAATGGATTGCGCTATCTTCCTAATCTCTTCTACGGTTATCCACGCTGAATCATGATCCGATGTCGGTTGTGCATAGATCCCGTATCACATGCGATGCTGTGGAGCGATAAGGAGGTTCATAGGGGCTACCGGTAAATTTACTTCAAGGAGAGATAAAATGAACCCTGTTATAGGGCTAGACATATCTAAAGAAGAAAGCCACGGACAAGCTTTTTTTAAATCGAGGAAAGCCATACCGAGGGATATTCCATTTCGAACATACACGGGATGGTCTCGAGATTTTGCTTCAAGTTATTCATGACATCGAACATGAATCAGGTCATCGGCCTACATTGATTCTGGAAGCAACCGGTCACTATCAAAGCCCTGTTGTTCAATTTCTAGAGGAGCATCACTATCTATTTATCGTTATCAATCCGCTTATTTCTAACCGGCTTCGAAAAACCAATCTTCGTAAAGTGAAAACGGATGCTGCTGATGCTTATCTTCTGGGCGAGCTTTACTATAGGGAGGAATTCGAACCATTCAAAAAAAGAGGAGTGCAACTGCTTAATATGCGTTATCTGACGCGACAACACGAGTCCTTCTCCAAGATGTGCGTACAGACGAAGCTTCAATTCCAAGCCGTCCTAGATCAGGTTTTCCCAGCGTACAAAGGTGTTTTCGGGGCTATGTATTCTAACGTGTCCCTTCGCTTCTTACAGGAGTTTCCGACTTCATCCTCAGTTCTGGAAGTCAGTGAAGAGAAATTAAAAATTACAATCAACACTCTTCTAACTTCAAAACGGGGGCGATCAGAGAGGTGGATTAACGAACGAGTTCAACGGTTGCTCGATGCCGCAAAACAAAACCCATTTGAGCAAACGATGTATGCGAGCCACTTGATTAATCTTAAGATCTTGATCAGCCTTATTCTTCAGTACCAGGAGCATCTTTCTGAGTTGGAACAGACAATAGATGCCCTAGCTACTGAGATTGAAGAGTATGATTTAATCCAGTCGATTCCCGGTATTGGCCCTAAAATTGCTGCAACAATTTTAGCGGAAATTGGAGAAGTCGACAGGTTTGATCATCCAAAGAAACTGGTTGCCTTTGCAGGAATAGACCCCAGCGTTTTTGCTTCAGGCAAGTTTACAGCAACACGTAATCGAATCACTAAACGTGGTTCCAGACAGCTTAGATACGCACTAGTTATGGCGGTACAGTGTGGCCTAATCCGCTCTCGCAACACTCGGATTAAAGAGTTTTACGAACGCAAAAGAGCTGAAGGAAAACCTCACAAAGTGGCTTTAGTGGCCTGTGCGAATAAGTTAGTTCATTGGTTGTACGCCATACTAAAAAGTAAGAAATCATTCCGTCCAGCATAGCAAAACATTGATGGTATAACCTTCCAATACAAACGAATTGGAGGGTTCTTTGGCATGCTCATTAATCAATATAACACAAGTTCTCGAGCTGTTTTGCTGGTAATGTTGACAAGCTATTAGCTTGTATAGTTCAATTAAAAGAACGCTCCCGCGCCTTCGCTTGAGCTACGTCCTCCTCATTATATTCCATTTCCAATTAACAATTAAAGAACGTACGCGGGTAGCATGTAGTGCTTAAACAGGGGATTTATCTTAACCTAAGCACTAAGAAAACTTTAGATACTCTTCATCATTCATTTTATTTGTCATGCGGACCATCCTTCCTTAAGATATCATCACGTACTGGGGCATAAGTTTATCTAACATCATTCACACCCGAAACCATAACCAGCACGATCAAGCCTTTGACTGCGACATCCTCGACAATGACATCAGTTGGCTTAGGACTGGTGGTTGAATTAGGCTTTGCTGTCAGCGTTATTATTGGAAAGGCATAGGTTTTGCTATCGGCTTAGAATTTGGATCTGTTGTTGCGGAAGCGGGATCTGTCGACGACTTCTGATACGTCAATTAAGAATATTTTCTATTGTCTTTGCTGATCTGGACCCCCTGTCAAGGACACTTTGAAAAAGAGGGCTGTTAGGCAGCCGATAAGAGATGATTCCTGTATTGAACAGGAGTCATCTTTTTTAATCCCCATTGATACCTGTGGTTGTTGTAATAGTTAATATAGCGATCAATTTCAAGCTGAAGTTCACGGAAAGATGAATACCTACGGCTTTTGACATGATCTTTCATGTGACCGAAAAACGATTCCTGAGGAGCGTTATCCCAGCAGTTCCCACGCCTAGACATGGACTGACCCAAACCCTTCTGCTTTAACAAACCCTGATATTTAGGGCTTGTATAATGACTTCCTTGATCCGAGTGGATGAAAGCTTCTTTATGCAATTTCAAACGCTTTTGTTTGACCAGCTTCTCAATCGTTTCTGTCGCAATAGACAGTTCAATTCGGCGCGAAAGGTTGTGGGACAAAACCTCGCCTGTCGAAGCATCTAGAACGGTCGACAAATAGCCCATATCTGAGCGGCCGTACGGAAGATAGGTGATGTCAGTAAGTAGAACAAGCCCCGGAATGCCCTTCTTGAAATCCCTCTGTAGCTTGTTAGGGAGGGTTCGATGTTCAAGCGTAGCTTTGGCCATACGCTTGTAGGGTTTGGTTTTCGATGCGGGCATACAAGGTTCAATTTCTTCATAAGCCTGCGGATTCTCTTCAAGTTGTAAGTGATGCCAAATTCATTCTTAAGGATCATTTTGATGGAGCGAGAGCCCTTTTTGTACCCCTTCCGATTAAACGCCTTCTTAATCCATTCGCCCGCCTCAGCATCCATACGTGCACGCTCTAAGCGAGTGTCTGCAGCCTGTAGGTATCTGTAGTACCCTGAGCGGGAAACGTTTAGCAATTCGCAAAGATAGCGAGCCATACGCCCTAGACCCTGATCTACTACTTCCTTGATCAACTCGAATAATTTATTCTTGCTTAAGTTTGCCCCTTTGGTTACCAGCATCCTTTCTTTCAAGTCTAGCTTTTTTAGCAGTTCTACCTGGGATTCGAGGAGCCTTATTCTCGCTTCCTGTTTGGCAATGACCTCATCCTGCGTTAGTTCTCGATTTAGAGGACGTCCAGAGCTTTCTTTGCGGGAGTCGACCAATCCAATAATGCCAGCATGGTCATAGGCTTTCTTCCAACGGTCAGCGCACTGCTCCACACGTTTCATCCCAATTACGTTTACATCAAATCCGTTAGCCTCAAAGATTTCTCTTGGGGTTCTACCCATGATGTACTGATCTATGAATAACTGCTTAAATTCATCCGAATAGGTTATCGCTTTATGGCTAATTCTGGTCACGTATCTGTTCCTCGATAGATCTTTATCACTAAAAAGCTTCTTGCTCATGAAATCCCTCCATTGCTTTCTCCAGTATACAAAAAGGTACCCACAGCCTGAACACCTTTTTTCAAAGTGTCCAGTCTATGGGTACCAGTTTATATAACCTAAAAATCTCTTTTCTTTCTTTTGCAACTCTTCTAATCCTGCCACCATCAAAAATAATGCTAGAAATAACATTAAATACGGCATCCATTCAAATTTCTTATTCAGAAGGCTATAACTTGAAATTCCGATAACGATTATCGCAAAAATAATTCTACTTTTCTTTATCACCCATATTCTCTCCCATGGGGCAGCATCGCATTACAGATGATTTTACCATAAATTCCATTTAAGAGTTCTAAACAATCCTGCCAGTTAGCTAAACGAGGCTGCCGATTTATGTCGGCAGCCTCGTTTAAAGGATTGTTAAGCTATAGTTCTCCGATAGTTGAACATAGTTAAATATTATGCTAGCAATCTCATTCTGAAGGTTCAATGCTTTTTATAAAAGGAGATCGAAGTTTATTACTATGATAACTAATAAAATAACGATCACCCACTTCGATTAATGGTATTAGTAATTTTGTTGTTTTAATTTTTTCTATTGTTCCATCCGCTTTCTCAATGATGATAAAACCATTTCCTTTTTCTGTAACGGTGGCAACTGCAACACTACGAGCAAATACATTATTGTAATAAAATAGTGCAGCTACACATATGATGATTGCCAAGAACAGAACTGTCCTTATTGATTTTTTTGACACTATGAATCCCCCTATATTTCCGATTCATGAAAACATCCTTCTCAATTTTACCACAAATAAGTTTTAAGTTTCCATTTTATCCGCAACTTTCCTGCCCGTTACTTCAAAGAACAACGGCAGCCAATTGTGAAGCCGGCTGCCGTAACGTCCTGTTGAGCTATAGGTTGCAATAGGTAAGCGTTTGAAGTAATCTCCGGCTTTTCCCCTGCGCCACACCGGACGTGCCAGTTTCCCGGCATCCGGCGTTCCATCGTCTCCATTTGCCGTTATCTTTTTCAATGTGCTTCCGTCTGACTTTGTTGGGGCGGTAGTTCTTTAGCTTGTTTTGGATATCAAGGACTAGTTCGTCTTCGGACAGCTTTTGGATATCCGCAATGGTTTTGCCATCGGTTCCAGATGTCCGCGATCCTTTATTCGATTTCATCGTTCGATAGGCGAGGAGGATGTTTTCTCTGGATGTGATGACATCGTACAGTTTCGAGAAGGTTTCCTTATTCGCAGCTCTATCGTACAACGTTGTGAATGTATCCGTCATGCCGTAGTAATCCCAGTATCGTAGAGCCTGCACTGTGGCATCCCTCCCTAGTAGAGGTGATGTTCCCACGTTCCTACCCGATCGGTGCAATTCACGTTGGAAAATGATCGTTCGTTCCATTAGACTTGGGGCTGTTCCTCCACTCCCATTACAGAAGGTTCATCAGTCGTGCCCCTGCCCTCTCAAGGATAAATGCATTTCGGCAAAGCCTTATAGCAACCGTTTCGGGTGACAGCCCTTGAAGCAACGTTCCTTGTTTTCCAAGTCCCTTACGACCTAGCTATCCATTCAGGACGTAGGTGCTTCCTCTAAGCCTGTGAGTTGGAAGCTGCCATTGTTCAGCATAGCGTATTTCATATGATAAATTCTTACTCAACGCCACTCACACCATCGCTTGATGGCCCGTATGTTTCCATACGTTCTAACTTTAGACCAGTACATTCGGAAGTTCGTCAGTTCAAGAAAGTGAACATTCTCACCATATCCAGTTTTTCAGCCGCGCAGCATATCCATTGGCATACCTTTCCGTGAGGTGGCTTCAGCCTCTGTTCTGCCGACTCCACCTGTACTTCACACCCCATGCCCTGTCAGGCATGACGCATGCAGGAGTATTGGCGGGATGGTTTCAGGATACATGGTTCCGTCATTCCCATCCTCGGTTGTAAAGTTGAGATTAAGTTTTACTCTTCTGCACTTCACGCCAGCTGGCGCTTATAGCAGAACTTGTCGTACTTCTCCGTTAGTTCCATCATCTGAACTGAGCTGCTTTATTTCGAGAAAGCCAATCGACTACAAAATCAAACAATTCAATTGAGTAAGTATGTGTATTTGGGGTACTTGGAATTGACGTTATAATTTCCTCAACATTTTTATCAATGCTCACGGAATCAATAAAACAGACTAGACCAGGAACTTCTTTGTTAAGCGCTTCGAAATAATGTTTTTGTGGTAGGATGAACTGTAAATTCATCTCAAAACCCCCTCGTCTCCTCGAGGAGTCTGCTTTTTTCCGTTTAATTAGTTCTTCCTCATTACAACCGTGTACATAATAACGATCGGGGAACCCGATTTTTTGGTCTAGTATCAGTTTTCGATAGTAATCGGCTACAAACTCTAACGACTGATTATCAAATAAAGTAAAATCATACGCCCAGTTATACCAGAGAGGTTGAAATAAATCTATATCGATTACAACAAATGAATGGTTATTCCTGTTTTCCAAGGCTATTCTCCATCGGTCCGCCTGACGTTCAAACCACCATTCTCTATATTCAGGGTTCGGTCGTTCTTTCCACCAAGTATTGATTTCTGGAATGTGAAAAGCCCCGTGACTGGTAGCCAATTCAGAAGAGGTACTTGTTTTTCCTACAGCACTTGCGCCCTCAATACTTATAATGGTCATTCCGTCTCCTCCTTTGTGCTTTTAACAAATCCGTTTCTCATTTCCTTTTATTGTATATTCGTTATTTTCCCCTTCTTTCCTTCATTCTTGATTGAGTTAACTTGCCCTTTCGTATTATGAGATCAACCATTTCTTTCTGGTTGATCCTTTTTGCATTAGCTTCGAGGATTAGAGTAGCCGGGTCGAACGTACCTGCCCGTGTGATCCCGAGCGCTATAATGTTCACCCCTACTTGTCATGACCATGATTGAGGCTGGTTGGGACATAGATCCCGTATCACATGCGATGCTGTGGAGCGACAAGGAGGTTCATAGGGGCTGCCGGTAAATTTTCTTCAAGGAGAGATAAAATGAACCCTGTTATGTAGACATATCTAAAGAAGAAAGCCACGGACAAGCTTTCTTAATCGGGGATCTCCAGCGCTTCCTCCTGAATTTTCTGTTCCAAGTGACTCAGTTGTTCCTGCTGAGCAAGCAGAACTTCAATCATACATAATAATGCTGTCTTTTGAGAGGCGCTTGACCTACTTAGCGACGGCATACCTTGAATCCGTTCCACTTTCGCTCGAATCCATACTTTCCCGTGTGAGGAGCCCGCTGTTTCCCGAATCACTTCTTCGGTGATGCTGATCCCATGCAGCAAATGACGGAGCACTTGTAACGCTGTCTTGGAAAACATATCTCGGAAGATGTCTTCATATGCCGGACATACCTGATCCAGCAGTGCCCTCGCATTCAACTTCGACTGCACGAATTGCGACGTCATAAATTCATGTTGCCTCGTTAGATGCTGGATTTCCATTATTCTGTCCGCCCATTTGCGATGCGGCTGAACGTCACCTCGGTAATACATTTCAACCAAATGCCAGGCGTCCGCTGCATCCGTTTTTACTTTACGTAGTTGTGCACTCTTCGAGCGTTTAGATAGGAGTGGATTAATTATGAAATGTGTGATGTCTATACGTTCCAAGAAGGAGACAATCATACGATGGTAGTGCCCGGTTGCCTCCAGAACAACAACAGGTCGTTTCCCTGTTAGTTCCTCTAGTTCGCGAATCACATCGCCAAGTCTCTCAAACCCGTCTTCGGTATGACTAATCAGTTTGGGTTTCCCGTACACCTCATTACGCTTCACAAACGCCTGAAATACACTCGCTCCTTTAGTCACATCCAGTCCGATTTCTGCTTCCTGTCAACTCCTCCTGCTGCAAGTTTAGCTGGCAATCCCACGATGGTTCCAAACCCATAGCTTCGCTTGTGATACGAGGTCTAAAAAGCCTCAACCAGCTCAAACATGGTCATTAGGGGTAGGACGGGGTCTGAGCCCCTAAAAGCCCTACGTCTTCCCGGCTACCGCCATCATAGAACGACCATTAAAGAAGGCCAACCAGAATTGATATGCTCCCCTTTAGGTAGACAGGTGAAATAATAAAAACCTGTTTATCAAGGGGAGTTTTTTCATGTCTCAAATAAATGAGTACTGCGGGGAAGAGAAATTAGCCATTCTGAAGGAGTATGAAGCAGGACGGGGATCACGAAGTGA
>NZ_JBFTLA010000029.1:0-25841 GCF_056396205.1 Paenibacillus sp. 05T425
GTGTATCGGGATACGTTACGCAAAAGGGCTATGACCCGTTCCGTTAGAAAGACCGACCTCCACCCCTTAGTTAAGACGTGACGAAGGAATGAAAGGGCTATGACCCGTTGAGACATGGGAGCGAGAATCGCTAAGGCGAAGTGGAGATGTGCGCATAATGGAACAATATGGGTGATTCCTATCCACCCTTTATTTACGCATGCCTTTTTCCCCATCTCCCAGCTACCGGCTCTCCCATCATCCTTTTCTTCAATTTAACTACAGGATGAAATCCTGCGAATTCATGAGTCTGAGTGAGGAAATTGAATCATTTCGAGGGAGCGTAATGATATTTTTAAAAATCTTTAATGCCTATAAAAAATACATTTCTTCTCCAAAGTTCTTTAACTGACTTCCCATAGACTTTAAATCAAATCGTATTTGAAGAGGAATATTTCCCTTCCATGCTCCAACATGAATATGGGGATGTCAAGAATAACCGTTGTTACCTACTTTTGCGACTATATCACCTGCCTTAACGGCATCGCCTTCCTTTACGCTCAAATCCATTACATGAGCAAAACAAATTCTTACATCGTCATGTCCTAAAAATCTAATGCTGCTTGCTCTAGAGTGCTGTATATTTCCTAGTGTATTAGTAACTGGGTTAATATGAATAGATTCTACAATTCCATCATAAGGAGCAAGAACGTCAGCACCCCATCCGTACCAATCCTCATTGTTACGTCCATCATTCCTATACTTTCTCATCCATCCATCAACAAACTTTTCAATTACACAATCACAACCTAATGCATCTCCAATATGAGGTAATTGGCCGTCTGGATGTTCAGATACAGTAAATGCATGATTGTAAACTGGATGAATAGTAACCACTTCGATTGAGGTCATATTCATATGTCCACCTCCTCCTTATTCCTTGCTTCTAGCATAAAGTTTTCTACAAACGCTTGCTAATATCCTTTATTTGGTATTAAGCTAATCTGCCCGTTCGTATTATGAGATCAACCATTTCTTTCTGGTTGATCCTTTTTGCATTAGCTTCGAGGATTAGAGTAGCCGGGTCGAACGTACCTGCCAGTGGGACTTGATCCCAAGCGCTATAATGTTCACCCCTACTTGTCATGACCATGATTGAGGCTGGTTGGGACATAGATCCCGTATCACATGCGATGCTGTGGAGCGACAAGGAGGTTCATAGGGGCTACCGGTAAATTTACTTCAAGGAGAGATAACATGAACCCTGTTATAGGGCTAGACATATCTAAAGAAGAAAGCCACGGACAAGCTTTTTTAAATCGAGGAAAGCCATACCGAGGGATATTCCATTTCGAACATACATGGGATGGTCTCGAGATTTTGCTTCAAGTTATTCATGACATCGAACATGAATCAGGTCATCGGCCTACATTGATTCTGGAAGCAACCGGGCACTATCAAAGCCCTGTTGTTMAATTTCTAGAGGAGCATCACTATCTATTTATCGTTATCAATCCGCTTATTTCTAACCGGCTTCGAAAAACCAATCTTCGTAAAGTGAAAACGGATGCTGCTGATGCTTATCTTCTGGGCGAGCTTTCTTTCACTTCTAAATTCCCATCCATTTTCAATCGCATATCTAATTAAACTTTCACAATTACTTGGCTTATGCGGAATGAAGTGCCAGCTACCTTGCCATGTAAATAACACTTCAAAATATGAGGTTTTTGATGAATAGACCTTAAAATTCACAAATTTATTACTAGGAATCTCGTTAATAACGCAGTGGAATTGAGAACCATCTATCCTTATCTTTTTAGTTCTTTTGCAGAACGTCTTCCCCATTAATATGCCTCCTGAATTTTTCCAGTATGACGAGTCATTCTGTTACTTTTACTTTGAAAGTATAGACATATTGAAATTAACCTGCCCTCTAGCTCAATGAAAAATGGAGCATCTGTCCGATCGCAATCTGCTCCATGTTGTATTCAGCTAAAGTTCCCCGTTAGCGGAATAGCCAAGAAAAGCTGTCTGTTCACACAGTCAGCTTTTTGTCTGATTCAACTTTTATTTCTCGAATGTACAACAAATAATACTTCATTCCTTTATTACAAGATCATTCTCTTCACACCATTCAATAACTAATTCCTTAACCTTTTTTTCTTTGAATTCATACCATTGCTTTTCGACGTTATGTACTCCGATCCTGTCTTTAAATCTTCTAAATGCTCCTTTTCCTTGAATAACTCCAAACAATTCTTCTCGAACCTTTGCTTCGCTTAATGTCCCAATAAATTCTTCTACTATTTCATATTCATGGTACTCGTTTTTTAATGTGAAATCGATATAAACCTCGTCCTCATCCTCTATAATTTTCATTGCTTGTTCAATGTTCTCTCTTTGCCAATCTGGATAGTTTTCAAGTGCCTCTTCATCTTCTGCTGCTCTAATCTCTTCTCTCGATAACATTATAACTTCTCCTGTCTGGGTGTTGATATATGAAACGTTCTCATCCATTTGAAATTCAATTTCATTAATTAAATCATCTAATTGTACCGCTGCTTTATTCTTCATTTCATACCTGTCCTTTCATTGATATCCCTTTTGCAATAAAGTTTAATCAAAATACCTGAATAAATCAAAGAGGAGCTGCTTTAGAAAATGCAACTCCTCCTCAACTATCGTTCCCAATTAGTTCAATCTAGATTGATGTGAATCTTGTTCATTGCGAGCCAATCGAGAGTTTAAACCGAAGATTTTCCCAAAAACGGTTGATGTGCTCAAAATATGTCTCACGCCTTCCGAACAGAGGGCGAGTAAAATACGTCAGCATGCATATGCTGAATTTTGTCCCAGTTACCGGGATTGGTCGTGTCTGGAGTGCGGTGCTCCAGAATGGCCTGATATAGGTCGGTTTTTTGTTCTAAATGGGCAACGTGCCGTTTGGCTTCTTCAAGCTGAACGAGTGCCGCTTCTTTATGCTCCATTATAAGTGCGAAGCGTTGCGGAATGGTCGAATCCCCTTCGAGACAGAGATCGATATACTTTTTAATCAATTCAATCGGCATCCCGGATTGCTTGAGGCATTTCACGCCATGCAGCCAGTTGATTGATTCGTCGTTGAACATCCGAATGTTGTTTTGATTACGCTGTACGCTTGGCACCAGGCCTTTATCCGTGTAAAAGCGCACGGCGTGCTGGGTGAGTCCCGTTATTTGGGCGGCTTCATTGACCGTATACATGTTCAAATCCTCCTTGGAAAATAAAGTTGTGAAGACGGCTTGACTTCGTGTAACACGAAGGTTCTAAGCTTATTGTAATGCAATTCAGCCGTAAGTGGGTGCCCGATTCCCGGGATATGCGCTGTTTGCTATTATACATTTAAATACTAGGAGGAGTTAAAATGCAGAACGTAACATTGACCAACGGAGTGAAAATGCCGATTATCGGCTTCGGTGTCTACCAGGTTCCCGATGCTGAAGAATGCGAGAACGTGGTATATGAAGCGCTGATGGCCGGTTACCGCCTGATCGACACCGCCGCCGGTTATCTGAACGAGGAAGCGGTCGGACGCGCGATCAAGCGCAGCGGCGTACCGCGTGAGGAGCTGTTCATCACGACCAAGCTCTGGGTTCAAGATACTGGATACGAGAGTGCCAAGCTGGCGTTTGCCAAATCCTTGAAGAAGCTACAGCTCGACTATCTTGATCTATACCTTATACACCAGCCGTTCGGCGATTACTATAGCGCTTGGCGTGCGATGGAAGACCTATACCGCGAAGGCAAGATCAAGGCGATCGGTGTCAGCAACTTCCTGCCCGACCGTCTGATGGACCTCATTGTGCATAACGAAATCGTACCCGCCGTCAACCAGATTGAAACGCACCCGTTCTACCAGCAGATCGAGAGTGCCGCTTTTATGAAAGAGCAGGGAGTGCAGCACCAGTCGTGGGCGCCGTTCGCTGAAGGCAAGGGCAACATGTTCGGCAACGAAGTGCTGGCCTCGATAGCAGAAAAACACAATAAGTCCGTCGCCCAGGTCGTGCTGCGCTGGCTTGTTCAGCGTGAAGTCGTTGTTATTCCAAAATCGGTGAGAAAAGAGCGAATCGTCGAAAACTTCGACATTTTCAATTTTGAGTTGAGCGCAGACGATATGCAACAGTTTGCCACCCTCGATACGCGGGAAAGTCTTTTCTTATCCTACCACGATCCGAAATTCGCCAAGATGCTGGGCACCTTGAAAGTCGATCTGTAACCCTTGATCGAACCGCAAACTCATCAGGCGTTTACACTCATCTATTAAAAAGGACAGGGCACCCCTGTCCTTCTTTTACTTGAATTGGAAATGCTAAGAATAGCAAAACTGCAGCTAGTAGTGTAACGAAATCTATCTAAGCAGGTAGCACAGAATCACAAAGATCTCCTGAACTATCCTGCCCGTTAGCGTAATGGCATGGTATTCCGATAAAAGAAACAGCCGTCATCGGCTGTTTCTACACATTGAACCGTTTATCCTGTTGCACTGCTTCCACCCCTTCTTGAATCCAATCCGGATCCCCAGACTTTAAGCCCTCTAACAGATAGCGGACCTGATCGAACGTGACGAACAAGGAGATTTTTCGAATGCGGGCGTCCAGATCAACCTCGCCTCTGCAAGCCATCACTTGCCGGGTAAACGCCTTCCCGCAATCCTCAAGTAAATACAAGTAATCGTAATCGGGATCGCTTATCTTGGCGTCGCCGAAGTCTATAATACCCGTTAATTCGGTCTGATGCGCATCCGTTAAAAAGTGATCCGGCGACAAATCAGCGTGTATCAGCGTCGGCGTATAATGGGTACATGTCGTATCCTCCAAATAGGATTGAAAGCGCTGGGTGAGATAGTCACGTGAAGACGTTTCAAGATGCGGAAAAACCTGCCTCTTTGCAACCTCCTTCAACAAATGAACGTCATTCGTGAGGTTATGGACGGGAACTCCAGCCTGAATTGCCGTTTCAACCGGACATGCGTTCAGGGCATCCATGAAATCAGCGAGTTGTATAGCCAGTCGTTCCCTTGCGTTTTCAGAGAGAGAGGCTATTCCGTCTTCCCCCAGAATCTCCCCTTCCACTTTCCGATAGCCTGCAAAGGGACGTCCATCCTCCTCTGTTCCTATATATACAAACTCCGGAATCCCGACCTTAACACGCGCGGCCAACAGTGGCAGTAATTGTATTTCTTTGTTCAGTTCATTTGCCCCTTGTTGACTCTTTGGAAAGCGGAATACCCATTCTCCGTTGACGAGTATCGCTATATTTCGAAAACCTTCGCCAAGCGACTCCACGGTTTGAATGATCAAATCTGGGAATTGGTTCGCTATCAGTGCGGAATAGCGGCGTTCCTGTTCTTTCATTTGGGCAACTCCTCATATGATGATGTAATTATTTTAGCTTTCTTCCGTGCCTTAAATCCTGCAGTTGGGCATATAGTCCAGCAACTAGATCCATCCATACTTCAAATTGAATTGATAATGAGTCGGTGCCATTTAAATAAGTACATTTTCGTACGTTTATAATACCAGACTTGCAGGATGACTGACCAAATATTGTTCTGCCAGATAAACAGAAAACAAGATGGGGATTGATATTTCTACCTTCTCAATAAAGGTCGATATATTCAAGATTAAGTGCCAGAAGTAGAGTATAGAAGGAGTAGTTGAAATATATTCCAAGAGAAACTTATTGACTCATTTGATGACGTTTGGTCAATTATGCAATGAAACAAGCACTCATCAATTACAATTTTCTTTTCTTCCTTGGTGAATAGCTTCATTGATTGCTATCCTTATGCGATACAATTTTCCTGCCTCATGCTCAACGAAAAAGAAAAACTGATCAGTCTGGCCGGCTGTTGGGTATGCTTATTCAATTAACCTATCGTTAGCTTAATCCATGGTCCTCATCTATTATCCATGAGAACTCTTTTGAAATGGAAATAGCAACGCCAGTTATGGCGTGTTCTAGAATGTCACTAATGGACCTCGGCAAATCTATTTCAATTAGGTTTACTTCTTCAAAACCATCTAGTGTATAAATCGCGTAGCTACCATCTAATTCAGCGGGGATACCTCTCACCCTGATTGGGTCTCCGTGGAGTTCTTTGTAAAATGTTAGATGACTAACTTTCTCATAACCCAGATGACAAGTTAAATAATGTTCCAAATTCTTTGACGTTACTTTTTTCGTGTAATCATCAGAATGGATGCTTATATAGTCATACATCAATCTCACCTCTCTCTGTATGTCTATTCGTAATAAGCCAATGAATGTCCTTCAAGAAGCAACTGCTCATTAACGTATACTGCCATTTAGCTTAATGAATAAGGAGCAGCTGCCGCGGCAAACTGCTCCTTATTGAATTTCGCTATCGTCTCCCGTTAGCGTAACGGATCGTTATATAATATTGAAATCAGAAAACAAAAAGATTCCGCACAGGCGCGGAATCTTGTAACGAGCGTCCAACGGCTCGCGATATTTATGTTCTTGCGTGTTCTTCATTAATAAATAAATATTTGATACAATACAACCCACTAATCCCGACCAAGCTATATACGATGCGGCTTATCATTGAGGATTCACGATGAGAATCGCCTCCTAACAATGCGCTGACAAGGTCCCACTCAAATAAACCGACAAGAAGCCAATTTAAAGCCCCGACAATCACTAGTGCCATTGCAACTTTACCCATATTTTACCCCTTTTGCAGTTAATATCTTACATTGATTAATATGCGATTCTTTTCCGACAGTTATACCTAGGGCTTAATAATTTCTAACTCTGGTTGGTTTTTTTAACGCCTAAAAAATAACCCGCTAGCACTAAGCTAAACGAGTTAATTTTTGTAATTTTAGGATCGACTATACCTCTTCTAACAACAAACCGAATTCCATTTTAATTAAACACTAACTGTTTCTGGTCTCTTGATAAGTAAAGGAGGCGGAACTAGCCAACCTTTATCCTTAAGCATTCTAAGCGTTTTACCACCAAGTACCGTTTTTGCAGCAGCATATTTTGCAAATAATGCACCAATATCTTCGCGAATACACATTGCCATTGCTTGAGTGCTAGCAACAACACCTGTTGCTGTGTCGGCAGATATCGCAGCGGCAATTTCTTGATCCGCTAAACGAGCACCCACAGGGATATCTTCAAGATTTGCTTTTGGTCTGTCAGCCATTATTGGAGCAGGAGCGATACCATTCGCATTTAGTATTTCATCCAGTTCTTTTATTTCTTGTTTTGCTTGATCAATGTAGTCCTCAATCAACTTCCTTAGGTCTTTGTCACCTGCATGGTTTAAATAGGCTTGATAAAAAGAAACTGCTCCTTTAGCTGTAGTAGAAGCCGCCCAAACACTGGATACTTCACCTAAATGCATTGGCTCATCTTTTGGATTACCGCTTAAGATTCCCACGAAAAAGTTGCCTCCTTTGATGTCAAATCAGATTTATTTTGTCCATCATCTAACTCAATCTTACATTACAAACGCATACTAATTTTTCCAGATAAGATCAGCTTCGTTGTTCCCTGTATCGAATTACGATATTAACAAATATCCGGAATGCCGCAAATATGTCGATATGGGCTACCAAAACAAGCAGTTTAACTTCCGATTGGATCCGACGCGCATTGGCGAGATCTTCCAAGGCGAGAGCCCGAGCCGTAACAGTGGACCATTATCGGTCGTCGACCCGCCAAAAGGATTTCCGGTTTCGCAGATGCCCGATTTCGTAGCCAGTTCAAGAATGTCATTACTTTTCGACCTCATTCTCTGAACTTATCAATACTTGATGTATTCGCGAATCGATTAAGCAATCCTGCCCTTTAGCTTAACTGATCCAATGATCGGCTACCGCTGTGTTTATTGAGCTAAAGTTCTCCGTTAGTTTAAGTACATTGTTTCACATACCCGTTAAATCGTCCAACGAGTAAAATGTTCTGTTCTTATGTTMATTTATTTTAGTCTTATTCACCTACCATGCCGTCACCATCACGATCATCCATATATTTGTACAGCCAGTGTTATATTTAGGTTAGGTAAGTTAAACAGTTGAAATTAAAAGAACCACACATATTAGACATGTCTAAGATGTATGGTCCAATTTTATTTTTCTTCAACTAAAGTTCGCCGTTAGTTCAACTATTTATATTCGATCTTCTATTTTTGGACGTGGGTGAAAACTCAAAGAATCATCAATGCCATTACCATCTAAGTTCAAAACAAAATGATACTCGCCAATAACTACTTTATCCAAAGATACATTCAAAGTAGTTGTAACGAATCTTATTGGCTCATCAGTACGATAATTTACTACTAAGGCAATTTTCTTTTTAGATAAAACTACAGATGTGAGATCAAGGGTCTCAAAAGCTTCTTTGACTTCAGCAGGTTCTTCCTCTAGCCATGAATTTACATAGATCCAGAAGCCATCAACCGCTCTTTCAAAACATTTATGTTTTTCTGCAAAAAACTCTAATTCTTTAGTATCCAAATTCGCTCCTCCAGGTGATGGCTGGCGCCGCATACTTTTATTCAACTATCGTCTCCCGTTAGTTGAGAACAACGACAGCCGATTTGTTGCCGTTGTTCAGACTACGAGGTGAATAATCTAATATTAATTTTGTCTTTCTTAGTCATAGAATTTTCTAAGACTGAGCTAACTTCTGAAATTAAACTAGCAATATACTTTTCCCCATTTGGAGTAAGGACAACATAAAAACCTCTCTTATCTTCTTCAAACACACTGCGGTCCACAGGCTGGAATGAATGATTTTCGAGTCTGATGATTAGGCGGGAAAGCGCGCTTTGGCTTAAACCAATCATTTTTGATGCAGTGGCTAGACGAAGTTTTTTGTCTCCGGTTTGATAAAGAAACATAAGCAAATAGAACTCTTTTAAGCTGAGTTGATATTTATCTTGAAGTATATGTTCTAAAGCATTGTTAATCCGATCATGGTATTTAGAGAAATTGACCCAGTCATGAATCAGATGTTCCGAATGACTCAAAGTTATCGCCCTTTCATTACTATAAGTGTATTCAACAACACATATAGTTTACCTTAACCCAAACTGATGTCAAAAGATCATCTATTTTCAGCGAATTCCTCTTGCATATTGAAAGGGAGATTCAACTTTGCCTTCTATCGATTTGATTGAATGTAAAGCCCAATAAGGATCGTTTAACATTCCTCGCGCCACTGCCACAAGATCCGCATCTTCGTTTGTTATAGTTGCTTGAGCCAGTGAAGCATTTTCAAGCTTACCTACTGCGATAACAGGTAGGTCCAGTACTTCTCTAAATTTTCGTGCAAAGGGTACCTGATAACCTGGTGTATTTAAAGGCTTCAATATTCCTGGTATCCCTTCACCTCCGCTGGAAACATGAAATATGTCTACTCAAGCTGCTTTGAACTTCTCACTCATTTTAAGTGCATATTCAATATCATATCCACCATCAATGTATTCAATTGCAGAAATTCTCATGATCAGTGGAATATGCTCAGGAATAACGCTTTTGACGGCTTTAATGACCTCAACACCAAATTTAGATAAGTCTTTGCCATAAGCGTCTTCCCTACGATTAATACTTGGTGACATGAACTGGTGAAGTAAATAGCCATGAGCACCATGAAGTTCGATGGTGTCAAACCCTGCTTCTACTGCACGCCTTGCTGCATTCTTAAATTGACAAATGACTCGATCAATTTCTTCAAGTGAGAGAGCACGGGGAAGCTTTAATTCTCCATATTTCGTCTCTTCAGGAAGCGCTCCTCCTAGAACAGTGGATGGCCCTACAGGTACATTCGCATCCTCTGCTTTTCTTCCAGCATGTCCAATCTGGATGCCAATCTTAGCCCCATGTTTTTTGACTTCCGTAACAATACGCTTAAAAGCTGGTATTTGTTCATCGGACCACAAACCAAGATCTCCATCAGTAATTCGTCCATCTGGATCGACTCCAGTCATCTCAACAATAATTAATCCTGTCCCCCCAACAGCCCTGGAAACATAATGTACAAAATGCCAATCATTTGGTACACCATCTTTAAGGTCAACCGAATATTGACACATCGGAGCCATCACAATTCGATTTTTAAGTTCGAGACCTTTCAAATTGTATGGTGTTGATAATTTATTCATATTTGAAACCTCCATTTAATTTGTGTGCGCATGCAAATAATATCATTGAAAATTTCACTTTGTCAAATAGTCGATAGTCGAATTTTAGAATTCTGAATTACATATCGAAATTGTTGAGATTATTAAATGAACTGGTCTTAATATAACCCCAAAACGATTACACTATGCTGCCCGTTAGGATTCCTGTAGAGCGTTAATTTTGCGCTTTGCATAAAAACGAGCGACTCCGGTACGATGGTGTAGTCACGGGTCATAGCCCTTTAGCCATCTTAAGGAGGTCGCTCTATCTTGAATTTTAAAGCTCAAGCCAAACAAAATCAACTGCTCGAACGCATTTCAACCCAGCACCTTGTCGTCGGCATCGACATCGCCCAGCAATCCCATGTTGCTCGCGCTGTCAACTTCCGTGGAATCACGCTCGGCACTCCGCTTCACTTCTTCAATAACGAGGCCGGCTTTAGCCAACTGCTGCAGTGGATGAAAGATTTGCAGGAAACGCACCAACTAAACGACACCATCATCGGTATGGAACCAACTGGCCACTACTGGCTCGGCCTCGCTTCCTGGCTCAGAGACCGGAGCTTCGAGGTCGTGTTGGTAAACCCTCATCTTGTCAAAAAGAACAAGGAAAACCGCGATAATACTCCCTCCAAAAGCGACATCAAGGATGCCTTGGTTATCGCCGACATGGTGAAAAACGGCTACTACACGGTCATTAAAGAAACCAGTGAAGTGTTCATAGAACTTCGAGTGCTCATGGCGAACCGGGAGACAATCGTCCATCGTCTTGTCAGCGTCAAGAACCAGATCCATCACTGGGTGGACATTGTGTTTCCAGAGCTGAGACAGGTATACAAGCACCTCATTGGCTCCGGGTCCTCGCTACACTGCGTCTCTTTCCAACACCTGCTGAGCTTCAAAAGCTCACCGTTCGCCAGATAATCGACGGTTGGAAAACAGTCATGAAACGGCACAGCGGTGAACCAAGAGCTGGTGAACTACTGGCGCTGGCAACTCGCTCGGTCGGCGCAAAGCATGCCGAGAAAGCCTATAAGCTTCATATACAACAGTTGCTGGCCGAATATGATCTGGCTATGGAGCAGCTAAAGGTAATCGAGGATGAAGTGGCGACTGCTCTGGCCCGTATTCCACTGGCCAAGCCGCTGCTCGCAATGAAGGGGATGAGCATCTTGTCTGTCACCGGCATTCTAGGTGAAGCTGGCGATCTCAGCGGCTATGCTCATGGCAATGCGTTGTTGCGGCATGCCGGCCTCAACCTAGCTGAAGCAAGCTCAGGCAAGTGGAAGGGCCAGATGTCCATTAGCAAACGTGGCCGACCAAGACTTCGACATGCCCTGTTCATGGCAACCATGGCCCTCATTATGAATGATGAAGCGTTTAAACKACAGCACGAAGTGAATGTAAAGACGAAAGGCATGAAGCCAATGCGCTCAGTGATGAAACTTTGCGGTAAGCTGGCTCGTATTCTGGTTGCCATAACTCGCAGCGGAGAGGCTTACGAACCGGATCGATCTCTTACTATGAAGCAGGTTGCTTAATCGCTTCTCGCTCAGCACAAAAACTGGCTTATTCGCAGGATTTCAAGATTGCACGGAGTACCGGATTGCATTAAACAAAAGGGCATCGACCCGTACCGTTAGGATTACCGGCCTCCACCCTCTGGATAGGCGTAACGAAGGAATGAAAGGGCATCGACCCGTCGAGAAATGGGAGTGAAAACCTCCGAAGGTACGTGGAGCAGCGTGCAGCAGACCAACAAAAAAGGAGCGAAAACTCGCCCCTTCTGTTCCCGCATGCTCGCCGGTTGCCCATATAGACGGCTCTCGTCCCATTCAATCCGGCTTACGATTCATCCTCTGGAGAAATCCTGCGAATAAGCGAGCATTCGTGAGAAAACTGCATCGTACCGAGGTAGCTTAATAAATCGTGCATTTTTCGGGATCACAGGGCTGTAAAGAAGTTCTTGTCCTAATACGGCTTTGTATAGAAGTTCTTGTCTTGAGCTGGCGACAAGAACTTCTATACAAAAAACAAAAAAGCTGCAGTTTATGCGACCTCCGTTGTACAGATGTTCTTGTCTTCCGACAAATATAAATTGTTACACAATATATGTCCTTGTTACTGTTGATTAAAATAATAAGTGTGCTGCCGGCCGAATTATAAAGTATTGGACTCAGTCATCATTCACTCTGTCCTGCCCAATAGCTTGATGAAAAATGGAGCATTGAACTAAAGTTCCCAAATAGCTTAATATCTATTAAGTAGATTCTTCTTTAAATTGAAAATGTTCGTGAATGAATAGCTTGCATCCGCTACAAGTGTCTCACGGTTTAAAGCATTATCAATATTTCACTTTATTTGCTTCTACGTACTGTTCCTCATTTACAGGCTCAAACCATTCAGTTTCTGGCTTGCTCGGATCACCAGCAGCTGCTAAATGAACAAACCATGAGTCATCTGCAGCACCATGCCAATGTTTCACCCCGGCTGGAATGATTACTACATCCCCTGCTTTTATGCGTTGGGCAGGTTCGCCCATAGCTTGATAATAACCTTCTCCGGCAGTAACAAACAATAATTGCCCCCCTGCATGAGAATGCCAGTTATTACGGCAACCCGGTTCAAACGTCACATTCCCAATAGCATTTGGGCCGGGTGTGAGCATTTTTAAATAACTTTGACCTACGAAAAATTGAGAAAATGGATTAGGTTCTCCTGTATCGAATAAAATCGTATCTTTCAAGTCTTTGATAATCATGACCCTTGTCTTCCTTAGTCCTTATAGATTTCTTTAGCTCTGTTAAATGCTGACCACGCTTTTGGCCATCCAGTATAGAAAGCAAGGTGGGTTATCATTTCAGCTATTTCCTCTTGGGTAACACCGTTTGCTTTTGCTCTTTGTAAATGAGCTGGCAATTGTTCAAAGTTCCCACCAGCGATTAGAGCACTAACCGTTATCACACTGCGATCGCGAGGAGACAATTCATTCTCTCGGGACCAAACTTCACCGAATAATACATCATCGTTAAGTTCTGCGAATTTAGGAGCGAATTCTCCAAGCAAATCTCGCCCTGCTGTTTGTTTTTCTGGCATAGTTCTTATCTCCTTTCTTAACCAGTATTTTATTAAGGTCTAATTAATACTTTGAGCGCTTCACGTTTGTCCATGGCACGATAACCTTCTGGAACCCCATCCAGATCAACGGTTACATCAAATACACGACCAGGTTCAATTGTTCCGTTAAGGATGTCCGGCAATAATTCTTCCATATATGCACGCGTTGGCGCTGGTCCCCCCGTCAGCGTTATATTACGCCCGAAAAGACTAGCAAAGCCGATGGGAGCATCCTCATACTGAGGCACCCCGACACGGCTGATAACCCCACCAGCCCTCACTACACCAAGGCTCATCTCATAAGCAGGCATTAGACCAACACATTCAAGAACAACGTGTGTTCCTTCGCCATTTGTCAACTCCCGAACTTTCGTAATGCCTTCTTCTCCGCGCTCAGAAACAACATCTGTGGCACCAAATTCAACACAAAGATCTGTCCGTACCTTATGTCGACCCATGAGAATGATTTTCTTGGCACCGAGTTTCTTCGCTGACAGGACGGCAAGAAGACCAACTGCTCCATCACCGATAACCGTTACTGTCGTATTTTCATTCACACCGCCCTTCACAGCCGCATGATAACCAGTGCCGTATACATCAGACAATGTTAATAGCGAAGGCAGTAATGGAGAGTTCTCATCTATTTCGTCAGGCAATTTGAACATACTTCCTTGTGCTTGAGGTACTCTAACAAACTCCGCCTGGCAACCGGACATAAACCCTCCGTGCATGCATGAAGTCATTAATCCTTCTTCGCAAAAAGGACATGTGTTGTCACCATAAGCAAAAGGAACGACAACCAAATCGCCTCTTTTGAATCCAGTAACGTTCGATCCCATTTCTTCAATTCTTCCGATGACTTCATGGCCCATGGCTTCAMCTTCGCCATGCTCATGGGCATGCATGCTATGATAAGGATGCAGGTCGCTTCCGCAAATGCAAGCGCTAACCACCTTCAAAATGGCATCAGTCGGTTTTTGCAATTTCGGAACGGGTATTTCTACTACGCGAACATCACCAGCAGCATACATCATATTTGCTTTCATTCCAATTAACCCTCTTTTCATTTATGAAACTTTTGTTTTGATTTAAACTTTCGGCAGAATTAGTATTTGCTTATTTGCCGGTCCTTTTCTTTTCTGTTTCCGGATAACGGTCACCAACAATTTGGATCTTGGCGATTCCTTCATTGATTTCCTGTAGCTCTTGTTCAGTAAACTCGATATTAGTTGATGCAACATTTTCAGGGATTCTGTTGACATTTGTTGTCCCTGGAATTGGAACAACAAAGGACTTCTGGGAAAGAATCCATGCAAGTGCTATTTGTGCAGGAGTTACATTCCTCCGTTCAGCCAGTTTATTCAAAAAATCAATAATTATTTGATTCGCTTCCATTGCTTCCTTGGTAAACCGCGGTAGCTCCCCTCGGTTGTCATTCTCAGTGAAAGATTTGTTCTTGTCTATTTTTCCGGTTAGAAATCCACGTCCCAGAGGGCTATAGGCAACTAAGCCAATCCCTAATTCCTCGAGTACAGGGAGAATGTTTCGCTCTACATCGCGCCACCAAATCGAATACTCACTTTCCACTGCCGCCAGCGGTTCAACGGAGTGTGCCCGGCGAATGGTTTCAGCGCTTGCCTCCGACAATCCCCAATGGAGGATTTTTCCATCATTTTTAAGTTGTTGCATAGTCAGCGCTACATCTTCAATTGGAACCTTTGGGTCCACGCGATGGATATAATATAGATCGATATAATCCGTACGCAATCTTTTTAAAGATTCTTCAACTGAACGGATGATGGACTCTGGCCGGCTGTCAAGCTCATTTGTTAAACCAGAGATCTTAAAACCGCCTTTTGTCGCAATCTGTACCCTGCTGCGGTGACCTGCAAGCGCCTCACCCACAAGCTCTTCATTTGTATAAGGCCCATAAACTTCTGCTGTGTCATACATGGTAATGCCAGCATCAATAGCGGAGTGCACGACCTGAATCATTTCATTACGGTCTTTTGCCGGACCCCGATGATAGTTTAGTCCCATACACCCGAATCCAAGTAATGAAGTCTCCAAGTTACCCAATAATCTTTTCTTCATAAGTCCTAAGTCCTTCCTTTTCTTTAATCCGTATTTGTAAATCAAAGCTTCAATCTTACGTGTACATATAGATCAAAATTTATTAAACTTCTCAATCAAAAAATTATTGTGCAATAATCGCGATAAGCAATTTGAGTCGTTTAATCAACTTGTGTCTATTATTATAGATCTAAGCAGTTTGAATTCAATGGTTAAAAAATTCTGATTTGTTAATTTAGCAACAGATCATCAATTTTTGTTTATTATTAATTCTTACTGTCTCTCTCTGTTAGTGAGGTTAATGGGATAATGCATGTAGTTTCTCATTAAAATAAACAGTATACTCAATAACAAAAATAGGAATCCGCCTAATACCACATATTTTGTCCCCATCTCAGTAATAATCGTTCCTCCTACTGTTGTCCCGATTGTTACCCCTACGTTACCAGAAGCTAAAAATAAGCCATTTGAGAACTCAGGAGCTTCTGGTGCTGCAGATACAATACAATATTGCGAGATATTGTTCCCTATAGCCACTACTATCCCAAAAGCGAAAACAATGATTGCCATAGGTATAGTGAACTGCCCCATTGAAAACAATAAAATGTAAACAAATGCCAATACGAATGGAAAGGATATTATAGATTTCATTGTGTTTTTTGTAAGGAGCTTGCCTGCAACAATGTTCCCTATTATGCTGGCCCCACCGAATATGAATAACATTAAACTGGTTGTTTTCCCAGGTATATGAGTAATGGTTTCAAGATACTCAGCAAGGTAACTACTTACTCCATACATCGCTGCATTTATAAATACGACTGCAGCTATGGACAGCCAAGTAAAGAACCGTTTTAAAATACTTAACTGAGATCCATAAGAGAGTCTTTCCTTAACAGGCATGGATGGTATAAATAGTAAAGTAATAAATGCAATTACATTCACGACAGTAAAAAACAACATGGCCATCTTAATTGAAGTTGAAGTAGCAATAAAACTAGAGATTGGTGATCCAAGTACCATCCCCCCCGTTACTCCCATAAATACTTTTGAAATCATCTTAGGAGTCTCTTCCTTGTTAACTGATGCAGCTGCTGCTGTTAAAGCTATTGAGACGTATACGGGGTGTAAAAAGGCTGGAAGTACACGAGCAATTAACAAAACGGTAAAGCTTGATGCGAATATGGAGACGACGTTGCCAAGAACGAAAACACCTATTACAAATAACATTACCTTTTTACGATTTAAGCCCGAAAATAATAACGGAAGAATCGGTCCAGAGATGGCGACAGCGAGTGCAAAGAGACTCACTAGTAACCCTGCTTTAGCTATACTGACATTAAAGTGATCAGCAATCGAAGGTAATATCCCAACGATACCCATTTCCGTGTTTAAGATACCGAAAACACCTATCGTTAAAATAAAAATAAACAAATGATTTTTTCTATCCATCAAATTAGCTCCTACTTTCTTTTAACAAAACTTTCAAAAACTTCTATAATACGCGCAAACTCTCTAACCATCACTTAACGCCGCTAAAATGGTCCTATCTTCAACCAACTAACTTCCTGGCATGTTCCAAGATAATTATCTAAATTGTCAAAGAAGCAAACACTGTATGAAGGATAGTTGCAGGACATGTATTCGTATAGTAAAATTTCACCGTTTCCTAATTGCCATGCGGTATGAATGCGGGTCACCTTCTTCCCTTCGATAAAGACTTCCTCGGTTATGCTCCTGATCGTGTATTTGACGTTCATTTCTTGATCCATTATCTCTTTTCCATAGCTCAAACTTTGATGATTAAACAACAAGACTTGATTAATCAACTTGTGTTTATTATTATATGATCAAGATGCGTTAATTCAATGGTTAAAGAAACGAGGTTTGTTGATAAATCAACATAAGAAATATAAATGTTAAGTATCTTTAGAAGGTATGGTGGGTAAACGATGGCTAAAGTAGACCGGAGAATTCTTAAAACGCAGGAGGCTTTAAAAAAAGCTGTTATTGAACTGATGACTGAAAAAAATTTTGATGATATAACCATTCAAGATATTGCAGACCGGGCAAACCTAAATCGCGGAACAATTTATCTTCATTTTCAAGACAAATTCGATTTATTGGACAAACTCATAGAAACACACCTGAGTGAATTAGGAGAGATGGACGAATGGGCATGTGAGATGGATTGGAACGAGGCTCTAGTACCTTATTTTGAATATTTCGAGAAAAATTTTTTATTTTTTTCAACCATGTTGGCAAGTACAGGTGTACCGTCAGCTTTCAGAACTCGACTTCTAACATCTTTTATTGAAGGTTTCAAAGGTGAGATAGATAGAGAAAGCGGAAGAAATATAGATTTAATCGATGATGTAATGCTGCAATATGCCGGTACCGCTTATGTAGGTACAATTGAATGGTGGATTAGAAATGGAATGCCTTATCCGCCTAAAGTAATGGCTACACAAGTTGGGACGCTGTTAGGGAGAAGTCTTTAGTCCCTCTATAAACTCAAAAATGTTTGCAGGAACTTATGCAAACGGGTGGACTAGCTTTTATTCAACTATCCTCCCTCTATGGAGAATCACTTTTCTCTTAAATGCTCACTTTTTCTTAGCTTTTGACCCAGCGTTCTATTCCGAAGATAACTTTTCAATGGAACGAAGTTGTAGATGAAGAAATTTGTGGGGCTGGTAATTGCGCAAAAAGACATCCACCTAGACCACCTCACTGTAAAAAGTGGCTACTGCGGTAAAGTATGGTTGCACAATTGGGTCTCCACATAGCTCATGGTGGTCAACCCTCCCACATCTCACAGAGTCTACGCTCCCACATTCCTTCATTCAACCTGTCCATGAGGTGGAGGTCAGATATGCTGCCCGACAGGATCTTCGTCCGTATGATAGTGCCGTTCCGACTCATCCGTGCTTCTTGTTATTTTACTATGGTTTTGGTCATCGTCTTTAAAAACACTCCGTTAAGCTGCTAGTGGTAACTCTCTGAATCGAGGGATATCCTGGAACATCTTCCTTTCGCTAAACTCATGTCCCTTCTTCAATATGCCAAAAAGGATCCGAATGAGTTTGTTACATAACGCGATGAGAGATTGCATTTTCTTCAACGGATTTATCGGCCGTTTTGTGTAATACTCGTGCAAGGCTTTGAAGGCTGTATTCTTAGCCACTAACGGCATCATTACTCTAAATAGTAAGGCACGAAGACGTTTCCTGCCTCTCTTCGTTATCTTAGTTTGTCCTGTATGAGTACCGGACGAATTCGTTTTTAAACTCAATCCAGCGAGCTTTGTAATTTGCTTAGGATGACGGTACTGGCTAATGTACTTCAGCAAGGAATCCTGCAATGGTGTCTCTTCCAATCCCTTTTATGGCCATCAATTGCTGAACGTGAGGAGTATGAATGAGTAACTCATCCAACCTTGCTTCAAGCTCTAAGAGTTGGCTATGAAGCCATTCATACTGAGTGAGCAGGAGCTTGAGTTCCATTTTTGCTAATTCTGTGCCTTCTCTTATGCCTACTGAACGGCTTGCTGCTTCCTTTAAGTTCTTAATCCGACCTAGACCAAGACCTCGCTTTGCAACTGCTCGCAGATGCTGCAATAAGGCTTCATCCGACACATTAACAAGCTCATGCGGCATTAGATAGAGGCTTAACATTTGAATCGCAGACTTGCATTCCCAATCCTTGAATACCGTCAGGAACTCTGGAAAGTATCGGTCTAACCAGTTATGGACTTGTGCTTGGACCAAGCAAAGGTCGGTCGTTAGGATCTCGCGAATCTTCATTGCTTCCCTTAGTTCAGCATAAATGCCTTGAGGAAAGCTCGGTACGGCGTATCTCCCGTCTTTGACCAACTGTGCAATGACTTTCGCATCTTTAATGTCGTTTTTGGTAGGTGAATTGTCATCCAACTCTTTGCTTTTCTTCACGTGCAATGGATTTACAACACCATATGCTATCTGCTCTTCTTTCAGGAAATAAGCAAGGTTTATCCAGTAATGGCCAGTTGGTTCCATTCCTACTAGAGCGTCATGAAAGCTGTGTTCCTCCGAAATTATGCGGAACCAGTTCACAAACAACTCGAAGCCTTGTCTATTGTTTTCAAAAGTAATTGGTTTCCCAAACTCGACTCCGCGGTAGTCTTGAGCTCGAGCCACATGTTTGAATTTAGCAATGTCGACTCCGATAATTAAAGTTGATGGAGTGATTTGAATAATTCTTTCATTTTGAGTAGAATTCATCTTGTAATCTCCTTGGTTTGTTATTGGAATCCGTCAGCCGGCCAGCATCGTGGATCCAATAACATTTTACCAAGGAGTATTTTTGTTGTTTAAATCTCGTATTTGTTCAATATAGGAATGCTGCCCGTTAGCTCAACGAGGCTGCCGATTTATGCCGGCAGCCTCGTCCTGATGATTATGAAGCTATAGTTCCTCGTTATTTTAACGCCCAAAGGTGAATAGGTACCGAGAAAGGGAAGTCGCAACAGATGCTATCACCGCCGTCGCCTTCTTAATGATATGACCAGCAAGATGAACAATGTTAGAATCGGTCATCTTTTTCTTTGTTATCGAAGGATATTTCCAAAGGATCCTTTTGAGCGAGTGAAATCTTAGTGGGTTTATATCCTGCTCCCAATGCTTTAAGTTCTTCTTGTGCAGATGCTAGAGTTTTATTTCCTTCACAAAGTCCTGTTTCAAGTTGATCTGGATCGCCGTAAGCAAATACGATATATTCTTCATTCACTTTGAATCTCTTATATCAACAACTTTCTGAACTCAATGCTGTGTAAACAGTTGTTTGAGAACTTCTGAACTCATCCACAGGATCATCTCAAGGCCTTTAGCGCTTAACCTCGATCGACAGGTTTCGCTAATTTTCAATTGACTGAAATAAAGCATTGTGAAA
Organism: Paenibacillus sp. 05T425; assembly: GCF_056396205.1. NCBI lineage: Bacteria > Bacillati > Bacillota > Bacilli > Caryophanales > Paenibacillaceae > Paenibacillus > Paenibacillus sp. 05T425. Next base: position 20,294 of record NZ_JBFTLA010000029.1, read on the forward strand.
AAATGGGCATAACAACCAAAGATTAAGGAGGCAATACTAGCGTGAAAAAGTTTCAATGGACTTCTGCATTTCTAATTCTTCTGATTGCTACTCTACTCCCCTTCGGCAGCCTAACGGTTGCCAGCGGGGGAAGCACTGAAATTACGGCGACAATCGACAGCCGCCCCATCTACTTTGACGTTGCTCCTCAAAAAATAGACGGAAGGGTGATGGTTCCGCTCCGTGCCATTTTCGAGAGTTTAGGCGCGGAGGTAGGTTGGCAGGATGTCACTCAGACAATCACAGGTAATAAGGATGGCTTTGTCGTCACTCTTCGCCTGAATGACACAAAAGCTGAAGTCAGCGGAAAATCAGTCCTGCTTGACGTCGCCGCTACCAAAATCAAAGGTAGAACCTTCGTACCAGCAAGGTTCGTTGCAGAAGGCTTTGGAGCTGATGTTAAGTGGGATGAAAGCCGCAAGCAGGTTATTATCACAACAGGCGCGGCAGCACCAGAAAGCCGCTACTACTTCGTCTACAACAGCCAGAAGGTAGCTGCTCAAGACTTGGCTTCGATCAAACTATTCGCCAACAAATTCAGGCAGACTCATAACGTTCTGCTGGACGCGGCGCAGTTCAAGACGGCACCTCAATTGTATGACGCTCTGAAATCAGAGCAGAAGAAGCTCGGCGGTAAGGTCGCTGGAATCCAGATCTTCGGTCTGGCAAGCGACGTTCCTTCCTTCTCATACATTCATAAGATGAAACTCACGGAAGGTAATTTCGAGTGGAACGGCGTCGAGCACAACAAGGTCGAAAAGTACGTGTCCGATCTTTTCTTTTCCACTTTCAAGAACGATAGCAAACACCTAACGGACGTCAACGTCTATGGGATCGTGCAGGAGAACCTTCCAATCAGCATCATCCCCGAATGGCCCGTCTCGCGCCTTCCGCTGACGAAAGGGGAAATCTCCAATTACATCGGAAACTACGAAGCATACCGCAAACAGATCGATGATAAAACCGTTCCGTCCGTCGTTCTTACGGCCCCTTACGAGATCCAAGACGGAATCGCTCAGGACGACATTGCCCTCCTCATGAAGCGAATGAAAGAAGAAAATGAATTCGGTTTCTTCAATAATACCAACCTTCGCATCTACTATAAGGATCTCGCCGCCAATTTGGCAAAGGAAAACAAGTCTGGGGTAATGGATCTCGTAGTGGGCGGCGACGGAGGCACCGAGGGAGCCGCTCTGAAAAAGAGTGGAAAGGATTACTTCATTGACCGCAATAGCGTTACAATCCTGAGCTCCAACTACTACACGGCATTTTTCTGGGGTATGGCTTCCGCCAAGGGACTGGACGCGAACAGTATCATCCACGATGGAATGGCAAAAGGGAAGATGATCAACCCTATCGCCTACACCATTCCGACCTACAACAGAGACGCCATGAACTACCTGTGGCTTCGGGTTCCCACTCCGGAAGGAGAGACAGGCGACGACTGGAATGACTACGTCGCGGTTGGAAAGGAGCTCTTGAAGAAAGATAATCCGTTCTTCTTCGTCTACAAGTACTACGAGGGGATCGAGAATGGTAAGAACCGCCTTCAAAGCTTCCACGAGGCGCAAGTAGCGTACGCCAAACTGACTGAAAGCAATAAGCAGAATCTACGGGCGGCAATGGGCTACGAGAACATCGTCTCACTGCACTACCTTGGACTGGCGGACTACAAATAAAAAACAGAAGAAACTCTTGGATACTCTCCAGGGGTTCTTTTATTCTGTCTTCCCCTTGATCTGAACGCTTTGAGTGTTGATTTGGGCATAATACCGCCACGGACTATATCCCGAACTGCAAATTAAAAAAAACACAAAAATCAAGACTTCTTATACGATGTGCCACATTATATAGGTTTGTTTAAGAGTTGTTCTCCTCGTTTGAAAAACTAAGTTGTTTTTTATGAGATTTATCCCACACTGGGTCTTGTTGCAGCCAAGGATTCTTTTTTCTTTCCCTAAATGTAGAACAAGGAGCAAGATCTCCGTGGATCTTGCTCCTTGTTTGTTGTGTTTGGGTGTTTTGGAATGTGTCTCGGGATTCGTGCCTTTCAACTTCATCCTGGATGATCACATGACCGGCTGCCGCTATGTACATTCAAATATCGTTCCTCGTTTGCGTAATGAACTGGCATATGTGATACGGTTCATTTTAACGGGTCTATAGGCGAAAAAAAAGGAGCCATCCTTGATAGTTTTTTACAAGTCATAATGTACTCCGGTTAACTTCTCGGATAGTAACCAAAGTTTTTCCGCAAGCCGCACATCCAATGCCTTTTTGGGGAAATCTACAAACTTCGGTTTCTTAGCCTTTAGAGGATTCATTCCTAGCCCTACGTAAATATCTCCGGTGATTGTCGAATCCGTCGCCGCAATAAGTGATGGCCAAGCCGATTGATCAGGAGGAGTTCCGAATATTTTCATTAATAGCAGTCCGAATGCTTTGGTTCCCTTCGGTGCATTTCTCCCGATGCCTGTAGGACTTGTACCGGGATGTACCGCTATAGAAATGATACCTTTCTTCTTCGCACGTCGATTTAATTCTCGGGCAAACAGTATGTTTGAAAGTTTCGAGCGATTGTATCCTGCCATTGGTCTGTATTTCTTGTCCATTTTTAAATCAGAAAAATCTATATCACCCATTTGAGCTGACTGTGCGCTAACTGTAACGATTCGACCGTGGTTCTTTTCAATTAACGGCAATAACAGACCTGTCAACGCGAAGTGTCCAAGATGATTGGTTCCGAAGTGCATTTCAAAACCATCTGCCGTCAGTTCACGAGTGGGAACTGCCATTACCCCAGCGTTGTTTATAAGGACGTCTATTCCTTTCACTTTCCCGTGGATCGTGTCGGCAAAGCTTCGAACTGACTTCAGATCAGCCAAGTTTAATGGCTCCACTGTTACATCTATATTCGGTGCCGTTTGTTTCATCTTTATGATTGCTTCTTCGCCGCGCCTATGATCACGGCTTCCAATGATCACTTTGGCACCGTGCTTCGCTAGCTCTAATGCCGTATAATAGCCTACCCCGCCATTGCCTCCCGTCACGATAGCGTTTTTTCCTCTTAAGTTTGGGAGATCGTCAGGCGTCCAGTTTGGTCTCATGATTTATTCCTCCGAAAGCTTATATTTTAAAATGTAATTGGGTCATTACTACATGCAAAGCTGTTACAGTCAGTCGTGAATAAACGAGGTTTGTTTGATATAACGAGCATGTTCAACTGAATCGATCATGAATCTAGCCACGTCGTCACGAGAAATTTTAGCTAGCATGGAAGGAGTAATAGCACCGTGCTTATATCGCCCTTTGCCCGGCTCATTGGTGAGCCTTGAAGGCTGAACGATAGTCCAGTCCAATCCACTTTTCCGCACAATACCATCCTGCCTTTCCTTATCGTAAAACTCTCGGAACGTTATTAAAGAAACCAGTTTTACAATCATTCTCATCCCAATTCCGAGCTGATTCCTGCTTTCTCTGCTGGTGCCAAAGCCCGTAAGAACGACCAGTCTCTTTACTTTATGCCTTCTCATCGCGTTCACAATTGAACGAGTCCCACGTAAGCATAGATCTGAAGGTCTTCCTGCTGTGGCTCCTAAAGCTACAAACACCGCGTCTTGCCCCTCAACAGCCGATCCTACATCCTCTTCAGTAAATACATTGCCTTCTACAACTGTTAATCCCTCCAGGGTAAACGGGATTCGATCTGCGGCACGTACAAAGGCTTTTACGGTATGTCCCTTGTTGATCGCTTGGTCAATTAGCTGTAAGCCCGTACCCCCGCTAGCTCCAAAGATGGTAAACTTCATTGTTCTTTGCCTCTCTTTTATCATATTTCACCAAAAATAAGTGAATATTCATTTATTAAAGGTGGAAAGAACAGCGATGCTATGCATCGCTTAAAATACTTTGCTATGCCTTAATAGCGTCCCAACTCATCTTGATGGCAGAATCTAATTGTTTACTATTCAATATGGTCCCGTTCTTCAAATGTGCTTTCAACAATTCGGCTATTGGCAAGATGGAGTAAACAACTAACATGTTAATATCCTCCTTCTTCAACATCTCCTGTCGGATGCCGGCGTCAAACATCTCGAAGATCGGTTGAAACTGACTTGCCGTATCCTCTAGGCACCATTTCTGGGGCAAAGGCGAATTCATTATTTGCTCCAGAAACAAAAAATATTCTTTGAAGGATTGAATAAAATCAACATAGTTGCGGATGATAGCCTCAAATCGTTCGTAAACTGTTCGGGTATGATCCACTCCCTGAAACATTTTCTCGCTCATCTTGCCTTTAATCTTCAAGTAGGTCTTGTAGAGCAGATCCTCTTTGTTCTCATGGTAAATATAAATCGTCGCTGCCGATACACTCGCTCTTTTGGCAATTCTTGATATCGACGTATCAGAGAAACCGATCTCATTAATTAGCTGAATGGTCGCGTCGAATATTGCTTCGACTTTGTTATCATCTCTATGTCTCATGAATCAATAATAAACGATCGTTTATTTATTGTCAACATTTAGGTATTGCTTGATTGGTTGGGGCTTTTTCTTTACCCGCCCCCAAACTTGACGCCCCGAGAAAGAATCTCAGCCTGAAAATTCGCTCTATTTGTGATTCACCTCGCATGACCTTAATGTATCCTGCCCAATAGCTTAACGAGGCTACCGATTTTTCCGGCAACCTCGTCCTGGTTGTATTATGGAACTAACGTTCTCCATTAGCTTAATTAGTATCTTGGAAAATAACCTACGATGGCATCATCTTCTGGATTAATCACTACAACTATTGGTCCTAATAAACCATCCTGATCAGTTGAAAAACTTACCCTTACCAACTCCTGATTCTTGAGATGGCTCCTATCCTTCTGGGGTACGATCCATTGATCTTTGTAGACGAACGTAGAAACATCTGCTTCTGTCCAGTTCTTTATAACATGCTTTCTTTGCTCGGTTTCAACAGTGTTCCAAGCAATTTCTCTATATTTCGATTTATTGTCATCTGTTAATACAAATTGTTCGTCCTGACAAGCTGACAGTACAAATATGCACACTGTAAACAACAGCATTAACGATTTCTTAAGCATTTGTATCCCCCAAAAAATGATCTTGTTTCTTTTAGACGTGGGAATTTATTAAATGTTTCCACAAAAAAGAAGGGTTCTAAACTATCCTGCCCGTTACTTCAACGAACAACGGCAGCCAATTGTAAAGCCGGCTGCCGTAACGTCCTGTTGAGCTATAGTTCTCCGTTTAGTTCAATGGTTGAAGTCCTTTTAATATATTCGCCATTAATTTGTTAGCTAAACGTAACGCCTCCGTTCGGTCCTTCGCTGGGGCTGTAAGCATCAGACCGTCCTTACCACTCCAATAACTAGACTTACCATCTTGTTGTTGTTCAAAAAGTGTAAGAGTAATTTGACGAAAATCATCATCGGCATATAACGTTCCCAACGAAAAACTCTTTCCTATGGTCCCGTCTTCATACCAATGGTACATTAGCAGA
>NZ_JBFTLA010000030.1:0-23964 GCF_056396205.1 Paenibacillus sp. 05T425
TCCCTTTCGAGCGATGAACGTGCGATTCGACAGTTGTTCCTTCGGTACAGGCAACGGTTCGCCTTCAAGTTCTACCGTTCCTCTAAACAGTCGCTGTCCGTTCAGCGCTCGACGAAAGGTTCCTTCGATTTGTACGGTGGCAGATTCGGMCTCTAAGGCATTCTCTGTGCCTAAACGGTATTTTACCCCTTCTAGTCTTATATCCACTTCACGCGGTAAGTACAGCCAAATACCAGCAGTTAAAGCAGTTAGTAAGAGTCCTAATCCGAGAAGCCAAACAACCTTCTTCTTCAACAAACTTCATCCCCTTCCAGCATCTAGAGTTGATTGTTTGAATAAGGGTCTCTCATTAAATAATCAAGTTATTTGTTAAACGTTTATAAAGGCGTGGAAGTTGCGTTATACTGCCCGTTACTTCAACGAACAACGGCAGCCAATTGTAAAGGTGGCTGCCGTCATGTCGTGAAGCTAGCGTTCCCCGATAGCGTAATGCTTAAATCCCCTAATCAACGTTTCTTTATATAATAAACTGTAACAAAAGCATCCTCATTAAAACCAAATTGCCTGCTTTCAATTACATAGCTTTCATTGAAAATGTCAATATCATCACCGGTTATTAAGGTAGGCAATKAAACTTTTGTTTCTTGTTCAAACAAACAATTATCGCCAACAAAGAAACGAGTTATAAAAAATTCGATTKGCGGAAACTCAGGTTCATGCTTTATGAACTTCAACATTTGTCACCTCATTTAAATTGCATTTACTTCGAAAACGGCGACTGACCGCCTCATTATCCATTGAACTATAATCTCCMATTCCCTCGTTTAGTTCGATGAATCGATGGTAATTGTTAATCTCCAATTGTAAAAAAAATCCTAAGCAATCTCCCATTTAAACGTTCAAACTCCTTCAAAAGATCAGCAGCATTATTCGAATATTTACTCTGAATGTAGAACCGGCTGCTGGTGTAAAAGAGGGAGAAGATCACTTCTCTCGAGACACTCGTCTCTTGTTGGATAGATTCCTTGTAGGCATCCAAGGTAGAATAGAGGAGCTCGATGAGATTGCGATCGATTACCGCGTTCCCATTCTCTGCTTGATTTCCCCTTAATGAAAGAATAAGGTCGGTACAGATGTCTTGCAGTTTTTTCTCCAAGTTCGGTTCCATGCCCTTCGCCTCCCTATTGGATTAACCTGTCATTTGTAGAGTCTCAACTAACGAACATCACCAGCGTCGGATGAATACACACCATCCCCCGTATTCACGCTAACTGCCCTTTAGCTTAATAAAAAAAGAGCTGCTGCTGCGACAGTCTGCTCCCGTGATTCGTTCAACTAATGTTCCCAGTTAGCGTAACGATTTTTTGACTGTGTATGTGAACGTGAACTAGACCTTTGGGTAATCAACTACTACAACATTTTCCAGCAGACCATCTAGTGATTTTACAAATTCCTGATGGACAGGATGAGGTCCATATGAACGAAGTGAAACAAGGCTATCGAATGTAACCCGTAATCCGAGCGTGTAGCCGTGTACATTTTCCTTTTCTTCAGTTACATTTATGCCTGCGCTTATATCGAGAATTCCGGGGATACGATCCTGAAACCCGAGCAATTGACCCAGCAGTTCCTGTTGCTTGGCAGGTGTGACATTAGTATTAAACTTGAAAACGACGAGATGTTCGTACATAGATTTTTACCCCCTATTATCATTTGATTATAGTGTTAAAGTATCGTTCTCCGTTAACGAAATGCATTTTATTTTTTAATATATGTAATGTCAAATCCCAAAGAGCATCGAATAACTCTTCTCTAGTCCATGCCGTATATACATCGCCGTTATGATATTGGACAGTCCATTTAAGCTCTTCTTTACCAAATCGGCCAATATACTCTGTTTCTATATAAATTCTCGATGCAGCTTATTTAACTCAAGCAAATCTAATATGTCTAAATTATTTAATGAATTAGTAATACTAGCTAAAGAACACCATTCACTTATGATCCCAAGCATTTCTGTTGGTATTCTATTCAAATCCTCTTCGATAATTTCTCTCTTCACGCTCTCACTCTCACAACTCTAAATTAACACTAGCGGAACAAGTAGCATTCCGTATCAATCAATGATACCATATATTGGAACTATCCTGCCCGTTAGTTCAATAAAACTTCCCTGCTGATCACCGACATCGAGATACCATACTCAATAATCTGTTTCCAGTGACATGCTCTTAAGGGCTGTATTGGGCATCGTACATATTGTCGGGAAAGTTACAAAGTTCTTGTCACCTATCGGGAATAGTTCTCTTGAAATCGGAAAGATGTGATCCACTCTCGTTAAATGCAGTTGGTAAATAACAAGTTAGATGATGCAGTTAAATGGATTGTTACGCGGTCAGACTCGCATCTTGTATTAATACGCTACAGATGGAGTGCGGCTAACATATGCATTTTCAATGTCGAAAATCCTGTCCTATCAGCTTATCTTTATTATCTTTCTTGATCTTAGTTTACTAGTTTTGTTGTACGGCGGCAGTGATTTGGTCGATCGGATACTTGAGCTGGCAGGGCGAACTCATCACACTCAGCGGTGGCGAAATCGGCGAGTTAACCGGCAAGATCTATGACACGGTAACCGGTATTCAGAAGGGTCAGCTGGAGGATACGCTCGGTTGGACGGTAAAGCTCGATTAATTTCCGCCAAAACGGCGGATKGGGCATTTGCTTTTCGTAAGCAAAAGTCCTCCTCTAGGTACCGCATCGTTCCATGATTACAATACTCGCAATAGCCCGTTTTTGTCGACTTTTGCGCCATTTGCAGCCCATCCCAAACCTATGTACGGTAAAGTTCCCGTTCCAAGCCTGCTGCGGGATTTTCCGAAACAACTTGCCATTACTTATGATACGGTTCATCGAGCTGTCTATATCGGCAATTTTTAAGATAATTATGGCAGGAATTAACAATTCATTGTCGAATGTTTAGAGAGGAAAAATGTTTGAGGAGGAAAATGAATGCCCACGAGTACATCCCGAATTATAATAAATGCACTTGCTGAGCGGGTTTGGGATACGATAACTAATCCTGAATGGGTCAAACAGTGGCAGTACGGCAGCGACCTTATAACCGATTGGCAAATCGGCAGCGGTATTCGTTTTCGAATGGAATGGGATGGCAATGTTTATGAACAGTGGGGCACGGTGCTAGAGTTTACACCTTTTCAGTGTCTCCGATACTCCCTCTTCGCTCCACGTCCCGGCTTGGAGGACAAACCCGAAAATTACTTCACGATGAGCTATTTCTTGAGTAAGGAAAGGGATGGCACCTTGCTGACGATTCAACAGATCGACAATCGGCCGGGCTCCGATAGCAGTGATGAGGAAAATGACGTGACTGAGGACGACGAACAATCAGTGCTATTAATACTTAAGCGACTAGTGGAATCCACCAATTGACGAGAGGAAACTCTGAATAGTTAGTGTTAATCTCGAAAACAAATATAAAGCCCAACAAAAACCATTGCACACTTTCGCATTGGTTTTTGTTGGGCTTTATTTCGGATTCAGTTTACATTTTAATGCCCCAGCTACGCACTCTAAGCAAGCTTTCAAGCTCTCTATTATAAACCTTGCCGTTACTTGTGGTAAGGTTCACCGCGTGCGCTCTTAAACTTTTCTGCCCTTTACTTCAATAGAAGCATCAACTGATCCTTAATCAGCTGACGCTTTGCTGTTCTGAACTATCATCTCTCGGTTGCATTGCGAAGGGCTGCCATGCGGCAGGCCTTCGAGGCGGGGAAATCCTTCAATAACCTGCTTCAGTTAAATGATGAGTTGAGATCTGATAATCCCTATTTACAAACCGATGGTCGGTTTTTATAATAAGAATAATAACACTAATCAATCGTTAAAAGAACACGGAGGGAATACTTTGAAACATGAGGAACGTAGGCAGCAAACAACTAGGCTGCTGCTTGATTCGATCAAAGAGCTGATACGGGAAAAAGGGTGTCACTCTGTCACTATGAAGGACATCATGGAAAAATCGGGATTGTCAAAAGGCGCTATCTTCCATTACGTGAAGAGCAAGGATGAGATCTTTGCCTGGGTGCTCCAGGAGCGGCTCGAAGAGACAAACGATCATTTTATGAACGCAGTGGAACAAGGTGAAAAGACGCTCGATGGACCCATGCAAAAGATCATTGACAGTCTTTCCGTGTTGGAAGATGCTCAGGACGTAACGAACAAGGTGCTGATATATTTACTTGGAAAGGAAGATCAACCTATCGTCGCGGAAACTCTCAATCAGTATTATGAGCGGTCTGTTCATTTATCCAAGCAATGGATATTGACCGGCCAACTGCACGGGGTTATTTCGGAATCGATTGATACGGATAAAACAGCCGAAATGTTCGTCCTGCTAACACTCGGATTGCGCGTCCGATCCTCTATTCCTTTAGCTTCGGTTTCTTTCAATACCCAAGATTATTCGTCGTTTATGGTCAATATTTTAAAATCCCGATAAATAGAGATAGAAAGGAAGAATGTATCATGAACTTGTGGTTAACGTTGCATCTAGTTGGAGTCGTGGTATTCGTAGGAAATATCATTATTGCAGCATTTTGGAAAGTTCGTGCGGATTTGTCGAAAAACCCGGCCGTCATTCACAGCACGGTAAAAACGTCATGCTTGCCGATTATCCCGTCGTGATCTGGTTAGGCATTCTCATTCCACTGCAGCGCGGAATGATCCTCCAAAGCGTTCAATGCATAGAAAGTGGGAACATCTCCAATGAATAACATCAAGCTTCCCGCTATTGGGTCATCTTCGGAATTCCCGCGACATCGCTGCCGATCATCATATTATTTCTCATGATAACGAAAAGCTTCTAAACGGAGGGATAAAATGGCACCTTTATTTGCGCTTGTTGTTTCGTTTCTGCTGTTCTGGGTTCTTGGGCTGTTCGGCTGGTCTTATTTCGACAATTGGCATTCTCCGCTTCAGGGAGCAGTGGCCGTCATGCTGCTGCTTACTGCTTCTGCCCACTGGGGAAAAAGACGGCCTGATCTCATTCGGATGATCCCGGTTGCTTTTCCAAAGCCGAATTGGATTGTGACGGCCACCGGGTGGCTGGAAATTGCGGGTGCCTTCGGCATTCTGTTCCCCGCTACCTCCCACGCGGCTTCCATCTGTTTGGCGGTTCTACTCGTGACCATGTTTCCAGCCAATGTAAGGGCAGCCCGGGAAGGATTAACTATCGGTGGAAGACCTACACCTAAACTGCTTGTCCGTACATTGCTGCAGCTCGTGTTTATCGCAGCGGTCCTCTTAGCGGGTTAAGTGTGTGGCTTGTTCATGTAGATCCGTTAATTAACGATACAATTGATTTACAAAGGCAACTTGAACTCACGAAGCCTTTCCTTTATAACCGAACACGTCAAAGTAAGTATGGCTCATCGTTACTAAACTATCCTGCCATTTTGTTCAATGAAAAAAGTGAGCAGCGCCACGGCGGACTGCTCACATTAAGTTGTTGAACTATCGCCTCCCGTTAGTTGAACCCCAGTTATGTCTTCATCGATCCCATCTTTGTTCGATTTTATACTTCTCTTTTATAAAATTTCAATCCAGCTGCTGTTACCATTTCAATACCCGTCATCGTATCAAGCTGAAAGCCTCGATAAGTATCGCCATCGGCAGAGATTTTGACTTGCCTTCTTAGTGGAAAACCAATTGTTGTTAAGGCTTCCTCTGACATGTTGATCACATATTATTCTCTTCTTATTTAAAGAGAATCTATCATTTTATTGACTCGAATATCAATTAATTCAGAGTTTTCGTTAAAACCAAAATAAATTCTTACATCTGCTACAAAAAAATATAGATTCAATTTACTACGATAATCTCCAGCATGAACCGAAATGTGTTTTTCACCTACAGTTTCCCAACTATAGTAACCTGGATAACCATATGTATAACTTATTTTGATATCAGACCATCCTTTCTTATTATTTGCAAAATGAATAGCTTCGTCCAAAGGGGTCCCCATTGGAATTTGAGTCAACATCTTTTCTCTTATGGTTTCTTCTGATCGAGTTAATGGATTAAAAATGACTCTCATACCCTCAATAAGTATAATAGCAATTAAAATTAGAACTAATACTAATATCGTCTTTTTATCGTATTCACCACCCTTTGTCTTTTGAATCATAAACTGCAGTTTGCCATGTACTCTATACTAAGGGTATCGTTTCCCGTTAGCTGAAAAAGCCTGCAGGATCTCGCCGGCAGGCTGAGTAATTAACCGGGTTGTCGCGATCTGAATGAGATCCATAAGACCGATGAATTCCCGGATCGGCTGTCGTCTATATAAACGAAGGCATAAATGAATACAAACTAATTTGACGAAGAGGTGTTTTGAAAATGGCATTAACGTCCGCATTCACGAGCTTCAACCTGCCTGTAAAAAACGTAGAACAATCGAAAGCGTTCTTCACCGGACTCGGATTCGAGCTCAACCCGCAATTCCCCGAGAACGAGATTTCGGTAGCCATCGTGATCGGCGACAACCTGCAGGTCATGCTGATCAATCAAGCATTCTTTAATACGCTCACGGAGAAGGAATTCGTCGATACGAGCAAGTATGCGCAGATGACGATCGCATTGGCCTTCGAGAGCCGGGAAAAAGTCGATCAAATCGTGAATACCGCGGTCTCCTTGGGTGGGAAATTGCACGCTGAACCTGAAGATCATGGGTTCATGTATCATTGGGGCTTCGTAGACTTGGACGGCCATCTGTGGGCCATTAACTACATGAACATGGATGCGGCACAAGGTTAAGGCTAACGGAGAGCACGCTCGTACTAGGTTTCAAAAAGAAAGACGCCGGGCTTCTTCCCCGGCGTCTTCTTCGCGATGATTAGTTTTGTTCGCTATAGGCTTTGAAATTGTCCATGATTGCTTGCCAGCCTGCTTGCTGGAACTCGACGGGATTGGAGCTTTCCGCGTCGAACGTTTCAATGACCTTCGTCTCATTCCCTTGATCGACGAAAGCAATATCCACTCTTCTTCCGTCTTCCATGGTGTAGCCGATCGCCTCATGCCGATTCACGACATCGTAGACGCCGCCAAAATCAAAGCCCATGCTGCCATCCTTCGCTTCCATCCGTGTCAGAAACTTGCCGCCGATCCGCGGATCGTTTTCGGCTCTCGGCGCATGCCAGTCCTCGGACGCTTGATTCCACTTCGTGATGTGATCCGGCTCGGTCCAATAGCGCCATACCTTCTCGATAGGGGCTTGAATGACGGCCTGCACGGTTACTTTCGTCGGTTGACTCGTTTCCATTTTAAATAGACACCTCTCTCATGATATTCGTTGTTTGTTTATTCTCAATGTTATAGACGTAAGTCAATGACGAAATTCATTGGTCAATACGCTCAGGCAGCCCAAATCGCGAAAATAATGGCGTATGAATAAAGTTTTGAACGTGTAGGATTTGATTTTCTTTGGTTTCGATGACGTGGATGCCCCAGGGTACCAAGCCAGAGCCCTCTTTGCCCGGCATATACTGGGCCAACGCTGGATAACCGCCATTCACCGTAATCGGCACAAATCGCGAACCTTCGCAATGCCAGCGAGTAAGCGAGTAGAAGGCGGACAAATCTTCCTTGCCGCGGATCCACATCTCGAAGGGCGGCATCGACATGCAGCCTTCCTCGTGGAACAACGCGACGAGCGCAGCAATATCGAATTGCTCGAAGGCCTCCACATACCGGGACAGCAGCTGCTGCTCCGGTAGATCGACCATGCTGCTGAGCTCATCCGAGCGAAGCTGCGCCCGGTCCATCGTCTCTCGGGCTCTTTGCAAGGCGCTGTTCACCGCTGCCGGCGACATCGCCAACGTTTCCGCGATCTGCTTGGAGGACCATTCAAATACATCCTTCAAAATGAGTACCGCGCGCTGCCGCGGAGGCAAGGTCTGCAGGAGAGCGATGAAGCAAAGTTGAAGGGTATCTCTGCGGACGAGCCGATCCTCCGGATTGCCCCCAAAGTCGGGAGACGGCCAGATCCAGGCAGAGTCCGGCAGCGTGTCGCGCGGCTCGACGATGGCGGCGGCCGGGTCGAACAGGTCAACGGGAAGCGCGCGGCGTTTGGATTGTCTCAGCTTGTCCAAGCACAGGTTGGAGGCAATCCGATAGACCCAAGTTTTGAACGAGGAATCCTGTCTGAACGTGCTCCAGCTCTGCCAGACCCGAATACTCGTCTCCTGAACGGCATCATCCGCATCGTCCATGGAGCCTAGCATTCGGTAACAGAACGAGGTTAAGCCCGGCTTCAAGCTTGCAAATAATGGTTCGTCAAATGCGGTCTCGTTCATCGCGGCCTCCTTTTGTCCAGTATCTTTTTTTGCATGGAACCATTTTTACATCGGCAGCAGGGTCATATTCCCATTCATCTATGCTAATCCATTCTTTCTTCAATTGATTAACTTTGGTAGTGACTTTTTGCTCGATATACACATGAATATCGGCCCCCATATTATTCCCCTGCCTTTCATTTAAACAATTCACTAATCCACTTATTTTAACACATATTGGAACTATCCTGCCCTTTAGTTTAATGAAAAAAGTGAGCAAGGCCACGGCGGACTGCTCACTTTATGTTGTTGAATTATCGTTTCCAGTTAGCTCAACGAGGTACGAGATTGTTTCCAGAAATGATACGAGCCACTTCTGAAGGTTTCTAGCTCAACTCTTGGAAACTCTGCCTACCCCGCCGGCGTATTGAGTGCCTCCCGATTGTCCCCTCCCCTCTCCCGCATAATCGCGTTTTGCAGGAAGCATCGGGTAAGCCGAAATAACTGGATTATATTTTTTATTCAAGGTTTTCCTAAGTATCACTAACAGAGTGCGGTGAGTGAACAGAACCACCGGCACTCTGGTTTTTAGTGCTCAGAAAAGGGTAGGAATCGGAGGACACGATACGGCATCGATGAATCGCGGATCTATACCATAGAAGTACCAGTATGATCCGCTCCATCTATATCCTGCCACACCGTCCATATCGACATATGTCGGATAAAACCAGAAGTTCTCGCCAGACCTAAGCCAAACATAGGTGTACTGGTAAAAGCAGTCGACGATATAAGAAACAGCGGGTTTCGGCGGGATGAATGCGGGAGGAGGAGACTGCGGCGGTTGTCTCATGGGTCCTTTATTTCGCATATGAGCCATAACATCACTCCTAGCGGAAGATATTCATGATTTTACATGAAAGTGTACCTTATACTACGTAGGTGAATAGCTACTTGACTGTACGCATGTCTAATCATAACCATCTTGCATGGTCAACCGCTGCAATTTCTGTCCTCAAACTTAAACTCCACGGAATAGCTGTTATTATGTCCTTCCCGTTAGCTGAACAAAAAGGCAGCCGATCATATTTAGCCGGCTGCCACGGTGTTGTATTCAGCTATCGTTCTCCGTTAGCGGAATCCCCCGGAGGCTTACCGCCGTCATCAGCATTCGGCTGTTGCTGCCGGAGCTTGATCAATTGTTCATACCGTTCGCGGATCTTCGGTATTGCCCCCTCGCTTAACTTTTCGAGCCTCTCAGTTGACAGACGATCGAGTTCCTCTTTCTGCTCAGGGCTGACCTTGTATACTTTCTTCGTTATGACCTCACTTGTTTCATACACCGTTTTCGGTTTCTCTAGATCCTGTTTCTCCTTGTCCATGTTTAAACTCCCCCTTTACTCAATGAAAACGGCAGCCGTCCATCTGCCGCTTTCTCATTAAGTTCCCCGTTAGTTGAATGACAAGTGCCTATCTTTTTTCTCTAATCCATTGTTTGAATTTAGTTTCCCTCCATGCAACCCAGCCAATTGGCAGATCAGCAAGTTGGACTAAACTCGGGTCAATGTCTATTACTTCTTTCAACCCCAGTATGCATGCGTCTGATTCACTCATATCTCCACCATCGAGAAACTGCCACATTCCATCATCGTCGTCATGGAACACATATAGTATAGGGCTTTGTCTATTCATAATTTTATGGGTGATAATAACAGCTACATTCTCGGAATCTTCAAATGGCCAAGATATTGCCATAAATACATAACCTCCAGACATATTTAGGCAACAAAGATAGGGTTCAGCTGATATAGCAAGCTTCTCTTTGTTTGTCAGTCTCCAGTTAGCTGAATAAATTTTATTCAAGGTAATCAACTAGACTAACCTTATTCGATTCTAGATAACTAAACAAAAGTTCTATAAAAATGGCAGCGGATTATCTATTCCACTGCCATTTTTTATTGCGATGAGTCGTTGGGATACAGCTTAAGACCGTTCATAACATAGGGACGAACAATGTTTAAAAGCAAATCGGTCCGATCAATTTTCCCAACTGTTAACCAATGAAGTGTTGCGCCATAAATTGCTGAGCCTGTCATGGCCGAAATGATCTCTGTATGGTAATGGTCTGCTCTATAGAAGTTACCCCCTTTCAATAAAATACTTACGATTGTCTGCTGCAACATTTTTTTTATTTTTTCATCTACAATCGTAGCCATCGATTTGGAATCCATTCTGCATATCTGATAAAAATCTATGATGTAGAGGTGTGTGAGCAAGATCAGTTGATCACATATTTCATCTGTAAGTTCAAGTGCATCCATCACTTCGTTTGGAATCATCTCGCGAAAAGTCTGTTCTGTGATCTCTTCCAGCAAAGCATACTTATCTACGTAATGGGCATAGAAGGTAGCTCGGTTAATAGTAGCCCTCTGTGCGATATCGTTTATGGTTATTGAATCAAATCCTTTACTCCGTAGCAATTCTCTGAATGCTTCCCTTATTAACTGCCGTGTGCGCAAAACCCTTGGATCTTGCTGATTTACCATATCCCTGCCCCCAGATTAAACATCAATTATCAGAATGTGTTGCCTATGCAACTTTCCACATAATCTGCCGGTTGAATTCATACGAATGCGATACTAATATCTTATCTAACAGTTGTTGCTTAAGCAATCTGTGATAATTAACCTGAAAGGAAGGATCATCAATGAACACCAAAAAACAAAATAGACTTTTAATAATTGGCGCGGGTGTGATTGGTAGTGTATACGCGCTCCGATTTGCACAGTACGGGCTGGACGTCACTATACTGGCACGAGGAAAGAGACTGGATACGCTGAAAAGGAACGGACTAGTATACAACCATAATGGAACCATAAAGAAAATATCGATAAACACGATCGAAAAGCTCGATAACGACGACATTTATGATTTCATTTTCGTTCCTGTACGATATGATCAGGCCGAATCTGCCCTGTCTACAATTAAAAATAATAAGAGCGAAACCATTGTCACCTTGACTAACACCATCGAATACGACAGCTGGCTTGAAATCGTGGGAGAGCGGTTACTCCCAGGATTCCCAGGTGCAGGTGGAGACATCAAAGAGGGTATTCTGCACGCACAATTCGGTTCCGAGAAACATCAAGGAACCATTTTCGGTGAAGTTAATGGACTGAGAACCGAAAGAGTAAAGGAGCTTGCCAAAATATTCGAATTGGTAGATTTGCATTATGAAATACAGAATGACATTCAAGCATTCCATGTTTCGCATGCTGCGTTGGCTATTGTAAACAAGCATTTCTATACAAAAGACGGTATGGTGGGTATAGAGACAGCAAGAAGTGAAAGCGTGCTGAGGAAGATAGCCGTAGATATTAAACAAAACATTCGTCTGGTAGAACAAGCCGGAATTCCAGTAATCCCACCCGAAACGAAGACACTGGGAGATTTGCCTGACAGCGACATCATTACATGGTACCGACAGATGCTAAGCAATGACTTTTTAATTGATGTAAAACTTGGGGATCATGCCGTCAGCCAAAAAGCCGAAATTATGTTATTGGATGAGGTGTTTCAAAAAAAGTTCGAAAATGACATCACCATATGCCCCTCATCTTAATTTACATTGAGCTAAACCCACTTTATTATATTGTTTTTCATCAATAAAAACGGAAGCGGATCTCTGATGATCTGCTGCCGCTTTATTGTTGTAAACTAATGTTCTCCGATAGCTTAATGACTAGGCGACTATTGCTATCGCACTTCTCAATGATGTTTACCACTAATCACTTTCTCCACTATTATTTGTTGTCCTCTTATAGAGCCTATCGGTAAATCTAATTAAGAAATGTATTATTGTAATAAGAGCGACGCAAGCGCGAACCTGGAGCCCGTCACCGTTAAAGGTTTTGCCATGACCAACTGCTTAGCCAATGCCATCCCTCCTGCTCATATACATAATCGAAGGTATTGCCTAACGTATCGTAATAACGGGACCGAATATCCGGACTCTTGCTTTCGCCGAAGGGTTTTAAATGCCCAATCAACTCGATCCCTTTCACTTCTTGTCCATTCTGGGAAAGATGAACGCGTTGTATCAAAAAGTGCCCACTTTCCATCCACTCGTAGGTTACCGTTCCTTCTGCTCCGCCGCTAATTTGCCAAGTACCGACTAGTCGGTCAAGCGTCTGAAGATTCGACATCCTCTCATTCTCCTTATCGTTCGGAATTCACTACGGCTTTTGCTACGACATCAGGAGCCATGATAACCGCGGAATGATCTTGACCGGCGAGCGAATGAGCAGCAGCCTTTGGTAGAAGCTCGACAAGCGCGCGTGCAGCGTCATGGAAAAGCGGTTCGCTGTTTTCACCTGTCATAATCAAAGTAGGAACGGTAACGTTCCATCTGCCAGCTGGCAACGGGTTCCCGGATTGCGTCGTTCCCATAATCATGCCATCGTAAGCTAGCGTATGCGCCAGGGACTCCATCTTGTTCCAAGAAGGATCGGCTTTCATATAGCCGATGTATTCTCCGGGAATGCCCAGAGCCTCGGATGCGAAATATTCGACTGCTTCTGATCGTTTTTCGGCTTTGATTAGCGCATTCAAATGCTCGACGTAGTCATCAGTCACAGGCTTACGGCTGTCGTTAATAATGAACGGCGGTTCAAACAAGAAGAGCTTCGCGACCGAATTTCCTAACAAGTTCGCGGTTTCAAGCGCCAATGCGGCTCCGGACGAGCTTCCGAACAAGCAAGCTTGTCCTCCGGCAGCTGCAATTAATGCCTCAATGTCTTCCACTTCCCGAGCGGCTGCGTAAGGCGCGGTATCCGTACTTTGTCCCCGCCCGCGACGATCGTAATTGTATACGGTGAAGTTGGCCGACAATTGCTCGGCTAACGGTGAAGCATCCTGATGATCGGCCGCCGCCGATGAAATTAAGATGAGGGCAGGACCGCTCCCTTGTTTCGTATAAGCAATCTGTGTCCCATCTTTTGAAATAACGGTTTCCATCGTATTCTTACCTCCCATTAAGGTTTCTAAGTATTCTTCCAGTCGATCATAGGCATCGGTAAATCCTTCAATCATGCCCATCGCGTCCGCGTTGTCCAATTGTTCGTTGGTAGCAAATCGCGTCACGATGCTAATCCGCGTTCCTCCGCTCTTCTCCTCGAATAACACGGTCGTGTACATTTCGCTATCCGAAACGATATTCCAATCGTTGTCGGCAAAAGTGTCTATGTACACCAGTTTGCCCGGTGCCTCTACTACCTCATATGTGGCTCTGCAATAAGCCGCCTCGCCGCTATTGTCATCCGCTTGGAGACTATACCGCCACACACCGCCAGGCCGCACGTCCATTTCATACACGGTTGTCGTCCAGCCCTTTGGCCCCACCATTTTGTAATATGTCTAGGCTCTGTCCAGCCTTCCCATGTCAACTGCACAGGCATCGCAACATTACGCTCCACAGTGAGTTCTCTGCGCTCGCGATTTTTACGAATGGTTGTTTGTCTTTTCATCTGCAGTCATCCTTTTTAATTGGTTTTCAAGGGAATCCAGCCTCTTGTTCCAGTGTTGTGATCATTCAGCATGTAACTCGCGATAAACTGTTGATACCAGTCATAAGTCCTCCTTCTTCTTGTAGTCCAGCATATACTCCTCGAAGTTGTCGAGACGCTCTTCCCATAGAATGCTGAAGGAATCAAACCATTCATCCAGCTCCTGGAACGGTCCGGCTTCGAGGCTGTATATTCGCAGCTGTGCTTTGCTGCGCGAGCGTACCATCCCTGCCTCGCTCAAGATGCGCAAATGACGGGATACTTGCGGCTGGCTGATGCCTAGCGCTTGGACGATTTCTCCTACCGATTTGGGCCCATTCCTTAGCAACTCCACGATGTTGAATCGATTGGGTTCGGCRAGAGTAAGTAACGTTAACTGCATGGTTGCTGATTTCATGAACTAAATATATACCAAAGTGTATATACATGTAAATATATATTAAATTGATTGAAATTTCACTTTCAAGACAATTACACAAGGCTCAGGAAAGCTAATCATCAAGATCATTGGATGGATGTGTCCACCAAGGGGTAGCAGACTGGACGTCCATTTCCGCTCATAGGATCATTTCAAGTCGGTTTTCGCTTGCGGTTAACCGTATAAGTTCTTGTCCCGCACATTGGACAAGAACTTATATCCTTATATCAAAAAAGCCGCGATATACACGGCTCCTTATGATTATATGTTCTTGTCCTCCGACAGATAAAGTTTTATACCTTTATTCAATATTTTTCGCGTAACAAAGCTCCTCTCCTGCCCCGTTCGTCAACAAAAACGCAGCCGAATGTAATTCGCTGGCCGCTGTCGTCTTGCATGATTATGAACACTTTGAACATCGCTTCGGCGAAATCAGGCTAATTCTGCAGATATGCACCATGCTCCTGCGTCCATGTCCACATGGCGGAGAATATGGGCTGAAGCGCCTTGCCGCTCTCGGTAAGATCATATTCAACATGCAGCGGCACGCCTGGGTAGATCGTACGTGTAACAATCCCCTTCTCTTCCAGTAGTCGAAGGCGGTCGGTCAACGTCTTCGGACTAATTGACTGCAGCTTGCGGCGAAGCTCCCCAAAGCGCTTCGTCCCGTTAAACAACTCAAACAAAACAAGCAGCATCCATTTGCTATCGAGTATTTCTAATATCGGCTCAACCTTACCCGGGCAAGTCTCATCCATCTTCATCGTCAGTATCACTCCATAGTTCATTTTTTGAAACTATTGCACATTAATGTAACTACTATTCAAATGTACCATAGTTCCATTATGATGTGAGTCAGGAAATGAAAAAAGATGGAAGCCTCACTGAAAGGAGGAATAACCATGAATCGACCGTTTGAAGTAGACCCTGTTGAGTACCCATTCAAAGATCACTGGCTATCCTACCGAGACGGACACATCCACTACATTGACGAAGGGCAAGGACCGACCGTTCTTCTCCTGCACGGAAATCCGACGTGGTCGTATCTCTATCGAAATGTGATCAAAGAGCTTAGAGGAGAGTTCCGTCTAGTCGCCCCGGATTACCCGGGATTCGGCATGTCGAAAGCCCCTGCCGGTTATGGATTTACGCCTCAGGAGCATTCGGAAGCCATATATGAGCTCATTCGCCAATTAGATCTGAAGGATTTAATAGTAGTGGTGCAGGATTGGGGCGGTCCGATTGGCCTCCACTATGCGGTGCGGCATCGAAGCAACTTGCGAGGCATAGTCGTGATGAATACTTGGGCCTGGCCTGCCAGGATTTTGCCCATGAGATTATTCTCGCTCGTTATGGGAGGATGGCCATTCGGCTATTGGCTACAGACTAGGCGCAACTTCTTCGCCAAGGTGATTGTGCCAAGCGGAATCTTTCATACCGACAAAGTGACGGACCAATTACGGAAAGCGTATACCGATCCGTTCCAGACCCCAAAGTCCAGAATTCCGACATGGATGTTTCCCCGGCAGATTCGCAAGGCGCGGGCATGGCTCAGCGATACGGAATCGAAGCTGTCTAATCTGTCAGATTTGCCTGCGCGCATTCTGTGGGGAACGAAGGACAGCGCCGGCTTTCCGCTCGGGCAGATGAACAAATGGCAATCCTATTTGCCACTGAACGAAACAGAGATTCTGGATGACGCCTCGCATTATCTTCAAGAGGATCGTCCGGACCGGGTAGCAGCAGCAATTCGAGGATTATAAAACCAAGGAGGAATATTCTTATGAAAACTATTCTATGGGCAACTCTAACTTCAAATGGAAATTATGCGCAATCAGGACCTGAGAACCCGCCGAAGAAGGAAGCGTTGAACGACTTTGCGACACATGTCAAAATGACTGGGAATTTCATTGTAGGACGCCGGACATTCGAAGCTATGCGTGGAAACGGCGGACCCGGTCCTTTCGCGGACATTGACATCGTCGTCGTTTCGAAGAATACATGGGATATCGAAGGCGTAACAGTCGTAAGATCGCCGCAGGAAGCCTTGGCGTACCTTCAGCAAAAGGGGCATACAACTGCTCTCATCAGCGGCGGCGCGGATATTCACAATTCGTTCCTAAGCGAAGATTTGGTTGACGAAGTCATATTCAATGTAGCTCCAGTCATGGAAGGCAAGGGCTTGAACCTATTAATCGACCAAGACAACTACCGCTTCAAGCAAGTGCGGTTAATGGATTGCAAGACAATTGGCGGAGACGTAGTCCAACTCCGTTATGCGATTGAAAGATAGCAATTGAAGAAAGATCAGCTTTCTCATAAAAGAGACGGCTGCTCTTTCTGTTATATTGGATGTATCGAATATTTTGATTTAAACGGACGGATGGTATCGGTTCTTTATTATGCTATCGTTTCACGTTAGCTTAACGAAACAGATTAATATTCTAGTCGACATTGGTCCATGTTCTTAACCTTTTCAGCTATGGAGTTAAGTTCTTGCCCTTGGTCGGAAAAACTAGTTTCTCATTCTTTGAACCAAAAACTGCGCTGGTTGCTTCTATGAAAGATAACATGATTGGTGAAAGCCACTTGTCTTTATGCCACAACATCTGTGTATATACCTGCAAGTCCGGAATTTGCCATGGGAGGACTACAAGTTCTCCGCGTTCAACTTCCGATTCCGCGACGATCTCAGGAAGAAAGGCAATACCGATTCCTGAAATTGCACATTGTTTAATGGCTTCAGCACTTTGAAACTCTAAATATGTAATGCTATCAATTCCCTCTTTCTCAAATGATCGATCAAACATAGTTCGATAAGGACAACCCTTTTCATTCGTCAGGAATACTTCTCCGTGAAAATCTTCCAACTGAAGCTCAGTTCGTTTGGCGAGTGGGTGATCTGGAGCAGCTAACAATCGGAAATGTTCTTCCAGCAGAGGTTCCACGGAAAGTCCACTCGAGCGAATGGGTTCATCCAACATATAAACAATATCCGTGGTTCCCTCAAAGAGCGTTTGCTTGAGCTCTTGATTCGGAACTGATCGGAAGATTAGTCGAACTCCCGGATGCTGCGAACGAAACCGTTGGAAGACAGGTGGAAGCCGGTAGGAGCAAATAACCTCATTCGCACTTATCGTTAAGGTACCACTTAGTTTTTCATTATCATGGACAGCACTACGAGCTTCGTCCATTTTTTCAAGAACGCCTTGGGCGTGTGTTAAAAAGCGTTTACCCGCGGTTGTGAGCGCGAGTTGCTTGCCCAACCGATCAAAGAGGCGAACACCTAGCTCATCTTCCAATGCTTTAATTTGCATCGTGACGTTGGAAGGAACGTAGCTCAGCACTTCTGCTGCCCGCGTGAAATTCAATGTTGTTGCAACCGTACAAAACGTATTCAGTTGACGCAATTCCATCCGATGCTCCCCCTTCATCTTTCAATTTTATTGAATGCTATCTTGAATTCTATTCACTTTTATTGAGAGTATCACAGCTCTATACTGAGCACAAGAGATCACAGTGAACATGTGGTTTTTCATTTTGAAGGGAGCGACTATACGATGGACTATGAAATTTTTAATTTGGGTGATGTACTCTTACAATCAGGAGCGACGTTACCAAATGCTTTTCTTGCTTATAAAACATACGGGAAATTAAATGAACAGAAGGATAATGTTATTGTCTATCCAACGGCTTTTGGGGATCAGCATGTTCAGAATGAATGGCTCATTGGCAGCGGGATGGCACTCGATCCAGAGAAATATTTTATTATCGTTCCCAATTTGCTGGGCAATGGGCTATCTTCCTCTCCCAGTAACACGCCTCCTCCATTTGATCGGGCTAACTTTCCACAGGTAACCATCTATGATAACGTTCGATTCCAGCACCAAATGCTGACCGAAAAATTCGGTATTCAAAAGATTGCTCTCGTCGTCGGGTGGTCGATGGGCGGCATTCAGGCATTTCAATGGGGGGCAAGTTACCCGGAGATGGTCGAACGAATCGCACCTTTCGGAGGCATCGCCAAACCTTGGCCTCACACATATGTAGTGCTGGAAGGTGTAAAAGCCTCACTGCTATCTGCAGTCGGCTTCGACTCAAGTAAATTAAACCAACTAAGTTCTACAGACATGCGTGCCGTTGGTCGGGTGTATGCGGGATGGGGACTATCACATGCGTTTTATAGAGAAGAGCTTTACCGTGAGATGGGATTTGACACATTGGAGGATTTTGTAGCTGGTGTCTGGGAAGATAGCTTTATAAATATGGATCCTCATAATGTTCTGGCAATGTTATGGACAGGCCAACATGCAGATATCAGTGCAAACCCCTCCTATAACGGAGACTTTGATAAAGCACTTCAGAGCATAAAAGCTCTTGCCTGTATCATGCCGGGAAGCACGGATCTCTTCTGCACAGCGGACGATAATGAATACGAAGCTAAGCGTATACCTAATGCTGTCTTGAAACCAATCCAATCGATCTGGGGCCATTTTGCCGGTCGTGGAATCAACTGTGCCGATAATCAATTTATTGATGACAATCTAAAACGCTTGTTGTCTCTTAGCACTAAAGAATAGATCGTCACTTGCATTGGATGTCTGTCAGGCCTAGCAAGATTCCCTGTTCTTTAGCCCGGTTATATCTCTCATGAATTCATAACCTAACCGATCGGATTTGAGGTCACCAGAACTTACTGGTTCGACCTCTCTTTTCTGCGATCGTACTTCCTTTAACGAATTCAGTGAACTCTGAAGACTGTAGCACGTCTTTAATCTTAAAAGTTAAACTTATTTTTTTATCGTTCGCATACCTGAAGTATATTCACATAATTCATCTATCCTGCCCGTTAGCTTAATATATCGCGCATTTTCGGGATTCACGGGGCTGTAAAGAAGTTCTTGTCCTAATACGGCTTTGTATAGATGTTGTTGTCGTCTGACAGCCTCCTCCTTCTCTCAACTCGACACACATAACTCCGACTAATTTTCGAATTCCCCGCTGCCCTTGCTCGTCCCCACCGAGCAACAGCACGGTTCAGCAAATCGGTTAAGGATATAAGTTCTTGTCCTCGAGTTTGGACAAGAACTTATATCCTTAAAGCAAAAAAACCGCGATTTACGCGGCTTCTAATGCATATATGTTCTTGTCCTCTGACAAAAGATACTCTTGTATATTATACTGGAGAAACGGTGAAACAACCTCTCCGTTTCCACCTCGGGTTAGTATCCCTTTCTTTCTATTTTGCCAGCCACAATTTGTGGACGATCGGATTATTCGAACTATACTTGTTTTTGTTGACGGAGGCGTTTGGCGATTTCAAGTATGTCCGTTCTTTTCGGCAAGAAAGAGCGATTGGGCCCATTCCGGTGCATTTTCCATCATGTCCATCCTCTCTTAATTACTCAACCAATTCTTATTTTCCTTGGATGAATTAATCACATACCCCTTGAAGATGCCTTGCTCCACTCGCTATCTCGCCCGTTTGGATAATCATTAACTTATTAATTTGAGGAAAATATTGGATATATCATAACTTTTGCGCTACTCTAAACATATGCCCATTTATATCACGGAAGGTAAATTCTCTTACTCCCCACGGTTTTTGTTCAATTTCATGTACAATGTCCACCGCTTTGCTACGATACAAAGCATAAATTTCGTCAACGTTTTGTACAAAGAAATAGGAGTGAACTCTGTATGTTGTGAACGATTGTTGTACATCTAGATGAAGCTCAACCTCACCGCACTGTATTGCTGCATATCCATTGTCACTCCAAATCCAAGCCACTTCAAACCCAAGCAAGTCCCGATAAAATACAATTGATTCCTCCATATTACGTACTGGTAAAATTGGGATTTGACATTGAATATACTCCATATAATTTACCTGCCTTCCACCGAATGGTTCTTATTTCAACTATATAACAATGAAGTTATTCGATGATTCTTCGCCATTTCCTCTATGCTCATCGCTCCATTTCAGCCCGTTAACTTAAAGTCGATTCGTCAGTTTAGTTAATAACGAATGGTAACGCTAGGGTCCCTGCCTTCATATGCCTTACGGTCAGTCATCGCCTCGCTTGTCGCGTAGCATGCGTAAAATAGGAATTAACTGACAAACGGCAGCCGATTGGCTGCCGTTTAGTAATTGAACTAACGTTCGCCGTTAGCTTAAAGCTTATTTGTACACTCCTGATCTTTTAGTTTAGATCTTGTTATCTAAGGAATTTTATTTGATGCACCATATGGATTGTTCATTTCTTGCTGTTTTAAATGCTCCCCAACTGGGACAAGCGTATTTTAATTTGTAAATGTCTCCATAGTCTCATGGGGAATCCTCTTCTTTATATGCGCTCATTGATTTTGATCAACAATTTCTTTAAKATTTGCTTCTCCTCGTCAGTAAGGGCTTGAACGATTTCATCCTCTACCTTTTGGAATGAGTCATTAAAGCCTTCAATCAACTCAATCGCTTTTGGCAATACATATATATTTTTTTGCCGTTCATTATTGGCCGGGATTTTGCGCTCAATGAACCCTTTTTGCTCTAGACCTTGAAGCATGCTTGTAATACTGGCCCCACGCACATGAAACCGATCTGCAAGGTCCTTTTGAATAATATGATTATCTTGGTTCTCGTAAATATAGTCGATTACTTTTCCTTGTTGAGCGTTTAACCCTAGTTCCTTTATACTCTCGTCCGCTCTTTTCTTTAATTTAAGACCGATAATCTGAAACAAATCCAAATAAGGCGTATCCTTTCGGGATTGCATGATCGTCCCTCCTGAAATTGTTAGAAAGCTAATTGTAAGCAACTAAACTATACAGTGATCCTACACGCATGTCAAACAACTTAGTTTATTGACAGTTAGAATCCTAACAGTTATACTTCGAATTGTTATAAACAAACACATTGGAGGAATTTCAAATGGAGAAGATAACTCATAATGCTGCGTTAGAACAAGTTACGGCGATTACAAATGTACGTATTTTTGATGGAGAACAAATTATTGCGTCAAGACATGTTGTCATCAAGGGGGAGTCCATTATTGCAGTGGGCGGAGACCTTCCGGCCGATGCAACGATTATCGATGGGGAAAATGCGACTTTAATGCCCGGTCTGATTGATGCACATGTCCACACCTCAATCGGAGGATTACGAGATGCCTTAAAATTCGGCGTTACGACAGAACTCGAAATGAACGGCGATTTTACGAAAAGAGGACGCGAGATCCAGTTAAAAAATGTGGATGACGTTGCAGACGTCCGTTCTGCCGGCACAGCAATCACCGCTCCGGGCGGACACCCAGATGAATTGCTGCCGGAAGGAGATGAAATACCAGAATTCGTATTAAAGGAGCTAGAGAAGTTATCGGAGGAAGACCGGGAAGCGATGTTGGCCGCATACGCTCACGATCACGACGAAATACCGCAAGTGACGACGGTGGAAGAAGCGATTAAACATGTGCATACTCAAGTGGAGAATGGTGCCGACTATATTAAGATCATGATTGAAGAAGGAACTGTCATGGGTGCACCCGGCCTGCCTGTTCTAAGCGACGAGATTCTAAAAACAGCCGTGACAGAAGCCCACAAGTTCGATAAGCTGGTCATCGCCCACGTCTTGACGGCTCTTTCATCGCAAGCAGCCATCGATTTTGGAGTCGACGGTTTGGGCCACTTGTTTATCGACAGACCCGAGTACACGTCCGAGTTGGTGAAATCCATAGCGGATTCAGGCGCTTTTGTTACACCGTGCTTGGTGTTGAACTCATCGATTGTTGGGAAACCGGCATCGGAATTGGCGAATGATCCGCGTGTTCATTCCAAATTAAGTCCAGATTGGATCGGTATTTTGAACTCAAGCTTCAATACGTTCCCGCAAGGCAATATGGAGAACAGCTTTAAGAATGTGATGGATCTTCACCGTGCCGGAGTTGATATTCTGGTAGGGACGGATGTTGCGCCGGTTCCCGTTCCGAACCTTGGCGGCCTTGCTCACGGAGCAAGCGTCCACCACGAAATGCAGTTGCTGGTGAAGGCCGGGTTCACTCCGATTGAAGCTCTTCAGTCGGCTACTTCCAAACCGGCCCGTTGCTATGGTCTTCACGATCGTGGCCGTATTACCGAAGGTGCGCGCGCTGACCTTATTCTCGTAAACGGTGATCCGACAACCAATATCTCGGATACCTTGTCGATCACATCCGTGTGGTTCAATGGTTCGCAGCAACTAGTTTAATCGGGTTCGATCTCCCTGTACAATGTCGTCAATGCGAATGATGAGCGAACCGGAGATGATGATGCCGTTGCTGATCGTAAAATCGTCAAGAAGAGGGACTGCAGACTAGTCCCTCTTCGACTTTAATCTATTAATCCAAATCCTCCTGTCAGGAACGACAGCCAGATCAACGTTCCTCCAGATACAATCTAATCCGTTTTATTCCCATTGGATTATCAATCTAGTCATTGTTTAAATTTTACTACATTTTGGAACTATCCTGCCCGTTAGTTGAACGGCGGCGGAATTATAAATGGAGCCCGCCGCCATTGAAAACTTAAAAGAATCGTCGATAAAGCTCTCTCCGACGTTCGCCGCGGAGCTGTGCGTAAATTTGAGTGATCGATGCTTTCTCATGTCCGAGCATACCTTGGATGAAATCTAAGTGGGCACCGTTATCAAGGAGCTGGCACGCATAAGTATGTCGAAAGCGATGCGGGTATACGTTCGCTTCAATTTCTCCCCGATCTGCAAGCCGTTTTAAGGCCCATCTAATCGTAGGTATGGCCATTCGTTTTGTTGGATGCGTATCGGTAACAAATAAGGCTTTGCAGGAGTCCTCACGGCTAGCCAGTTACTTCTTTAACCATACTTTGCACTCTGTCGTAAAGTAAACTTCTCTTTGCTTCGATCCCTTGCCATTAACGATTGCTGAGCAGTTCTCCCAGTTCAGATCCTCGATGTTGATCTTCTGCACCTCTCTAACCCGGCAGCCGGTGCTGTAGAGAAACTCCAGCAGCGCTCTTTCCCTGAAAGAGATCTTTAAGTGTATGACGTCTTCCTTAATCAAAACCTTTGGAATGCGTTTATCTAATTTCGGTTCTCTTAATTTTAAAGAAGGATTTGAAGTCAGATACGTCTCTTTATAAGCGTAACGGAAAAGAGAACGAACAAACCGAATTCGATGACCCAGGCTGCTTGGCTTCAAACGATCAGCTTGTTTTGCCAAGTACTCCTTCAGCATGGTTAACGTTACCTCTGTGATATCGAGATTATCAAGCTCTTGCATCAACATTTTGTGCTGAAGGGCGTATGCTTTTAAAGTTCTATTACTGAATCCTTGAATGCGCTTGTCAGCTTCATACACCCTCCACAGCTCACTTAATTTCATAACAAAACCTCCCTTTAGAAGCTATTAAATCTAGTTTGCTTCTTAGGAGAGGTTTTAATAATCAGCAGGGGCGTGTTCAACTAGCGTCTCCCGTTAGAATTCCTGTAAAACGAATAATTTGGAGTTTGAACAAAAACGAGCGCCTCGTTACGATGGGATTATGCAACGGGTCAAAAGCCCTTTTAATCCACATCAGGAGGTCGCTCTATCATGAAGTTTAAGGCACAAGACAAGCAAAA
>NZ_JBFTLA010000031.1:0-17876 GCF_056396205.1 Paenibacillus sp. 05T425
TTTTGCTTGTCTTGTGCCTTAAACTTCATGATAGAGCGACCTCCTGATGTGGATTAAAAGGGCTTTTGACCCGTTGCATAATCCCATCGTAACGAGGCGCTCGTTTTTGTTCAAACTCCAAATTATTCGTTTTACAGGAATTCTAACGGAGGTTAACTTAATGGTAAGTGGTATACTTTTAATTAAGGAACAGTTATTTGAAAGGAAAGTGGGTCCTCAAATGGACAATGGAAGATATGAAGAAATTCAGGAGTATGATAAAGAATCTGCACTTCAGGAATTGAAGTCAAATGACGAGAATAGAATCGTCGAGGCTTTACTTGGACTTGCCCTTAATGAGCAGGACTGGAAGTGGGTTCAAGACATTTGTATGCAATTAAGCAGTCACAGTAGCCACAATGTTAGAGGAATTGCGGTACTTTGTTTTGGACACCTGGCGAGAATACATGGACAATTAGAAACTGAAAAAGTACTACCTATTGTCAAAAAGGCACTTAATGATTCAAATGATTTTGTAAAGAGTCACGCTAACAGTGCCTCAGAAGATATTCAATTTTTCTTGAAATAAAGCCGCGAATACGATTTATTACGCTATTGGAGAACGATAGTTCAAAGCACGACGGAGGAGATTGCACACGGCAACTGCTCTCTTTTTCATTAATCCAGCTGGTAGGATTACGTGGTGGGTTCTTCTTTGATATGATTAGGGAAAAGTTGGATGTAGGAAGGATGTGAGTATAGTGATTACCGAGTTGCGACAATGGGCATTAGAGAACGAAATTGAAGAGAAAAGTATCAATGGATTTTGGTATTGCTTCAATAACTATAAAACTGATAATCAAGAAGAATTTATCGAAGTGTTTGGTGCTGATTTTGAAAAGAACCAATTAAACATCCAACTAAAGAATATAGCTTTATTTATAGACGAATGGGATGCGACAAAGATATACGATTCAATTACATATGGATTTGATTATGTTGTGTCATACATTCCCATTGAATACAGGAATAAAAAGATTGGTGTTTATCGAATGTTATTCAAATTAAGCGGAGAGTCGTTTGATGATTTTTTGTGCTTGATTGAACTATCGAGGAAAGAAAGTGAAATGATTACAACTGGAACAGGCGCCGCGGCAGATGCAGTAATATCTAATGATTAATTTTCTATATTGTGTAACTTTCACAAAACCTGCGGAGGACCGAAGGTGCTTTATAAAATAAATTGCTTTCATTCTGATTGATGGAGTCGGTATTAACCTATGAAGCCACTTATTAAGCAAAACGTTTATTCAAGCTTCAAAGAGCTTAACATGTTAGAACAGTTAGAAAAAGAACTGAAAGAGGAACTTGGTTTAGACTTCTGGGACACGATTGGGATTTTCTTTGATTATTGGCCGGAAGATGACAATGCCGATTATGAATGGGAAAGTATGCCCCTAGATATGGTTTTGCTGGGTTCAACAAGCATTTCCACGTGCACCTTTGGCTTTCTTACGGAGTTCAGTACGGTGGATGACCTTTCAAATGCAGCAATAATTCAGCATGAAGCGCTTGGTCTAGATAAACACTCCATTCTTATTGCACGTAACTTTATTGATTTTCTTCGATTGCTCATCACCCAAAAAAGCATATTTGGATTAATGTCAGACCAAGAAGCTGAACCAGACGATGATCTTGATCCCACACTCGAGTTAATTTTAAATCGAATTCAGGAACGATTTCAAATTGAGCCCTTTGAAAGTATTAAGGCCTATAAACAGCAGCTTGTTCAAGAACGTGAAAAGAGCGTTGTCGTTCAGACTTTCAATAGTCTTGGTGTAAAACGACTAACGGATCATATTACCCATTTAAAGATTGACTTGGATTATAATGAAATTGATGAACGAATTGAAGAGAGCTTACTAACGTTTGTAAAAACGGCTAGTATTGAGAGCGCTCTCGCTTATGTTCGTGATGTTCAGGAAATGAGTTATACCGACGTGCCATTTCCGGAGAAAGTTACAGTAGCAGTAAAATCTCTATTACAACAGCATGGGTTTGTGAACGAATTGCGCCGTTTCGACGCACTGTGATCCTGTAACGATGGGGCACAAATCGATTTATAACGTTTTACGACAGCTGCTACTCCTTGTTTGTTCAACTGGTAACGTGCGCTAACGGTGAATAATAGCTCAACAAGACTTTAGTGGAAAGGCGCGGAGGATATTTTGGATCAAAAATGGTTTTGTCCTGCTGTCAAAAAAGAAATTGATCAGGGTCTCTGCTGGGAGTATTTCTTTTCAGATCGGGGAGGACCTACTGATACTGCTTCCGAATTACGTGAGTGGATAAAGCTTACGAAGATATTCAGAGATATTAATCATTTTCAAGAAATATGCGAAAATTGTGAGCACAAACAAGGGTGATTGTTCCAAAGCGAAATATACGACGTTTCACAAAGTATATGGCGATGCCCCGAATGTAAGCGGCTCACTTTCTTTAACAAAGAAGGTACAGTTCCTGGGGTATATAAGTTGGAAAGTGATAGGATTGAATGATTTTTAATCGGGAGCTGACCATTCGTAGTGGCCGCTTTTCTTTCTAACGGAGTACGATAGTTCAACAACTTAAAGTGAGCAGTCCGTCGCGGTGCTGCTCACTGATTTCATTGAACTAAAGGGCAGGTTAATGGGAATAACTTGAAAAAATAGAGGACGAGATTAAAATGAAGAGACATTGATGTAAAATAGTAAAGGAGATGGTGAAAGTATTTATGTCAGCGACAAATAAATCAACATTTTTGSGGAAGTTTATTGCATATACAATATGTTCAATTCTCATCTTCTCACTAGGAATAAATGTATATCAACACAATATGTCTATTTCCGAAAGAAATAATGCTATAAAAATGTCTGAAGATTTCATGAGCAATCATGCAGCAACCTTTTCAAATGCTTTATATTCTCCTGAAAATATTGATATTATGGAATACATTAATAATCCAGATAAGTTAAGTGTAATTATTGAAGGAGTTCAACTTGCCGAATCTTATTATTTGACAGCTTCGAAATTCAAAACAATTCAACTGAGCGGTAAAAGCACTTTGCTATCGGGATTACTTCTCAATGATTATCTAAATGAACTTCGTTCATATCGAACCTATCTTCAAAGTAATTCCAAAGAACCTTACGATATTAAAGAAGTTGCAATTGTTATCAAAGACCTCCAAACGATTTCAAGTTGGTTAAGAGAAAAATATAAAAATAAAGAGTTTGAAGTATATACGGACGAAGATTTTTATAGGGATGTTTACCCGAAGCTTGAAAGTGATGTGAAGAGTTATCGGTTTGAACAGCAATTCTAAGTTAATTCATTCTAACGGGGAACGTTAATTAAATACAATACAACACGACGGCATCTAATCACATGATGAGCTGCCGTTTTCTCATACGAGCGGCCAGAATATATTGTTTTGGAGTTGTTAAAGCGGTATGAATGGGAATAATACACCTAATTCAACATTAGGTGGGATAACATGATAAGGATTTTTGTGTTTTTTATTGCAATGATGTTCATATTTAGTACGTCAGTTCAAGCAGAAGTAAGGCCTACCCAAGCGTTAAAGTACCATAAGTTTGACGCAACAACACTAGATAAAGTCAAGAGTAATGCTTCATTTCGATTACTTGTACCTAAAAACATCCCTAAAGAATGGACAGTAGAGCTTAAATATCCCTATCAGCTTGACGCCACTAAGCCAATTCAAAGAATCATATTGAACTACTTTGATAAGGAAGAAAACTTTATGTTTGGATTAGAGCAGCATAATGCTGTCGGATACAAAATTAAAAGAGAAATAATAAATATTGATGCTCGTACAAACAAAAGTTCAAGGACGATTGTCGAAGAAGAATTCAAATTTGATACAAGCGGTGAAAAATTAAATATGAGTGGTGTTGAAGTTCGATTTACGCCTTGGGCAGATAAAACACCAGGCGGTTACTTACGATGGATACAGGATGGTACCTATATTGAAATGTTAAGTTATTTACCCGAAAAGAGTATGTTTAAGATAGCCCAATCGGTAAAATAACAAGGTACGTGTATTCAACTAACGGAAGACGTTAGCAGAATAACTACACCGAGGTAGCCGGCCATACGATCGGCTGCCTCTTTGTTGAGCTAACTGGCAGTTTAACGTGGATGACGAATAAAGTTGTAGACTGTGGGCAGGCGTTAAGCAAATGGATGATTGTCGAATGTCTAGCAGGAATACGTCAAAAGTTAGCGAATTTCAAATATTCTAAAGTTAATTTAATATTAAATAGAACGGGGTGTATGTCCCCATAGTAGAGAAGAGGCCATCATGAAAAATTTTTTCCGTTTTTCAAAGAATAAGAACGTAAATCTAATCGTTTGGATTCTACTTGCGGTCGTTTGCCTTTATGTTGCCAACAAAGACGACGATAAGCCTACCACGAGCGCGTTATCTGAAACCACTGGGGAAACAGCCATTGATTTTAAGTTGGAAAACGAAATTATACGAATTGGACATTTTAGCATCGGCAGTGCCGGAGAACAATATGATTTTAGTCATTATAACAAGTCTGCATTAAATGTTGTTGATGAAGAGTTTCATATCCCTATAGACTCTGTATCTGTAGGGAATGTGCATGCTGAAATTGAGATAACATACACCGATGCCATTAATATCGAGAAGTCGAAGTGGTATATCGTTCCTGATGAAAATAGTGATATGGGATTTACGAATTGGCCACCACTTGAAGGAGAAACGAAAACGTATCAAATTGATTCAACACGAGCCATTGCCATGTTTCGGCCTGCAACCTACGCTGCATATCGAAAAGGTGGTTCAGTAAGCATTGTTTTCAGCTATGTGCTAAAGGATGGCATGAAAGGGAAACGGACATGGAACTTTATAGTTGAGCCATGGTAAATGTGCGCCAATCTTTTCCGTACAATGGACAATTATACAAATATCATAGCGTTACAAGATAAAAGAAGTGGTTGGTTCGAGTTTGAGAACCTCGAAGGATTTATTTTTGAAGTCAAATCACATATCCTGAATGCTAAGTTAACGATGAACGATAGTTCAACAACATAAAGTGAGCAGTCCGTCGTGGCCCTGCTCACTTTTTTCATTAAACTAAAGGGCAGATTACGCTAACGCATACACCTCTCCATTCTGGACAGATTATTTAATGTTTGTTGGATTAAGGTAAGGGAGGGCATGTTTCTTGAGAGTAATAATTTGCTTTGTAATCCTATTATCAACGGTTGGATCGCAATTATGTAATGCATCTGATGAAAAGCCTCTTAAGGACTCAAGAGAATTGCAATTGCAAGATATGCTTGTATTGCAGTTGCTTCCTCATATGAGAGAAAGACTTGCTGTTGTGTATTCGGATGTATTTACAGCACCAGGCTCACCTGATATTTATCCTTATTTTGTTGATGTCAAGGATACCAGAAGGGTAAATGGCTTCCGTGGTTTTGATTTTTTGATTACTCTTGATGTACATCCAACAGTTGGACCCCATATTTCTGTTGGTGAAGATGTTTTTACATATCGAATCTCAGCAGATGGAGTTGAACTTAAAAGTTTTGAACATGTTAAAGGACCAGATAAGAAAGACTTTCCTCCAAATTACCAGGATCTTTTAAAGTAACGGGCAGTTTAACAACAACACGCATAAAACCCTGTATACTGTGGGAGTTTATGGATGAGGTGATGACATGATACGAAAATTGATTTACGGTCTACTCTTTTTCTTTTGGATTATACTTATCAATGAGCCAATAATTACTGCTCAACCAGATGAATACAAGGCTAAGGAAAAAGACTCAATTGAATGGGTCGCTTTGTGGACTTTCCCTAAAACAAGGGAAGAACAATTGGAGCGTATGCTAACGACTGAATTGCAAAGAAAGGTTTTATGGGCGCTCCAAGAAAAACACTATTTAGAGCCTGGAAAAGAACATCTATACTCGATTGATCCATTTCAGGTATCCACAATGAGACAAAATGAGCATGGAATCTCTGAATTGGAGGTCACTGCAAAAGTACATCAAGTTATTGATAATGAAATAGAAAAGAAATTTGATAATTATCTAATTTCTTTTCGTCATAAGTACGATTCAGGGTTTATGGTCATAGAGGTGGTAAAAAAGTAAGGGCCATGGGGCAAAACTAATTATTTACTCAACCGCAGCCGGTCCGGCTGCTTTTTGTCGTTGAGCTATCTGGGAACGATAGATCAACATCATAAAGTGAGCAGTCCGCCGCGGCCACGCTCACTTTTTTCATTAAGCTAAAGGGAGGATAACGCAATAGTCGTGATTCTTCGCCAATACGAGAAAAAACATCGAGAGATCTATAGTTCTCCATGCTACAATCAATGCCATGGAGGTGCACATCCATGAATTATGAGCAAAGAATTCAATCCGTACTTAATTATATTGAGATGCATGTGCAGGAAGACATTACGTGTGAGTCACTTGTAGCGCTGGCCGGCTTCTCTAGTCACATTTTTTGCGCGTGTTTGAAGCATACATCGGCTCCACCGTCATGTCATATGTGCGAGGTCGCAAGCTACATCTTGCTGCCGAACAACTAAGCCAAAGTAAAGATAAAATAGCTGACATCGCATATGATTACGGTTTCGAATCTCATGACGTATTCGGAAGAGCTTTCAAACGCATGTATGGAATAACACCGGAAAACTATCGGAGGAGAAGGTTTCTTTTGCCTACATTCCACGCTGTCAATCTCGCACAGCAGCGAAATGGAGCTGTAGCAATGTTGAAAACCAAACCTCATACAGCGATTGTGACAAAACCAGATATGAAGTTAATTGGCATAGAATGCCGATTTGAAGATTGTGTACCTCCTCCTGATCTGTGGAAGAAGTATTTCGATGAGTGGCAGCAAACTTTCGGCAATATCGCACATTTACGCGTAGAGCCAGAAAAAGAAATCGACTATGCCTTGTCATTAGATCGAGACGAAAGCGGATACACCTATTTTATCGGGATCGAAGTTACAAGTGTAGACCATGTGCCGCCAGGTGCAACAGTACGGCTCATCTCAAAAACGAAATATGCGAGATTCACTGCTATTGGCCCAGTCGGGGAGTCTATAGGACGAACATATGACTACATTTTCAAAGAATGGTTTCCAAGTTCGTCGTATCAAACTACTTCCGGTCCGATCATGGAACACTATGATATGCGTTGTGCAACCAGTCTCGGTATACCGCCTGAAAAGCACGAAATGGATATCTACATTCCAATCGAACCAATCATAACAGAAACAAAAGAGATTATTGAACTTCAACCTTACCGGGCAGCTTATTACAAGGCCGTCGGCAGAAAGGGAAGGAAATGGCACCAAGTGAAGAAAGAAGCATTTGATGTCATGTTTGGTTGGGTATTATCGCAAGGCATTGATCAATCTAATATGCGGATTCGAGCACATAACAACGGAGGTTCGTCGGAAGAGGATTTCTATTATGAGGTTTACATCGACATTACCGGGAAAGATGTCACTATAACAGAGAATTCACTTATCAGCTTGATAGATTGCGAAGGCGGATTGTTTGTCGTCATTCCTGCACTTCATCGTATGTTGGAGCCGACAGGAAAAGCATTTGGCAAATGGTTTGACCAGCAGGAGAAATATAAGATGACGGGTGAATGGTTCGAAGAATTCTTAATTCATAACGTCAAAGTGACTTTGGATACACTCATCAGGATGAATTTCGGGGTGAAGAGATTGTTGGTTACAGAGCTGAACTAACGGAGAACTTTAGTACAATGTACCATAGAGCAGTTTGCGATCCGCAGCTGCTCCATTTTTATTAAGCTAAAGGGCAGGACACTTCCAATATGTGTTAAAATATATTTTTGTAAAAAGAACCAAAAAACCTGCATTGCAGAAACGGAGGAATTGTGAGGTGCAAGTCTTTAATTTTAGTCAAATTAACAATCTGTTGACTGGGGTAGGGTTAGCTTGCGAGCTTGAAGCTACCTCTGAACTGAATCGAGCTTTCGTAAAAGTGCAGGTTATTAATGAACAGAAATATCTAAATAAGATAGAACCAGGCTCGGCTAAATTCTATTTAAGAAAATATGAGGTGCCCTCAGAATATCTAGATAATAAATGGGACATTTCGGATGATGAACTAGTTGGGTCAGTTCATAATATAAGTATCATTGGAATTAAAAATCTACCATGAATGAATGTCGGACGACAAGAACATATATACAACGATAGCCGCAAAAATTGCGGCTTTTTTGATTTATGTATAGAAGTTCTTGTCGCGAGCTCAAGACAAGAACTTCTATACATAGCCGTATTAGGACAAGAACTTCTATACATCCCCGTGATCCCCGGTAATGCACGATTTATTAACTAACGGGAGGATAGTTGAATAACTCAAAAAACCATTAGCAACCTTTTAATTCCATTTATCGTATACAGATTAGAGGTTTTATGGAGGTGATTATTGTGAAAAAGTATTTACTTACCTTCTTGTTGCTAACTCTTATTATGATCCTTGGGTGTAACGAGAAGAACCAGGACTCTTTTCAGGAAAACGGCGGAGTTTCAGTTAATCTGATATGTAGTCGGCAGGACAATACAAATAAATGCACAGACCAGCAATTCAATGATATCCAATCATTCCAAGTCTTCAAAACTGCTATAGACGGTGCAGAGAAAAAATCGGGTATACTTAATTATATAGCAGAATACAATTTGAAGATTAAATTTAAGGATCAAACAACAAAAACTTACCATTTATCATTAGGTACAAATAGTGATATGAAAGGGCTATTGGTAGACCTTGGAAATACTAATCAAGGTTATGAAATTCCTGTAGTAGATGCAAATAAATTAAGGGAATTGATTAAGGGTTAGTAAATTTTGCATTAAGCAATCGGAGAACTTTAGTTGAATACAACATGGAGCAGATTGCGATCGGGCAGCTGCTCCATTTTCATTAAGCTAAAGGGAGGAGAGTTGAGTGGAACATAGAATATATTACATAATAAATACTCATGCTTGGAGGTTGGATTGTTACGGAAGAGGATTTTTTAGATATGCTTCAAATTGGTTAGAAAAACTTCCACAGAATTTGTGTCGAAGCAGGTATTTATCATGGATTAGACTTATTCGGGTATAACCTTTGATAACTATTTATTTTCAGTTGATTTTGCAGGCTCGAAATATCAATACTCCACATTAATGTACTCTATTCTTAAAACTTGCCACTTCTTCAATTATGTTTTTAAAGATGCAGTCTTGGTTTGTAATTCGCTCGTTGGCTCAGAATTCAAAGGGGCATTTAATGAKGGTGTCACCTTTACGGATAATACATATCATTCKGAACCCTCACAGAGTGATATCTAGCTGACATGATAAAATAAAAAACCTTTGAGCTAAAGAGGAACTTTAGTTTTATGGACTATTATTTATATGGTGAAGAAACAAATGTGAATCTCTTTGGACAATTTTTTCAAATCATCAATCGAGGAAAAGAAACTTGGTATGCGGTTGGTAAAGAGACCCCAGTGCAATTAAGAAGTACATATATATGCTGGGTTATCCTATTTCAGAGCGAGTACGCTAATGGGTAAATTATATGATGAATTTCTGGAGGGATTAGGGTTTATGAACAAACGAATGGGTATGAAAATATTTGTAATTTTAATGACTAGTATTTTGCTTATAAGTTGTGAAATGAATCAATCCTCCGAATCCAAAGTTGAAGAAACAATGAAAGTAACTGAACCAACAACTGAACCAACAACTGAACCAACAACTGAACCAACAACCAATCCCAAAATAGAACCGATTGGATTGGTATCCGACTTTGACCAGTCGCTTTCTGATGAAAATATTCAGGCTTATTATGGCTTAGGGTGGGAATCGTTGGATCAGGAGTATTCCTTATATATTAAAGCATTTTTTCAACGTGTATTATTTCTTGAAGATTATATCAATATCGAAGGTAGCGAACAGCAAATAGACCCGGTATCTGAGATTCGGAAGAGTGAAGATGTAAGCAATCAATTGTTAGGTATTAAATTTACTAATCCAATAACTACAACAGTAGATCAGTTACCAAAAGGAATCATTGAAATATGGTTTAACATCAACAAAGAAAAACTCTTTATGTATATTAAATTACAAGACAATAAATGGTACTCTTATACAGTTCTCGACGGACTTTTTACAGGCGACATGAAAATCATGGAGGAAGTGTTATCTAGTATTTTATCCGATAATAGAGCTTAATTTATGCTTTCTCGGTACGATGCAGTTTAATTACGAATGCTCGCTTATTGGCAGGAATTCGCCAGAGGATGAATCGTAACCTGGATTGAATGGGACGAGAGTCTTCAGAGTGAGCGCGCATGTGGGAACAAAGGGGCGAGTTTTCGCTCCTTTTTTGTGTGCGCCCAGCATGGGCGCTATCAGTAGGGTTATAGCCCCTGAATGGCGAAGGCATTAGTAGCCATAGCTCAAGGCAAGGGGTGTCCACCGTTAAGGTGTCTGAAGGAAGCCGGCGGCAAATCTCAGGTCTGAGGAACACGAACCTCATATAAGGCTAGTGTACGTTGGACAAGACTGCACAACAAGTCAAAGCTCACACTGCTGAAGGCGTACGAAAGTAGATGGGGCAGATAGATGGAGCGGAAGATAGCATTTCTTACCTGGGGAGATCTATATGGAAGGCGAAGTAAACTTCGTAACCTTGCTCGATAGAGCATGTTGAACGTACATAAGTCAGTAGAGGCCATAGTACGCAGATTGTCGCACAGATGCGGAAGGGCTGAACATGGAATAGGAAAGTAAGCGACTTGGCGTTCGATACTGTCACGAGATAATATGCTGTCAGCGCTAGCGAGGGTCGAAGCGAACAAGGGAAGTCTTGGCATAGATGGTATGTCGGTAAAAGACTTACGCAGACACATCGTACAAAACTGGCAAACGATTCGCGAAAGTATATGAAATGGAACCAAAGAGCCTAGTCCAGATCGTCGGGTCGAAATCTCCAAACTGAACGTTGGAACTCGGTTTTTAGGCATACCAACCGTGACAGACCGCCTCATTCAACAGGTGATCACGCAAGTATTAACAAACACCTGTATTTGACCCCACATTCTCTGAGCAAAACTATGGATTTCGCCCTCAAAGGCGAGGGTATGACGAGGTAAGGAAAACGCGCAGTTACATGCAAGAGGGTCATCACATTGTGTTAGATATCGACATAGAGAAATTCTTCGACCGCAACCATCATGACCGTTTAATGGCAAGCTAGCGGAGCGAGTAGCGGATAAAACCGTGTTGAAGCTCATTCGTACGTATTTACAGGTGGGATCTATGGAAGGAGGTCTTGTCCAAGCATCAATGGAAGGAGCGCCGCAAGGAGGGCCACTGAGTCCATTGGTATCTAATGTCGTCCTTGACGAATTAGACAAGAAATGGAGCAGAGCAATCTTCGCTTCGTGAGATATGCCGATGATATCATTTACTTGAAAACGTGGAAAGCAGGGCATCGCATGATGATGTCCATTGAGGTCGGCGGGGTTCAATTGAGTATATAAAATATTAAGCCAGGATATTTAGTCAGCGTACGCGGACGTGAATTTCAGTTAGTAGTGAAAGCTAATCCTAAAACGGTTGAACTTCAATCAAAAGTTGTGCCGTACACATTAAAACACCCGTATGCAGAGATTCAAGAAATGCAGATTCCAGAAGGTTGGACCGACTCGGAAAAGATGCCTCACAAGCTGTGAACCCTTTCTGTGAGTGAGATTTGCTACGACAATAAGATTGGCTGTGATTGTATAAAAAAGGTACTTCAGGTGATCAAAATGACTGAAAAAAATGTGATGATTCAAGCTGTCGAAGGTAAAGACAATAAGCCCATTCGTGATACCTTCGTTTCAGAAAAAACGTCGATTGGTAAAGATTTCACGCGGCGAACCGCCGGTAGTCAACTATCATAGCTGGTACCTATAAAAGCATAATTGAATTCGTCTGGAGGCCAGCTACTGTAAATGGCCTTTTATTTATATGTCTGCTTGGACAGTGTGTTTGCTTCTTGGCTACTTGAATAGGTATTCAACTGAGGCATGCGATATTGAAGGTGTGCTTTTTATTGGAATTTTAGATGGTTTTTTTTGCTAAGTGTTTCGGCTGTACATGTGACGAGTGAGAGGAATTACGATGTGACTCAAAGTATTAATTAAACAGATATGTTAAATTTTTAACACTTAAACTTCCTAATTATACTAATTTACGATATACTCGTAAAAAATGGAGGAGTGATAAATTAATGAAAAGAATTACATTATTAAGCGCTTTCACAATTGTGTCCCTGTTGACAGGTTCAATTGTGTGGGCGAACTATGATCAATGGTCATCGTTTAAGAAAGATGAAGGTGTTATTCAATCTCAAGATGGTATCTTAACTAAAATTCCTAGTGATCAAGAAAAGCTAGAAGTTGTAAATTCTATTGATCCAGCTCTAGGAATCCCACTGAAAGAATTAGGATCAGCGACGCCTGTAAATGGTGAGAAATACGAAGAAGTGAAAATAAAACATGTGTTTAGCGGCAATGAAGCGGAACTGACATTTGATGTAGCCTATCGTAATGGTGT
Organism: Paenibacillus sp. 05T425; assembly: GCF_056396205.1. Taxonomy (NCBI): domain Bacteria; kingdom Bacillati; phylum Bacillota; class Bacilli; order Caryophanales; family Paenibacillaceae; genus Paenibacillus; species Paenibacillus sp. 05T425. Next base: position 12,674 of record NZ_JBFTLA010000031.1, read on the forward strand.
GCCTGTATTACTTTCTAACAATGATCGTCCATACAACGTAACAGTAATTCCGAATTCACGAGAGAGTTTGATTCAATACAAGGACAATCTGTATTTTGTTGATATTGAAAATAAAATGATCAGGAATGCGTTGTTAGAACAAGTTGGCCGATATGATTTGAAAGATTCAGAAAGGAAAATTGCAGATAAAAAAGACGAAAACCTTGGTTTAGTTTGGGGAGCTTACGCTTCTATTAATCAAGATGGAACAAAAATGGTTTATTTCAGTAACAGAAATGCAGCTTTCAATGATAATTTAAATGGAGAAATGTGGATAAAAGATTTGAAGACTGGTGAAGAGAAGACTGTTAGGAACTGGGAACATGTCCTTGGTTGGGGGACGGATAATGAGTTGATTTTAAGAACAATACGAGATTCAACCATAAATATTGAATCGTATAATATAGAGTCAGGCCAATCATTACAGATCGCTGAAAATTATATTAGTGTTGGATTCTCACATCCATATCTTATTTATCAACAAGAACCGAAAATGATGATTGTTTATCAAGTGGAGACTAAGGAGAAGAAAGTAATTGAGTCAGAAACCATTAACCTTATTAAGGTGCTTGAAATAAACAAATATAGCTCTGAGATACAATGGGCGATTGGTCTCAATGCTCCTGACAGGACCAAAATAGATCGAAACATTTTGGTTTTTGATCTGTTACATGGCGTTATTAAAGAGATTAACCCACTAAAAAATACATTAATTGAATCAGTGCAATGGGTCGATTCCAGCCAGTTCCTCGTAAATGCAAGGGAGATCGGATCATCGCAAAATTCAACCTATTTTGTAGATAACGATAAACTCTGGGGAGATGAGTAACTTGAAAAATATTTTATTAGTACTATTATCTAGTCTGATTATACTCTACAGTTCCTTAACAATAAATGCAAGTGTTGTATCCGCAGCAGACTATGATCCAAAATTTAGCGAGGTATATGGAGTTACAAATATTGTCACTTCAGGAGTCGCTCGTTCACCTTTACGTATGGGGACTGCACCTACCGCTTCCGATAGTTGGGCGTACATTACTAGTAAAAATAATCAACCAAGAGGTTCTGGAGACACTAATCCACATCAAGGGACTGATATTCGTGCCGGTGCGAATACCAACGTGTATTCTATTCTTCCAGGAAAGGTTGCATTAATTAAAGAGGATGCGACTACAATTGCTGCACAATTAGGATCGATTTTCATTCAATATGATGTTAACGGCGATGGAACTTATGATAACTATTACGTCAGATACACACATATAATACCCGAAGCAAGTCTAAATGTAGGCGATATTGTTTCAAATATCGAAGTTATTGGAGTAGTTGATGTTCAAAAAGCGTATGGGCCACATTTGCATATGCAATCTGTTACTTCTACAACTACCTATAAGACGACTAAAATGTATAACTACTTTACTGGAGCCTCCAGTTGGGATTTTGGACATGCGTTAGATTATTTTGCTGCAGACTCATATGTTGGTAATAGCTTGTATATCAGTGCTTATGCTCACACAACTGGACCAGATGGTATATTCAGAGCTGAGAAAGTTGAACTTTATTATAAAAAAGGATCCACAGGTACATGGACCAAGTCTACAACAAATTTAAGTCCGTATTCTACATACCGATGGACAATTGACTTGAAAGCAGCAACTGGTGCTAGTGTTGGTAATACAATTTACTATTACTTGGTTGCAACTCGCGCTGGTTCGACTAGTACTCCAGCTGATCCTTCATTTACAGGATCATATAAAGTTGGCTTCTGGCCACAATATTTCGAACATCCTTCGGCTCCCCTGTCGGCAACGAATGCAAATTTAATGGCGAGAGTATTCGTAATCACGTAAAACACCTCCTAAAAACATGAGAAAACTGGCGCCTGTACCTAAATGGGCGTCAGTTTATTTAATTTTCCATATGGTCGTATAATACGCGTCTTGGTGTGAGCGTTGCACGTCTACCTATCTACCCAAGAAAAATGGCCGAATGCTTCATGCTTTCACTATGTGAATGAGGGCTACATTAAGAAACATTCCCCTTGGCGTTTGCCTCCTTAGAACTCTGAATTTTTGCACTCTCTAGACTTGCTTGTAACGMAGCTATTAGATCTACCTCGACAATTGCATCAAGACAGATCGGATCGATCCAGCGTGCAACCGATGGGATTTCCGGAGAATTATTGGAAAGAGATAAGTAAATATGTCTGATAGTTTTCGCTCTGATTTGAATACACGCTAGGGACTATCAGTGTGTTGGTAAAGATTGGTGCAGAGTTAATTGAGCAAGTATATTAGATTGCCGGATCTAGCTATTAATTAAAGTCCCACTTAGAAGCGGGAGCGATGTAGGAGTTTTCACTAATGAGAAGATCCTTCATTTCTATAGCAAAAAGCCAAAACTATAGAATAGAGATGTAAAATACGATGTTATGGCTCGACATCGAGTAACACAAAAAGAAGCCATCTTATAACAGTAGGCTTCTTTTTGTGTTACTCACATTTTTTATTGTGCCTGGCTTCTTCTCCGACAATCGTCGCGGCGGGAGGTCGATAAAAATATTGTTGCGCGCTCTGTGCCCCTGTAGGGATACGGAGTGATGTCGAGTTGATTGGTCCATTTTTGGTAATTAGAACATTGTCCTAATAATTGGAGCTGTTTCAGCAATCCGGATTCTGTCATCCGCGCTTGCGTTCAGCGCACCAGGTGCCAGGGGTATCGATCCCGGCGATAAGTTGATGGAAGTAGGCGGCGGGGAATGACGGCAGAATGTACCTTTTTATGTTAAAGAATGTGCTATCTATAGCTMCGTTAGTTTTTCGCCGTAGGGGTGATTAACAACCGGCTCTTTAATAAAGTTGCTTAGCATTGTAACCCCGCGTTTTGCTGGAATCCAGCACTCTTGATTAATGAGTATGTCATTTACACCAAAACAATTTTTCATAAAAATGCACCGCCCAGAATTTTATCGAAAACCCCAAAGGGATTTTCCAATCTATTCTAAGAGGTGCACTTCAGCTTATTGTTCTATTATTTTAGACAATTTTTTTGCAATTCCGTCTGCATACCATAACTTGTGTCCTTCTTCGTCTATCCTAGTCTTTAAACTTATGAAAACATACGAAGCATTCTTTTTTTGCCAGTATACTTTTATCTCTGTTCTGTCGGGATTAAAAAGCAATCCAGGCATTGAATCCCCAACCTCTAGATTTTTGCTTTTCGCCTCACCGAAAACCTCAAGAAAAGAAGACTTTTCCTCATCTGATAAAGTGGGAATGAAAGTATCATGCAATGTTCTCATGTCCGTAAACGTCCAATCAGATACATCTTCTTTTCCTTCATTGATGATCTGATTCTTTCCATTCTCCCATGTTTTTTGCAATCTTTTCTGAACTGCCGCTACATGAGCAGCATCTTCAGCAGGTACCGAGGGGGAAAATTTATTAAACGAGTCTTTTGCAAAAGCAATTGCACCAGTACCCGTTATAACTAAACAAGCGAGTGCTAGGGTAACTATTGTTTTTTTTGCTTTCATATTTTAAACCTCCATTTTGTTATTGAGCTGATTTGGTCTTAGAGCTATAACCTGTATCCGTGTAATCTGCAGCTCCTGCTGTCTTGTAATGTATCCTTGTGCTCCAATCCATTTCATATAATCCTAATGCATTGTGATAACATGACGCTGTTAATGCAGCTGCTTGTGTAACTGAAGCAGTTGTCTTATATTTTGTATCCATTGATGAACCTAGAAAATAACCATCTAAATAAAAATCCAAATACGCCCTTACGAAGTCTACATTAGCATTGTTTGACGATTCGTAAATAGCGCCATGCATATAGGTAACTTGTGGGTTCGAGCATGGTTGTGTATATAAACTTGGTGCACCTGCAAATGATTGTATTGGAAACAGAGTAAATAACAAAGTTAACGCTACAACCATCTTACTTATTGTATACTTTTTAATTTTAAATGAGAACCGTAACATGAAAAAACCTCCCACTAAGTAATAAAACTTTTTGCTCCTAAATTTTCGAGATTGACTTTTTGAATGGTTCGATTTTATTCAAACCGTAGGCAAAACGTAGATAATAAACATGAAAATCTCCATAGACCAAGCATATTTTTTTACGCAATTGTTCAAACCATTTATTCAAAAGAGCCAACGTTTAAAAAGTAATGTTATAATTACCATCCCTCTCAATATGAATCTAGTTCCTAGTATTTTGAACTTCTAAAATATACCATTGTATTTCGCTCTCTGAAATGGGCCTTTTATCCTTTTTTGTTGTCGTTTTATGTAGATATATCGCATTTTTTCTGTCATTCCACTTAACTAATCAAGCTGAAATAAAGAATGAAAAAGTATGGTAGGTAATTTCATATAGCTTGTCGAATGCCGCCTACAACGAGAAAAATCCGCGAGAAAGTGCGGGGATGTTCCGGGAGCGATTATCGACCTATCCTATTCTTAATGCGTTAAATTGCTAAAAGATACTTCTGAATTCCGTGCTGTACTGATCCCAAAAGTGCCCAAACCCAAATAGGAGATGGATAGTATGACATTGAAAAAGACGATAGTATGGATAACCATGATGGGTAATGGAAGTCGGAAACCGTTTGTTCGGTCCGTGAAAAAAACAGTCATGGCGAGTTGTTCATGCAACAGATAAACTATGGATCGAGCGACCGAGAGATGAATTGAATTTAAAGTCAGTGGATGACTTTTGACATTGAGTATTACACTATTCGGTATCAGCCGAACGGAGGTATGGAATACGTTTGTAAAGTAATGGCTTCCCGATGGCCATAGATGGATCGCTTCAAACAGAACCTTGCTAAGGTTCTTGTTCTCCAGCCCATAGGAGTAAGATGTCGCTCCGAGCATAGAAACCGAGATTGTGTGCGACGGATGGCGGAGAAATTAATGGTACACTATGAAAAATATGAGGGGAGTGATTTGTTGATGAATAATTTACGTCGGCTTTTATTCGTATTATTAGGTCAGCCAGAGATTTGAACTGCACCCCGTCAAGTAGACAGTACAAAAAATAAAGATCTATGAAGCGGCCTTAGCCCTAAATTCAAGGGGACTGAGGCCGTTTAGTTTTTTCTGCAATCGTTCGTAATTGTAAAAGTGGATGTAATCATCAATATCGTTCTTTA
>NZ_JBFTLA010000032.1:0-16105 GCF_056396205.1 Paenibacillus sp. 05T425
AGCAGCAACATCTTTCGTATCCAGTTTTCAGGGCGCAATGCCTTGTATAAACTTTACCCATGCGCGTATGGCGGAATTGGCAGACGCACCAGACTTAGGATCTGGCGGGCGACCGTGGGGGTTCAAGTCCCTCTACGCGCACCATACTTATCAAACTCAAACCATGCTAAGCATGGTTTTTTTTGTATGCAATCATCTACGTACAAACAGTCGCAGAGTACCGGCAGTCATCCGGTGCCCTGCGACTGTTTTGCGTGAACCGAAGTGAGTAACTTAGTTCATTGGGTTTCCTCGTCGGCCGAGGGTCCGTAGACGCCCGGGACTGGAATATCAAGAAGTCGAAAGTATACCCCGAGCTGCGCCCGGTGGTGAATCATGTGGCTTAATCCGAAGGTGCGGAGCGCGATTGCCCGCGATTCACGGCGGATGATATGGTTGCCGTGGCGCAGCGTCCATTCCGCGCTGAGTGTCTGCTCGTCGCATTCGGCGAGCAGCTTCTCCACCTTGCCGACGTTCGCGTCGAACTCGGCCAGAACGTCAGCGGGTTTCTCCAATGGCTCCCGCCTTCGCGGCAGGGTGGAAAGATCGAGCTCGGGGTACTGAAGAATCGCGATTTGCCAGTTCAGAAGGTTGGTAAGGTGCGTGGCCAGTCCTCCTAGCGTCATCGATTTCTCGTGGGGCTTCCAAGTCATATGCTCTTCGGGCAAGCGTTCCAGAATACGGCGTGTATTGGCCAGTTCATGCGCTGCATCGCCGACGATTAGTTGTTTGTACATGAATGCATCTCCTCCCATATGGACAAGCATACAATAAATTCCCGTTATGTGGAAAGCTCTAGTCTCGGTCGTATGATGTTTTGTCGTTCGGTGCGGATAAGAGTCGAGAAAGTGTTAGATGAAGGTCGGGAAATGGATAGAGACTATATTTTTCAAGCGATATGATAAAGGGGGAAGTTATTTGATTTAGGGGGATAACCGCGCTATGCGAACTTTTACACGAAGCTTATGGGATGATCGGCCCGATGTTACTCTGACGGGTTACCTGCTCCATAACTCAAGCGAGTATCAGACGGACAAACGCCGTCCGGCTGTTGTCATTTGTCCAGGGGGCGGTTATCTGATGACATCGGATCGAGAAGCCGAACCTGTAGCAATCCGATTTGCAAGTATGGGATATCAAGCTTTTGTGCTTCGCTACTCGACTTATGCAAAAGGAGACACGCTGGGCAGCTTGCATATGACAGAACCGCATGGATCGCATTATCCTCAGCCTCTATACGACTTGGCCAAAGCGCTTCAGACCGTTCGGGCGCATGCAGACGAATGGCTGATTGATCCAGAGCGGATCGTCGTAGCCGGGTTCTCCGCGGGCGGGCATTTGGCAGCGTCTCTTGGCGTACATTGGCATGAGCCTTTCCTGCAAGAAAAGCTGGAGACCGAAGACATAAGCTGGAAGCCCGATGCGCTTGTTCTCGGTTATGCCATAACGGATTACGTTTACAGGAGGGAACAATTCAGCAAAACGGCGCATAGATGGCCCGAAGGATTTTTTGACGTCTCCAATCTTGCTGTATTCGGAGTTCCAAGGCCAACCGAGATCCAATTGGAGGAGCGTTCTCCGGTCCGTTACGTGTCCGAGAAGACGCCGCCTTCTTTTTTGTGGCATACAGCCGATGACCACATCGTATTCGCGGCAAACTCATTGCGGTTTGCGGCTGCTCTTGCCCAGCACAAGGTACCTTACGAGCTGCACGTATTTGAATCGGGGGTTCACGGCTTGTCCATGTGCGACGAGACGACGGCCGTCGATGATACCCAGTTGAATGCAGAAGTGGCGGTTTGGTTCGATATGGCAGCAAAATGGCTGAAAAAAAGATTCAACCTATGAGCATTAGCCGCAATGTGGCTAATACATTCGCGATAACTTAAATAAATAGCCGGACAATCGGCAAACTATGTTAAACGGGAGAATAGAGTCGAACCGTTTGATAACAAAAACAAAATTCATAGTTCCGACAGGGGGAATGAGCGTGTTTGGCAGTTTAACGACAATCCCTTGGAGATCGATAAGGGTCAAGCTGGTGCTTGGCCTTCTATGCATTACGCTTCCTCTGATTGCCATGCTGATTTACAACAACCGATACAGCGTGGATGTTATTCATAATCAGGTCGCTAATTCGAATAAAAATTTGGTTTCCGTCTACATGAAGCAAATAGACGACCAACTCTCCGAGGCAGAGCGTCATATGATGGGATTGATGCTCACAGATTTCAACTTGCTGACGATGGGCGAGGCGAGCTCGGATGATGCTTACGTCATGGCCAAGAACAGCGTGAATCGCAGGCTGGCTTCCGATCTTATCGTATATCCTTATATCGACGGTTTTTTTGTATATTCAATTACTAAGCACGATATGGTGGAGGTTTCACGGAATGAACTCAGCTATAACGAGCTGATGAATCTTCGCAAGACGCTGGTGGAGAAAGTGATGGGACTGAACGAGCAGCCTAAGCATCAGAATGCGGAGTGGTCCGTTCAGACGATTAACGGCGAAAGCTACATTTTACGTTTGTTTGGCGAGGGCGATATTTTCATTGGCGCATGGGTGAAGGCGGAGTCGTTGCTAGAACCGCTTCGCGTTATGGACATTGGAGATACGGGTTCAACGCTGATTGTAGATTCGGCTGGAACGACATTGTTCAGCACGCGCGAGTTAGCTGATGAAAGACTTGATTTTACGGCGGGGTTCGAGCATTACTACTTGTCGGGTACGAACAAAGATTATCTCGTCGTAGGCGAATCGTCGCAAAAGGGGAACTTCAGTCTAGCTGCTGTCGTCCCGGACAAGCTTATTCTTGAAAAACTGCCTTATCTAGAGAAAGCGGCGGTTATCGTTCTTATGATCGCCCTTGTGCTGCTGCCGCTAAGTTTCTGGTTTCTCCGCAAGGTGCTGCTGCTGCCGCTGCAGAAGATGACGATGGCTATGCGGCGAATCGGTGAAGGTAATTTCAACATGAAAATCGAGGAAAGCCCGGTATCCGACGAGTTCCAGCTGGTGAACCGAACGTTTAACCAGATGATCTCGCAAATCGAGGAGCTGAAGATCCATGTATACGAGGAGCAGCTTAGCAAGCAAAGGGCAGAGATGAAGCATTTGCAGTTGCAGATCAACCCGCATTTTTTTACGAACTCGCTAAATATCGTATACAACTTGGCCCAAGTGAAGCAGTATGAATTGATTCAGGAAATGACGATGTGTCTCGTTCATTATTTCCGTTACATGCTCCAAAGTAATCATCCATTCGTGCTGCTAAGGGACGAGTTGCAGCATGTGCGGAATTTCTTGCGCATTCAGCAATTGCGTTTTCCCAATCAATTGAGCTGCGTGATCGAGGTGCCAAGCTATCTTCAGGATACGCCTATTCCTCCGTTATTGCTGCAAACCTTCGTAGAGAATACGATCAAGCATGCCGTTCGCATGGAGCATCCGATCGTACTGACGATTGAGGCGGTGCTGGATGAGGAGTCGGAAGAACCAATGGTACTGCTTACGATCCGAGATAACGGGAACGGTTTCTCGGAGGAATCGCTTGAGAGCATTCGGTCCGGCAAACAATTAGTGGATGATAAAGGGGAGCATTTCGGCTTGTGGAACGCCAGAGAGAGGCTGCGGCTGCAATACGGGGAGCAGTCATGGATGGAATGCTACAACGATGATCCGCAAGGGGCGATCGTGGAAGTCGGAATACCTTTGCGTATAGAAACCGGCAGAAGGGAGGGGAAGGGCATTGCGTCAGCTTTTAATCGTAGATGACGAGCTTATTGCCGTAGAAGGGCTGAAATCAGGCGTACGGTGGGAGGAAATCGGCATTAGCCGTCTGTTCACCGCCTTTAGCCCTAGTCAGGCCAAGGAAATTTTTCAGGCGAATCAAGTGGATATACTTCTGTGCGATATTGAAATGCCTCAAGGAACAGGGCTGGAATTGCTGGAATGGGTGAGGCAGCATTATCCCGCGACGGAGACGATATTTTTGACCAGCCATGCCGACTTTCAATACGCGAAGCAAGCAATTCAGCTGGGAAGTCTGGATTATTTGCTTAAACCGATTCCTTATCGGGATGTCGAAGAAGCCGTGAAGCGAGCCATCACCAAGCTCGATCAGGAAAGCAAGCTAAGCGAATTCAGCCAATACGGGAAATATTGGGTGCAGCATCAACCGCTTCTCGTCGAACGTTTCTGGCTTGATATATTGAATCAATCGATTCCGAGCGTTGCGAAGGCGATTGGGATAGCGGCGGAAGAGCGGAACATCCCCTATTCGCAAGAGATGACTTTTTTGCCGGTCTTTATTCATATAAGGAGATGGCATAAAAAGATTACGATACGCGAAGAGAAAATCATGGAATACGCGATACGCAAATCGGCCGAGGAAATCGTGCTGAACGAGCTGGAAAGCGGATTGTTGATCACTCTTGGCGATAGCTGCATGTTGGCTCTCCTAAGAGGAGAACTGGAGGACATGGCGGACAAGACGAAGCTGAGATCTGCATGCGAGACGTTTACCGAGGCGTGTCAAACGTATTTTTATGCGGGAGTAACCTGTTATATAGGAGAAATTACGCAAGGTCATCATATGGCGGAGATGGTTCTTAAGCTGCGCAGACTCGATTCGAACAACGTTGCGCACGACGAGGGCGTCTTCTCTCTGCAAGATGCGCAGTCTTCGCTCCATGGGAGCTTGCCGCACGATATGGGCTTGTGGGCCGTACTCCTAAAAGAGGGCACAAGCGAGCAGCTGTTGAAGGCGACGGAGAGCTACATTCATAATTTGGTCTTATCCAATCAATTAAATTCGGAACTGCTTCATCAGTTCGTTCAAGATTTTCAGCAGATGGTCTACTACGAGCTTCAAGTGAAGGGCATACAGGCGCATCACTTGTTCGGCGATGAAGCTTCCAAGGCGTATTACACCTCCGCTACCCGTTCGGCCACCGATGCTTTGGTCTGGATTGCGCATATTGTAGACAAGTCTATTTCATTCCTATCGACGATTGATCAATCTCAAAGCGTGACGGACAAGGTGAAGGCTTATATTCACGAGCATCTTGCGGAAGACCTGTCGCGTGAAGAAATCGCGAATTACGTTTATTTGAATCCGGACTATTTGACCCGAATATTCAAGAAAGAAACCGGCATGTCGGTGTCCGATTACGTGCTGCAGCAGCGGCTCGGGATGGCTGCAGGCTTGCTCGTCAATACGGAAATGTCAGTCAGCACGATAGCAAGCAAAGTAGGGTATGCGAATTTCTCGCATTTTTCCCGCATGTTCAAAAAGTACATGGAGCTTAATCCGATGGAATATCGGAGCACGTATCAGCAAGAGCGTCCGGCAACCGAAAGTCGAGAAAGTGACAGAGATAGGTCGTAATCGGAGCAGAGAGGCAGGCCTCGACATCGTACAATAAACTCAGAAATAAACATTACACGTAAAGCGGGGGAGAACAGATGAAAAAAACGATGTCAGGCGCCATCGCGCTGCTCATGTGCTGTGCTTTGATCTTATCGGCATGCGGCAAAGGAAACGACGGCAGCAATAACGAAGCCGGCAAGGGCAATCAAAGCGAAGACAAGATCGAGGAAATTACGATAGCTTTTCCTCTCGTCACGACTTCACCGAAAGATCTGCAGCTCGTTGAAGACCAGATTAACCGCATCGCCGAAGAAAAGATCAAGACTCGCGTCAAATTTTTGCCGATTAACGGGGGCGATTGGGTACAGCGCATGAATCTGATCTTCAGCGGAGGCGAAGYGCTTGATTTAACGTATGTCGCTGGCGGCATGTACAGCAATATGGTTGCAAAAGGACAGCTTATTCCGCTGGACGAGCTGCTCACGCAGTATGGTGAAGGCATAATGTCCTCGTTAGGCGAGAAATATGTCAATGCAACCAAAGTTAACGGCAGCATCTACGGCGTTGCTACGCTGCGCGATTTGGCGGGCAGTTACGGTTTGACGATGCGCAAGGATCTGGTCGACAAGTACAACATCGACATTGACGCCATTCAAACGCTTGACGATGTGGCGAACGTATTGAAGACGATCAAGGATAACGAGCCGGGCGTCGTGCCATTAGTTCCGGGCGCGCCAGGCCAATCGTTCCGCGACAACTTCGTTTTCTATGATTCACTTGCCGATAACATGGGCGTCTTGCCGAACCATGACAACGGATTAAAGGTAGTCAACCTTTACGAAATGCCGGAATACAAAGCGTTTGTCGAGCGAATCCGCGAGTGGTATCTGAACGGGTACGTCTTGCAGGACGCGGTAACGAATAAAACGACTACTTTCGAGTTGATTGGCGCAGGCAAAGCATTCTCGTATCTCGCTCTGCAGAAGCCGGGATTCGCGGCGCAGGAAACCAAAGCAAGCGGAACGGAAATGGTAGCGAAAGAGCTGCTCGCTCCGGTTGCGACAACAAGCAATATTACAGGCGCAATGTGGGGTATACCGGCTAACTCCAAAAACCATGAAAAAGCGATGAAGTTCCTGAACCTGATGTATACGGACAAAGATATTGTCAACTTGTTCGACTGGGGCATTGAAGGAACGCACTATGTGAAAGCAGGCAGTGCGGACGATCATATTATTTCGTATCCGGAAGGCAAGGATGCGGCATCGGTCGGTTACAATATGATGGGTTGGATGTTCGGGAATCAATTCCTATCCTACGTGATGCAGAACGACGATCCGGACATTTGGGTCAAGACGAACGAGTTCAACCAAAACGCCAAACCGTCCAAGGCGCTTGGCTTCGYATTCGACGGGACGGCAGTTAAGACGGAATACGCAGCGGTATCCAACGTTGTTACGCAATATAGGCTTCCGATTGAGACAGGCAGCGTAGATCCGGCCAAAATGCTGCCGGAGTTCATCGCCAAGCTGAAAGCGGCGGGCATCGATAAGATCATTGCTGAGAAGCAGAAGCAATTGGACGAGTGGGCAAAAGGAAATTCAGCGCAATAACATACAAACGGATGGAAGAGGTGGCCCGGTCAATTACGCGTTGGCCGGGTTTTATTTTTCCCCGCAGGCTAGGAGAAAGGGAGAGAGCATGGTGAATATGATAATGCGTCAAAAGAGAAAGATTAGTTTTCGCCGGTACATTCCGCTTTACATCATGATGCTGCCGGGTTTGCTTTATCTGGTCATCAACAATTATTTGCCGCTGTTCGGCCTATCGATTGCTTTCAAAGATATCAATTATACGAAGGGCATATGGGGAAGCGACTGGATAGGCTTTCTAAACTTTCGGTATTTGTTCCAAACGACGGACGCTTTCGTTATAACACGGAATACGCTGCTCTACAATGCGGTCTTCATTATCGTCGGGTTAAGCGTAGCGGTCGGCATCGCGATCCTGCTTAATGAAATCAGAAGCAAGATGGCGCGAGGCTTCTATCAAAGCGTCATTCTTATGCCTTTTTTAATTTCTATGATTCTAGTCAGCTATCTCGTATATGCGCTGCTTAGCGCCGATTCGGGTTTCATTAACAACACGGTGCTGCCGATGTTCGGGCTGAACCCGATCTCTTGGTATCTCGAACCTAAATATTGGCCGTTCATATTGACTATCGTTCACATTTGGAAGGGAGCCGGTTATTCCTGCATCGTTTTTCTTGCCGCTATCATCAGCATTGACCGCGAGTACTACGAAGCTGCGGAGCTGGACGGCGCTTCGAAATGGATGCAAATTCGCAAAATTACGCTTCCGATGATAACGCCGATTATTACGATGCTGATGCTGCTTGGCATCGGGCGCATTTTTTATTCCGACTTTGGCCTATTCTACCAAGTGCCTATGAACTCCGGGGCGTTGTACGAAACGACGAACGTCATCGATACTTACGTATTCCGGGGGCTCATGCAATTAGGCGATATCGGCATGTCGGCAGCGGCGGGCTTCTATCAATCGCTGGTCGGCTTCGTGCTGGTACTGGTATCCAATTATACGGTTCGCAAGTTCGATAAAGACAACGCATTGTTCTAGGAGGATTTGAAATGACAAAAGAATATCGCGGCTGGCAATGGGCGTCGCATTTGATTCTAGGTTTGTTCTCGCTGGCTTGCATCCTTCCCTTTGTGTTGCTGTTCATGGCTTCCATTACGTCGCCGGACGTAATCGTGACCCAAGGATACACTTTCTTTCCTTCCAGCTTCAGCCTGGCTGCCTATGAATATTTGCTGCAAAACTCGAAAATGATCTATCATGCCTACGGCATTACGATCATCACTACGGTGATCGGAACGATCGTGAGTCTTCTAATAACTTCTCTGCTTGCCTATCCGTTATCACGCAAGGACATGCCGGGCGGCATGATTCTGTCGTTCATCGTATTTTTCACGTTGCTGTTCAACGGCGGACTCGTGCCTACCTATATGATCTATACGCAAATGTTCGATATCAAAAACACGCTTTTCGCCCAGATCGTACCGTGGCTGCTAATGAACGGCTTTAATGTCTTACTCATGCGGGCGTTCTTCATGAACAGCGTTCCGACGCCCGTTATCGAATCGGCAAGTATCGACGGAGCAGGCGAATTTACGATCTATTACCGTATCGTACTGCAGCTGTCGCTGCCGATTATGGCTACAATCGGACTGTTCCAAGCGCTTGCTTATTGGAATGACTGGAATAACGGTCTCGTGTTCATTACGGATTCCACCCTGTTCAATCTGCAAAATGTGCTCAATCGGATTATGAGCGACATCGAGTTTCTGACGAGCAATAGCAATATGGGGACGGGCAGCATCATCAAGCAATTGCCTAGCGAAACGTTCCGTATGGCCATAGCGGTCATCGGCATTGTGCCGGTATTGATCGCGTATCCTTTTTTCCAAAAATACTTTATCAAAGGGTTGACGATCGGCGCAGTCAAAGGCTAATCAAGACTCGTACTGGGGAGGTTGCAAAATGATTGGATTATGGCATGCGATTGTTGCTACGCCTTCAATGCAAATGAAAATGCAATTCAAAGTTTCGAAGAAAGCGACATATACGCTCGATATAGCGACGGAACCGCTGTCGATACCGATTAAGATAGATTCGCTTGTTGTCGAAGGCAATCAATTAAGAGGAACGGCATCGGCGTTCTGGATGCCGGGCAAAGAGATCGTTGTCCAGCTTGACTTCCACGAGGAAAATTTCGAAGGCAGCATCGATATTCCAGGCCTCGGGGTGCTGCCGTTGCAAGGAGAAAGCGGACGCGGACCTTTCCTGTCCGAAGCGTTGATCGAGGAAATCCGCCCGTATCGGAAGATCGGCGTTCAAGAACGTACGGATGAGGACATTCGATCCGCGGCAGATTCATTGCTGAGGCGCATGTCTTTGGAAGAGAAGGTCGGTCAGATGTTCCAAGTGCTGGCGTCGAACTTCTCGTTCGGCAACTCGGTTGCCAGCGATCCGCCGGAGAAGCTGATCGCGGAAGGAAGAGCGGGCTCGGTGCTGGGCGCGTTCGACGTTAGCCGCGTGTTCCAGTTGCAGAAGATTGCCGTCGAGCAATCGCCGCATGGCATTCCGCTGCTGTTCAACGGCGATATTATCCACGGCTCGCAGACGATCTTTCCCGTACCGCTGGCATGGTCTTGCAGCTGGGATATGGACGCCATTAAAGTAGCCTGCGAGATTGCGGCGAAGGAGGCCAGCGCTTCCGGTACGATGTATAACCACGGACCGATGATCGATATCGGCCGCGACCCGAGGTRGGGACGCGTCGTAGAGGGCGCCGGCGAAGACCCTTATCTGGGAGCACTCATTGCGAAAGCGCAGGTAGAAGGATTTCAGGGCGATTCGCTGTTCGGCGAGGAGACTATCGTCGCCTGCTTGAAGCATTTTATCGGTTACGGCGCAGCCGAGGGCGGTCGGGATTACAATACGGTCGATCTGTCGGAAGCCGCGCTTAGGAACGTGTTTTTGCCGCCGTTCCAAGCCGGCATCGAGGCTGGCGCGGCATCGGTCATGAATGCCTTCAATATTTATCAGGGCGTGCCGGTAGCGGCGAACGAGCCGCTGCTTAAGGGGCTGCTGCGCGAGGAGCTTGGCTTTGACGGCGTTCTTATCTCGGATTATGGAGCGGTCGATGAGATCGTAGCCCATGGCCATGCCAAGGATGTGGAGGAAGCCGCGCAAAAAGCGGTTAGGGCTACGATGGACATTGAAATGGCTACTCGCTCCTACGAGAACTTGCCAAAGCTGGTGCGGGAAGGAAAAGTTGCGGAGTCGTTGATTGACGATGCGGTTCGCCGCATTTTGATTCTTAAATATAAGCTTGGACTGATGGATGATCCATTCCGGTATATTCGTCCTGAGAAGGAGCGCGACTATCATTTCCACGAGAGCCATCTGCAGGCTAGCTTGGAGCTTGCCCGCAAGTCGATCGTGCTGCTGAAAAACGACGGCGTGCTGCCGCTTGCCAAGGAAAGCGGGCGAATCGCGCTGATCGGACCGTTCGCGGACAGCAGGGATCTGCTTGGCCCATGGCAGTTCTCGCGCTTCAGCCATGAGACGGTTACGTTGTATGAAGGGCTGCTGAACAGGGATATACCGGAGAACCGTCTGCTCTATGCGCAAGGCAGCGGCGTTAATGAATCGATTCAAGGCGGAATTGAAGAAGCACTGGCCCAGGCATCGCAGGCGGAGCTCGTTATTCTGGCGCTTGGCGAGAATAGCGATATGTCCGGAGAAGCAGCTTCCCGTCTGAGCCTTATGCTTCCCGAAGCGCAGCAACGATTGGCCGAAGCGATCGTAGAGCTCGGCAAGCCGGTCGTGCTCGTGCTGACGAACGGCCGTCCGCTTGTCCTGGATTGGTTCGAGAACAACGTGAGCGCGATAGTGGAAACCTGGTTCCTCGGCTCGCAGGCAGGGAATGCCGTTGCCGACGTTCTAACGGGCGGATACAATCCATCCGGTAAGCTGACGATGAGCTTCCCGGCGCATCAAGGGCAAATCCCGGTATACTACAATCATTTTCATACAGGAAGACCGCTTACGGCAGAAAATCGAAATAGTAAATATATTTCTAAATATTTGGATGGGCCGAACGAGCCTCTATATCCGTTTGGTTACGGTCTTAGCTATACGAGCTTCGACTTTTCGAACGGGAAGCTCAATCGAAACAAGATAGAGGGCGATGAGAAGCTGACGGTTTCTATGACCGTTACGAATATAGGCGAAGCGGCGGGAGAGGAAACGGTGCAGCTTTATATTCAAGACTTGCACGGCAGCATCGTGCGTCCGGTCTTGGAGCTGAAGGGTTTCCGCAAAGTATGGCTGGAGCCGGGAGCCAGTCTGGATGTCGCATTCGAGATCGGGGAGCGGGATTTGGCATTCTGGTCACCAGCCGTGGGTTATGCGGCAGAGCCGGGCGAGTTTATCGTTCATGTGGGCTCAAGCAGCCGGACGGCTTGGTCGGCGAAGTTCGAATGGACGGCAGTCATGCAGATCCAGGTAGGAGAGGGAGGAAGCGGACATGAGTAAGCAACGAGAGATCAAAGCGCTGATCGGACAGATGACGCTGGAGGAAAAAGCGGGGCTATGTTCCGGATTGGATACATGGCATACGAAAGGAATCGAGAGACTTGGCATCCCGTCTATTATGGTCACGGATGGACCGCACGGGCTGCGTAAGCAACGGGCTTCGGCCGATCATTTGGGCTTGTTCGACAGTGTTCCTTCAACCTGTTTTCCGTCTGCCGCGGGGGTGGCAAGCTCGTGGAATCGCGACTTGATCGAGCGGATGGGGCGCGCGCTGGGAACGGAATGCCAAGCGGAGAATGTCGCCGTGCTGCTGGGACCGGGCGCGAACATTAAGCGTTCCCCGCTTTGCGGCCGCAACTTTGAATATTTCTCCGAGGACCCTTATCTTTCCACCGAGATGGCTGCCCATCACATTAAAGGCGTGCAGAGCGAAGGCGTAGGGACGTCGCTCAAACATTTCGCGGCGAACAATCAAGAGCATCGACGGATGACGTCCGACTCGATCATCGACGAACGCACGCTTCGTGAAATCTATCTGGCCAGCTTCGAAGGCGCAGTGAAGAAGGCGCAGCCATGGACGGTTATGTGCTCGTACAACAAAGTGAACGGCGAATTCGCCGCAGAGAACGAGACGCTTCTGACGCGCATTTTGAAGGATGAATGGGGGCATGAAGGGTTTGTGGTGTCCGATTGGGGCGCCGTGAACGATCGCGTGAAGGGGCTGGCTGCCGGCATGGAGCTGGAGATGCCCTCCAGCTATGGCGAAGGCGATCGTGCCATTATAGACGCGGTCAATAACGGCAGTCTGCCGGTCGAGAAGCTGGATGCCGCCGTAGAGCGTTTGTTGAAAGTGGTTTTCCAAGCGGTGGACAGCCGCAAGCCGGACGCAGTCTTCGATCCGGAAGCCCATCATCAGCTGGCGCGCGAGGTTGCCAGAGAGAGCATGGTGCTGCTGAAGAATGAAGACGGCATTCTGCCACTGAAGCGAAGCGGCAAGCTCGCAGTGATCGGCGCGCTCGCCAAAGAGCCACGCTACCAAGGAAGCGGAAGCTCGCAGATTAATCCGACTCGCTTGGAAGACATCAACGAGGAATTGACGCGGTCGGCAGGCGCCGGGGCGATACTCGCATACGCTCAAGGCTATGAGCTTGACGGCGACGATGTGAATGAAGCGTTGGCGCGGGAAGCGGTGGAGCAGGCAAAGGCAGCCGATGTTGCCGTGTTATTCGCAGGATTGCCGAAGCGTTACGAGTCGGAGGGCTTCGACCGCAAGCATCTGCGTATGCCCGCGAATCAGGTGGCACTAATCGAATCGATTGCCGCCGTGCAGCCGAATCTGGTTATCGTGTTAAGCAATGGCGCTCCGATCGAGATGCCTTGGCTCGGCAGCGCCAAAGCGGTGCTTGAAGCTTACTTGGGAGGCCAAGCGCTTGGCGGCGCAATCGCCGATCTGCTGTTCGGCGACGCGAATCCGTCCGGCAAGCTGGCAGAAACCTTCCCTGTTCAGCTAAGCGATAACCCATCCTACCTCTTCTTCCCTGGTGAAGGAGATAAGGTGGAATACAGAGAGGGACTATTTGTCGGATATCGTTATTACGACAAGAAAAAGCTGCCGCCTTTGTTCCCCTTTGGCTATGGCTTAAGCTACACAACGTTCGAATACTCGGAGTTATTGGTCAATAAACGGGAGCTTAACGATACGGAAACACTGACCGTATCCGTAAAAGTGCGCAATACGGGCAGCAGACCAGGCAAGGAGATTGTGCAGCTCTACGTCAGTGATGTCGAAAGCAGCGTGATACGTCCCGACAAGGAGCTGAAAGGCTTCGATAAGATAGAACTCGCTCCCGGCGAGGAGAAGACGGTCTTGTTCACGCTGGACAAACGAAGCTTCGCTTACTTCGATGAGGAGGCTGGCGATTGGGCGGTCGAGACGGGCTCGTTTGATATAGCGGTCGGCAAGTCGTCGCAGGAAATGGTTATCTCCGAACGAGTAACCGTTGTATCTACGGCCGTGCGGACAACCGTGTTCCACCGCAATTCGACGGTGTCCGATCTATCGAAGACGGAGAAGGGGGCGGCCTTCGTTCAGCAGCTTATCGGGATGCTGCCGTTCGCCGCCTCGATTGGCGAGGAGCATAAGGAGATGCTTAGAGCTTTTATGGAGCATATGCCGCTGCGCGGTCTGCTTTCCTTCAGCGGAGGCAAGTTTACGGAAGAAATGCTGGCGCAAGTGTTAGTAGAGTTAAATAAGGACTGAACAGGAAGGGGATGCTTACATGAAAGATACACTACTACTCTATCCGCAGCCTCGCAAGGCGGAGAGACTCGAAGGGAGCTCGGCGCTTTCGGCCAACTTCTCGGTAAGCTGCTTAGGCGCAGAAGCTGAGTCAGCAGCGGGAGCATTGCGCATGAAAGAGCGGCTGGAGACGGCAGCAGTGAATGCAGGTGCGGGTGCGAAGGAAGCGTCGACGGCGACGGAAGTGCGGCTCGGCCGCACCGAAGAGCTGCATCCGCAGGGCTATGTGATCGAGTGGAATGGTGAAGGGTTGCAGCTTTCTTTTAACGAAGTGGAAGGCTTGCACTATGCACTTGTATCGCTGGAGCAATTGATGGCTCGACAAGGACTGGCCTGGAATCACTTCCGAATCGAGGATGAACCGGATTTCCCCGTGCGCGGACTTATGCTCGATATTGGGCGAAATAAAATTCCTAATTTAGATACTATACTGTCTTTGATTGATCGGATGTCCGAGCTGAAGCTTAATCATTTGCAGCTGTATATGGAAGGCTTCAGCTTTGATTATGAAGCATATAGGGACTCGTTCCCGGACGCGACGCCGATCAGCGCGGCGGAATTTCGGGAATTGGATGCTTATGCGAAGGGGAAATTTATCGATCTCGTTCCGAATCAGAACTGTCTTGGACATATGGGGCCTTGGCTAGCCAAACCTGCCTTTGCTGAACTGGCGGAGCATCCTGGGGGGCAACAAACGCCAATCGCCATCAAGCTGCCGCCGGTTACGTTGAATCCGACGGATAAGCGGTCGATCGATTTGGTGAAGACAATGTTCAGCGATCTGCTGCCTCACTTCTCTTCGGACTACGTAAATATTAATCTGGATGAGCCATTCGGTCTTGGAGCGGGACAAAGCAAAGCAAGAGCCGATGAGATCGGAATAGGCAAGCTGTATTTGGAATATGCGGAGCAGGTATTCGACATCGTCCGCAGCTACGGCAAGCGTACCCTGATGTGGGGAGATATTATAACGAAGCATGAAGAAATCATTCCGCTGCTTCCGAAAGATGTAACGGTGTTGGATTGGAATTATGAGGGACAGAAGACGTTCGAGCCTCATTGCAAGCTTTTCAAGGAAAATGGCGTGCCTTTCTATGTATGTCCCGGCACTAGCTCCTGGTCGGCGATTACGGGCAGAGCGGATAATATGATTGCCAACGTATCCGATGCGGCAATTAACGGTAAAACGTACGGAGCCGGCGGTTTTGTCGTAACGGATTGGGGCGATTCCGGCCACTGGCAGCCGATGGCTGCCAGTTATCCGGGTTATGTATATGCTGCAKGAGCAAGCTGGCAAGTTGACGCCAATGTCGGGACGATGGAGCAGGTGGAGCAATACGTATCAGAATGTATCTTGCGCGATCGCAGCGGCGGCATCGGAAAGCTGCTATTGGAGCTTGGACGCTATTACCATCTGGAGCAAAGCACGTTGGAAAATATGACGTATATGAGCTATTTGCTCAATCGCGGTTTGTCTACCAGAGAGAAGCTGGAGTCGGATACGGCTGTATTGGTCAAGCTGCTGGTAGAGATCGGAGGCAGCGGCACACCGTTCAAGCTAGATTACCGCTACAACGAGATGCAGGAGTGGATCAAGCAGCGCGAAAAAGAGCTTGGGCGGGTACAGCTTCAGATCGTGGATGCGGATACGGTCGTCGCCGAATTGGCGAATGCGATCCGTCTCATCGCGCATGGCTCAGGTCTTCATCGTTATATTTACCGCATTGAGCTGCCGGATAGCGAGGCGGAAGGACAGTGGCTGCGGAAGCTGAAGGCTGATCTTGCTTTGATTATTGAGGAGTTTAACCGGCTTTGGCTGCAGCGCAACCGGAAGGGTGGCTTATCCGAGAGCAACCGTAATTTGTACAAGCTGTTGGGGCAGTATGATGAGCGGCTGCGCGAGCTGGAAGCAGGACAGGCGTAGTTGAATGGCTGTTCTTTAGTTCAAGAGTGACTAAGGAACGGCCTGTTCTTTTGAGAGGAATAAATCGACTATTAATTAAATAAATGAATGTATTCATAAAATATATAAAACAAATTTAAAATAATGCTTGCACTCTTATATATAATCATGGTATATTCTAATTCCGGCCGAGAGAAACACACGCCGGACACGAAAGAAAAGATTGTTCTTTGAAAACTGAACAACGAGCGAAACTGCCAGTTAAGAAGCTTCGGCTTCTAACTAAAGCAATACAAAGTAATGAGCAAGTCGAACTACCTTTATGGAGAGTTTGATCCTGGCTCAGGACGAACGCTGGCGGCGTGCCTA
>NZ_JBFTLA010000033.1:0-4461 GCF_056396205.1 Paenibacillus sp. 05T425
GGGCGGGCTACCTCTATGCAGATCTGTCCAAGATGTCGGATGTACGTCGATTAGCGGAACAGCTCGAAGGGCCGATTAATGCGTTGGCGCTGTGTGCGGGAGGAATATCTACCGACAAAGAGGCACGGCTGACCAATGAAGGGTTGGAGGCGACCTTCGCAACAAACTATTTGAGTAAATTCGCGTTGTCGGAGATGCTTCTTCAGCAGAACAAGATCGTACCTGACGGATGCATCGTTATGGTAGGAGGTAACGGCGTCCACAAGAATGCTTCGACCTCTTGGGCTGAACCTCAAGCCGGTCTATTATCCGCGATGAAGGCAGCGCTTGCGGTCGATCTCTATGCTTCCGAGCTCGCCAAGCGATATCCGCAGTTGCGCGTGCATACCTGCTATCCGGGAATGGTTCGAACGAATTTGTTTCAAGAGGCGCCGTTGCTGTTCCGATTGTTGTCTCGAATGTTCGGCCAGCCGATAGCCAAAGGCAGCGCTTATCTGGGTCGGCTAATCTTGGAGAAGCATTCGGGGGTGCATTGGAAGCAGGATCGCCCTATGCGTTTCCGCGTTTCTTTGCCCGCAGGCCAAGAAGCCGAGGCGCTGTGGGTATACAGTCGACAATATATTTGACCACATAACAAAGGGGGAGTTGAGCATGCGCTATAAAGCAGGGTGGCTGGTGCAAAATCATATTTTGGCGTTGACGCATTTTGAACCGGTGGTAACGATGGAGGATTTCCGTGATATCGCTGCGGATGCGCACATGGCTTTGCAAGAGGCGACGCAGCCCTTTCACCTTCTGATTGATAATCGGATTATCGCCGAAAGGACGGTCGCCACTCTGGATTCGATGTTGAAAGCTCTGCCGATCCTCCAACATTCGTATCTGCGGTGGGTTGTTGTCGTGCTGCCCGAAGCCGTCAAAGAGACCGCGGCAGCTAGACAAGTCGAGCGGCATGGAACGATTCATTTAAAATTCGTGGACAGTCTTACTTCTGCATTCCGGCATCTCGTCCATGAGGATGACCGTATAGACGAGGTGGCTGGCATGGAATCGAGCTGGAGTGATTGGATTAGGTTTGAGGGAATCAAGTTTCGGTAGTTCAAAAATACATTGCCAAGTGGCCTATGCGCCACGGCGATGTATTTTTTTTGACAGAGAAGTTAACACGAAGTCAACTTTTAGGAGGGTTAAGAGACCTGCCATAGCGTGTAACTGAATGACTTTTCTTACAAATGCGTATAATACTTTTCAAAGTAGCATGGTACGATGACCACCTAGGAATGGGATACAAATTGATTGAAGTTGGTTGTGAACAGTGTTACTCTAACAACGGTAAACTCATAACCTATGGTATGCGCATCACATCTAATAATAGTCGCTATTTTAGTTATAAAGAAAGGAAATACTATGATAAAAGTTGATAATTTATCCTTCTCATTTCCGCAAAAGGAATTATATAAAAACATTTCATTTACGCTTGAAGAGGCGCAACATTGCGCTTTTATAGGAACAAGCGGCAATGGTAAAAGTACATTAATAGATATATTAATGGATCCAGAAAGATATTTGTTCGAGGGTAAGTTAGAAATAGACCCGACTTGCAGGATTGGCCTCGTAAGTCAGTTTCCACAATTCGACAGAACGAAAGAAACAACCGTTTATGAATATATAGGGGAACCATTTATTAAGATACAAAATGAAATAACCGCTATTTGTACGGAGATGGAAACATCATCGGATATTGATTCCTTATTAGAGAAATATCAATTAGCTTTAGACGCATTTGATTCAATTGGTGGGGAAGATTTTGAAAGCAACATGAATAAGAAACTTAATCTAGCAAACCTGATGAAGCTTAAAGATCTTAGGGTTTCCGACCTGAGCGGTGGGGAATTCAAGCTTATTCAAGTGATGAAGGAAATGCTTAGTAGTCCAGACTTAATGATTATGGACGAACCGGATGTATTTTTAGACTTTGAAAACTTAAATGCGCTTAAGAACCTGATTAATTCCCACAAAGGCATATTGCTAGTTGTTACGCATAACCGATATCTATTGAATCATTGTTTCAACAAAATTATACATCTTGAAAACACTGAGATCCAAGAGTTCGAGGGGCGATATATGGATTATACCTTCTCCTTGCTTCAGACTAAAGTTGAGTTGCAAGAACTCAAAATCGCCGAGGATGAAGAATTGGAGAGAAACGAGAACATAATCGCTAATCTTAGAGTTATCGCAACCTATAATTCAGAAGCTTCTAGAGGCAAAGCTTTAAAAGCCAGAGTCAAGTTTCAAGAAAGATTGGAAGCGCGTAGAATTAAAGCACCGTTCGTTGATATTAAGCAACCGAATATTAATTTTGGTATCGATAATGAAATGGAAGACACCATTGTTGTACATGTCCATAATTATAGCGCTGCCTTTGATGAGTTGCTGTTAGACAATGTTAGCTTTGAGATAAAATCTACGGATAAAGTAGCCATTATTGGTTCAAACGGTACGGGAAAAACGACTTTACTCCGAGATATCTTTAAAAATAATGATGATTCAATTGAAATAAATGCTGATGTTAAAGTAGCTTATTTATCTCAATATCAAGGCGAAGTGCTAAAGGAATCTAATACAATACTAGAAGAATTCATCGATGCTGGGTTTCAAACGTATGATGAAGTTAGATCTTATATTTCAAGCTATGGTTTTGAAGGCGAAATCGTTAATCAAAAGATAAAATCATTATCGGGTGGAGAAAAAAATATGCTTCAATTGGCTAAAGCCGCTGCCAGTAAAGCAAACGTATTGCTTCTTGATGAACCGACAAGCCATTTAGACATCTACTCTCAGCTAGCACTGGAGAAAGCTATTCAGAATTATAAAGGCGCGATTCTTATGATTTCTCATGATTTCTATTCTGTGGTAAATGGTATGGATTATGTTCTAATCATTGAGGATAAGTCGATTAGAAAAATGAGTATTCGAAAATTTAGGCAGATGATTTATGCTAGTCATTTTGATAAGGACTATCTAGAAGCTGAACAAAATAAAAGATCAGTTGAAATGAAAATAGAGTTGGCGTTAAAAGATAATGATTTTGAACTTGCAAAAGTATTGGTTGATGAGCTGGAAGAGCTGATTAAGTTGCTTTAATTGCATAAGCCCAAAGAACGCAGCCTTGTAAAGGAGTTTGGCGGCGGCAATACTGCGTATGGCCAAAACTAAGGACAATTGGGACATGGCGATAGCGCATCGGAGCTATTCGAGCCGGAGCGCATGGAGAGCTCCAGGAATGGGTGGCGAAACGCCATAAAGTGAGAGCGCTTGGTTCGCGCCACTCGTTCAACAGCATTGCAGATACGTCCGGCAGTCTGGTATCGCTGAATAAGATGAATCAAGTATTGGGGCTTGACCCCTCGCGAGGGGCCGTCACGGTGGAGGGCGGCATCCGGTACGGAGAGTTGGCCCGTTATTTGTCGCCAAATGGCTCATGCGTCCTCGCGATGTAATATTTATGTCTTCATCAATTTGCAATCACTTACACCAGATTTGCAGCGCGCACGTTAATCCATCGGTTCGATTGCCGTTAAGCTGGCTTATGAAGCGAGGTCGGTTGACACTCTGGAAATTTCTGATATATAATTAGGATGCTAATTATATTAACACGATCTCAGAATGGAGCCGTAACGCATGTCTCAATCCGTCCTATATTTGAAAAGAACCTATATTATTATGCGCAAAGAGCTTGACGTGCGGTTAAGCACATTCAATCTGACGACTTCGCAATTCGAGATCCTGGGTTATTTGGCCCAATCCGGAGGGTTGGAGCAGCAGAAGCTCCAGCATCATAGCGGTATTACATCCGCGACGTTGACCGGAATATTAGATAAGCTGGAGGCTCGGTCATACATCTCCCGTAAGCCTAGCCATACAGACGGAAGGGCTAACGTTGTGACACTTACGCAGAAGGGCAACGAGGTGTTCGGTAAGCTGGTTGATCTTATTCTGCAATTCGAGAACGAGATGCTTAAAGGGTTCACGCAAGCCGAGAGAGATTTGCTGGGACAGTGGCTGCAACGAGTGGCCAAGAATCTAGGGGATAAGGAATATTATTAATAAGGGCTTTTAGCCTTCACTAATAGCTAGCATCCTAGCAATTCGAGAGGAGGTGAGTGCAATGGTGCGTGTATAAGGACGAAGATGAAAAACATTTGTTTTATAGCTAGGATCCTAACTAATGGAGGGTTGTTATGCGAATCGTAATTACAGGAGGAACAAGCGGAATCGGTTACGGGACGGCGCGCTTTGCCGCGGAACACGGTTGGGAGGTAACGATCGTCGGTCGTAATCGAACCCAAGGCGAGAAGATTGCCGCCGAGCTGGGGGCGGGCTACCTCTATGCAGATCTGTCCAAGATGTCGGATGTACGTCGATTAGCGGAACAGCTCGAAGGGCCGATTAATGCGT
>NZ_JBFTLA010000034.1:0-3610 GCF_056396205.1 Paenibacillus sp. 05T425
TGTACCGAAGGAACAACTGTCGAATCGCACGTTCATCGCTCGAAAGGGAGAAGGTTTTCTGCTAATGTACCATTGGTATGAAGACGGGACCATAGGAAAGAGTTTTTCGTTGGGAACGTTATATGCCGATGATGGTTTTCGTCAAATTACTCTTACACTTTTTGAACAACAACAAGATGGTAAGTCTAGTTATTGGAGTGGTAAAGACGGTCTGATGCTTACAGCCCCAGCGAAGGACCGAACGGAGGCGTTACGTTTAGCTAACAAATTAATGGCGAATTTATTAAAAGGACTTCAACCATTGAACTAAACGGAGAACTATAGCTCAACAGGACGTTACGGCAGCCGGCTTTACAATTGGCTGCCGTTGTTCGTTGAAGTAACTGGCAGGATAGTTGAACAAAATTGTAGTATTAGTAATTAGAAAAACAGAAATCGAATACATTGTTGTTTTAGGTTTATTATTGGGGGAAGCAATGCTCGGTGATTCTAATAAGGTTAGAGGGAGTCGATATGAATAGAAAAGTTAGTTACATCTTTTTTGCTGTATTAATTACTGTTTTGTCGGTTTATTTTTTTAAGCATTACTCAAAGCAAGAAAAATCTAATCATAATACAGCAGTCAACGAAAAAGTAGTTCAAGTCAAAAGCTTTAGCGTGAATTCCGAATCTACAGAATTGCAGACATCGGTAAAAGGAACGTTATTTATCAAAAGTGATAAAGATGTGGCTGAACATATACAAATTGTTGCATCAATAAAGATCGACCCTAAAGATTGGGGTGGCATTGGTTTCTATATCCCTGACAAATGGTATATATCCAATATACAAAGCAGTTATCCCGAAAACAAATCTAAAATTAAACTTTCGGATTATGTTTCGACATGGACTCCTACGGAAAAGAACTATAAATGGAGTGGTATAGTAGAAGTTGGAAGAGCGCACAATTTTATCTCCACGGGAGGCGGTACAGGATTTGTTGTAATTGACTTAATGCCTAAAAAAGCATTAAATCGATCGGAGAAATTCAGCATATTAGTTGCCGTCGGCTCCGATGAGAAAAATGGTAATAAGATTCTTGGTCCTGATTATATTGAAATACCTATATCAATTACCCCAAGCAAATAATTGTTTACGCTAGCTGGGAACGTTAGTTGAATAAGCGACGAACATGAAGCTGTCGGTGCTGACCGGCAGCTTCATTACGTTAACAGGCAGGATTGTTTAGAACTCTTAAATGGAATTTATGGTAAAATCATCTGTAATGCGATGCTGCCCCATGGGAGGGAATATGGGTGATAAAGAAAAGTAGAATTATTTTAGCGATAATCGTTATCGGAATTTCAAGTTATAGCCTTCTGAATAAGAAATTTGAATTGATGCCGTATTTAATGTTATTTCTAGCATTATTTATGATGGTGGCAGGATTAGAAGAGTTGCAAAAGAAAGATAAGAGATTTTTAGGTTATATGAGCATTATTGCTTCTTTTTTTGTTATATTTGTTTCAATACAAGGTTTCATATTGAAGTAATGAGGAACTAAAGCACAACAGGACGTTACGGCAGCCGGCTCCACAATTGGCTGCCGTTGTTCGTTGAAGTAACGGGCAGTTTATCTGGGTAAATGTTACAATAAGATAAGAAAAAAGTAATCAAACCACTGGAGGTATGAATGGTTCTTTTAATAGTTATTGTATTGGTAATTGGTCTGGCTGGCATGATTGGGAATCAATATTCGATGTTAAGGAAAATGGATAAAATTGAAGAAACTCTTCGTGAGATAAGAGATAAAAAATAAGCAAACATTGTTACGAAGGGGAACGAAAGTTCCACCACTATAGATGTTTCCACTCATGAATGACATTTAGGAGGGAGTTAAATGTCAGATCGGATAACTATGAGTATATTTTTTTTGATTGTATTTGGAGGGTTTGGTCTGCTAAACATTCTTTTTACTGAGTTTATGATTTCAACAACATCAAGTTTCACAAATCAAAAGAGAGCAACAAAAGCAATGATAAAACGATTTAAAATAAGCGGATATGTTACCGTAACATTTTCGATAATAATGGTAATAGTTACGTGCTTGGGAGGACTTAAAGGAATTTAGAATATAAATTGAAACCATTTTGGAATGAGTAACTGGTGTCCAGTCACGATATCTTGGGAGTTATTAGGATTGAACTAACGGGAGACGTTAGTTGAATACATCATGGAGTAGATTGCGATCAGCCAGCTGCTCTAATTTCATTAAGCTAAATGGCAGTTTAGTACAATAGATTCTTCTTTCTGTATTTGCAACTTACCTCCATCGCCAAACGTCATAACTGTTGTAGAGGGGGATAATTATGAAAAAAATTATGATAACACTTTTAGCAATGTGCTTCATTATTACAGGGTGCATGGATAACGAGAGTCCGATTACAGAAAACACAAATGTTGAAGAAAAAGAAAACAATTTATTAATGGAGGATGTCACCCAATCATTGAAAGCACAGGGTGTCGAGTTATTTTCTATTGGGCAACTCGATGATGAATTTGCAGTATTAAACGATGTGAAACCGCATGCGTTTACGATAGGAAACCCATTGGAAGATGTGGCCAAGCTAGAGAACATCTATATCTATATTTTCGATTCGGAACAAGCTCGTATGAATGGACTTGCTACGTTTAAACAGCACCTCGAAACCGCTAAATTAGCGGCATTTCCATGGTATTATGAGCAAAAAAATGTGTTGGTAATTTATTTCAGCAATGAAAAAAAACTTTCGAAGTTTGGTAATGTAATTCAAACTGCACTTCATGATTTATAAATTAAGATATAAATCAATGTCATTAATGTTTAGACTCGCATTGCGACGAGGAACGATAGATCAACAACATAAAGTGAGCAGTCCGCCGCGGCCCTGCTCACTTTTTTCATTAAACTAACGGGCAGGTTAACGCAACAAATGGTATATAAGCGACGTCTATTTATTCTAGGTTGAAAGTTTATTGGTTGGAGATGATTCTGGCATGAATAAAGTATTAGTTTTTTTCATATTTAACTTGTTTATAATTTCAGGTTGTTCAATTTTTCAAGAATCCGATAAGAGTACTTCGATTTCAATACAAAAAGTTGGGGAGGTGCTAATGGTAGATCATACTCCTTCTTTACCGGATAAATGGGAGATAAATTCTGTTGAAAAATACGATGATGGATTTGTAAATCCTTCAGTTACTATTAAGTACTCAAATGGGGTTACCATAACTTTATCAAAAAGTAAGTGGGACTTATCTAAGGAGTTCAAAAACAATAAATCAGTAAGGTTGGGTAATAAGCAAATGCTGCGTTATTATAATGCTAAAGAAGATGCTTATGTTTTTGAATTAGCGAGTATCAATTATGCGGTCAAATCACCGAATCATCTGAGAGTTGAAACTGAAAAAGCGATTGCTGATTTATTGTAGGCGACACACTATTAAGCTCCCTCGAAATGATTCAATTTCCTCACTCAGACTCATGAATTCGCAGGAGTTCATCCTGTAGTTAAATTGAAGAAAAGGATGATGGGAGAGCCGGTAGCTGGGAGATGGGGAAAAAGGCATGCGTAAATAAAGGGTGGATAGG
>NZ_JBFTLA010000035.1:0-2523 GCF_056396205.1 Paenibacillus sp. 05T425
ATCCTGAGTACGGCGGGACACGTGAAACCCCGTCGGAATCCGGCAGGACCATCTGCCAAGGCTAAATACTCCCTGGTGACCGATAGTGAAGCAGTACCGTGAGGGAAAGGTGAAAAGCACCGCGGAAGCGGAGTGAAAAAGAACCTGAAACCGTGCGCTTACAAGAAGTCAGAGCCCGTTAAATGGGTGATGGCGTGCCTTTTGTAGAATGAACCGGCGAGTTACGATTACGTGCAAGGTTAAGTCGGAAAGACGGAGCCGCAGCGAAAGCGAGTCTGAATAGGGCGACATAGTACGTGGTTGTAGACCCGAAACCGTGTGATCTACCCCTGTCCAGGGTGAAGGTGCGGTAACACGCACTGGAGGCCCGAACCCACGAATGTTGAAAAATTCGGGGATGAGGTGGGGGTAGCGGAGAAATTCCAATCGAACTCGGAGATAGCTGGTTCTCCCCGAAATAGCTTTAGGGCTAGCCTCGGTTATGAGTGTCGTGGAGGTAGAGCACTGATTGGGTGCGGGGCCCGCCAAGGGTTACCAAGTCCAGTCAAACTCCGAATGCCATAGACATGCTTACCGGGAGTCAGACAGTGAGTGCTAAGATCCATTGTCAAGAGGGAAACAGCCCAGATCATCAGCTAAGGTCCCCAAGTGTGTGTTAAGTGGGAAAGGATGTGGAGTTGCAAAGACAACCAGGATGTTGGCTTAGAAGCAGCCACCATTTAAAGAGTGCGTAATAGCTCACTGGTCGAGTGACTCTGCGCCGAAAATGTAACGGGGCTAAACACACCACCGAAGCTATGACATTGCAGCTTGCTGCATTGGGTAGGGGAGCGTTGAATACGGGTTGAAGTCAGACCGTGAGGACTGGTGGASYGYATTCAAGTGAGAATGCCGGTATGAGTAACGAAAAGACAAGTGAGAATCTTGTCCGCCGAAAGCCTAAGGGTTCCTGAGGAAGGCTCGTCCGCTCAGGGTAAGTCGGGACCTAACGCGAGGCCGAAAGGCGTAGTGGAAGGACAACAGGTTGAAATTCCTGTACCACCGAAGATTGTTTGAGCAATGGGGTGACACAGAAGGGCAGTGACGCGGACTGATGGAATAGTCCGTCCAAGCAGTGAGGCTRRTTSGTAGGCAAATCCGCSAAYYRTTMGGCTGGGCTGTGATGGGGAGCGAAAATTACAGTAGCGAAGGTCATGTACTCCGGCTGTCAAGAAAAGCCTCTAGTGAGATCTAGGTGCCCGTACCGCAAACCGACACAGGTAGGCGAGCAGAGCATGCTAAGGCGCGCGGAAGAACTCTCGTTAAGGAACTCGGCAAAATGACCCCGTAACTTCGGGAGAAGGGGTGCCTCGGTAGGGTGAATAGCCCGAGGGGGCCGCAGTGAAAAGGCCCAAGCGACTGTTTAGCAAAAACACAGGTCTGTGCGAAGCCGTAAGGCGAAGTATACGGGCTGACGCCTGCCCGGTGCTGGAAGGTTAAGGGGAGCGGTTAGGGGTTAAACCCGAAGCTGTGAACCGAAGCCCCAGTAAACGGCGGCCGTAACTATAACGGTCCTAAGGTAGCGAAATTCCTTGTCAGGTAAATTCTGACCCGCACGAATGGCGTAACGACTTGGGCGCTGTCTCAACGAGAGATCCGGTGAAATTTTAATACCTGTGAAGATGCAGGTTACCCGCGACAAGACGGAAAGACCCCATGGAGCTTTACTGCAGCTTGATATTGGACTTTGGTACGATCTGTACAGGATAGGTGGGAGCCATTGAAGCATGAGCGCCAGCTTGTGTGGAGGCGACGTTGGGATACCACCCTGATCGTATCGGAGTTCTAACCTACTACCGTGAAACCGGTAGAGGGACCGTGTCAGGCGGGCAGTTTGACTGGGGCGGTCGCCTCCTAAAATGTAACGGAGGCGCCCAAAGGTTCCCTC
This sequence comes from Paenibacillus sp. 05T425, assembly GCF_056396205.1. NCBI lineage: Bacteria > Bacillati > Bacillota > Bacilli > Caryophanales > Paenibacillaceae > Paenibacillus > Paenibacillus sp. 05T425. Next base: position 1,928 of record NZ_JBFTLA010000035.1, read on the forward strand.
AGAATGGTTGGAAATCATTCGAAGAGTGCAAAGGCATAAGGGAGCTTGACTGCGAGACCTACAAGTCGAGCAGGGACGAAAGTCGGGCTTAGTGATCCGGTGGTACCGAATGGAAGGGCCATCGCTCAACGGATAAAAGCTACCCTGGGGATAACAGGCTTATCTCCCCCAAGAGTCCACATCGACGGGGAGGTTTGGCACCTCGATGTCGGCTCATCGCATCCTGGGGCTGAAGTAGGTCCCAAGGGTTGGGCTGTTCGCCCATTAAAGCGGTACGCGAGCTGGGTTCAGAACGTCGTGAGACAGTTCGGTCCCTATCTGTCGCGGGCGCAGGAAATTTGAGAGGAGCTGTCCTTAGTACGAGAGGACCGGGATGGACGTACCGCTGGTGTACCAGTTGTTCCGCCAGGAGCACCGCTGGGTAGCCAAGTACGGACGGGATAAGCGCTGAAAGCATCTAAGCGTGAAGCCCCCCTCAAGATGAGATTTCCCAGTATGTAAGACCCCTTGAAGACGACGAGGTTGATAGGTTCGGGGTGGAAGCACAGCAATGTGTGTAGCTGACGAATACTAATCGGTCGAGGGCTTATCCTAAA
>NZ_JBFTLA010000036.1:0-2248 GCF_056396205.1 Paenibacillus sp. 05T425
TAAGCCCGAAGGGCGGCCGCGACGCGGTTAGGTGGTGCGGATGTGTCCGGCTGCTACTACTTCATTGAAACTGAAATGCCTCTCCGAACCCTCTTCTAACTTCGTGCCGGACCGAGGGCGAATGCCCGATGCGTGAATCTGGTGTTATACGTAGTTACTGCCTACCTTGAATTCTCTACACCTTACTTGTTAATTTGCTTTCTTGATCTTGTATTTACTAACTTCTTTTGCTTTGTTATAAATTACTGTTATGTAACTGAGGTCAATTCCTTCAACAATCTTATCTAAAAGACCGGCCTTAAATTCAGATACCATTAGAGATTTGAGAAATCTTCAATGGAAACAAATTCTTTAGCTATTCTAAAAATTTCTTCGAACATTTCACCGACTTGCTTAATATCAGATCCGTTTGAATCTAGCTCAATTGTTATCTTTTTTGACTTAATAAAATTCCCCCTATTATATTCCATAAGAATAAGCACTGGATTGTATGGGAAATCTATTCCAAAATCTGATTCTATGTTACTAAGAAAATCTAGATATATGTCTCTATTAAAGAAGTAATCTATTTTATTTATTGTTATTTTATCATTTTGATTATATAAGTCTTCTTCCAAATATCCCGGCAAATAAAAATTAATATATTCATCTGATTTGTAATTAAAAGTATTTATGTAATTTAAAATGTACTCTTTGCATCTATGTTGATGGAAGTCCGCAACTAGTAGTCCAAACGTTACTGGTATATCGTTATTCTCGCGTCTCTTAATTTCATGAACCATTCTTTCATATTGTCCAAGTGGCCACATAGAATCACCTTTATTTTGAGATTTTTGTATTTCTGATCTGCAGTAATTACGCATAACGTTGTTGTATTCACGACGTCCCACCACCTTAAGCCCGAAGGGCGGCCGCGATGCGGTTAGGTGGTGGGATGTGTCCGGTTGATTAAGCTTCACTGCTACTGAAATTCCTCGTCGGTTCCTCTTCTAACTTCGTGCCGGACCGAGGGCGAATGCCCGATGCGTGAATATGGTGTTATGTGATGGATGGGCCTTCCTGAGTTACTTACAATTATCTCTTACGTTCAAATTCTCTATTACTTAAGTCTAATGCTACTTCTAATTTGATTTGATTTGTTTTGCTTAAGCCTTTGGTGAAATCCTTGACTGAACAAGTACTTAAACTAGTAATTTTATGATTTTTTATTTTCTTGAATAACCATTTCTTTTTGATTATTTCTTCGATTTCTATAAAAGCAACTGTATTTCCATCAACCAATATTGTAAATAAATCTTCTCCTTGTTCAGGAGTCCAATACAAAATATAAGCAGTTTTAATTTTCTTAAATTCTTGCGAAAGTGTTCTATGAAGATACTGCCCTTCAATTGAATTAAAAATGTAATTATGAGAACGAAGAAGCTCTTCCCTATAAGCTTCTTCCGTAATTGTCCCTTTAAGCTTCATATTAACCCCTCAAAGTGCTTTTATTGGATTTGCCCATCTTTCACATAACGTTCTCGTATTCACGACGCCCCACCACCTTAAGGTCCCAACGGGACCGGCCGCGATGCGGTTAGGTGGTGCGGGTGTGTCCGGTTGATTCTACTCCCCTGATACTGAAAATGCCTCCCGAATCCACTCCTAACTCCTGCCGGAGCGAGGGCGAATGCCCGATGCGTGAATATGGTGTTATATGAAGTTACTGCCATCTTTGATTTACATTCTATCTATTTATTGCTTTATTAACTGGTTTACTTTATGAATTGCTATTTTCATTCCTTCATACAATTCAGTTACTGATCGATATTCTTCTTTGAATACTGGGTTGCCCCATTCTGTATTCTTGATAATATAAATAATAAATATGCCGTTAAGAGTTGAAAATCTGCCATACCAGCCGACATCAACTACGTATCCATTTGGATATTCGACCTGAAACATATCTTCACTTAACCATTTAATATCAGTCATATCTTCAGGACTTAATTTATAAGAGTTGAATTTAACAATTCCGGGTTTGAAATCAAAGTTTTCAAACATATTTATTACTCCTATAGTTGTTTGTTATTAAGCAGTTTAATATTTCGAAGTAATTTCATATAACGTTATTGTATTCACGACGTCCCACCACCTTAAGCCCGAAGGGCGGCCGCGACGCGGTTAGGTGGTGCGGATGTGTCCGGCTGCTACTACTTCATTGAAACTGAAATGCCTCTCCGAACCCTCTTCTAACTTCGTGCCGGAC
>NZ_JBFTLA010000037.1:0-1673 GCF_056396205.1 Paenibacillus sp. 05T425
TGATATGCTCCCCTTTAGGTAGACAGGTGAAATAATAAAAACCTGTTTATCAAGGGGAGTTTTTTCATGTCTCAAATAAATGAGTACTGCGGGGAAGAGAAATTAGCCATTCTGAAGGAGTATGAAGCAGGACGGGGATCACGAAGTGAGATCGCTTGTAAATATAACATTAACGTCAGTACGTTGAAGGAATGGCGACGTCGTTATGCACTGTACGGATTCGAAGGGTTAGCATGGCGTGCAGAGAATAAGAGCTACTCAGTGGAACTTAAACTTCAGGCTGTTCAAGATTATCTATCTGGAAAGTACTCACAGAATGAAATTATAAGGAAGTACCGTATGGCAAGCCGCACACAGCTCCGAAACTGGATTAAGAAGTATAATAGTCATAGCGGTCTAAGACCGTATAAGAACGGGGGCGGAGCCGCTATGACAAAGGGACGGACAACGACTTGGGAAGAACGAATGGACATTGTAATGTATTGCTTATCACAAAATCGAAACTATCAAAAAGCAGTAGAGAAATATCACGTTTCTTATCARCAAGTTTACGGATGGGTAAAGAAGTACGAAGCAGACGGCGAGAACGCTTTGCKAGACGGCAGAGGGCGCACGAAGGCACCTGAAGAGTTATCTGAGRTCGATCAGCAAAAGCTCGCCATGAAGAAACTGGAGTACGAGGTTGAGCGGCTTCGGGCGGAGAATGCTTTCTTAAAAAAGTTACAGGAGTTTCAAGGGAGGCGTCGCTAAGCGGACATCGACAGGAAAACATTTATCTCGCTATCCAAGCCGTGCAGCAGGCAGAAGCGCTTAGCATACAGCTACTGTGCAAGGTTGCGGAGATTCCAAGGTCAAGCTACTACAAGTGGCTCAGTCACAAGCCTAGCCAACGACAGTTGGAGAACCARGAGCTTACGGCGGTCATGATGACGTTATATGAAAAGGTTGAAGGCACCTTCGGCTACCGTCAATTAACGCTGCATATGCGTCGACAAACGGAGAAGCAGATTAACCACAAACGCGTGTATCGTCTGATGAAGATAAGAGGAATTCAGTCCGTCATTCGCAGGAAGAAAAAGAAATATGAACGTTCTATACCGCAGCACGTAGCTGAGAACGTATTAAACCGTGCGTTTCAAGCGGAAGTACCGAACGAAAAGTGGCTAACGGATGTCACTGAATTTAAATACGGCAACGGTCARAAGGCCTATTTAAGCGCCATTCTCGACCTTCATGATAAATCGATTGTTTCTTATGTACTGGGACATTCCAATAATAATCCGCTCGTGTTTAAAACATTGAAGTTGGCTCTAAAGGCAGCGCCAAGAAGCAAAGCGCTCCTTCATAGCGACCGGGGCTTTCAGTACACGTCTTCGGGTTTTAAGAGAATGTTGGATAAGGCTAAGCTGAAGCAGAGCATGTCCAGGGTCGGACGTTGTATTGATAACGGTCCAATGGAATCATTTTGGGGAACGTTGAAATGTGAGAAGTACTACTTACATAAATACCAAACTTTTGAGCAGCTAAAGAACGATATTGATGATTACATCCACTTTTACAATTACGAACGATTGCAGAAAAAACTAAACGGCCTCAGTCCCCTTGAATTTAGGGCTAAGGCCGCTTCATAGATCTTTATTTTTTGTACTGTCTACTTGACGGGGTGCAGTTCA
>NZ_JBFTLA010000038.1:0-1625 GCF_056396205.1 Paenibacillus sp. 05T425
GACAAGCAAAATCAACTCATAGAAAACATTACCGTCCATCACTTGGTTATCGGCGTAGACATCGCCCAAGAATCCCATGTAGCCCGCGCTGTCAGCTTTCGTGGAATTGCTCTAGGAACTCCACTCGAGTTCGGTAACCATCGTGAAGGATTCAATTTGTTCGCACATTGGATTCAGGATCTACTCAAATCCTACAAGCTTAGCAGCGTCATAGTTGGCATGGAGCCAACTGGCCACTACTGGTTTAGCCTTGCACGTTGGCTCCTCGATCAAGACATTGAGCCCGTTCTGGTTAATCCTCATCTCKTCAAAAAGAACAAAGAAAACCGAGATAATACACCTTCTAAAAGTGACTATAAAGATGCACTCGTCATTGCAGACATGGTCAAAAACGGGTATTACTCCCCCGTTCGTTTTCATCCAGAAGCTTTYGAGGAACTTCGCATTCTAATGGCAAACCGAGAAACGGTTACTAAACGCCTTAACGCCGCCGTTAATCAGATTCATCGCTGGGTGGACATTGTCTTTCCTGAACTTCGTCAAGTCTTTAAAATCCTTACTTGCATTAGTGCGATCGCAACACTAAGACTCTTCCCTTTACCGAAAGAGATCAGTGAGTTAACTACGGAACAAGTACTTTGCGGYTGGAAGCAATATGTAAAGCGGCATGCTGGAGTTAAACGTGCTGAACTGCTCATTTCACTTGCAAAATCCAGTGTGGGCACCACTCAAGCACTCCACGCTTACAAGCTCCATCTTGGGCAATTACTCGAAGAGTTTGACCTGGCAACGCGTCAGCTTGAACAAATTGAGCACGAGCTCCGCCTCATTCTTGAGCGTATTCCTTATGCACAGAAGCTTYTTGAARTACGCGGTGTYTATGTAACAAATCTAGCTGGTGTACTCGGGGAGGCTGGWGATCTAAGCGGATATACGCACGGAAATGCTTTACTTCGTCATGCTGGGYTAAATCTAGCTGAGGCTAGTTCTGGAAAATGGCGAGGAAAGATGGTGCTCAGCAAACGAGGCCGGCCACGTTTACGTCATTTTCTTTATCTCATGACGATGAGTATGGTTATGACAAATCCAGAAATTCGAGCCTCACATCGTTACAATGTAGAGGAAAAGAAMCTGAAGAAGATGAAATCCATCATGAAATTAATGGGTAAAGTAGCCCGAATGCTAATCGCTTTGGCTAAAAACARGACCGCTTACGAACCGATCAAGGTATTCCCACAAGCAGCATAAAACCTATTAATCCTCATCARCTCATGCATTCGCAGGATGACAAGAAGCACGGAGTATCGGGATACGTTACGCAAAAGGGCTATGACCCGTTCCGTTAGAAAGACCGACCTCCACCCCTTAGTTAAGACGTGACGAAGGAATGAAAGGGCTATGACCCGTTGAGACATGGGAGCGAGAATCGCTAAGGAGAAGTGGAGATGTGCGCATAATGGAACAATATGGGTGATTCCTATCCACCCTTTATTTACGCATGCCTTTTTCCCCATCTCCCAGCTACCGGCTCTCCCATCATCCTTTTCTTCAATTTAACTACAGGATGAACTCCTGCGAATTCATGAGTCTGAGTGAGGAAATTGAATCATTTCGAGGGAGCTTAA
>NZ_JBFTLA010000039.1:0-1581 GCF_056396205.1 Paenibacillus sp. 05T425
AGCAGCAACATCTTTCGTATCCAGTTTTCAGGGCGCAATGCCTTGTATAAACTTTACCCATGCGCGTATGGCGGAATTGGCAGACGCACCAGACTTAGGATCTGGCGGGCGACCGTGGGGGTTCAAGTCCCTCTACGCGCACCATACTTTTTACAAACAAGTTCTTGCTAAGCAAGGGCTTTTTTTGTTTTGACTATTCTAAATTATATTACGATCTTACTAGCTAAACACAAAAGTTAAATAAGCCACCCACAAAGGGTGGTTTTCTTTTACTTCGAGAATGGGTTGGAACGTTTAAAACAATGTATATAGTAGTTAAAGTCGAAGAATGCTGAAATATAAGAAGAAACGTGTTACAGTAGAAAATATTGGAATTAATAAACTGATATTAGGAGTTTAGGGATGGATTTGAATAAAAACGAGTCTGTACCACAAGAAGAAAAAGTCAGTAGTAACATTGATAATCCGAACGTAGATTCCAAATCTGCTCCTGTCGCTGCAGCTTCTGCCGCATCACGAAACGTATTGAATGATGTCAGTGAGTCAATTAAAACAATTGACGGTCGTCTTATTATGAGGCTGCTCAAAAATCCATTAGAAAGCCTCTCTCTTAATCCTAACAAGGACCTAGTATACGGAATACTTGGTATTGTAGCTTCTGTAGTTGGATTCCTTATTTGGTCATTTATCATTGGGGCCAAGCTTCAAAATTTATTCAATAGCATTTTTGGATTTGGCGGTTTTGGTGGCCTCATGGATTCAGGAAGGATTAGTACTGCAATTGTAGGAAAAATGTTTCTTATGTCCTTATTTTCGATCATCTCGCTTTTTGTGGGACTTTCCGCAATTGGTATTTGGAAGGGAAGTCAACGTCATTCCTTCAATACCATAATCATTAAGCTTGGTGGAGCCCAATACATGGCCGGAGCTGGATTTCTGATCGCAGCAGTATTAGCTCTTCTGAGTATCAAGCTATCGCTATTCGTGCTTATAATTACGTTATTATCCACGCTGATCTTAACGGTAACTGCTTCGATCGAGTTGTTCGAGGTGACGAGGGAACGTCGTACGCTCTATATTGTTTCATCAATCGCGAGTTACTCTCTTTTGTTAATGTTGTTGGGTTCAATTACGATCTAAATTTAATAATTATAGAGGCTAATCCTGTTGAAACTTAGCAGGTTAGTCTCTATTTATTTCTTAAAATGTTGAGCTTTTTCGTGAGTTATAATACGTTTTATTAAGTGAATTTACGGTAATTTATAAAATATAAATATTATTTTCGAAAAAACACTTGCAATTATATATGAAAACATGATATATTCTAATTCCGGCCGAGAGAAACACACGCCGGACACGAAAGAAAAGATTGTTCTTTGAAAACTGAACAACGAGCGAAACTGCCAGTTAAGAAGCTTCGGCTTCATAAACTAAAGCAATAAAAAGTTTTTGAGCAAGTCAAACACCTTTATGGAGAGTTTGATCCTGGCTCAGGACGAACGCTGGCGGCGTGCCTAATACATGCAAGTCGAGCGGGGTTATTCCTTCGGGGATAACTTAGCGGCGGACGGGTGAGTAACA
>NZ_JBFTLA010000040.1:0-1445 GCF_056396205.1 Paenibacillus sp. 05T425
GTATCGTATACTTTGAAGGCAAGCAGTTGCTTACGGTAAGAGACGGTGATGTTATCATTGTTGTAGCCGATCTTCGCGCCAATTGATTCGAATAAAGAGCGTATCGGCACGAAGGTCGTTCCGTTCGTCTGGATTGGGCCGGGATCGGATGCGATGAATTTGCCGTTGATCCGGAGCGATATTTGCTTTTGTAACGGTATCGCATTCACTTTAGTTTGTATCTTCTCTGTCGTATCTAGAAGAGGAATATTGATGCGGTCGCCCCATGTCCATACTTTTCCGTATTTGTCCAAGGCCGTACCGCTGTTAAGGGCCACAGCGGCAACCTCAATGATGTCCTTAAGCGGGGTGATGCGCTTAATAGGATCGTCATTCCAGATCGTATTTCCCCATACGGTACCGTCTTTGTGCAATAGAAGCTTATAGCTGCCTCCATAGCCTTGGCTTATCTGGACATAGTTACCTTTAAACTTACTGAATTCATCCGGAATGGCGGTAAACATTGTGGACATGCCCATATAATCTTTGTCATAGCCGTCAAAGTCTACGATCGGTTCATTGGAAACATATTCATACATACTGTAAGTCACATTTGCGGTGTTTCCGTATGCCTTAATGGTTTTGCCGTCAGCCATTAGAATCAGAATATATTGCGTGGATGCTTTAATCGCTTTTGCTCCCTCAATAGCGAATTTAGGTATGCTCGCCTGCTCGTCATCGGTCGGAGTTGGCCACCTGTGGAAAACGGATTGACATAGTCCTCCGCTGCCCTGGAAGTCGGGTCTTATGAGAGAAGTTAGGCAAGTATTTCCCCACGCATATACCTCTCCTTTGTCGTTCAATGCCAAGTTAATAGGTGTAAATCCGCCTCCGGAGCTTATGCTGCGAATGCCGGACAATTCGGCAATTCGCTTAGGCGTACCGCCAGCTTCGTCCCATGACCATACTTCGCCTGCCGAGGTTAGAATGAGATTCCCAGAAATTTCAACAGCTCCTGGAATCTGCGGCCCCCTTACGGCGGGCTTGCTGCCGTTACCAATCCAAATCGTACCGTCGCTATGCAAGGCGTAAAAATGGTCGGCGTTGCCTCGATCAAAGATATCAATGATGCCGGTGAGAGGCAATGAGGTAATCATCGTTGTTTTTGCGCTTGCTGCCGCAGTCGAACTCTCTAGTGGAAGCAAAGCCAATGTTAGAAGGAAAGCTATTGCAGATATTAAACGCTTCATTGTACCTCTCCTTTAGTTAACGGGAAATTGTACGGAGACGCCGCCAATTGCATCGTCCCATGCTACTTTAGCGCCGAACGCTTGCGCTAGGAAGCGGAGAGGCACGTAGGTCCTTCCTTGATAKGAAAGTGACGCTGCAGGCATCACAACACTCTTGCCATCGAGGGTCGCTTTCGTATCGTATACTTTGAAGGCAAGCAGTTGCTTACGGTAAGA
>NZ_JBFTLA010000041.1:0-1345 GCF_056396205.1 Paenibacillus sp. 05T425
GATGACGTAAAATTGTTTGATGACGTAAAATTGTTTGTGTACCAAGATTTGTAGCCTTGTCGGACAACAAAAAAGTAGGGTATCCTCGGGGTTGCTGAAGCCACCAGAGAAAGGACCCTACCGATGACTAATATACCCGAAAACATGCTCACTAATCTATTTGAAAATCTTGTTACTCAGTTTGTACAAGACAACCTTGAGCGCATTATGCGTGCTGAGATCGCAGCCTTCATGGAAACAGACGAGTCCGGCCGGCACAACAGTCGCAATGGCTATTACAAGCGCACCCTTCACACGAAATACGGGAACATAGAGGAGTTGTCAGTCCCACGGGATCGTAATGGCCTATTTCAAACCCAAGTCTTTGAACCGTATCAGCGCCGTGACGGCTGGCTGGAGGAAGCCGTTATCCAAATGYACAAAAGTGGAATGGGCACCCGCGACGTCGCTCGCTTCATTGAAAGCATGTTTGGCAGCCACTATTCCCCCACCACGGTGAGCAACATTACCGCTACCGTACTCGAGGACATTAAAAATTGGCAAGCCCGGCCGCTTCAGAAACGTTACTCCGTCATTTACTTAGACGGGCTATACATCAAGTTGAAACGCAGCACGGTGAGCGGAGAGGTCATCTACTTCGCTATGGGTATCGACGAAGACGGACGACGCCAGATTCTCGGTTTCTACATCGGTGGCCAGGAGAGTTCTAACGGGTGGCGCGAGGTGCTGAAAGATCTCTACAGCCGAGGGGCCAAAGAAGTGCTGCTCGGCGTGTTCGACGGCCTTCCCGGATTGGATGAGGCTTTCCGGGAGACCTATCCGAAAGCTGACGTGCAGCACTGCATTGTACACAAGGTCCGGGCGACTTTCCCTAAGATCCGTGTTGAGCATAAGACTGACGTGATCAACGATCTGAAGATGATCTACAATGCGAAAGATCACGACTTGGCTCTCGCTGCTTTCGACACGGTTAAAGACAAGTGGGGCAAGCTTTACCCGAAAGAGATGAAGTCCTGGGAGAGTCAATTGTCTACCCTGCTAACGTTCTACAAGTACCCGGAAGCGATTAAGAAGGCGATCCACACTTCGAATGCCATCGAGCGAATGAAMAAAGAAYTCCGAAAGCGGCTCAAGCCCATGAACAGCCTGACGAACATGGATGCGGCTGAGAAGGTCGTCTACTTGCAAAGTATTGAATACAACGAGATGTATGCGGAACGCATCATACCCGGATTCGGTATGCCGGAAGTCAAAAAGAAGCTTACTGAGATGTTCGAGAGACGCTATTCACAATCTAACGATTAACCAATAACTCCCAAATCTATGGTGGGGCTGACCCCCTACC
>NZ_JBFTLA010000043.1:0-1175 GCF_056396205.1 Paenibacillus sp. 05T425
ATCCACCCTTTATATCCACCCTTTATTTACGCATGCCTTTTTCCCCATCTCCCAGCTACCGGCTCTCCCATCATCCTTTTCTTCAATTTAACTACAGGATGAACTCCTGCGAATTCATGAGTCTGAGTGAGGAAATTGAATCATTTCGAGGGAGCTTAACAAAAAAAGGGAGCAGCTGCCGTAATGCAAACTGCTCCTTGTATGTTTTCGCACCCATTACTTCAAAAGATCTTGGTAATTTGGAGGGAAATCGAACTTATTCGGTCCTATAAGATTTTCGAAATTATTTAGCTCAACCCCAGCAGGTGAGATCCGATATGTAAAAACATCTTCACCGACTGGGATATGAGGTCCGACTGTTGGATGCACATCAAGTTTGATTAAAAAATCAAAACCACGGAAACCATTGACTCTTTCGGTGTGTGTTACATCAACAAAATAAGGATAAATATCTGGTGATCCTGGTACTAAAAATACATCTGAATATACCTCAGCAAGCTTCTCTCGCATATGCGGTAGTAAAAGTAACACCAGCATATCTTGAAGTTGCAGTTCCCTCGAGTCCTCAAGTGGCTTCTTACCGATTGCATTACAAATAGTGGTTTGCGTTCCGACCATTGAAAGTAGGATTACAAAGCAAATTAAAACTTTCAAGAGAATTCCCCTCTCTTTACTTATTTCACCTATCACAAATTAATCTGTCCAGGTAAGGGAAGTGTATTCATTAGTGTAATCTGCCCATTACTACAACGAACAATGGCAATCGATCGCGTGGCCGGTTGCCGTCATGTCGTTGAGCTATTTCCTCCCGTTAGCGGATTGACCGAAAGCTCTCATGTGTAATATAACAAAAGCCGATGAGCCCTTTGGAGCAGCGGGTACCTTCATCTAATGGCTTGTGGCTAAGGATACAAGTTCTTGTCCATTTCGGTTAAGGATATAAGTTCTTGTCCTCGAGTTTGGACAAGAACTTATATCCTTAAAACAAAAAAACCGCTATTTACGCGGTTTCATATGCATATATGTTCTTGTCGTCCGACACATGGCTTGTGTCACAATCGTGTTGTTGTTTTAGTTCATATATTTTATAGCTTTTATTTCTGTTTGGTGTTTGATGTGCTTTGTCTAACAAAAATCTACTCCAGACATCTCTTTAGATAAGCAGAAAGCAGCCT
>NZ_JBFTLA010000044.1:0-755 GCF_056396205.1 Paenibacillus sp. 05T425
TTTCCCCATTCGGAAATCCCCGGATCAAAGCCTGCTTACGGCTCCCCGAGGCGGTATCGTTGTTCGCCACGTCCTTCTTCGGCTCCTGGTGCCTAGGCATCCTCCGTGCGCTCTTAATAGCTTAACCAATGCTCAGGTGATTCGGCTTGCTCGCCGTTTTCATTTGATTCCTTTGATCCAATAAGGATGCAAAGGTAAGAATCAAATGAAAAAATGTCGAGACAATCTCGAACACCTTTCGCTAACATAAATCAATCCAGCTAAAGGATGTTTCAGCAATTCTWTTCTTTCGTTATCCAGTTTTCAAAGTGCAATGTTCAACATTTTCCCGAAGGAAAAGTTGTTGGTGGAGCCAAGCGGGATCGAACCGCTGACCTCCTGCTTGCAAGGCAGGCGCTCTCCCAGCTGAGCTATGGCCCCRTAATGGGATCCGACTTCTCAGAGTCGATAGTGGTGGGCCTTAGTGGACTCGAACCACCGACCTCACCCTTATCAGGGGTGCGCTCTAACCAGCTGAGCTAAAGGCCCTCGGGTAGTGTTTTTCGGTTGACCGCGCTTCCTGAATGAACTTCAGAAAACACACTACGAATATTCTGTTCCACTTGCGAAAGACGATTAGTCTTTCAAAACTGACAACGAGCGAGCAATAAACCTGCCTGAGAGTATTGCTGCTTTGGAAGCGATGCTTCCTATCCGAACCTCATCGGGTTCGGGTATATCCTTAGAAAGGAGGTGATCCAGCCGCACCTTCCGAT
>NZ_JBFTLA010000045.1:0-698 GCF_056396205.1 Paenibacillus sp. 05T425
GTCGTTGCGAAACAGCAGGATCAAGCGGTCAGCGTCGTCGGTCTTGTAAACCGATTTGGCTTTGCCGCGGTAGAGTTCTTCACGTTTTTCCATGATGGGCTCCGCTTGCTAAGTAGGTGGGCTAGGCGATGTGTCGCCAGTCGAGCCCTGAATCTTGATCGGCTAGTTGCAGCCAGTCCGGGTCGCACCCGAGGGTGTCGACAAAACATTGCCGGGCCAGCTGCGGCAGGTTGTTCTTGCTGCTCAGATGGGCCAGGACCAGGTGTTGCAGGCCTTGCCAGCCCAACTCGGCCACCAGGAATGCCGCCTGATGGTTGTTCAAATGTCCCAATTCACCGCCCACCMGTTGCTTGAGAAAGTACGGGTAGTGACCGCGAGCCAGCATGTCACGGCAATGGTTGGCCTCGATCATCAACGCATCGAGGTCCCGATAGCCGTCCAGCACCTTGTTGCAGTATGAGCCCAGGTCGGTCAACAGGCCGAAACGCCGCTGACCGTCGCTGAAAAAATACTGCGTCGGCTCCTGTGCATCATGGGCCACGGCAATGACGCCGATGCTCAGATGGCCGATTTGCAGTTGCTCGCCGCCAGCCAGAAGGCCTGCGGGTTCAATCGGTTTGCGCATCCCGCGCAAGGTCCCRCGACTGAGGTAGACAGGCAGATTGTAACGCCGAGACAGCAAACCCACGCCATGCACG
>NZ_JBFTLA010000046.1:0-667 GCF_056396205.1 Paenibacillus sp. 05T425
GTTTTGACCGATATGACAGAAATGTGAAATTAGAGGTTGACGGCAGATCCTGGACGTCTATAATTCGCCCCACTTCCGGCGCAGTCGAAACGGAAAACTCCTTGGTAAACAACGAGTTACGCAGTTTTCGACAGCGGTTACGCTTCAGTTCATCGAAGCCAGAAGGAGTTGGTAAGGCAGGGTATTGTCGCCTTATTGACGGTTCGATCTTCTCGGTCGAAAGCGGAGAAAAAGAGGTGTTGACAGCAGCGACTAACGCTGTAGAATTCGCCTCCCGCTAACGAGAGATCGGAAGCGCAAGTGGTTGAAGTTGCAAAGGAAACTTTGAAARCTTCTGAAAATAACCGCTTGACAGCAACAGAGGCTGCTGTAGAATGCGCGCCTCGGTTGAGACGAAAGCTCTTRACCAACCGCTCTTTAACAACTGAATCAAGCAATTCGTGTGGGTGCTTGTGGRGTCAGACTGATAGTCAACAAGATTATCAGCATCACAAGTTACTCCGCGAGAAATCAAAGATGTAACCAACGATTGCTGAGCCAAGTTTAGGGTTTCTTAAAAACCCAAAGATGTTTGAACTGAAGAGTTTGATCATGGCTCAGATTGAACGCTGGCGGCAGGCCTAACACATGCAAGTCGAGCGGCAGCACGGGTACTTGTACCTGGTGG
>NZ_JBFTLA010000047.1:0-663 GCF_056396205.1 Paenibacillus sp. 05T425
TCTCCGCGCTCACCCCAGCCAGCTTTCGTGTCAGGAAGTGCGTTGCACCCATCCATTGTTTGAGCGTCCCGAAGGGATGCTCAACAGTCCGTTTTCGGACGCGCATCATCTCCGGTGCTTTGCTCAGCCTAAGCTGCATTTCCTCCAATACAGCTTCATGCTCCCAGCGTCGAATTCGTCGTTCCGTGCTCGGGGTGCACTGCGATTTCAACGCGCAGCCCCGGCATTTCGAACTCCAGTAACGATGCAAATTCAGGCCTTTTTCAACGTAGGAGTAGTGCCAGACCAGCGCCTCGCCAGCCGGGCAAATGTATTCGTTTTTTGCCGCGTCATATATGAAGGCATCGTTATTGAAACGCCCGTCAGCCTTGGCTCCAGAGGTCATCGGTTTGGGCACATAGGCGGTGATACCGGCATCGTGACAAGCGAGGATTTGTTCGCTTTTGAAGTAACCTCGGTCCGCCACTACCGACAACGTTTCTGACGCCATCGCCTCGCGGGCTTGCTTAGCCATCGAGCTGAGTTGATCGCGGTCGGAACCAACGTTGGTCACCTCATGCGCAACGATCAAATGGTGCTGCGTGTCGACCGCTGTCTGCACGTTATAGCCAACAATTCCCGTGCCGCGCGTCATCATGGATCGGCTGTCTGGATCGGTCAGTG
>NZ_JBFTLA010000048.1:0-618 GCF_056396205.1 Paenibacillus sp. 05T425
GTCCTGGTTTTGCCGCGGGCTGGGGTTCTTCTGGTCGCTGTTCGACAAGCAGAAGCGCAGCTGGCACGACATCTATTCCAACACCCAGTTGGTGCGGATTCCGAAGAAGACCAAATAATCCTCCAGATGCAAAAACGCCCCGATCAACCCGGGGCGTTTTTTTTGGCTCACTGCCAACGAATCAGGCGTTACCCGCCAGCTTCATCCGCGCCGCCTGCGTGAAATCGAGCATGCGCTTCAACGGCCGAATCGCCTGCGGAATCAACGCCGGATCGACGAAGATCTCGTTGGTCCCCTCCTTCAAGCTCTTCAGCGTGCGTTCAAGGGTGTTCATCGCCATCCACGGGCAATGCGCGCAACTGCGGCAAGCCGCGCCGTTACCGGCCGTTGGCGCTTCGATAAAGACCTTGTCCGGGCACAGCTGCTGCATCTTGTAGAAGATGCCGCGGTCGGTGGCAACGATCAGGGTCTTGTTCGGCAGGCTTTGCGCAGCAGCGATCAGCTGACTGGTGGAACCCACCGCATCGGCCAATTCGATCACGGCGGTCGGCGACTCCGGGTGCACCAGAATGGCCGCGTCCGGGTACAGCGCTTTCATGTCTTCGAGCTGCTTGGCCT
>NZ_JBFTLA010000049.1:0-617 GCF_056396205.1 Paenibacillus sp. 05T425
CCGAACTCGAGTGGAGTTCCTAGAGCAATTCCACGAAAGCTGACAGCGCGGGCTACATGGGATTCTTGGGCGATGTCTACGCCGATAACCAAGTGATGGACGGTAATGTTTTCTATGAGTTGATTTTGCTTGTCTTGTGCCTTAAACTTYATGATAGAGCGACCTCCTGATGTGGATTWAAAGGGCTTTTGACCCGTTGCATAATCCCATCGTAACGAGGCGCTCGTTTTTGTTCAAACTCCAAATTATTCGTTTTACAGGAATTCTAACGGGAGACGTTAGTTCAATTAACCACCAGGACAAAGCTGTCAGCGCGATCGGCAACTTCGTTACATTAGCAACTTTAGTTCAAAACAATAAACCGGCAGTAGATCAGAAATCCGCTTTCGGTTTATTGAGCGTGAGCGGAGATCCGAAGTGTCGAGTTGCCGAGATCTGTAACTTTCAACAAAATGTCTGTTTTAAATAATGATTGAACAGGAGGCTGCTTTCTGCTTATCTAAAGAGATGTCTGGAGTAGATTTTTGTTAGACAAAGCACATCAAACACCAAACAGAAATAAAAGCTATAAAATATATGAACTAAA
The DNA here is from genome assembly GCF_056396205.1 of Paenibacillus sp. 05T425. NCBI lineage: Bacteria > Bacillati > Bacillota > Bacilli > Caryophanales > Paenibacillaceae > Paenibacillus > Paenibacillus sp. 05T425. Next base: position 587 of record NZ_JBFTLA010000049.1, read on the forward strand.
ACAACAACACGATTGTGACACAAGCCATGTG
>NZ_JBFTLA010000050.1:0-615 GCF_056396205.1 Paenibacillus sp. 05T425
ATCGGAAGGTGCGGCTGGATCACCTCCTTTCTAAGGAAATACCCGAACCCGATGAGGTTCGGATAGGAAGCATCGCTTCCACAACAGCAATACTCTCAGGCAGGTTTATTGCTCGCTCGTTGTCAGTTTTGAAAGACTAATCGTCTTTCAAACTAAGGTAGTCCAAAACGGAATACCCGAGGGCCTTTAGCTCAGCTGGTTAGAGCGCACCCCTGATAAGGGTGAGGTCGGTGGTTCGAGTCCACTAAGGCCCACCACTATCGACTCTGAGAAGTCGGTACCCATTATGGGGCCATAGCTCAGCTGGGAGAGCGCCTGCCTTGCAAGCAGGAGGTCAGCGGTTCGATCCCGCTTGGCTCCACCAACAACTTTTCCTTCGGGAAAATGTTGAACATTGCACYTTGAAAACTGGATAACGAAAGAAAAGAATTGCTGAAACATCCTTTAGCTGGATATTTATTAACGCTAGTGAAGGTTGTTCGAGATTGTCTCGACATGTTTTCAATTTGTTTCAACCATTTGATGTCTTAGGAGATCGAAGAAACAAAATGAAAAAGGCGAGCAAGCCGAATCAACCGGAACGACGCTAGGTTAAGCTATTAAGAGCGCACGGAG
>NZ_JBFTLA010000051.1:0-613 GCF_056396205.1 Paenibacillus sp. 05T425
CGTCAAACGTTACCCCGGCGTAAGCATCGATCTGCAAATGCTCGACCGCACGGTGAACCTGGTGGATGAGCGCATCGACCTGGCCATCCGCACCAGCAACGACCTGGACCCGAACCTGATCGCCCGGCGCCTGACGGTGTGCCGCTCGGTGATCTGCGCCTCCCCCGCTTACCTGCGCGAGCACCCGGCGCCGCAGCGGGTCGAAGACCTGAGCCTGCACAATTGCCTGACCCAYTCCTACTTCGGCAAAAGCCTCTGGCATTTCGAGCAGGATGGCGAACMGGTYTCGGTGCCGGTRCAGGGCAACATCAGCGCCAACGARGCCAGCACGCTGYTGCGCGCRGCGATSGCCGGCGCCGGGGTGGCGATGCTGCCCAGTTACCTGGCCGGCATGCATATCCACAGCGGCGAACTGATCCGCCTGCTGCCCCAGGCCGAGCCCCGTCAGATGAACATCTATGCGGTGTATGCCTCACGCAAGCACATGCCGGTGGCGTTGCGCAGCATGCTGGATTTTCTGGTGCTCAGATTTCCCGAAGAACCGGCATGGGATGTGGGCCTTTAACCGGAGTGAATGTGGGGTGGTTTTGATGGCAACTCACCGGCGCTGACC
>NZ_JBFTLA010000052.1:0-613 GCF_056396205.1 Paenibacillus sp. 05T425
AGTTCGGAATCTACGCTAATACGCTAATCTGATATTGAGTCATACCAAAATCCCTCCAATGAATGTTGTCTCGACAACTCCATTCTAAACGAGGATTCTGGCTATGGCTCCCTTTTTTTGAGATCCTAGCTTTTTACACAAGTATACGGACTCAACTATTGTAAAGAAGTTCTTGTCCTAATACGGTTTTGTATAGAAGTTCTTGTCTTGTGCTGGCGACAAGAACTTCTATACAAACAACAAAAAAGCCGCAGTTTATGCGACCTCCGTTGTACAGATGTTCTTGTCTTCCGACAATTGCTGCGCCTCTGTTCTGGCTCAGTTTTTTCTCCCAAGTTGCAGTTGCAACTTKGGCGTATTTTCCGTTTAGTTCAATGGTTGAAGTCCTTTTAATAAATTCACCATTAATTTGTTAGCTAAACGTAACGCCTCCGTTCGGTCCTTCGCTGGGGCTGTAAGCATCAGACCGTCCTTACCACTCCAATAACTAGACTTACCATCTTGTTGTTGTTCAAAAAGTGTAAGAGTAATTTGACGAAAATCATCATCGGCATATAACGTTCCCAACGAAAAACTCTTTCCTATGGTCCCGTCTTCATACCAATGGTACATT
>NZ_JBFTLA010000053.1:0-613 GCF_056396205.1 Paenibacillus sp. 05T425
GGACAGGCGACTTGTAGCTTCGGCGTTGCAACATGGATTCCATCAGAATCGTTTGACGCCTTCATTCGGCGTGCCGATACCGCGATGTACAGTGCAAAATCAAATGGTAGAGATCAAGTCCAACTTGCCGATATGTAGCAGATCGGCTACCCGGGTGTCACTGCGCAAAAAGCCAAAACTCGACAGCTCCGGAGCCGCGCTCTGCCTTCAGGTCATCATCCCATTGTCCAGCACACGCCCCCTGGTAATCGTAAGCGTTCGGTTAAGTCACCGTGATTCGGACTCTGCGCTCAGAAACTTCAACAGGTAGTCGTTTTGGAACGCCTCAGACCTCGGCAGATCGTGCGAATTACATAAAGATTCGGTCGTCATCGAATTACCAAACCCGTGCTCCACTTTTAGCTTCGGTCATCAGCGCCCATTATCAGACTGAGTGTAGTGGTCAATTAATCCCTGACACGACGTTAAGTTTCATTAGACCACTACAAGGCGAGCTGGGGCTCGATCCTGGCACGGCGAACAAGCGGTTGAATCTGATCGTTAGCTTCTACCAATGGGCTAGCCGCGCCAGGGAATGCTAGTGCTTCGGAGCGCGGGCATACCAACCGTAGAT
>NZ_JBFTLA010000054.1:0-601 GCF_056396205.1 Paenibacillus sp. 05T425
GCTGAATGCCGTGCGCAGCGAGAAAGAGCTCAGCGAGATTTTCGATGACTTCATCGGCATGGTGCCCATGGGCCGGACCTTGTTCGGCGGCTTCAACCCGGTGCACACCGGCGGGCCGATGCAGGTCAGCATCGACTTTGCCGAGCAGCATGTGCGGGATTATCCCTACCCGGTGAACGGCTCGATTCGTCACGAAGTGTTCACCCGTCGCGGTGGCCTGTATTTCGGTATCGCCCACTTGCTCGGCTATCCGGTGAGCTATCAGCAGCCGCTGTATCGCTTCGCCGATTTCAACGCCGGTTGGTACGCCAGCCGCAATGCGGCGTTTCAGAACGCGGTCAGTCGTGCGACGGGTATCCCGCTGGCGCTGGATGGCGACCTGGTGCGCTACGACTCGATYATGCCCGGCGCCACGGAACTGGCGGTGCGCACCCTTGGCAAGCAATTGGACATGCGCAACCCGACCATTCGGGATCAACTGGAGGAGGGCAAAAGTCTTCAGTTCGAGGACACCACGCTCTATCAACGCGTCTTCGCTTTGGCCGAACAGGCCGAAGGCCGGCCATTACCCCGGGCGGTGTTGCCGGGGATCGTGCTGCAA
>NZ_JBFTLA010000055.1:0-587 GCF_056396205.1 Paenibacillus sp. 05T425
GTCAGCAAGCGGCCATCACGCTGGGGCATCAATTGGTGACCGGCGCGATCAAGGCCGAGCGTATCCAGGCCTGGGCCGATTTTGCCCGGGCGCATCCGGATGGCTATTTGTATTGTTTTCGCGGTGGGCTGCGTTCGCAGATCACCCAGCAGTGGCTCAAGGACGAAGCGGGCATCGACTATCCGCGGGTCGGTGGCGGCTACAAGGCCATGCGCACCTTCTTGCTCGACACGCTCGACCAGGCCGTTGCCCAGTGCGATTTCGTTTTGCTGGGCGGCATGACCGGCACCGGCAAGACCGAGGTGCTCACGCAATTGAGCAACGCGCTGGACCTTGAAGGTCATGCCCATCATCGCGGCTCCAGCTTCGGCAAACGCGCCACSGGCCAACCCTCSAAYATCGACTTYGAAAACCGCCTGGCCGTRGACGTGCTGAAAAAGTGTGCCAGCGGTATCGAGCAGTTTGTGCTCGAAGACGAGAGCCGCGCGATCGGCAGTTGTGCGCTGCCGTTGCCGCTGTATCAGGGCATGCAGCAGTTTCCGATGGTCTGGCTGGAAGACAGCCTGGAAGGGCGCGTCGAGCGGATC
>NZ_JBFTLA010000056.1:0-580 GCF_056396205.1 Paenibacillus sp. 05T425
GACTATAACTAGTCCGTAACCATTAGATGGCTGACGCAACTTCTGTAGTCCACATCGCTATTGTGTTGCTTTATGTAAAAAGTTCCGCTAGTGCAAGCGTGCACCTGGCGGAGCAACATCCTTCTGCGCCAAGGTCGAGTCATGACGTCCAATAACTTGTTGCCCCACCCCGACGGCTCTTTATTGCGTGGCACCGCGCGTGCGCTGCCCATCACCGAACGCTGGATCGTGCCCGGCTTGCTGCTGGCGTACGTGGTCTTCTACCTGCTGCCGCTAGTCACCCATGGTCTATGGATTCCCGATGAAACCCGCTATGGCCAGATCAGTCAGGAAATGCTGCTGAGCGGTAACTGGGTGTCCCCGCACTTCATGGGTATCCGCTACTTCGAGAAACCCATCGCCGGTTACTGGATGATCGCCATCGGTCAAGCGGTGTTTGGCGACAACCTGTTTGGTGTGCGTATCGCTTCGGCGCTGAGCACCGGGCTGAGCGTCTGGCTGACTTACCTGATTGCTCGCCGATTCTGGAATGATCCGAGCAAGAGCTTTATCTGCGCCTTGCTCTACATGAGCTTCGGCC
>NZ_JBFTLA010000057.1:0-569 GCF_056396205.1 Paenibacillus sp. 05T425
GTGAAAAAACCTTCGAACAGGCCGCCGGCTTCCTGCGCGTAATGAATGGCGACAACCCGCTGGATTCGTCGGCGGTTCACCCGGAAGCCTATCCGCTGGTGCAGCGCATTGCCGCTGAAACCGACCGCGACATTCGCTCGCTGATCGGCGACGCCGCGTTCCTCAAGCGCCTGGACCCGAAGAAGTACACCGACGAAACGTTCGGCCTGCCGACGGTCACCGACATTCTGCAAGAGCTGGAAAAACCTGGCCGCGACCCGCGTCCCGAGTTCAAGACCGCCGAGTTCCAGGACGGCGTCGAAGACCTCAAGGACCTGCAACTGGGCATGATCCTCGAAGGCGTGGTCACCAACGTGACCAACTTCGGTGCCTTCGTCGACATCGGCGTGCATCAGGACGGTCTGGTGCACATTTCCGCGCTGTCGGAGAAGTTCATCAAGGATCCACGCGAAGCGGTGAAGGCCGGTGATGTGGTCAAGGTGAAGGTCATGGAAGTCGATATCCCGCGCAAACGCGTCGGCCTGTCGATGCGCATGAGCGACACCCCGGGCGAGAAGATCGACGGTGCC
>NZ_JBFTLA010000058.1:0-566 GCF_056396205.1 Paenibacillus sp. 05T425
GGGTAGCAGTAACCCTGGCTGAAACTGGTTTTGGTCTTGCGTCCGCAATGGGTGCAGTGGATCGCCCCCAGGTACTCCAGGCGCACCGTGGTGCCGGGGTAGCAGTAACCCTGGCTGAAACTGGTTTTGGTCTTGCGTCCGCAATGGGTGCAGTGGATCGCCCCCAGGTACTCCAGGCGCACCGTGGTGCCGATCAACGGATTGACCGGTACCTCGGCGTCGCCCAGACGAAAAGCGTACTGCACGTTCGGCCCGTCAAGGCGCGCCGACATTTTGCTGATTGCACCGCGGCCAATCTCGATCAATGGATGGCATCCGACTTGAACAGAATATTCGGCACTTCGATCGACTTCGACGCGCACTCCTGCGGGCCCATGTAGCCGGTGCGCTGTTCCTCGGGCAGGTTCTGGATTTCCCAGGCGATCATCGCTTGCAGGGACAGTTCGCGCTGCTCGGCGGTGAGTTTGCCACCGTCGGACCATTTGCCGATTTCCACCGCCAGTTTCAGGCTCTGGTAGATATCCGGGGTAATGTTTTTGATCATTTCGTTGAAAGAGGACATCAAG
>NZ_JBFTLA010000059.1:0-566 GCF_056396205.1 Paenibacillus sp. 05T425
TTTCCCCATTCGGAAATCCCCGGATCAAAGCCTGCTTACGGCTCCCCGAGGCGGTATCGTTGTTCGCCACGTCCTTCTTCGGCTCCTGGTGCCTAGGCATCCTCCGTGCGCTCTTAATAGCTTAACCAATGCTCAGGTGATTCGGCTTGTGCGCCGTTTTCACTTTGTTTCTTTGATYTCCTAAGACATCAAATGGYTGAAACAAACTGAAAAAATGTCGCAACAATCTCGAACAACCTTCGCTAACATCAACTGCTGAGCTCGCATTCGCTAACTCTGCTCGCTGATGGTTAATCCAGCTAAAGGATGTTTCAGCAATTCTTATCTTTCGTTATCCAGTTTTCAAAGAGCAAGTGTTTTGCGCTGCGATCACTTCAGAGTTAATCTTCAGCAAACACGCAACATTTAGATGCTTCTGCACCCGCTTGGCGACGTCCTACTCTCCCAGGACCCTGCGGTCCAAGTACCATTGGCGCTGGAGGGCTTAACGGTCGTGTTCGGTATGGGAACGCGTGGTTCCCCTCCGCCATCGCCACCAAACGGATGATGCTTTGAAAGACGATTAG
>NZ_JBFTLA010000060.1:0-561 GCF_056396205.1 Paenibacillus sp. 05T425
CCCGCGTGGCGGCTCTGGATGAGCTGGGATTCCCGAGCACCGCGCCCTACAGCCAGCCGATCGAGGCCTTCGCCGATGCCGAACGCTGGCGCGATTACTGGTATCGCTCGCCCCTGCCCTTTGCCAGCGACGGCGTCGTTTTACGACAGAACCAGCGCCCACCCGCCGAGCGCTGGCAGGCGAAAACGCCTTTCTGGAGTGTCGCCTGGAAGTACCCCTTCGCCCAGGCGTTGGCCGAGGTGCGCAAGGTCAACTTCAAGATTGGACGGACCGGCCGGATCACACTGGTGCTGGATCTGGCACCGGTGATGCTCGATGACCGGCAGATCAAGCGTGTCAGCGTCAGCTCCCTGCAGCGCTGGGAAGCGCTGGACATTCGTCCCGGCGATCAGGTCGCCATCAGCCTGGCCGGGCTGACCATCCCCAGGCTCGACGGTGTGGTATTGCGCAGCACCGAACGTCCTGAATTGAACGCACCGCTGGCAGCAGATTTTCATCCGTTGAGTTGCTGGCAGCCGACACCCGGATGCGAAAGCCAGTTTCTCGCACGGCTGGCCTGGC
>NZ_JBFTLA010000061.1:0-539 GCF_056396205.1 Paenibacillus sp. 05T425
CCAACAACTCATCTACCGACGCAAATGGCCCATTACTCTCGCGATACGCAACAATTGCCCTGGCCTTGGCCTCGCCGACTCCTGAGAGTTCACGCTGCAAGGTAGTCGCGCCCGCCACGCTCAGATCAACTTTTACAGACTCCACCGAGGGTGTAGTTTGCACCATCGGCGCGGTAACGTTATCAGGGTTGACCACAGGTGCAGCAATGGCTGCAATAGAAGCACTGGTCATGGGACAATTCTGTCAAAAATGTGTCCGTTACAGAGTTGTAACAATCAAGGTTCGAGGCGACGCTGCTGGTAAATCAAGTCGACGATTTCACCGTCCGGGGCGTAACCACTGACAGTGTCACGCAGAAGTTGGCGAACCCGCGAATAATCATCCCGCTCAACGGCAGACAGCAACTCCGTCAAGTTGCGCTTGAGCACTTCCCAAGGCAAATGGTCCTCTTTGGCACTCATGATCATCGGGTGCCGGGTAGCGGACACGTTGTCGCCGATCAGCAACTCTTCGTAAAGTTTTTCCCCAGGACGCAGTC
>NZ_JBFTLA010000062.1:0-538 GCF_056396205.1 Paenibacillus sp. 05T425
GGTAGAAACCGCGCAACTGGCTGACACGCTGGTAGCGGTTGCCGGTGAACGCCAGGTCGACGAACAGGCACAGGCGCTCGCCGATCTGCCCCAGTTGATGCGGGAAGTCGAGGATGCGGCCACGGCGCTGGGTGTCGCGCTCCTGGTGCATGCGCATKATCACCTGGCTGTTGAGGCGACGCAGCAGCTCTTCGAACTCGGCGCGCAGCACGGCCACATCGGTGCCGCTCTGCTCTTTGCGGAAGCTGGTGCCGAGGACCTGATCGCTTTCTTCGCGGGTCAGTTGATCGAAGAACTCGTCGAAACCGAGCAGTCGATCGGCCTTGCTCAACACCAGATAAATCGGCACATCGACGTGCAGTTTCTGATGCACGTCTTGCAGGCGCGCACGCACCTGGCGGGCCAGGGTTTCGAGGTCCTGCTCGCTGCCGCCCAGCAGGGTTTCCACCGGAATAGTCACCAGCACGCCGTTCAACGGGCGGTTGCGGCGACGCTTGCGCAGCAGGTCGAGCAAGGTGCTCCAGGCACTGCCATCGAC
>NZ_JBFTLA010000063.1:0-537 GCF_056396205.1 Paenibacillus sp. 05T425
ACTTAAGGGCTAGTCCCCGTTCGCTCGCCACTACTAAGGGAATCTCGGTTGATTTCTTTTCCTCAGGGTACTTAGATGTTTCAGTTCCCCTGGTTCGCCTCTTGCACCTATGTATTCAGTACAAGATAACCATCTTATGATGGCTGGGTTCCCCCATTCAGACATCTCCGGATCAAAGTCTGTTTGCCGACTCCCCGAAGCTTTTCGCAGGCTACCACGTCTTTCATMGCCTCTGACTGCCAAGGCATCCACCGTATGCGCTTCTTCACTTGACCATATAACCCCAAGCAATCTGGTTATACTGTGAAGACGACATTCGCCGAAAATTCGCATGCTCAATTAAGAGTAACTCACAAATTTTACCTTAGCCTGATCCGTTACCAGTGAAAGTAACGTTCAGTCTATCTTTCTATCACATACCCAAATTTTTAAAGAACGATCTAGCCAAAGACTAGAAATCAACATTCACCATCATCACGATGGAATGCTCATTTCTAAGCTTTCAACAACAGAAGCAGTAGTGGTGGAGCCAAACGG
>NZ_JBFTLA010000064.1:0-532 GCF_056396205.1 Paenibacillus sp. 05T425
ACCGATGGCAGCGTCAAGCGCTCGATACCGACTTGCAGCACTCGCACGCCATAGGTGGTGAGCAACTGCTGATCGATCTGCTGGCGCAGCTGCGCTTCGAAATCGGCGATGTGCACCTGGTTGGCGTCAGTGTTCACCAGGTTGGCCAGGTCGAAACTGCTGGCAGTGGTTTCCAGCGCCGAGCCGACAAAGGTACGAATCTGCCGCGCGGCTTCATCGGGTTGATTCTGTACAGCGCGCATAAAACGTTGCACGTTGTCCGGATCGCCCTGTACCTGCCAGGCCACGTAGGCTTGCACGATGATGCGCAGACCGTCGCGCGTGCCCACATCCTGTAAACCGCTGGAGGTGGTACGCAGCCGCAGATCAACCGGAATCGCCGCCTCGAACGGCGCCGGCCAACGCCAGCCAAGACCCGGCTCCAGTAACACCCGCGATGGATTGCCAAAGCGCGTAATCACCGTGGCCTCCCCCGAGCGCACTTGCACCAGGCTTGCCGCCGCAACGGCAAAGGCCACCAGCAGCGCCGCCC
>NZ_JBFTLA010000065.1:0-525 GCF_056396205.1 Paenibacillus sp. 05T425
GCAGAATGCCAACCGTCGTTACAGCGGTCGCTACGGCGCGTCGCTGGATCAGCGTTTTGGCATGGCGCCGAATCAGGAAACCAATACCAAGCTGGTCAGTGATGTGCTGAGTGATGCGTTGACCCGCTTGTTCAAGGACCCGACGATTGGTCAGGTGCTTGGCGAGTAACGGTTTGCAGTTTGTTTAAAGAACCCGGTGCCAGCGATGGCGCCGGGTTTTTTTGTGCCTGCCGCTCCAGCAAGGGAAATCAAGCCGCTTGCGAATAGAAGTCCAGAACACTCACCCCGGTCAGCAAATCCGTCTCCGGCAAATCCGCATGTTGATGCCCGCCCAACGCGCAATACACCAGCCAATGCCGGTCCTGTACATTGAAGGCGAGGCTGCCGACTAAGGTTTGTTGTTCGTCGCTTTGGGCAATGAGGTAAAGACGATCCTGGTTTTCGGCGTGGAGCATGACGCGGTCCGTGTCGGTTTCGAAGGGCGACAGACTGGCGGATTCAGATGACGGCGCCGTGACACAGGAC
>NZ_JBFTLA010000066.1:0-525 GCF_056396205.1 Paenibacillus sp. 05T425
GGGACGGGTTGTTCGACAAGGCCAAGGGGCGGATCGTCGGCTCCGACCAGTTTTTGACCAAGCCTTTCAGCAAGGAAGAACTGCTGAACGCGATTCAGGCCCACGTACCGGGCTTTGCTGTCGTTTCGCCGCAGTAGGACACGCACAGTGACGCTCGGCCAGTGGGCCTTGCGTCGACAAGAATGGGGAAGACCATGGCACGTATTCTGATCGTCGATGATTCGCCGACCGAAATGTACAAACTGACCGGCATGCTCGAAAAGCACGGTCATGAAGTGTTGAAAGCCGAAAACGGCGCCGACGGCGTGGCCCTGGCCCGTCAGGAAAAACCCGACGCGGTACTGATGGACATCGTCATGCCCGGCCTCAACGGTTTCCAGGCGACCCGTCAGCTGACCAAAGACCCGGAAACCGGGCACATCCCGGTGATCATCATCACCACCAAGGATCAGGAAACCGACAAAGTCTGGGGCACGCGCCAGGGCGCCAAGGACTACCTGACCAAACCGGTCGATGAAGACACCC
>NZ_JBFTLA010000067.1:0-523 GCF_056396205.1 Paenibacillus sp. 05T425
AAGCATCATCCGTTTGGTGGCGATGGCGGAGGGGAACCACGCGTTCCCATACCGAACACGACCGTTAAGCCCTCCAGCGCCAATGGTACTTGGACCGCAGGGTCCTGGGAGAGTAGGACGTCGCCAAGCGGGTGCAGATATTGCACTTTTATATTGCTCTTTGAAAACTGGATAACGAAAGAWAAGAATTGCTGAAACATCCTTTAGCTGGATTAACCATCAGCGAGCAGAGTTAGCGAATGCGAGCTCAGCAGTTGATGTTAGCGAAGGTTGTTCGAGATTGTTGCGACATTTTTTCAGTTTGTTTCARCCATTTGATGTCTTAGGAGATCAAAGAAACAAAGTGAAAACGGCGCACAAGCCGAATCAACCGAAGCATTGGTTAAGCTATTAAGAGCGCACGGAGGATGCCTAGGCACCAGGAGCCGAAGAAGGACGTGGCGAACAACGATACCGCCTCGGGGAGCCGTAAGCAGGCTTTGATCCGGGGATTTCCGAATGGGGAAACCCAGCTGGAGTAATG
>NZ_JBFTLA010000068.1:0-522 GCF_056396205.1 Paenibacillus sp. 05T425
GCTCAGGGAGTCGGTGCGCTCGGTGGTCATCAAGATGTTCATGTCGCGATGGTGCTTGAGCGGATCAACGCCGACGTTCACCAGAATCAGTATTTCGCTCGGCACGCTGGCGCGCAGCAAAGGCTCTTCGGCGACGGTAGTCAGAGGCAGGGCGATGCTTTGTTGCAGGCTGCCGAGCAGGTTGAACAGTTCGAATTCGCTCAAGTCGCTGGTGCCGGGGTGCAGGGCCAGGCGGGTGCTGCTGTCGATCACGCCGTTACGGTGGCACCAGGTGAGCAGCTCGAGTAACTGGCGGCTGCGCTTGATCGGCGCAAAATGCTCCCACTCGTGAGCGGTCAGGCTGCCGTTGTACAAACCCCATTGGGTTTGCCCCGGCTCTCTCTTGTTCGGGGCTTGCACCAGCGTCAGGGTGTCTTCGGCCAGATCGGGGGCGATGCCCGGGTTGATGCATTCGACCTTGTCGGCCTTGCGCTCGAAGGCCGCGTACAACCGCCGGCCCAGCACATTGAGGTCGCGCTTGTT
>NZ_JBFTLA010000069.1:0-521 GCF_056396205.1 Paenibacillus sp. 05T425
CTGCAACTGTTGGAGCAGTTCGCCGAGTCGGCCGAACGCAATCTTGGTGAAATTGCCCTGGCCAGCGCCGCCGAACAGGCGCAGCAACAGGCCGATAACCAGCCGCAGCCGTACCCGGTGAATGTCGCCGTGCACCAACGCATCGCCGAACTCGCCGCCCAGCGCCCGGAGCGCACGGCGGTGATTTTCGCCGGCCAGCGGTTCAGCTATGGCGACATCGACCAACGCGCTAATCAGTTGGCCCACGCCCTGATCGCGCGGGGTGTCGGCCCGGAAAGCCGGGTCGGCGTGGCCTTGCCGCGCAGCGAAGGGGTGATTGTCGCGCTGCTGGCGGTGCTCAAGGCCGGCGGYGCCTACGTGCCGCTGGACACCAGTTACCCGCGCGAGCGTCTGGCTTATCTGATCGAGGATTCGGGGCTGGCGTTGTTGATCACCGATTCGTCGGTTTCTGTGCAGTTGCCGGTGGATGATGCGGTCCCGGTGCTGGAGCTCGACCGTCTCGATCTGCGCAGCCAATCCCT
>NZ_JBFTLA010000070.1:0-517 GCF_056396205.1 Paenibacillus sp. 05T425
GTCGAGAGCGGCCGAAGCACAAGATCAAAAGATTAAAAGGGGAATGACAGGCATAAAAAAACGCGGCGCCCTCGCAGGCACCGCGTTTTCTATGTGGATCAGTTTTCCGGGGTTTGTTCGGCCAGGGCCACGGCGCGGAACATCGCGCGACGCTTGTTCAGGGTTTCTTCCCATTCCAGCGCCGGTACCGAGTCGGCGACGATGCCGCCACCGGCCTGCACATGCAGTTCACCGTTCTTGATCACGGCGGTGCGAATCGCAATCGCGGTGTCCATGTTGCCGTTCCAGGCGAAGTAACCGACCGCGCCGCCATAGACGCCCCGCTTGACCGGTTCCAGCTCGTCGATGATTTCCATCGCGCGAATCTTCGGTGCGCCGGACAAGGTGCCGGCCGGCAGGATCGCCCGCAGTGCGTCCATCGCTGTCAGCCCGGCCTTCAATTGGCCGGTGACGTTAGACACGATGTGCATCACGTTGGAATAACGCTCGATGACCATCTTCTCGGTGAGCTTCACCG
>NZ_JBFTLA010000071.1:0-514 GCF_056396205.1 Paenibacillus sp. 05T425
GGCCAAGGCCCGTCCGTGGGCAAGGACATTGCTCCGCTCAAGGACGCTTACAGCATTGAAGAGCTGAAAACCCTCGACGTGATTCTGACCTGCCAAGGTGGCGACTACACCAGCGAAGTGTTCCCGAAGCTGCGCGAAGCCGGCTGGCAGGGTTACTGGATCGACGCCGCTTCCAGCCTGCGCATGCAGGATGACGCGGTGATCGTGCTGGACCCGGTGAACCGCAAGGTTATCGACCAGCAGCTCGACGCGGGCACCAAGAACTACATCGGCGGCAACTGCACCGTCAGCCTGATGTTGATGGGTCTGGGCGGTCTGTTCGAAGCCGGTCTGGTGGAGTGGATGAGCGCCATGACCTATCAGGCGGCCTCCGGTGGCGGCGCGCAGCACATGCGTGAGCTGATCAAGCAAATGGGTGTGACCCACGGCGCTGTCGCCGATCAACTGGCCGATCCGGCCAGCGCCATTCTCGACATCGACCGCCGTGTTGCCGAAGCCATGCGCAGCGACGCGT
>NZ_JBFTLA010000072.1:0-512 GCF_056396205.1 Paenibacillus sp. 05T425
CGCTGTGGATATCGAGTTGATTGCCGTTGGCGAACTCGACGCGGTAGTCGCCTTGCAAAGGGCCGGGCGCTATAACGCGATCCCCCGACAACACGCGTTTCAGTGGATAACGCGCGAACAGACCGACCTCAACGCACTTCCCTGCCTCGGCTGGCCACGACGAGGGCAGCACCGTCGCCAGCGACTGACCATAATGGCGCAACACCATTTGGCTGGTGCCACGCCCACCGGCCCAGATCGGCGTGCCGTCTACCGTCCAGCCCGCGAATCCGCCTTGGCGCGACGAAGGATCCTGATCCCCCAGCCAGCTCCAGGTTTTCACCCGCAACCGACCACCGAGTTCACCCACGACATTGCCATCCGCGGCATTGAGCACCACATCGAGCAACACCCTTCGCGCCTGATCCTGCGCCGGCATCACGGCCAACACCTTCAACAACTCCGCCACCGAAACCCGGGTCTGCGGTTGCAACGACGGCAAATCCAGCAACCATTTCGGCGCTTGTCTGGCC
>NZ_JBFTLA010000073.1:0-512 GCF_056396205.1 Paenibacillus sp. 05T425
GTCCCACCGCTGCACCCGGCGCTGGCCACCACCCTGCTCGGTGGCTTCGGCACGGAAAACGCCCGGCACATGGAAAACCTTCCGCATACCCACGCCATGCTGGCATTGCTGCGAGACGGCTTTCACCCGGACAGCTCCGGCGGCAGTGTCGAATTACGCAGTGACGGCACGCCGGTGCTCGACTATCAGGTTTCATCGTATGCCTGGGACGGGTTGCGTCGGGCGTTCCATAGCATGGCCGAGATCCAGTTCGCCGGTGGCGCCAACGCCGTGATGCCGATGCATGCCGACGCCCGTTACGTCAGAACCCTCACCGAAGCGCGTGCCTTGATCAATGGATTGAGCCTTGAGCTGTATCGCACGCGCCTGGGCAGTGCTCATGTAATGGGCGGTTGTGCCATGGGTGAAGACCCGAAAAACGCCGTGACCGATAGCCTCGGCCGACATCACCAACTGCACAATCTATCGATTCACGACGGCTCGCTATTCCCCACCAGCATTGGTGCAAACCC
>NZ_JBFTLA010000074.1:0-510 GCF_056396205.1 Paenibacillus sp. 05T425
GGGTTTGTTCTTCGCTGTTCATGGCGACCTCGTAGATTGCCGGGAATATCAGTGCCCTCACCCACAGTGGATAAGGTGCTCACCAGTAATGGGGCTGATACAGGATGTTTCAATGACCTTTACCGAACGTTTACGTTTGTGCCCCGAAGGGGTTGATCGGTTAAAGTGAGGCACTGCTTTCAACCTGCGATACCGACTGATGAATTCGTTCGATGTACTGCGTGACTCTCTGTATTTCTTCAAGCGCAATCTGAGCCAGATCGTGCAGCTATGCCTGCCGCTGGTGATTGTCGAGGCGCTGCTGCAACAAGTGGTCGACCGCTCCACCGGGCCAGACAGTTTCGCCGGCATCAGTGTGATTGTCGGCTTGCTGGTGTATCCGCTGTACACCGCCGCGCTGATCCTGTTTCTCGATGCCCGTAGCCGCGGCGAATCGCCGCGTACCCGCGACCTGTTGGCAGCCGCTGCGACCCTGTGGCCGCGCTTCGCCGTACTGACCGCCCTTAATAC
>NZ_JBFTLA010000075.1:0-507 GCF_056396205.1 Paenibacillus sp. 05T425
GACCTGGGCCACGTGGTGGTCGGCAAGCAGAAAGAAGAAATCTGCGAGCTGGAACTGGAACTGCGCGAAGGCGAGCCGGCCGCACTGCTGGAACTGGCCGCCGAACTGGCCGCGACCCTGCCGCTGATGCCATGCGACATCAGCAAGGCCGAACGCGGTTATCGCCTGTTCGACGCCAACAGCTACTCGCTGAGCTTGCCGGCGCCGCAGATCACCGCCGAAATGCCACTGGACGATGCGTTCGCCGCCTTGTGCTGGCATTTGCTTGGCAGCAGCCAGCGCCTGGCCGAGCAATATCGCTTTAATGGCCACTGGCGCCTGCTGCAGGACTGGGTCGAAAACCTCGCTGAAATGCGCGCGCTGATCAGTAGCCTCGGTCAAGCCGCGCCGCGTCAGTCGACTCACGATCTGCGGGTCGCGCTGGATGCCTTGCTGGAAGACTGGCGCCCGCTGGTACAGGCCGGCCTGGACGACGAAGACGTGCGCAAAGCCGCGCCGGAGCAGTTC
>NZ_JBFTLA010000076.1:0-507 GCF_056396205.1 Paenibacillus sp. 05T425
CGACCATGTCATCGACCAGAATACAGGTACGCCCTTCGACATCACCGATGATATGCATCACTTCAGAGTGATTGGCTTTCTCACGGCGTTTGTCGATGATCCCGAGATCCACGCCCAGGGATTTGGCAACAGCCCGTGCACGCACGACGCCGCCAATGTCCGGGGACACGATCATCAGGTTTTCGAAGCGCTGRTCTTCAATGTCATCCACCAGTACCGGGGAGCCGTAGATGTTATCTACCGGAATATCGAAGAARCCCTGGATYTGGTCAGCATGCAGATCAACCGTGAGAACACGGTCGATGCCGACTACGGTAAGCATGTCAGCAACGACTTTCGCGCTGATAGCCACACGTGCGGAACGCGGACGGCGATCCTGACGGGCATAACCAAAGTAAGGAATAACAGCAGTGATACGAGTAGCCGAGGAGCGGCGGAAGGCATCAGCCATCACTACCAGTTCCATCAGGTTATCGTTGGTCGGAGCGCAAGTCGGCTGAATAATGA
>NZ_JBFTLA010000077.1:0-503 GCF_056396205.1 Paenibacillus sp. 05T425
GAGAAGAAGAAGGTCACGTGGGCATACTTCTCGGTTTCGGCGATGCGCAGCTGTGTCTTGCCGTTTTTCGCCAGGTAATCGCCCAGTACGTTTTCCAGGCTACCCGCAGCGAAAGCCGACGGCGCGGGGATGCTGGCGGCGTATTGGGTCAGCATGACGAAACCGGCCAGTTTTGGCTGGCGAGCACGTTCGAATTCCTTGAAATCGTCTTCGACGAACACGCGGGTCAGTTCGCGGGCACGGTCGGCGCGGAAGTTCATGAAGACCACGGCGTCGCCATCTTCGACCTTCACCKGCTCACCGATGCTGGTGGCTTTGACGAATTCGTCGCTCTCGCCACGTTCGTACGCGGCTTGCAGGCCTTCCTGGGCGGTGGCGGCATTGAATTCGCTGGCGCCATCGACGATCAGGTTGTAGGCCTGGGACACGCGATCCCAACGGTTGTCACGGTCCATGGCGTAATAACGGCCAATGATGCTGGCGATCCGGCCTTTGCCGAGGGC
>NZ_JBFTLA010000078.1:0-502 GCF_056396205.1 Paenibacillus sp. 05T425
CTAATCGTCTTTCAAAGCATCATCCGTTTGGTGGCGATGGCGGAGGGGAACCACGCGTTCCCATACCGAACACGACCGTTAAGCCCTCCAGCGCCAATGGTACTTGGACCGCAGGGTCCTGGGAGAGTAGGACGTCGCCAAGCGGGTGCGAAAGCATCTCTATCACGCCAATGAATTACCAACTTTTGATGGTTGATCATGATGAATGAACGTGATAAGATAACATTCCTGTCGCAAAACGACAGCGAAACTTGCACATTGAAAACTGGATATGAACAAATGAATGAAACATCCTTTAGCTGGATTAACCATCAGCGAGCAGAGTTAGCGAATGCGAGCTCAGCAGTTGATGTTAGTGAAGGTTGTTCGAGATTGTCTCGACATGTTTTCAATTTGTTTCAACCATTTGATGTCTTAGGAGATCGAAGAAACAAAATGAAAAAGGCGAGCAAGCCGAATCAACCGGAACGACGCTAGGTTAAGCTATTAAGAGCGCACGGAG
>NZ_JBFTLA010000079.1:0-501 GCF_056396205.1 Paenibacillus sp. 05T425
ACCCAGACCGTCAGCTAAGGTCCCAAAGTTATGGTTAAGTGGGAAACGATGTGGGAAGGCTTAGACAGCTAGGAGGTTGGCTTAGAAGCAGCCACCCTTTAAAGAAAGCGTAATAGCTCACTAGTCGAGTCGGCCTGCGCGGAAGATGTAACGGGGCTCAAACCATACACCGAAGCTACGGGTATCACTTAGGTGATGCGGTAGAGGAGCGTTCTGTAAGCCTGTGAAGGTGAGTTGAGAAGCTTGCTGGAGGTATCAGAAGTGCGAATGCTGACATGAGTAACGACAATGGGTGTGAAAAACACCCACGCCGAAAGACCAAGGTTTCCTGCGCAACGTTAATCGACGCAGGGTTAGTCGGTCCCTAAGGCGAGGCTGAAAAGCGTAGTCGATGGAAAACAGGTTAATATTCCTGTACTTCTGGTTATTGCGATGGAGGGACGGAGAAGGCTAGGCCAGCTTGGCGTTGGTTGTCCAAGTTTAAGGTGGTAGGCTGGAATC
>NZ_JBFTLA010000080.1:0-501 GCF_056396205.1 Paenibacillus sp. 05T425
GTTGAAAGCAGACTCGAAATGCTCATTGACTAAAGTCAACTCCGCTTTCTCGCCTGCTTTCGCCTTGTCTTGCCTTCGCTCGCTACGTTTTCAAGGGGACGGTGCGCTGGATATTTCTTTCCGGCGCGCGACCTGTAAACTCGCGAGCTTTGGCTCTGTGCTGTTGCGGCGCGGAGTATCGCATAAGTGGGCGCGTTGTTCGCCTGCTGTTTATCGACAGGCACAAACTCTTTCAATGAATCTGCTCAAATCGTTGGCCGCTGTCAGCTCTATCACGATGCTTTCCCGGGTGTTGGGGTTTGTTCGTGACACTCTAATCGCCCGTGCATTTGGTGCCGGAATGGCGACTGACGCCTTCTTTATCGCCTTCAAGCTGCCCAATCTGCTGCGGCGGATCTTCGCCGAAGGGGCATTTTCCCAGGCGTTTGTGCCGATTCTTGCCGAATACAAAAGCCAAAAGGGCGAGGAGGCGGCGCGAACCTTCATTGCCTACGTCTCAGG
>NZ_JBFTLA010000082.1:0-497 GCF_056396205.1 Paenibacillus sp. 05T425
GTGCAGATCTACAACGCCGCCGAAGCCCTGCCGAACCTGATCAACCCGTTCTACATGCTGCCGCTACTGGGCGTGCTCGGGTTGAAGGCCCGGGATCTGATCGGGTTTTCGTTCGTGCAGCTGCTGGTGCACACGCCACTGGTGCTGTTTCTGCTGTGGGCGCTAGGGACGACGCTTACGTATATGGCGCCGGTAGTGCCTTGACGCCGACCTTCAATCCACTACCAATCCAGTGTGGAAGCGGGCTGCTTCCACACTGGCGACTTATTGTTTTCACAAACGTAACCCCTCTGTCACACCTCGCTGCTAGCGTCCCGCCGAAACATATTGAAACAACTTAGCAAGACGGAACTCGCCATGAACGATGAAGAAAACCGCAACGACGCCTCTTCCCCGCAAACAGATACGCCCACCGACACCAGTCGCCGCCGCTTCCTGGGTGGCGTGGCGGTACTCGGTGTCGGCGCGACCCTCAGCGCTTGTGGCAGTCATGGCGA
>NZ_JBFTLA010000083.1:0-494 GCF_056396205.1 Paenibacillus sp. 05T425
CACTTGTTGTTCGCCGGTACGCCCAAGGCGTTGCAGGATCGTCTGGAACAAGTGGTGCGGCTGATCCGTTCGAAAGGCGTGGGCGTGTATTTCGTCACCCAATCGCCGGGGGACTTACCGGATGATGTGCTGGCTCAGTTGGGCCTGCGTGTTCAGCATGGCTTGCGCGCGTTCACCGCCAAAGAGCAGAAATCCCTGCGGGCAGTGGCCGAGGGCTTCCGGCCGAACCCGGCATTTGATGCCTTGTCGGTGTTGACTGAGCTGGGCATCGGCGAGGCGTTGGTCGGCACCTTGCAGGACAAGGGCACGCCGGAGATGGTCCAGCGTGTACTGGTCGCACCGCCGCAATCGCGGATCGGTCCGCTGACCGAGACTGAGCGCACGGTGCTGATTGCCGGTTCGCCGTTTAAAGGGCGATATGACAAACCGGTTGATCGCGAATCGGCCTATGAAGTGCTGATGGGGCGCAAGGGGTTGGCGCCGGGGCCTGAAAC
>NZ_JBFTLA010000084.1:0-486 GCF_056396205.1 Paenibacillus sp. 05T425
GTTGTATAAGGCTCAACACGAGCCGGCAAATCATGGGCCAGGACGGACGCCAGTTCAGGCTCGATGCGCGCCTTATCGGCGTCGGCGGCCAGTCGGTAACGTTCGCCTTTTACGATGCTGTCGCTGTAGATCGGGGCAACGATCCACTTGCCAGCCGGGGGTAACGCACACTTCCACCCCCCCACGGTTTTTCCAGCCAATGGCCCCACATGCTGCTGAATGGCAAAACCTTGTGCGAGGCTGCCTGGCAGGTTCGGGCCTGGCAAGGATGCCAGCCGAACACCCTCTAGCCGTGCACGGACCAGAGCGGCAGCGGCGACTTCCAACCCTGACCCCGCCTCGGTCCATGCAGGTGCGAGCTGGCTCATACGTTCTCCGTATGCACACTGTTCTGGCGCGGCCAAACCGTACCCAGCTTGTTGGCTGCATCTTCGAGCAGAGCATGCAATTGGTCATAACGTTCAGGCTGCATGCGCAAGACCGGGC
>NZ_JBFTLA010000085.1:0-482 GCF_056396205.1 Paenibacillus sp. 05T425
CGCCTAGACCTACTGTGGGAGCAAGCCCGCTCCCACATTTTTGATCAGCGTCGGCCCCTTCAGTCCATCAGCCCCCATTCACCCGGCGGCTTATGGGGGCCGGGTGTGGCCTCGGCGTGCATTTTCAGGCGCAAGCGCAGATTGTTCACCGAATCAGMATGTTTCAACGCCTCTGCCTCATCGATTGCGCCCTCGGCAAACAGCGCGAACAGCGCCCCGTCAAACGTCTGCATCCCCACCTCTGAAGACTTCTCCATGATCCCCTTGAGTTCGCCAAACTCATTGCGCCGGATCAGGTCGCCGATGGTTGGTGTGCCCAGCATCACCTCCACCGCCGCCCGGCGCTGCCCGTCGCGGGTACGCACCAGACGCTGGGACACAAACGCTTTGAGGTTGTTGCCCAGGTCGTTGAGCAACTGCCCCCGGCGCTCTTCGGGAAAGAAATTGATCACCCGATCCAGCGCCTGATTGGTGTTGTGCGC
>NZ_JBFTLA010000086.1:0-475 GCF_056396205.1 Paenibacillus sp. 05T425
TCTGGCCGTTGAGCACAAGCCGAAAATGATCGTGGCCGGTTTCTCTGCCTACTCGCAGGTTCTGGACTTCCCACGCTTCCGCGCTATCGCTGACAAGGTTGGTGCTTACCTGTTCGTCGACATGGCCCACGTGGCCGGTCTGGTCGCCGCTGGCGTCTACCCGAACCCGGTGCCTTTCGCTGACGTGGTGACCACCACCACCCACAAAACCCTGCGCGGTCCACGTGGCGGCCTGATCCTGGCTMRSGCYAACGCMGACATCGAGAAGAAGCTSAACKCCGCRGTATTCCCKGGYGCCCAGGGCGGCCCGCTGGAGCACGTGATCGCTGCCAAGGCGATCTGCTTCAAGGAAGCGCTGCAGCCTGAGTTCAAGGCCTACCAGCAACAAGTGGTGAAAAACGCCCAGGCCATGGCCGGTGTGTTCATCGAGCGCGGTTTCGACGTGGTGTCGGGCGGTACTCAGAACCACCTGTTC
>NZ_JBFTLA010000087.1:0-471 GCF_056396205.1 Paenibacillus sp. 05T425
GGGATACCGCGCTGGACCTCTCGGCGATCAACCCGGCGTACTGGCTCGCGGAGTTGCCGGGTACCTTGGCGGGTCCGTTACGCAGCAAAGGCGAGATGAAGAATGAAAGGCTCAGCCTGACCGCCGACCTGGACCTGAAAGGCAAACTGCGCGGGCAGCCGGCGGTGTTGCAAGCCAAGGCTGATGGCGGCGGCGAGCAATGGAACCTCAGCGCGTTGCAGATTCGCCTGGGTGACAACAGCATCAATGGCCAAGGCAGCCTGCAACAGAAACTCGCCGGCCAGATCGACATCAAAATGCCGCGCCTGGCCCAACTCTGGCCGCAACTGCGCGGCCAGCTCAATGGTCGGGTCAATGTCGCCGGCACGCTCAAGGCACCGCAAGGCAAGCTCGCCCTGCAAGGCACGCAACTGGTTTTCGAAGACAACCGCCTGCAAAGCCTCAATCTGGATGCCACCCTCGACAGTGCCC
>NZ_JBFTLA010000088.1:0-469 GCF_056396205.1 Paenibacillus sp. 05T425
GTCGCCGAAGGCCTCGACGGCGTTGGTGCGTTGCTTGCCGAATATCACCATCTGAGCCAGAACATCGTCACTGACGCCGATCTGGACAAGCTGATGCACGTCCAGCACGACCTCGAAGCCCGAGATGGCTGGCGCTTGCAGCAACTGGTCGACAGCACCTTGAGCCGTCTGCAGTTGCCTGCCGACAAGACCCTCGCCGAATTGTCCGGCGGCTGGCGTCGTCGCGTCCTGTTGGCTCAGGCGCTGGTTTCCGAACCGGACCTGYTGCTGCTCGACGARCCSACCAACCACCTGGACATCGGTGCCATCGCCTGGCTTGAAGAAGCGCTGAAGGATTTCCAGGGCGCCGTACTGTTCATCACGCACGACCGTTCATTCCTGCAGAACCTTGCAACCCGTATCCTGGAACTGGATCGCGGCGGCTTGATCGACTGGAACGGCGATTACGCCAGCTTCCTCGTGCACAAAG
>NZ_JBFTLA010000089.1:0-468 GCF_056396205.1 Paenibacillus sp. 05T425
GAAGTGAACTTCGAGTACATCAACTCGGAAGTGAACCCGGCCATGGCCAACATCGTCGGGCCGAGCGAAGCCATTGTGGTGTCGACGTTCCACATCGAACTCGATGGCGGTGGCGGCGACCTGCACGTGACCATGCCGTACTCGATGATCGAGCCGGTGCGCGAGATGCTCGATGCCGGCTTCCAGTCGGACCTCGACGATCAGGACGAGCGCTGGATCAACGCCTTGCGCCAGGACGTGCTGGACGTCGACGTACCGATCGGTGCCACCGTTGCCCGCCGCCAGCTGCGCCTTCGCGACATCCTGCACATGCAGCCCGGCGACGTGATCCCGGTCGAGATGCCGGAAGAAATGATCATGCGCGCCAACGGCGTGCCGGCCTTCAAGGTCAAGATGGGCTCGCACAAAG
Source organism: Paenibacillus sp. 05T425 (assembly GCF_056396205.1). Taxonomy (NCBI): domain Bacteria; kingdom Bacillati; phylum Bacillota; class Bacilli; order Caryophanales; family Paenibacillaceae; genus Paenibacillus; species Paenibacillus sp. 05T425. The sequence goes on from NZ_JBFTLA010000089.1 coordinate 410, forward strand.
GCAACCTCGCGTTGCAAGTGATCGAGCCGATCGAGCGCCGCTGACCGGCGCTCGTACCC
>NZ_JBFTLA010000090.1:0-467 GCF_056396205.1 Paenibacillus sp. 05T425
TCTTCGAACGTCACGCGGTAGAAAATTGCCTGATCGGCAGGCAGGCCGGTGAGTTCGACCCGAGCGGTGAAATCGGTGCCGGCATCGGCCAATGGCGAGACGAATCGACGAGGGTTGCTGAACAGGCTGCGCGTGTCCCATTCCACCACCATCCGCGCCGCACGATCGCTACGGCTCCAGATCATCGCCCGGTCGCCCAACAGGTCGCCGGACTGCACACMATCGGTGAGTTGCGGCCGATCCTTGACCGATGCAATCACCGCCGGCGCCAGGCCGGGCAGCAACAGCCCGGCTCCGACAGCTTGTATGACACGACGGCGGCCGAGGTCGAATTCGCTCATGGTGCTCTCCCTGAAAAAGGAAAACTAAAGCATGGCCGCATGAATCAGGTATGACACAAAAAAGATCGCACCCTCCAGCAGCTCCAGGCTCGATGTACGCCGCCATATCGCGGTCGAACACTGTTC
>NZ_JBFTLA010000091.1:0-465 GCF_056396205.1 Paenibacillus sp. 05T425
CCCCAAATTGCGTCGCGGCAATTTGGAAGTGGCTCCATTTCATCCCGGAGGTGTAATCATGTTCAAAGCCACACCAAATCCCCCTGAAACTGATGACGTTTCGCCCTACGAATCCCTCGATTCGAAAAAACTTAACGAAGCCGCCGAACGCGCGCTCGACCACTACCTAAAACCACCACCCAAACAACCCGAAGGCCGCAAGCCAAGCAGGATGTTTCAGGTCGCCCCGGACATGGACAACGAAAGCCTGCTGGCCCATGTCTGCGAATCACTGGCCTCGGCCAGCGTCATGACCAGCGACATCGCCGCCTATGTCGACGCCCCGCAGCGGCATACGCTCCTGGCGATTCAGCAGGTGATCATGCTGGCCGAGCTGGCGGTGAATCGGGTGCTGGATAACGTCGACGTACCAAAACCCGCGCCACACAGCTGACCCCTTGCAGGAGCGAGCCCCTCACCACGGGC
>NZ_JBFTLA010000092.1:0-458 GCF_056396205.1 Paenibacillus sp. 05T425
CAGTTGAATGGCCGAAACAAGGGCTTCGCGGTGAAAGAGAAGTGCCCTTCAAACAGGCGTGCGGACGCCCTACAGAAATATCTGATGTTTAAGTCGACGGGTTGTTTTGTAGGTTGTTTTGTAGGTGGTTACGAGCGGCCAGCCGTCCCGTTAATGTCGGGGCGGCTGGAGCGTCTGTTTAATAGCTGTTTTCAGGCAAGCTGGCGATGATCGACCGGTAGCTGTTCATCCGTTGCTGCTGCACGCGGCCATCTTCCAGGGCCTTGAGCAGGGCGCAGCCCGGTTCGCGGTCGTGTTTGCAGTCGCGGAAGCGGCAGGTGCCGAGCAGGTCGTTGAACTCGATGAAGCCGGCTTCGACGTCGGCACGGCTGACGTGACCCAGGCCGAACTCGCGGATACCCGGAGAGTCGATCAGCTCACCGCCACCGGGGAAGTGGAACAACCGCGCGGTGGTGGTG
>NZ_JBFTLA010000093.1:0-456 GCF_056396205.1 Paenibacillus sp. 05T425
GTATTGGGCCGAAGCGCCGGTGGCGATAATCAGCGCATCGCAGGTGTAGGTGCCGCTGTCGCCGATGAGCTCGAACGGGCGCTGTTGCAACTTGGCGGTATGGATGTGGTCGTAAACGATCTCGGTGTCGAAGCGTTCGGCGTGTTTCTGCATGCGTTCCATCAGCACCGGGCCAGTCAGGCCTTCGATGTCGCCGGGCCAGTTGTCGACTTCGACGGTAGTGGTCAGCTGGCCACCGGCCTGTATGCCGGTAATGACAACGGGTTTGAGGTTGGCGCGAGCGGCATAAACGGCTGCGCTGTAACCGGCAGGGCCGGAACCCAGAATGATCAGGCGGGAATGCTTCGCTTCACTCATAAAAACACCTCATAAGCCTTTGTCACAAAAGAGAATGCATGCTCAAATTGGACTGCGCGTATTGTGCTGTTGGCTATGCTGGAGCCAAGGGTCTCAAGC
>NZ_JBFTLA010000094.1:0-455 GCF_056396205.1 Paenibacillus sp. 05T425
GCTTCAAGGATGTAGGCAACGTCAGCGGAGTGCAGATCATCGAGCTTGCGTTGCAACTCGACGAGGTTTTGCCGGTGAACCAGGTTCTCGACCCGGTCGTGATGCGGACCTTCCTGGCGATGAGTCAGGTCTTCGACCACCCGCTGGCGCTGCAGCAGCTCAACGACTTGAGCAAGGCGGTCCTGCAAGCTTTCCTGCGTTTTCTTTACTTCAACTTCAGACATAGGCGAACTCCACTCCCAGCAGCGGGGCACGCCGGAAGGATCAATCAGTCAATTCATGATTGTAACAACGAGGTACTGAGTAACTACTGGGTAAGTCCATGGAGGTATTCCACAAGCCCCGGCGGGGCTGACAGGCGCAATGATAACACCGCCTGACGGTTTTAAACGTGAAAAAATCGCGGCTGAAACAAGCGCTTGCGAGACAAACCTGAGCGCCGTCCTGATCCATGG
>NZ_JBFTLA010000095.1:0-453 GCF_056396205.1 Paenibacillus sp. 05T425
CGACTGGTCTTTGGCTGAAGTCAAAGCACTCTTCGTTCAGCCATTCAATGACCTGCTGTTCCAGGCGCAGACGGTGCACCGCGCGCATTTCGACGCCAATCGCGTCCAGGTTTCCACCCTGCTGTCGATCAAGACCGGCGCGTGCCCTGAAGATTGCAAATATTGTCCGCAGTCGGGTCACTACAACACTGGCCTGGAAAAAGAAAAGCTGATGGAAGTGCAGAAGGTCCTCGAAGAGGCTGCTCGCGCCAAGGCGATCGGTTCGACCCGTTTCTGCATTGGCGCGGCGTGGAAACACCCGTCGGCCAAAGACATGCCTTACGTGCTGGAGATGGTCAAAGGCGTGAAAGCCATGGGCCTGGAAACCTGCATGACCCTTGGTCGTCTCGATCAGGACCAGACCGTCGCCCTGGCCGAAGCCGGCCTGGACTACTACAACCACAACCTCGACAC
>NZ_JBFTLA010000096.1:0-453 GCF_056396205.1 Paenibacillus sp. 05T425
CATCACTCACGCGGCGTTGCTCCGTCAGACTTTCGTCCATTGCGGAAGATTCCCTACTGCTGCCTCCCGTAGGAGTCTGGGCCGTGTCTCAGTCCCAGTGTGGCCGATCACCCTCTCAGGTCGGCTACGCATCGTCGCCTTGGTGAGCCGTTACCTCACCAACTAGCTAATGCGCCGCAGGTCCATCTATAAGTGACAGATTGCTCCGTCTTTCCCAGCTCGGTCATGCGACCAAGCTGCGTATCCGGTATTAGCATTCGTTTCCGAATGTTATCCCAGTCTTATAGGCAGGTTACCTACGTGTTACTCACCCGTCCGCCGCTAAGTCATCCCCGAAGGAATAACTCCGCTCGACTTGCATGTATTAGGCACGCCGCCAGCGTTCGTCCTGAGCCAGGATCAAACTCTCCATAAAGGTAGTTCGACTTGCTCATTACTTTGTATTGCTTTAGT
>NZ_JBFTLA010000097.1:0-452 GCF_056396205.1 Paenibacillus sp. 05T425
CCCTCAGACCTGGCAGGGCGTCACCCTGATGCGACGCCTGGGACATCGCGTCGATTCGTTTTCCGATCAAACCCTGGAGCAGATCCGGATCGTCAGCGGTGTTGACGACGCGGTATTGCGCAAACTACATGTCGAGCATGAGCGGCCGCCGGCGTTGCTGGTGGCAACCATCAAGCGTTTTACCGCTGACCAGGAGGTTAAAACTTTCATCGAGCGAATAAGTAGCCGTGACCMGCAGGTGTATGGTCAGGCCGATGTGCAGACTCAACTGAAACTGCTGACGGGTCATCGCAAATGGCCCAAGAACCGCACCGTGCAGTGGCTCGATGCGCAAGACAAGGTGCTCTGGCAATCTTCGCCAGACCTGGGCGAATCGATCATCAAGGTCAGATCCGGGCAGACCGGTTACCACGATCTGGCCGCAACGATGCTCTCCCAACTGCAGGAACAGG
>NZ_JBFTLA010000098.1:0-452 GCF_056396205.1 Paenibacillus sp. 05T425
GCCCTGCTCGGCGATTTTTTCCAGCATCGCGGTAAACGGCGCCAGACCGGTGCCACCGGCCAGCAGCAGCAACGGCCGGCGGATATCGCGCAGATAGAAACTGCCCAACGGTCCGGCCAGGCTCATGCTGTCGCCGGCCTTGGCCATGCCGGTCAGGAAACTGCTCATCAAGCCGCCGGGCACGTTGCGAATCAGGAAACTGACTTCGCCGTCACGCTGCAACGAGCTGAACGAATACGCGCGGGTCTGCTCGCTACCCGGAACCCCGAGGTTCACATACTGCCCCGGCAAAAACGCCAGTTTGCTCAGGGCTTCGCCCTTGATCGACAGTGCGATGGTGCTGTCGGACAGCTGACGCACGGCGCTGATGGTCGCGTCGTAACTGGCCTGACGAGTACGGCAGACATCCGATGAAACCGGCACCCGCACCACGCAATCGCTCTGCGCACGCA
>NZ_JBFTLA010000099.1:0-449 GCF_056396205.1 Paenibacillus sp. 05T425
CCCCAGCACGAACTGCATGTTGGTCGGCTCACCGATCAGGCACAAAAACGGCCGTACCGGCGCCAGGTGCAGCACGTCGAGTAAACGTCGTACACAGACGCAGCCGGTTTCTTCGTCATGGGACAAGGCGATTTGCAGCGGTCGGCTCAACGAATGGTCGGCGGCATCGAGCATGGCGTCGATGGCCAACGCGATAAACCCCTTCATGTCGCAACTGCCACGCCCGTAGATCCGCCCGTCCTGCACCGTCGCCTCAAACGCCGGCAAGGTCCAGGCCTGCCCCGCCGCCGGTACTACGTCGGTGTGGCCGGACAACAGAATGCCTGGTAACTCTTTAGGGCCGGTGCTGGCGAACAGGTTGGCCTTTTTACCCGTTTCGTCCTTGACGATCAGTGACTCGATGCCCTTGGTCAGCAGCAAGTCGCGTACGTACTCGATCAGGGCCATGT
>NZ_JBFTLA010000100.1:0-448 GCF_056396205.1 Paenibacillus sp. 05T425
CTTGTCTTGCAGCGCCGGCGGCAGTTGATCGCCTTTGACCTGATCGACCCGCCCGCGCACGGCTTTGCTGGCGAAAAAGCTGGTGAGGTTGCCAGCGAGGGTGCCGGGGGACCAGAGGTAATGGGCATCGGACAATACGCGCACGCCGGACAGGTCCAGTTCGCCGTCGCCGGCCAGCGCCTCACGCCAGCGACGCGGCATGTCGGCAATGGCTTCCGAGGCTCCGGTCAGGGCACCGTGCAACGCGTACTTGGCACCGCCGTGGATGATGCCCTGGGACTTCAGGCTTTGCCCGCCACCGAGGCTGGCACTTTCCACCAGCACGGTCGAGAAACCCTGGCGGCGCAGGCGTGCATTCAGCCAGAGGCCGGCGACACCAGCGCCGACAATCAGAACGTCGGTGGAAATAACGGATGGCATGCAGCGACCTCAGTGTTCAAGACGAGGG
>NZ_JBFTLA010000101.1:0-447 GCF_056396205.1 Paenibacillus sp. 05T425
TTCCTGAAGAGAACGTACGCGATCTGAAGGAAATTCCTGACAACATCAAGCAAGATCTACAGATTAAACCCGTTAAATGGATTGACGAGGTCCTGCAAATTGCGCTGCAATACGCGCCGGAACCCTTGCCGGATGTGGTTCCGGAGATCGTTGCAAAGGATGACAAACGCGAGTCTGACTCTAAGGAAAGAATTAGCACGCATTAGTACGCATTTGCCTGGGGGGCTTCCTTGACAGTTTTTTAGAGCCCTTGTTATAAAGCGGCTCTTAAGTGTCTGTAGGCCATTCAGCACTCGTTTTTTTTGCTTTCACCAAAAAACTTAGAATCAAACTCAAATAGATATAAGGGGACTTAGAGTGAACAAGTCGGAACTGATTGATGCTATCGCTGCATCCGCTGATATCCCGAAAGCTGCTGCTGGCCGTGCGCTGGACGCTGTAATCGAA
>NZ_JBFTLA010000102.1:0-447 GCF_056396205.1 Paenibacillus sp. 05T425
GTACTGGTCACCGGCTCCAGCCGTGGTATTGGCCGCGCCATCGCATTGCGTCTGGCCCGAGCGGGGCATGACATCGTGCTGCACTGCCGCAGCGGCTTGGCGGACGCCGAAGCCGTCAAAGCCGAAGTGGAAACCTTGGGCCGCAACGCGCGCATCCWGCAATTCGACGTCAGCAACCGCGCCAGCTGCAAAGCGATCCTTGAAGCCGATGTCGAAGCCCATGGCGCCTATTACGGCGTGGTGCTCAACGCCGGCCTGACCCGCGACGGTGCTTTTCCGGCCCTGAGCGAGGAGGATTGGGATGTGGTGATGCGCACCAACCTCGACGGTTTCTACAACGTGCTGCACCCGGTGATGATGCCGATGATCCGTCGTCGCGCCGCCGGGCGGATTGTCTGCATTACTTCGGTGTCCGGGCTGATCGGCAATCGCGGGCAGGTCAATTAC
>NZ_JBFTLA010000103.1:0-446 GCF_056396205.1 Paenibacillus sp. 05T425
TATTGCTCGCTCGTTGTCAGTTTTGAAAGACTAATCGTCTTTCRAAGCATCATCCGTTTGGTGGCGATGGCGGAGGGGAACCACGCGTTCCCATACCGAACACGACCGTTAAGCCCTYCAGCGCCAATGGTACTTGGACCGCAGGGTCCTGGGAGAGTAGGACGTCGCCAAGCGGGTGCAAAGTTGTACCTGTGTAGTCAAAAAAGAGAATAACTGAGGGCCTTTAGCTCAGCTGGTTAGAGCGCACCCCTGATAAGGGTGAGGTCGGTGGTTCGAGTCCACTAAGGCCCACCACTATCGACTCTGAGAAGTCGGATCCCATTACGGGGCCATAGCTCAGCTGGGAGAGCGCCTGCCTTGCAAGCAGGAGGTCAGCGGTTCGATCCCGCTTGGCTCCACCAACAACTTTTCCTTCGGGAAAATGTTGAACATTGCACTTTGAAAAC
>NZ_JBFTLA010000104.1:0-445 GCF_056396205.1 Paenibacillus sp. 05T425
GTTGCACACTGTTGGCGGCGGCCTGGATACCGAAGGTAGCCGAGGAGCACGCCACGTTCATGTCGTAACCGAAACCCTGGATACCCAGCGCTTCCTGAACTTCGATGGCGATGGCCGGGTAGGCGCGTTGCAGGTTGGAGCAGGCGACGATCACACCGTCGATGTCAGCGGCGGTCTTGCCGGCACGCTGCAAGGCTTGCTCGGCCGCGCCAATGGCCATCTGGCACAGCACCGACCACTCGTCGTTGGAGCGCTCGGGCAAGCGTGGCGTCATGCGTTGCGGGTCGAGGATACCCTCTTTGTCCATGACAAAGCGGCTTTTGATGCCGGAGGCTTTTTCGATAAACGCTGCGCTGGATTCGGTCAATGCCTGGATTTCGCCGCGCTCAATGGCCTCGGCGTTGTCGGCGTTGAACTGCGCGACGTAAGCGTTGAAAGACTGCAC
>NZ_JBFTLA010000105.1:0-445 GCF_056396205.1 Paenibacillus sp. 05T425
GTCATGTTCCACCTGCTCGCTGAGGCCCATGGCCTTGGCGGCACTGTCCAGATAGCCGGTGACGATGTTCCAGCCGACCCGGCCGCGACTCAGATGATCAAGCGTCGACAGGCGTCGGGCGAACAGATACGGCGGCTCGTAGGTCAGATTGGCGGTCAGGCCGAAGCCGAGGTTCTTGGTGACCGCGGCCATGGCCGAGACCAGCAGCAGCGGGTCGTTGACCGGCAACTGGATCGACTCTTTGAGCGGCACGTCGATCGAGTTCTGGTAGACGTCGTACACGCCGACGATGTCGGCGATGAACAGACCGTCGAACAGTCCGCGCTCCAGCAGTTGCGCCAGTTCGGTCCAGTATTCGATCGTCTTGTACTGGGTGGACGTGTCCCGTGGATGGGTCCACAGGCCATGGTTGATGTGCCCGATGCAGTTCATGTTGAACGCGTTG
>NZ_JBFTLA010000106.1:0-444 GCF_056396205.1 Paenibacillus sp. 05T425
CGCCTACCCTATGCCGAATCGGCATGAGATTTTTCAACTGAAACCCACGTCCCAGCCGGTTCGAATGCGACATTTCGGCAGGTATAAGTGCCGTGAACCGGCCATTTCAGCGCCGGTTGATGTTTTTTTGAACCAGTGAAAATTTAGGAGATGTCCTACGTTCGACTGCGATTTTTCTTCTCATGAAAGTCAGAGCTTTCTCGATATACGGTCACGAAGAAACACCGCGAAACGGTTTTGCGGGGAATATGCAGCAAGAACATATGAGCAGAATGCTCTAGATCAACGTTTTGCACGTTGAAGCTCTCCGCAAGTCCGTCGAGCCACGCTAGGCCGACGAACTTGCGTCGCAGCTTCACCTGACCCGGCCCTTGCGCGGCTACTCCCTGTACCCGTAGGTCACTCCGACCCTGAAGCAGTCAGAACGTCCCGACCCCTTGGTCA
>NZ_JBFTLA010000107.1:0-444 GCF_056396205.1 Paenibacillus sp. 05T425
GCGCGGTGACGGTGAAGGTGCCGCTCTGGGTCAGCGCCGATGCATCAGGGCTGCTGCCGTCGCTGAGGTTTTTTTCGTAGACGGTCAGTTCGCCGCCGTTGACGTTCAGGCCATCGAGCGTCACCAGGTCGTCGTTGTTATGGATGTTCAGCACCAGCGTCGCGGTGCTGGTATCGCCATCGGAATCGGTAAGGGTGTAGACGAAATTTTCGGTGCCGTTGCCACCGCCGTGCARGGCTTTGAAATCGGCRTCGYTGGTGTTCAGGGTGTAGGTGTASGTGCCGTTGGCRTTSARYACCARGGTRCCGAACGTCCCGGTGAARGTRCCGCCGATGATCGGCCCGCTGTCGGGGCCGGTGGCAATGCGGTCGGCGCCCTGGACGTCGTTGGGCAGCACGCTGCCGGTCAGGGTCAGCAGGGTTTCCGACGCGGTATGGGCGTTGC
>NZ_JBFTLA010000108.1:0-444 GCF_056396205.1 Paenibacillus sp. 05T425
CTCAAGCACAACGTGACTGCGACTTTCATGGCCAAACCCATTGGTGACGAACCTGGCAGCGCCATGCACATCCATCAAAGCGTGGTCGACATCGCCAGCGGCCAGCCGATCTTCGCCGATGCCGACGGGCAGATGAGCGAGCTGTTCCGGCACCACATCGGCGGCCTGCAAAAGTACATCCCCAAAGTGCTGCCGATGTTCGCGCCCAACGTCAATTCGTTCCGCCGCTTCCTGCCCGACACCTCGGCACCGGTCAACGTCGAATGGGGCGAAGAAAACCGCACCGTCGGCCTGCGCGTGCCGACCTCGAGCCCCGACGCCATGCGCGTGGAAAACCGTTTGCCGGGTGCCGACGCCAACCCKTAYCTGGCGATCGCCGCGAGCCTGTTGTGCGGCTACCTGGGCATGGTCGAAAAGGTCGAGCCGAGCGCCGCGGTGCAGGGT
>NZ_JBFTLA010000109.1:0-443 GCF_056396205.1 Paenibacillus sp. 05T425
GTGTACGTGATTCTTTCGGGTTACAACGAGTTTGTCGGTGCGCCCACCGGCGGGCAGCTTCCGGGGCTCTGACTGGGCGAATCGGGTTTGGCTTCTATACTCCCAGCCGAACCCATCTTTTTCGTTCCCAGGAGTCGAGTCATGGATGAGCAAAAACGCGTCGAACCGGCAGAACCACGCTTCGAAAATGGGCACTTCATGCTCATAGCGGGGCTTGGCGGGCGATTTACCCAAGAGACGGCCGGCAAGATTCCCGAGCTCTGGGATAAATTCGTTCCCCACATCGGCAATGTTCCCGGGCAAAAGGGCGAAGTGACCTACGGCGTTTGCTGCAACCCGGACGGCAAGGGCGGTTTCGAATACATCGCCGGTGTCGAGATCAGCAAGCTCGACTACCTGCCCGAGAAATACCGCTGGGTCGAGATTCAGCCCCAGTATTACGC
>NZ_JBFTLA010000110.1:0-443 GCF_056396205.1 Paenibacillus sp. 05T425
ACCTTCGACAGCGCCGAAGTCCTGGAAGGCAAACTGCTGACCAGCCGCAGCGGTTATGACGTGGTGGTGGCCAGCAACTTCAGCCTGCCGACGCTGATCAAGGCCGGTGCGCTGGCGCCACTGCCTCGCGCGCAAATGCCCGGCTTCAAAAACATGGACACCGACCTGTTGGCGAAACTGGCCAACAACGATCCGGGTAACCAGTACGCTGTGCCGTATCTGTGGGGTACGAACGGTATCGGCTACAACGTCGACAAGGTCCGTGCCGCGCTGGGCGACAAGGCGCCAGTGAACTCCTGGGAACTGGTGTTCAACGAAGCGAACCTGGCCAAGCTTGGCGACTGCGGCGTAGCCATGCTCGACTCGCCTTCGGAGATGCTGCCGGTCGCGCTGCATTACCTGGGCCTGCCGCCCAACAGCACCGACCCCGAGGACTACAAGAA
>NZ_JBFTLA010000111.1:0-443 GCF_056396205.1 Paenibacillus sp. 05T425
CCGCTGAACGGGTCGGCATAACCCAATCCGGTGTCAGCCAGGCACTGGCCTTGATTGAAGAAACCCTGGGCGTTCAGCTGTTCAGCCGGGAAAACCGCCAGACCTTGCCGACCGCCATCGGCTTGCCTGTGATCGAACAGGCACGAACCATGCTCGGTGCCCTGGAAAACATCCGCAGCACCGTCGACGCCGCTAAAGGCATCCAGCGCGGGACGATTCGTCTGGCCAGTTTCCCTATGGTGCTGACGACGTTCCTGCCGCCACTGTTGCGCCAGTTCAATCGGCTGTATCCCGGCATTCAAGTGGTGGCGCTAGAGGTCAGCGACGATGAAGTGGAAACGTTGCTCAGTGCCGGGTTGGTGGATGTCGGTGTGGCGTTGAACCCGGCACCTGCGCGCAATGCCGGGCGTTTGGGGCGTGATGCCTGGGTGGCGGTTCTGCCC
>NZ_JBFTLA010000112.1:0-438 GCF_056396205.1 Paenibacillus sp. 05T425
GTGCGGCGWTCCGACAAGCYCCCTCGCCACAATGGGTCACTCAGTTCTGAGGATCGAGGTTATCCAGCACCCGGTTCACCGCCAACTCCCCAAGCATGACCACCGATTGAATCCCCAACATCACATTGCGATGTGGCATGTCCATCAACCCGACGAACTCACTGAGCATCATGCTCGCTGACGCCAGGGATTCGCAGGCGTTGACCAGCAGKGTTTCGTTATCGACCTTCGCACCCACATGGTAAATGGTRCTGRGTTTGCGCTTGGTGGCTTTGGGGRTGGGTGGTTTGAGGTARTGGTAGAGGGCGCGGTCGGCGGCTTCGTGGAGTTTTTTGGAATCGAGGGATTCGTAGGGGGARACGTCGTCGGGTGCTGGTGGATTAGGTGTTGGTTTGAACATGGATAAAGCCTCCTAGAGTCATGGAGCCACCACTGTTC
>NZ_JBFTLA010000113.1:0-434 GCF_056396205.1 Paenibacillus sp. 05T425
AGTGAGTTGGGGTTGATGCTGGTGGAGCGGTCGCTGGATAACGAGAAGGCGATCAAGGTGGCCGGGGCTTAAATAGCTGGCGCCTGGGCTGACGCCTTCGCGGGCAAGGCCGCGATAGCGTCAGTACAGGCACCACAGAACTTCAGGCCGAAGCAGGCAACGGCTGAAAACTGAAGTACTGCGTCAACGCCTCCACCAATTGCCCATACTCCGGCGGTGCCCGTTGCAGGCTGAACCCGGTGTCGTAATGGTGGGGCGTGGCGTCTTCATGGCACCACAGGCAACACGCCTTCAGGTCAATGACCTGCTGGCAGCCGTCGCTGGCGGGGATTTTCAATCGCAGGTCAAAGTCGACGCCCACCATCATCGGCAACTGGCTGATGAGCATCAGCCCGTCGCTGGACAAGTTGCCCAGAAAGCCGATGGGTTTGTCG
>NZ_JBFTLA010000114.1:0-433 GCF_056396205.1 Paenibacillus sp. 05T425
GAGCAAGGTGTCGTCCGGGCCGACGCTGACCACCCGGCCATCCTCGAAACGCCGCGCGATCAGGTCACGCAAATCGCCGTAGCGTTTGCGCGCAAGCAGGCCCTGATCGTTCATCCACTGGTCGTTGTAGATCTTCGACAGATAACGGGTGCCGGTGTCGCAAACGAAACTGACCACCCGCTTCGGCTCGGTCTGCTCGCGGCAGTAACGCAATGCCGCCGCCAGCAAGGTGCCAGTCGAAGAGCCGCCGAGAATGCCTTCGGCGCGCAGCAGTTGGCGGGCATGATCGAAGCTTTCCTCGTCGCTGATCGAATAGGCCTTGCGCACGCTGGAAAGGTCGGCAATCGACGGAATGAAATCCTCGCCGATGCCCTCCACCGCCCAGGAACCGGGCGTACCGAGGGTGCCGCTGCGGCTGTATTCGGCCATCACC
>NZ_JBFTLA010000115.1:0-433 GCF_056396205.1 Paenibacillus sp. 05T425
CAATTGATCTACGGTGACTTCCTCGCCCGCAGCGTGAGGGGCATCTCCTGCGCGCCACCCGCCGGTCTCAGCATTGCTAGCAACTAACGATCCGTTAATTCTAAAAGCATGATGAGGCGCCAAAATGGCAGATTTATACGAAAACCCAATGGGCCTGATGGGCTTTGTGTTCATCGAATTCGCATCGCCGACCCCGAACACCCTGGAGCCGATCTTCGAGATCATGGGCTTCACCAAGGTCGCGACCCACCGCTCCAAAGACGTGCACCTATATCGCCAGGGCTCGATCAACCTGATCCTCAACAACGAACCCCACAGCGTGGCCTCGTACTTCGCGGCCGAGCACGGCCCGTCGGTGTGCGGCATGGCGTTCCGGGTCAAGGATTCGCAAAAGGCCTACAAGCGTGCCCTGGAACTCGGCGCCCAGCCGATC
>NZ_JBFTLA010000116.1:0-429 GCF_056396205.1 Paenibacillus sp. 05T425
CCCGTGCACGGTCAGGGAGGATCGCTCCACCGCACCGGTTTCGTCGCCGCAACACCCAGTTCGAGCTCAGCTACAACAAACCTGACGTTCAGGAACTTCTGGTTCCTTAATTTTGTGCGATGGTGTAAGAATATAGAGCAGTCCATCCCCACACAAGGATTTTGTACGACATGGCACAAAAAAAGATTACAGAGGGCAAAGGCCGAGGCCGCCCCCGCGCATATGACCCGCAGACAGCGCTGCAACAGGCACTTGGGGTTTTCTGGAGCACTGGATATTCCGGCGCTTCCCTGGACAGCATCGCCACCGCCGCCGGCATGAATCGCCCAAGCCTCTATGCGGCATTCGGTGACAAGCACGCGCTCTACATCAAGGCGCTTGAGCAGTATTGGGAGTCTGCCTCCGCTGCCATGCAGGAGGCGCTTATGG
>NZ_JBFTLA010000117.1:0-427 GCF_056396205.1 Paenibacillus sp. 05T425
GGCCTGTTGCGCTTGCAGCCGTTTCATCTGGAACGTCCGGAAGCCGTCAAGGAACTGATCACCCGTAGCGGTACCGAGTGGATCGCCGTGCTCGATCAGGATGTCCTGCGAATGCAGAATGTCGGGGATTTCGTCTGCGAATGGTTTTTTGACTTCCATACCTTGCCGTTCGATGTTTCAAGGGTTCAGGTCACTCTGGGCCGAGCGTTCGGCATGGCGCGCCTGCGCGGGCAGGGCACGGTTCATATCGATCAGCCTGAACACGAACTGCTCGGCGACAGCAAACCGATTCGCGAGCTGCGCAAATTGCTGAGCAAACTGGCGCCCACCGAATCGCCGGTGCTGATCCGCGGCGAAAGCGGCACCGGTAAGGAATTGGTCGCCCGTACCCTGCATCAACAATCCCAGCGTCACAGCAAGCCATTCG
>NZ_JBFTLA010000118.1:0-426 GCF_056396205.1 Paenibacillus sp. 05T425
GCCGTCGGCCAGCGGTGCGAACACCCGCTCACCCATGCGCTTCAAGCCGCCTTTCACCACGCCCATGGCAAACGAATAGCCCAGGGAGTTGTGCAAGTAACTGGAAGTCACGTGCCCCACCATGGTCATCGGAATCGCTTGCTTGGTGTTGAACACCAGTTGCGCACCTTCCGGCAGCCATTTGGTCGGATCGATCGGCTTCAGGCCAACCAGCTGTTTGCGCTGATCACGCACACAGTCTTCGCGGTTCATGCCACGCCAGCCGATCCACGAGAACGGTTTGGTGCGACCGACACACCAGCCCATGTTCAGGTCGTCCGGGGTCATCGAGCTGTCAGTATCCTGACCGACGATGATGAAGCCCTTCTCGGCCCGCAGTACGTGCATGGTTTCAGTGCCATATGGCGTCAGGTTGTACTTCTTGCC
>NZ_JBFTLA010000119.1:0-425 GCF_056396205.1 Paenibacillus sp. 05T425
GTATTGCAACGCCTGCTGCTGGTGCGTGTMATGCAGCCGCGACGAGTGATTGTCTGCGCCTTGGCCGACCAATGTCGTGAGCTCGAAGTATTGGTCACGGCGCTCTATCTGAGCAGCATCGATTCGGCTATTCAGTTGTTGGCGATCGGGCAGCCCTTTGATGAGTTGATCTTGGTTTGTGAGAAGATCAAGCCAAGGGCGCTGGTGCTGATTTCCAATCACGCGCCGGCTGCCGAACTGCCTCGACGTTTGAACCGTCTGGCCATGGGCCTGGATTGTCAGCTGTTTCTGGCCGGGGATGCGTCCGACCTGGCGCAAGAAAGTCTGGCCGGGTCGTCGGTGGGTTGCCTTGGAAACGAGGGAGGGGTGATGCGCCAGCGTCTGAAACAGTTCCTGGCGGGAAACCTGGATACCTGAGATTCAAA
>NZ_JBFTLA010000120.1:0-425 GCF_056396205.1 Paenibacillus sp. 05T425
CTTCAGTGCCTTCAGTGCCTCCAGTCAAAACACCGCCGCCAGCCGTGGCGCCACCGGTGAACCCCCCTGTGGCGACAGAAGTCGATAACGGTCAGCGCCCGCTGCTGATGGCCGGCAAAAAAACCTTGTTCCAGCGGGTGCTCAGCAACCCGGGAGCGAAACTCGCCAGTGAACCGGGGGCAGCACCTGACAAGGCCTTGCCGGCGTTTTCCGTGCTGTACGTCTATCAGCGCCAAGAGGTGGCCGGCAGCCCGTGGCTACGCGTCGGCGCCGCCACCGACGGGCGCAGTGACGGCTGGTTGCCAGCCGAACAAGTCAGCGACTGGAAGCAAAGCCTGGTGCTCAAGTTCACCGAACGCTCCGGTCGTGCGCCGGTGATGTTCCTGCGTCAGCCCGGCGAAGTGGAGCGGCTGCTGGCCGATCCG
>NZ_JBFTLA010000121.1:0-425 GCF_056396205.1 Paenibacillus sp. 05T425
GCCTAGGCCTGATTTTTATAAGGGACAAATGTGCGGTTGGCGATATAGAAACCCAAGCCTTTGTTGCTTTTGAATTTTTTCTCGATCATAGAATCGGCCAACTGCTGAGAGATCAGAAGGTCTCCTGACTCTGGCTCACGAGCGATTCCGCGCATGCCGGCAGCATCGTCCAGGAACCAGGTTTTAGTGAAATAGATGATCGATCCGTCATCATCCCGTTCAGCGGCAGATTGCCCTTGATCTATCGCGTTGACGGTATTGATTGCATTCACTATGAAAAAAGCTTCGTCGACCTCTTCCCCGTCTGCAATGACGACAGCAGGTTGAATGAGCTGAATGTCCTGAGCAGATTGATTGGTGAGAAAATTCGCAAGTCGCTCAGTGACTAGTGGGACTCCCCCAAGTAGCCATAGGCAGTCATACGC
>NZ_JBFTLA010000122.1:0-425 GCF_056396205.1 Paenibacillus sp. 05T425
GAGTATCCGTCGGTACAGGTGCCTCAGGGTTTTGCCAGTGACGGGCAGATTGTCCTGAACGTATCCCCGGCAGCCGTGCGTCATTTGCACATGGATAACGAGGCGGTCAGTTTCGAAGGGCGCTTCGGTGGCGTGCCGCACACCCTGTACGTGCCTATCGTGTCGATCCTGGGCATTTACGCTCGGGAGAACGGCCAGGGCATGGTGTTCGATATGGAATCGCCGCTAGAGGACGAGGAAGACATCGAGCCGGATGATGATATCCCGCCACCCGACAGCGAGCCACCGCGTCCCAGCGGTCGACCCAGTTTGAAGGTGGTGAAGTAATAAAAAAGGCGATCCGCAAGGATCGCCTTTTTTATTACTGTTGGAGCCAGGCTTGCCGGCGAAGGCGATCTCAAGGATGCCATCGCGTAAGCAAGTAT
>NZ_JBFTLA010000123.1:0-425 GCF_056396205.1 Paenibacillus sp. 05T425
GGGTTGGGGTTCCAGCGGCGTGAGATAGGGCCAGAGGAGATTCTTGAGCGCAGCTTGCTGGCACTGGTCAATGAAGGGGCGAAGATCCTTCAGGAAGGCATTGCGGCGTCGGCGCACGACATCGATCTGGTGTACCTCAACGGTTATGGTTTCCCGGCGGACAAGGGCGGGCCGATGGCCTGGGCGGATCAGCAAGGGCTGGACGATATTCATCTGCGGTTGTTGCAGCTTGAGACCAAACAGGGGGATCACTGGGCCCCGGCACGGTTGATTGGGGAGTTGGCGGCGCAGGGCAGAGGGTTTACCGACATGTGATTTAGGTAGTGCCTGTGACAGCGCCTTCGCAGTTTCACCTTAAACTGGCCATCCAACTCCAGGAACCGACGCTGATGTCCAACCCGATGCCCCATCGCACCGACTACCCC
>NZ_JBFTLA010000124.1:0-423 GCF_056396205.1 Paenibacillus sp. 05T425
ACATCGAGTACGCCGAAGGCAGCGACTTGCCGGATGGCCTGGACTATCTGGCGGCCTATCCGAACCTGCTGGTCTCGCGCACCTTCTCCAAGGCCTATGGTCTGGCGTCGCTGCGGGTCGGCTACGGTTTGTCCTCGGCCATCGTCGCTGATGTGCTCAATCGCGTGCGTCAGCCGTTCAACGTCAACAGCCTCGCGCTGGCCGCCGCTTGTGCCGCGCTGCAAGACGTCGAGTACCTGGCTGAAAGCCGTCGCATGAACCAATCCGGCATGCAGCAGCTTGAGGCGGGTTTCCGTGAGTTGGGGCTGAGCTGGATTCCATCCAGAGGCAACTTCATCTGTGTCGATCTGGGGCGCGTTGCTGCCCCGGTTTTCCAGGGGTTGTTGCGCGAAGGCGTGATCGTGCGTCCGGTGGCCAACTACT
>NZ_JBFTLA010000125.1:0-423 GCF_056396205.1 Paenibacillus sp. 05T425
CCGCCACCCGCCGCGACAGACCGCAACGAGTGGCGTCCTGCCACTCGACGTGACACACCTTGCGCACGCAGGCATGCTGCGGCGCAAGGTGCATTCGTCCAGGAGACCCATCAATGAATTCCGCCTCTTACCCTGCCGCGCAGCACGTCATGGTGCTCTACACCGGAGGCACCATCGGCATGCAAGCCAGTGCCCACGGCTTGGCCCCGGCGTCCGGTTTCGAAGCGCGGATGCGCGACTACCTGCACAGCCAGCCTGAGTTGGTGGTGCCGCAGTGGCGCTTTCGCGAGATGTCGCCACTGATCGACAGCGCCAACATGACCCCTGCGTACTGGCAGCAACTGCGTGAAGCGGTGGTCGACGCCGTTGATGTCCAGGGCTGCGACAGCGTGCTGATCCTGCATGGCACCGACACCCTGGCCT
>NZ_JBFTLA010000126.1:0-422 GCF_056396205.1 Paenibacillus sp. 05T425
CCGATCACGTCAACCGTTTCGAACTGATGGACGACGCCTACCTGCGTGAGCGGGCCTCGGACGTCAAGGACCTCGGCCGCCGTTTGCTCGCCTACTTGCAGGAAGAGCGGCAGCAGACGCTGGTCTACCCCGACAACACCATTCTGGTCAGCGAAGAACTGACGCCGGCGATGCTCGGCGAGGTGCCGGAAGGCAAGCTGGTGGGCCTGGTGTCGGTACTCGGTTCCGGCAACTCCCACGTGGCGATCCTGGCGCGCGCCATGGGTATTCCGACGGTGATGGGCCTGGTCGACCTGCCGTACTCCAAGGTCGACGGCATCCAGATGATCGTCGACGGCTACCACGGCGAGGTCTACACCAACCCGAGTGACGTGCTGCGCAAGCAGTTCGCCGACGTGGTCGAGGAAGAGAAACAACTGGCC
>NZ_JBFTLA010000127.1:0-421 GCF_056396205.1 Paenibacillus sp. 05T425
GAACATGTTAGACCAAGTAGATGCACAAATATTCCTCTGGAATGTTTTTCCTCTTCATCCGCACGCAGCGGGCGAACAGTTTACAAATCGACAGCACAATACTCTAGAAAGAAAAATCGGTGAGGAGTTACTAAAAGAGCTAATTCGCCTGCTGAATCCGTCACGCATTGTAGCTATAGGAAACGATGCTGCCGCTTCTGCAAGCCGAATTACAAATTCCATACCGGTATTGCGCGTAAGACACCCAAGCTATGGCGGGCAGAACATATTTATTGCACAAGTTTCCGAGATCTATGGATGCTCTCCACGCCAGAAAACACTTTTATAGATCCTGGCACATATAAAAAATCCAGAAAATCTATACAACAGGAAATTATCAAGCTGCAGAGCCATCTTCCCCCAGCACGTCGAGCCCTAGGTA
>NZ_JBFTLA010000128.1:0-421 GCF_056396205.1 Paenibacillus sp. 05T425
GCCCGTGAGAAGGCTGACCTGGACAAACTGCGCAAGGACCTGACCACCACCACTGAATACGCCCCGTTCTGGGTGATTCTGGCGGTCGCACTGGCCCTCGGCCTGGGTACCATGGTCGGCTGGAAGCGCGTGGTACTGACCATCGGCGAGAAAATCGGCAAGCAAGGCATGACCTATGCCCAAGGCATGTCGGCGCAGATCACCACCGCGAGCATGATCGGCCTGGCCAACATCTTCAGCCTGCCCGTCTCCACTACCCACGTCCTGTCCTCAGGCGTGGCCGGCACCATGGTCGCGAACAAAAGCGGCCTGCAAGGTGGTACTGTCAGAACCATCCTGCTGGCCTGGGTCCTGACCCTGCCAGCCACCGTAGCCCTGTCGGCCGGCCTGTTCTGGCTGGCCTCCAAGGCACTGGGTAGCT
>NZ_JBFTLA010000129.1:0-420 GCF_056396205.1 Paenibacillus sp. 05T425
GTATGTAAGACCCCTTGAAGACGACGAGGTTGATAGGTTCGGGGTGGAAGCACAGCAATGTGTGTAGCTGACGAATACTAATCGGTCGAGGGCTTATCCTAAAARGCTTAYATGGTCCATACAACCTRTAGGCAACAGCTAAAGTTCAGCAGCAACATCTTTCGTATCCAGTTTTCAGGGCGCAATGCCTCTGAGATCATGGTTGTGTCTTTTCTGAAGTGATTCAGGAAGCATGATCATCGAAAAACACCGTTTGGTGGCGATGGCGGAGGGGAACCACGCGTTCCCATACCGAACACGACCGTTAAGCCCTCCAGCGCCAATGGTACTTGGACCGCAGGGTCCTGGGAGAGTAGGACGTCGCCAAGCACGAGGAACCAACCGCATGTAGATGCGGTTGGTTTTTTGTTGTGCGCAGAA
>NZ_JBFTLA010000130.1:0-417 GCF_056396205.1 Paenibacillus sp. 05T425
GCAGTGACGAAGGCGCCGCCTGAGGTTTGGCGATAGGGCTCGTGCGTTTGAACACCTCTGGAATATCCCGAGGCGCGCTGGCCAGGGTAGCACTGGCCAGGGCTTCTATCGCGGCGCCGACTTCGGGCGCGGCAAGCCGGAAAAACCGTTTGCGCCCACGGGTTTCGACTTTCAACAGACCGCCGGTGGACAAGCGCCCCAGATGCGCACTGGCCGAAGACGGCGACAGGCCCGCCAGCAACGCCAGCTCCTCAGTGTGCCGTGCCGTGCCGTCCATCAAGGCCCACATCATTGCGCTGCGCTTTGGGTCAGCCAGCAACGTGGCAATCTGGCTGATGCAAGGTGCATGTTCCATGTATTCACTCCCTGTTGAATCGTTTCGTCTACTGCTCAGAGACATCTTGACCAGTAATGTGT
>NZ_JBFTLA010000131.1:0-417 GCF_056396205.1 Paenibacillus sp. 05T425
CCTCGTTCCCGGCTGCTTCGCAAACCGACTTCGACTTCGTGCGCACCCTGATCGAAGGCGGCCACATCCCGGACGACACCACCATTCAGGTGCTGACCCAGGGCCGTGAAGACTTGATCGCGCGCACCTTTGAATCCCTGCGCGGTGCCAAGAAGGCCATCGTTCACCTGTACAACGCGACCTCCCCTTCCTTCCGCCGCATTGTCTTCAACCAGGACAAGGACGGGATCAAGGCCATCGCCGTAAACGCCGCCAAGCTGTTCGTCAAATATGCCGCCCAGCAGCCGGACACCGAGTGGACCTTCGAATACTCGCCAGAAACCTTCAGCGCCACCGAACTGGAATTCGCCAAGGAAGTCTGCGACGCGGTGATCGAGGTGTGGAACCCGACGCCTGAGCACAAGGTGATCCTCAACC
>NZ_JBFTLA010000132.1:0-415 GCF_056396205.1 Paenibacillus sp. 05T425
CCTGTGGGTCGGTGGTGCCGAATTGCCGCGAGGCACCGATGAACAATTGCCCGGTGGGGCGCGGCTGAATATTGCAGGCGGTCGATGGGCCGGTGGCGTTGTGCGCGCTGGTGACGTAACCCAACTCCACCAAGGTGTGGGTGACGGTGCCGGGGTAGCGGTCGGTAATCAGCAGGTGACCTTTTTTCGGCTCGATGGGTAACTCCGGGCACAGTTCGCTGGCCTGAATGCCGTTGGCCAACACCACGGCTTCGGCCCGCAACCAATGGCCGTCATCGAGGTAAACGCGATTGCCATCGACCGCGCTGACCCGCGCCCGGTGCTGACGGATGTTCGGTGTGTCGAGCATCCAGCGGGCCGTCGCCGGCGCATACAGAATGCCGTCGCCATTGATGAGCAAGCCGCCTTCCAGATC
>NZ_JBFTLA010000133.1:0-414 GCF_056396205.1 Paenibacillus sp. 05T425
CATCTACACCGGCCCAAGCACCGAAGACACGCCCGCATTGATTGAACCGGCGGCGTTCAGCGACGGCATCGTCATCGTCCAGGTCAATCAACTGGTGGACGATGTCAGCGAGTTGCCGCGCGTGGATATCCCCGCGTCCTGGGTCGATTTCGTGGTGGTGGCGGACAAGCCGTTCTACATCGAACCGTTGTTCACCCGCGACCCACGCCACATCAAGCCTGTGCATGTGTTGATGGCGATGATGGCGATCCGCGGGATCTACGAAAAACACAACGTCCAGTCGCTGAACCACGGCATCGGCTTCAACACCGCCGCCATCGAATTGATCCTGCCGACTTACGGCGAGTCCCTCGGCCTCAAGGGCAAGATCTGCCGCAACTGGACGCTCAATCCGCATCCAACCCTAATCCCGGC
>NZ_JBFTLA010000134.1:0-414 GCF_056396205.1 Paenibacillus sp. 05T425
CCACCCTGTTTCTTCGCCAACCCAGCCTGCTCGACCGTCAGGCCATAACGGCGCTGGATTTCTTCCGTCAGTTGTCGGCCGCCGAACAATTGTTCGCGGGTGTAGATGATCCGCCCATTATTCAACACGCTCAGGGTGGTCATGGTGGCGCCGATATCGACTACCGCCACGGTCAGATGCTCCTGAGAGGCGGCCAGCTGGGTTGCCAGCAAGCCGAACGCTCGCTCCAGGGCATAGGCTTCGACATCGACTACTCGCGCGGTCAGCCCGGCCAGGGCCAGGGCCGCTTCACGAACCTCGACGTTTTCCTTGCGACAGGCGGCCAGCAGCACATTGACCCGCTCGGGGTTGCGCACTGACGCGCCTTGCACTTCAAAGTCGATCGCCACTTCATCCAGCGGATACGGGATGTAC
>NZ_JBFTLA010000135.1:0-413 GCF_056396205.1 Paenibacillus sp. 05T425
CTTCTCCAGGTCTTTGATGGAGAGTTCGTCGGGCTCGGATTTCATCAGCCAATAAGCCATGGTTTTGCTCCTTGCGAGGTGGGTGGACAAGTGGTCAGGCAATTTTATGACAAACCGACAGTCGGTTGACGCCAGCGTTTGCGTGTCGGTTCACGTTGTCGCAAAATGCCGGCCTTCTTAGCTTGACGCTGCTGCACGGCCTACAAACGGAAACCGCTGCTGTCATCGTGTTGATGTGCCTTGAGGGGGGCAATCGATGAAACGCAAACCGGATTTATTATGGATATTGGTTATTTTGTTCGGTTTGTGCGTCGTGACCACCGGCTACGCCCAAAGCCTGTGGGCCAACAAGACCGATGCTCCCGTCGAGATCGCGCAGCAACAGCCGTCGGCCTTCAAGCGCTGAGCCCGTC
>NZ_JBFTLA010000136.1:0-411 GCF_056396205.1 Paenibacillus sp. 05T425
GTCCTGAGCCACCCGCAAACTCGCTTCCTGRCCSCGCATCATCGCCAGTGCCCGGCCRTTGAGGCGCTCACAYTGGCGCAGCACTTCCCGCGCCTCTTCAAGCAGCGCGGTGCCGGCTTCGGTGAGTTTCGGCTGGCGACCACTGCTGCGATCGAACAGGCTGACGCCCAGGTCTTCTTCCAGCAGCGCAATCGAACTGCTGACCGCCGACTGCGCCTTGCGCTGATCCCGCGCCACCGCGGAAAAGGAACGTTGTTCCGCGACACTGACAAACAAGTGCAGCTGTTCCAGACTCCATTGCATATTCATGGCTCAACCCATCTCCAGAACAGATAGGTAATGACTTTACCGCATCTGGCGGATCTCTAGAATGCCGACCTCAGAAAGCAACACTTCATACGAGGATTGACC
>NZ_JBFTLA010000137.1:0-411 GCF_056396205.1 Paenibacillus sp. 05T425
GTTTGGATGTACGCCCCGTGAATACCAGCAGGGCGTCAGATAGCGATGCGGGGTGTAATTGGTCGATTGTTGTGTGGTGCGAAGGGATGGTTTCGACTGTGGATTCAACTGGTCGATGCAACACGACTAAATTCTGTGTAAGCAGAAGGAGCGTGGCAAATGAGGAAAAAACCAAAGTACTTTCCGGATATTGTCAGAGCATTAGTTTTGGTCGTCATTGGCTGTTTCGTGGCAGTGAAAGGCGGAGATTGGCTTTTTGAATGGTGGGGTATACGAATTTCGCCGGGGCTTTACTTTTGCATGGCTTATCTATTCATAGCCTTCGTAGTGTGGATAGCGACAGCAAAGCTGCTTAATGAACTGCGGGCTGAATCGATGGGGCAACAAGAGCGACTAGCATCTGTCGGTGAT
>NZ_JBFTLA010000138.1:0-411 GCF_056396205.1 Paenibacillus sp. 05T425
GTTCAACCGTGGCCTGGAAGAGTTGAAAGCCCGCGACGGCAAGGACAAGAAACCGTTCTATGCCTTGCTGCAAACCCTGTCCAACCACACGCCATACGCCTTGCCGACACCATTGCCGGTGGAGCGCGTGACCGATCGTGGCAGCCTCAACGAACACTTGACCGCCATGCGCTACTCCGACTGGGCATTGGGTCAGTTCTTTGAAAAGGCTCGCAAAGAGCCGTACTTCAAGGAAACCCTGTTCGTGATCGTCGGCGACCACGGTTTTGGCAATGAACAACAGATCACCGAAATGGACCTGGGCCGCTTCAACGTGCCGATGCTGATGATCGGGCCGGGCATACAGGAAAAATCCGGTCAGGTCGACCACACTGTGGGCACCCAGATCGACATCGTGCCGACCATCATGGG
>NZ_JBFTLA010000139.1:0-410 GCF_056396205.1 Paenibacillus sp. 05T425
AAACAGCGCAGTGAAATCCGCCAGGCCGGCCTGTTGACCACCGATGAAATGACGGAAGGTCGCGGTCGGCTCGCCGGCCTTGTCGCTGAACACGTTACGCCCGCTGTCGATCTCGACGACGCTCTGGTGAATATGCATCGAACTGCCCGGCGTGTGAGCCAACGGCTTGGCCATGCAGACCACGGTCAGGCCATGCTTGAGCGCCACTTCCTTGAGCAGATGCTTGAACAGCAAGGTCTTGTCGGCCAACAGCAGCGGATCGCCATGCAGCAGGTTGATCTCGAACTGGCTGACGCCCATCTCGTGCATGAAGGTATCGCGCGGCAAGCCCAGCGCCGCCATGCCTGCGTAGACTTCAGTGAAGAACGGCCGCAAGCCGTTATTGGAGCTGATGCTGAATGCCGAATGAC
>NZ_JBFTLA010000140.1:0-410 GCF_056396205.1 Paenibacillus sp. 05T425
GAACTCGCCACCCGCCACGCCAGTGATCAGTTTGCCGTTGATCACCAGTGGCGCGGCGCTGATGGAGTAGCCTTCCTTGTGGTCGGCGACTTTCTTGCTCCATACCACTTTGCCGGTGTCTTTATTCAGGGCCACGAGCTTGGCGTCGAGAGTGCCGAAGATCACCAGGTCGCCATACAGCGCCACGCCACGGTTGATCACGTCACAGCACGGACGGATGTCATCCGGCAGGCGCGCGTCGTATTGCCAGAGCTTGCGGCCGGTGCGCGCATCCACGGCGAACACCCGTGAGTAGGAACCGGTCATGTACATCACGCCGTCCTTGATCATCGGCTGCGCTTGCTGACCGCGCTGTTTTTCACCGCCGAACGAAAAGGCCCAGACCGGGCGCAAGTCTTTCACGTTGTCGA
>NZ_JBFTLA010000141.1:0-409 GCF_056396205.1 Paenibacillus sp. 05T425
GGTCACGCCCCTGACGGTGGGCGAGCAGATGCTCTATGAAATCGGTGATCCGCAGGCGTATCTGCTGCCCGATGTGGTGTGCGATTTCAGTCAGGTCAAACTCGTGCAACAAGGCAAAAACGCGGTTCAGGTGCATGGCGCGAAAGGCTTGCCACCGACCGCTCAGTACAAGGTCAGCGCAACGTACCCGGACGGTTTCCGCTGCACCGCCAGTTGCCTGATCGCCGGGATCGATGCCGTGGCCAAGGCCCGAAGGGTCAGCCAGGCGATCATCAACAAGACCTCGGAAATGTTTAACCAGCGCGGCTGGGCGCCCTACAGCGAGGTGAACATCGAACTGCTGGGCAGCGAAGCCACTTACGGCCCCCACGGCCAGCGCCAGGACAGCCGCGAAGTGGTGATCAAACTC
>NZ_JBFTLA010000142.1:0-408 GCF_056396205.1 Paenibacillus sp. 05T425
ACATACAGCAGCCCTGATTCAGAGGAGTGAACGTGACCCACGATGCCGAACGCCAAGCCGTCGAATCAGTGCCATCGAACACGCCCCCGGCGATTCGCCGACTCAGAGTACTGACGGTCAATACTCACAAGGGTTTCACCGCCCTCAACCGACGTT
Organism: Paenibacillus sp. 05T425; assembly: GCF_056396205.1. Taxonomy (NCBI): domain Bacteria; kingdom Bacillati; phylum Bacillota; class Bacilli; order Caryophanales; family Paenibacillaceae; genus Paenibacillus; species Paenibacillus sp. 05T425. The sequence goes on from NZ_JBFTLA010000142.1 coordinate 157, forward strand.
TCATCCTCCCGGAACTGCGCGAAGCGGTACGCAGTACGTCGGCGGACCTGGTGTTTCTGCAGGAAGTGGTCGGTGAGCATGACCGGCATTCTTCCCGTTACAACGACTGGCCACCGACCTCGCAGTACGAATTCCTGGCCGACAGCATGTGGAGCGATTTCGCTTACGGTCGCAACGCGGTCTACCCCGACGGCCATCACGGCAATGCCCTGCTGTCGAAATACCCGATCCGCGAATTTCGCAACCTCGATG
>NZ_JBFTLA010000143.1:0-405 GCF_056396205.1 Paenibacillus sp. 05T425
CCGCCCAGGGCTTTGATGGCTGCGACGCCGCCGCTGACTTCAGCCGGGAACAGCTTGAAGCGGCGATAGCCCAGGCAATAGCCTTCCATGATGCCGGAGGCGTTGCTGATGCCCGGCAACAGCGGGATCGGGCTGGCGACACTGGCTTCGAGCAAGTCACGGGTGATGCCCGGCGTCACGATGAATTGCGAACCGGCGGCTTCGGCAGCGGCCAGCATGCTGCGATCAAGCACCGTACCGGCACCGGTCACCAGCTCCGGACGCTTTTCGCGCAGGATCTGGATGGCCTTGAGGCCGAACTGCGAACGCAGGGTCACTTCCAGCGCCGTGAGGCCACCGGCGGCCAGGGCGTCGGCCAACGGCAGCACGTCCTGTTCGCGAGCGATGGTGATCACCGGCAGGATC
>NZ_JBFTLA010000144.1:0-403 GCF_056396205.1 Paenibacillus sp. 05T425
GTGAATACATAGCTTAGTAAGAGGCATACCGGGGGAACTGAAACATCTAAGTACCCCGAGGAAGAGAAAACAAAAGTGATTCCGTCAGTAGCGGCGAGCGAACGCGGATTAGCCCAAACCAAGGAGCTTGCTCCTTGGGGTTGTAGGACACTTCACATGGAGTTACAAAGGTGTTGGTTAGGCGAAGAGGTCTGGAAAGGCCCGCTAAAAGAGGTAAAAGCCCTGTAACCAAAAGCTAGCACTCTCCGAAGTGTATCCTGAGTACGGCGGGACACGTGAAACCCCGTCGGAATCCGGCAGGACCATCTGCCAAGGCTAAATACTCCCTGGTGACCGATAGTGAAGCAGTACCGTGAGGGAAAGGTGAAAAGCACCGCGGAAGCGGAGTGAAAAAGAACCTGAA
>NZ_JBFTLA010000145.1:0-403 GCF_056396205.1 Paenibacillus sp. 05T425
TTCAGGTTCTTTTTCACTCCGCTTCCGCGGTGCTTTTCACCTTTCCCTCACGGTACTGCTTCACTATCGGTCACCAGGGAGTATTTAGCCTTGGCAGATGGTCCTGCCGGATTCCGACGGGGTTTCACGTGTCCCGCCGTACTCAGGATCCGTCTCGGAGGGTRWTTGATTTTGGCTACAGGGCTTTTACCTYKTCTWGCGGGCCTTTCCAGACCTCTTCGCCTACCAAACACCTTTGTAACTCCATGTGAGACGTCCTACAACCCCAAGGAGCAAGCTCCTTGGTTTGGGCTAATCCGCGTTCGCTCGCCGCTACTGACGGAATCACYTTTGTTTTCTCTTCCTCGGGGTACTTAGATGTTTCAGTTCCCCCGGTATGCCTCTTACTAAGCTATGTATTCAC
>NZ_JBFTLA010000146.1:0-402 GCF_056396205.1 Paenibacillus sp. 05T425
ACACCAACGATGGCAAAGAGCTGTCGAACTTCTGCAAGAAGTTTGAAGTGCACCTGCGCAAGGCGTTGATGGCGGCCGGCAAACTGGTGGAAGACCCCAACAAGCCGCGCCTGCTGCTGACCTTCAAGAGCGGCCGCGAAGTGTTCATGGGGCTGGAGGAGTCGAACAACTCGGCGATGTGGCCGATGGGCATTCCGCGCCTGAAGTTCCCCCGTGAAGCGCCGAGCCGTTCGACGTTGAAGCTGGAAGAGGCGTGGCATCACTTCATTCCCCGCGACCAGTGGGATGAGCGTCTGCACAGCGACATGACCGGTGTCGACCTCGGCGCCGCCCCTGGCGGCTGGACCTGGCAACTGGTCAACCGCGGCATGCTGGTGACCGCCATCGACAACGGCCCGATGG
>NZ_JBFTLA010000147.1:0-402 GCF_056396205.1 Paenibacillus sp. 05T425
GTGTAGCGCTCTTCGTCCGACAGGAACTGGCTGAGGAAGTCGGTGAAGTGGGTCAGCACTTCAGCGGCGCTCGGGGCGCGGAAACCGACCGAGTAGGTCATGCAGTCGTCGACAGCCACGCCACAGTGAGCCAGGCGCGGCGGCAGGTAGAGCATGTCGCCCGGTTCCAGTACCCACTCATCGGTGGCTTCGAATTCGGCGAGGATGCGCAGGTCCGCGTGCTGCAGCAGCGGGCTCTCGGTGTCGCACATCTGGCCGATTTTCCAGTTGCGCTTGCCGTGGCCTTGCAGCAGGAACACGTCGTAGTTATCGAAGTGCGGGCCGACGCTGCCACCTGGGGCGGCGAAGCTGATCATCACGTCGTCGACGCGCCAGCTCGGCAGGAAGCGGAAGTTTTCCAGC
>NZ_JBFTLA010000148.1:0-401 GCF_056396205.1 Paenibacillus sp. 05T425
GCGTCAGTCACTGGATCGCAGGCCACTGGACGCCAACCAGCTGGTGCATTCCCTGGAAGACTTGCTCAGCCGGACCAAGGGCGATCACATCGAGCTCAAACTGAAGCTGGCCAATGAGGTCTGGCCGGTCAGTACCGATGTCAGCCAACTGGAAAACGCCTTGCTCAACCTCGTGATCAACGCCCGGGATGCGATGCCCGATGGCGGCGAGTTGTTGATCGAAACCGCCAATGTTCACCTCGACGGCAGCGACGTCACTCCGCTGGAGCCAGTCAGGGCCGGGGATTACCTGATGATTGCCGTCAGCGACAACGGTGCCGGCATGACCCCATCAGTACTGGCCAAGGCCTTCGATCCGTTCTTCACCACCAAACCCATCGGCCAGGGCACCGGCCTTGGGT
>NZ_JBFTLA010000149.1:0-401 GCF_056396205.1 Paenibacillus sp. 05T425
GTTACAGTGAATTCTAAAAAGTCATATATTTCATGCCATTCGCATTTAAAGAAATAGGTGCGAATGTCTTCAAGAATTTTATACGTGCGATCAGGTCTTGAGTCTATGGTTTTTTTAAAGAAGTGGAACCAAAGCGCTTTGCTAAATGGTTGAATGACTGGTTCGTCGTAGTTGCAATAAAGATAGTTTTTTGTGGACCATAAGGACACATCTAGTGCATTCCACAAAGAGTTGCGAAGCTCAGTGCTCATTGAGTTAACTTGAATCGTTTCAGACTGCGTCTTCAAGCCTTTACGTTGACTGAAAGTTTTCATTTGATAATTGACCTGTCGTATGTTTTTTGAGTTATGTTATGGGTGTTTTATACGGTTTTTTGTTGAGATAATGCTCAGGGTAAGCTG
>NZ_JBFTLA010000150.1:0-400 GCF_056396205.1 Paenibacillus sp. 05T425
CATGGAAACCGCGCGAATAATTTCCCTTTCTGCCTGCTCGGGGTGGAGGCAAGGGCCGTTATAGTCGGTGGAATTACCGTTACAAAAATAAGTGGCATAACCCAGCGCGCCGCTCGCTGTCGTCGATGCCGCTTTGAACAAAGCCTCAACCTTGCTGGTTTCCAGCTGAGGTGCCATCTGCGAAAGACTTAAGCTTGCCGCCGACAGACTCGCCTGTGGATCACCCGACTCTGCAGCACAGACATAGTTTTCCAGTGACGCTTCAATCAACTCCCCAGTCAGACGGTATCGTTCAAGAAACCCCAACCCACCCAAGCCCTCAGCACGTTGATAACAAAGGTTCTCCGCGCGGCTCATTCCGGGTCTATCGGGTGCGACAAGCTCCCTCTCGCTGATCGAC
>NZ_JBFTLA010000151.1:0-398 GCF_056396205.1 Paenibacillus sp. 05T425
GACAAGCAAAATCAACGACAAGCAAAATCAACTCATAGAAAACATTACCGTCCATCACTTGGTTATCGGCGTAGACATCGCCCAAGAATCCCATGTAGCCCGCGCTGTCAGCTTTCGTGGAATTGCTCTAGGAACTCCACTCGAGTTCGGTAACCATCGTGAAGGTTTCAATTTGTTCGCACATTGGATTCAGGATATACTTAAATCAAACAAGCTTAGTAGCGTCATAGTTGGCATGGAGCCAACTGGCCACTACTGGTTTAGCCTTGCACGTTGGCTCCTCGATCAAGACATTGAGCCTGTTCTTGTTAATCCTCATCTCGTCAAAAAGAACAAAGAAAACCGAGATAATACACCTTCTAAAAGTGACTATAAAGATGCACTCGTCATTGCAGACA
>NZ_JBFTLA010000152.1:0-398 GCF_056396205.1 Paenibacillus sp. 05T425
ACCTCCATGCCGGCGTCCAGGTAGATCGCACCGATCAGCGCTTCGAGGGCATCGGCCAGAATCGACTCGCGACGGAAACCGCCGCTTTTCAATTCGCCGGAGCCCAGGCGCAGGTATTCACCCAGGTCGAAACCACGAGCCAGTACGGCCAGGGTCTCACCTTTCACCAGGCGTGCGCGCAAACGCGACAACTGGCCTTCACGGGCCAGCGGGAAGCGATCGAACAGCGCCTCGCCGGCGACGAAATTGAGGATGGCATCGCCGAGGAATTCCAGGCGTTCGTTGTTGCGCCCGGCAAAACTGCGGTGAGTCAGGGCCAGGACCATCAGTTCCTGATCCTTGAAGGTGTAACCGAGCTGACGCTCGAGACGGCTTAAGGAGACGCTCACGGTTTACCC
>NZ_JBFTLA010000153.1:0-394 GCF_056396205.1 Paenibacillus sp. 05T425
GTCACGCCCAGGTGATGCACCTGTAGCGTGGTGAAGAACAGCGACAGCAGCGTCACGATGAGCCCGACCATCAACCCGCGCAGCACGCCGCCCAGGGTGTAGCCGATCAGAATCGTATGGGGCGACACCGGCGACACCATCAGTTCTTCGATGGAGCGCTGGAACTTGCTGCCAAAGAAACTCGACACCACGTTGCCATAGGAGTTGGTGATCACCKACATCATGATCAGCCCCGGCACGATGTACTCCATGTACGTGAAGCCACCCATGCCGCCGATCTGCCGACCGATCAGATTGCCGAAGATCACAAAGTACAGAACCATGGTGATGGCTGGCGGCAGCAAAGTCTGCGGCCAGATCCGGGTGAAGCGCTTGACCTCACGGTAAACGATGG
>NZ_JBFTLA010000154.1:0-393 GCF_056396205.1 Paenibacillus sp. 05T425
CACGGTAATCGAGCGCGGCACCTCGCTGGCCGAGATCGACACGGTGCTGTCGTCGATCAGCTACACCCTGGGCAGCAACCTCGAGAACCTGACCCTCACCGGCAGCGACCAGCTCGACGCCACCGGCAACGCCCTGAACAACGTGCTGATCGGCAACAGCGGCAACAACGTGCTGGACGGTGGCCTCGGCGCCGACGTGATGATGGGCGGCTTCGGCAACGACACCTACATCGTCGACAACCTCAAGGACACGGTCACCGAAACCAGCACCCTGGCGAGCGAAATCGACACCGTACGCGCCTCGGTGAGCTGGGCCCTGGGCGCCAACCTGGAAAACCTCACCCTGACCGGCAGCGACAACCTCAACGGCGTCGGCAATGCCCTGAACAACGT
>NZ_JBFTLA010000155.1:0-393 GCF_056396205.1 Paenibacillus sp. 05T425
GACCATGGCCAACGATGGGCGAACGGCATAAACCGCCTGGATGTCCGCTTCGATCTGCGCTTGTTGCTCGGCAGGCAAGGCCTTGATGCGAGCGTACAGGTCGCCGATGCCGTTGTTCAGGTTGAAGCCGATCTGCGCCAGCACGTCAGCGTGTTTGGCCAGTGCGTCTTTATAGAACTCGGCAACGATCTGGCCGAACATGATCGGGTCGGAGACCTTCATCATGGTGGCTTTGAGGTGAACCGACAGCAGTACACCTTTGGCCTTGGCGTCTTCGATCTCGGCGGCGATGAAGCTACGCAGCGCGTTTTTGCTCATGACCGCGCAATCGAGGATCTCACCGGCTTGTACGGTGGTTTTTTCTTTCAGGACGGTGGTGGTGCCGTCTTGAGC
>NZ_JBFTLA010000156.1:0-392 GCF_056396205.1 Paenibacillus sp. 05T425
AGCACAAGCGTCTGGTAGCAGCCGGGAAAGTCCCAGCCACCACCACCCGTGTTGAAACCTCGTTGGAACAGGCTTAAACCATGTCGAACTTAGTGACCAATGCTGGACACACCCATGTCGATGGACATGGGCATGATGACCATCACCACGACTCGGGCGAGATGACCGTATTCGGTTTCTGGCTCTACCTGATGACCGACTGCATTCTGTTTGCGTCGATCTTCGCAGCGTACGCGGTACTGGTTAACAACGTAGCGGGTGGCCCGTCGGGCCACGACATCTTCGAACTGCCATACGTACTGGGCGAAACCGCTCTGCTGCTGTTCAGTTCGATCACCTACGGCTTCGCCATGCTGGCGTTCTTCCGTGGCAACAAGAAGCAGGTCCTGGGC
>NZ_JBFTLA010000157.1:0-392 GCF_056396205.1 Paenibacillus sp. 05T425
CCTTTATCGATGGCGCTTGGGTCGATGCGGACAACGGTCAGACGATCAAGGTCAATAACCCGGCAACGGGCGAAATTCTGGGTACTGTGCCGAAAATGGGCGCTGCCGAAACCCGCCGTGCAATCGAAGCCGCTGACAAAGCGCTGCCGGCCTGGCGTGCACTGACCGCCAAGGAGCGCGCAAACAAGCTGCGTCGCTGGTTCGAGCTGATCATCGAAAATCAGGACGACCTGGCTCGCCTGATGACCCTGGAGCAGGGCAAGCCATTGGCTGAAGCCAAGGGCGAGATCGTTTACGCCGCTTCCTTTATCGAGTGGTTCGCCGAAGAAGCCAAGCGCRTCTACGGTGACGTGATTCCGGGCCACCAGCCAGACAAGCGCCTGATCGTGATC
>NZ_JBFTLA010000158.1:0-391 GCF_056396205.1 Paenibacillus sp. 05T425
CGGTCAAGCGCAGGGCATGCGCGTCCAGCGGCGAAGCCGTGCGCTGGCGGGCGACCTTCGATGGCCGGCTGCTCAGCAGAGCCAACGCCGGCGCTGCCAACCAGAGCAACGCTAGTGGACCGGCTAGCGGCCAGGAGCTGGGCGCCAAGGCCAGGCCAACTGCGCTTATCAGCAGTGCAAGCGCGGTGCCACCAGCCATCAGCCGGTAACTGCCGCGCAGGTCTGGCAAAGGGCAGCTGGACGCCTGCGCAGCGGTGGTCCATTCGAGCAGGTGATCGTGGCTGGAGAACATCCGCACCAAGGTGCGCCCGATAGCGTCACCCATGCGCCATGCAAGGTCCGCCAAAAAGGCCAGCGAGAGCACAATCTGCAGAGCCGCGCGACGCAGGTC
>NZ_JBFTLA010000159.1:0-387 GCF_056396205.1 Paenibacillus sp. 05T425
CCTCCAAGTGGGGTCTCGAATCGGAAATGACGAAGGGCCACATCAAGAAAGCGCGGGATGGTGAGACGCCTTTCGACTTCCTCCGGGCCTACCTGGGCGATGGGGACAAACAGGCCGGGGCACTCTTTGCGGAGTTCGCCAAGGTGTTTAAAGGCAAGCGYCAATTGCACTGGTCRRCRGGCCTCAAAAAGCGGTTCGCWATCGGRGAAATGAGCGATGAAGAGTTGGCCAATAAACAAGACGATCAAGCTGTGCTCCTGGGCTCGATTTCTCTGGAACAGTGGCGGGCAATACTTCGGCACGAAGGGCGCGCAATTGTTCTGGAGCTTGCGGAAAAACAGGGGTGGGAAGTCGCTACGGGGTATATCGAATCAATCTCTCTGAGGG
>NZ_JBFTLA010000160.1:0-387 GCF_056396205.1 Paenibacillus sp. 05T425
CCAGCAGGTTGGTCTGCTCGGCGATGCCGCTGATGGTTTTGACGATGGTGCCGATCACCAGCGATTGCTCGTTCAGTGCTTCGATACCTTCGCCAGCGGTTTGCATGTGTTTGGCCAGGTCACGCATCACGTCTACAGCTTGGGTCACCACGGCAGTTCCGCGCTGTGCACTCTGGTCGGTTTGCTGAGAAGTGCTGTAGGCAATGTTGGCCGCCTCCGCGACAGCCTGCTCCTGATGCACCTGATCGGTAACCACCGTGGCGAACTTCACCACTTTGTAGAGCTTGTTGTTGGCGTCGAGCACCGGGTTGTAGGAAGCCTCCAGCCAGACCACGCGACCGTGGCTGTCGACACGCTTGAAACGATCAGCGACGAACTCGCCAGCGT
>NZ_JBFTLA010000161.1:0-386 GCF_056396205.1 Paenibacillus sp. 05T425
GACTGGGCCTGGCCATCGTGCGCTCGATCATGAGCCTGCATCAGGGGGTGGCACAGGTTAAAAGCTCGCCTGGGACGTTGACGGTGTTTCGATTGGGATTTCCCACCCCCGATGAATAGATGCCCAGTCATTCAACCTGCATTTTTTCTGAAACGCCTTCATACGCGATAGGAAAAATCGTCGCGCGAAGAACCCTGAAGAGCCACAAAAGTCAGTCATCACGATTTCGCACCTCCATGCAGCTGAAATTTCCGACAAGTGCATGCGTCGAAATCGTTGGGGCGGGTATGTCCCGCAATACCGTCCCATTCAACACCCGCCGATGCGTCACGAAAAAAATCGTCAAGCCGACAATTGATGTGTACGTATTTCAACACCACTTGAAT
>NZ_JBFTLA010000162.1:0-385 GCF_056396205.1 Paenibacillus sp. 05T425
GGCCTCAAATACACCGACATCCAGACCGTGTTCCTGCCGCCCGCCGATGCCCGCGCCGCGTTCGAGCGCGGCAGTGTCGATGCCTGGGTGATCTGGGACCCGTACCAGGCTGCCGCCGAACAGCAACTGCAAGCGCGCACCTTGCGCGATGGCAAAGGCATCGTCGACAACCATCAGTTCTATCTGGCGACCAAGCCTTATGCGCAGAAAAATCCTGAAGTGATCAAAACCCTSGTGGAAGAAGTGCGCGCGGTCGGTGAATGGTCCCGGGCCAATCCCGAGGACGTAACCCGACAGGTTTCGCCACTGCTCGGCCTGCCGGCGGACATCACCCTGACTTCGGTGAAGCGCCAGGGCTACGGCGCGCTGTTCCTGACCCCTGAGG
>NZ_JBFTLA010000163.1:0-381 GCF_056396205.1 Paenibacillus sp. 05T425
AGGCTTCGGCGGCCATGAAGGTGTGGGCGACACCGGTCGGGCACGCGGTGACGGCCACCAGGCGTGGCGCCTGTTTAGCAACCGCGGCAGGTTCAGCGGTGGCTGCGGGCGCGACGTAAACCTCGGCTTCCTCTACCCCACGGCGCAGCACCGCTTCGACATCTTGCAGAGCCTGGGCCGGGGTGCTCTGGAACACCCGTTTGCCGATAAACCGCGACATATCCACCGGCGCGCTGGTGACCAGCAACACCCACTCGGCGGCCTCGATGATCGCCGCCGACAATTGACGTTCCGGATGGGCTGCATCCACGACTTCGACACTGGTGCTCCAGCCCTGACGCTGGGCCGCTGCATCGAGCAGACGAGCACACAGCACACTGG
>NZ_JBFTLA010000164.1:0-381 GCF_056396205.1 Paenibacillus sp. 05T425
GTATGCGGCGGCGAAAGCCTCCGCGGGCGAGCCGTTCGAGAATCTGGATCGCCTGAAAACGATGGCCGGTGAGTACGAAAAAATACTGCTGTTGCGGGGGTATATCGAGCCTCGGCCGGAGGATCAGGGTGGCAATGGCGAGAATTACATATTGACACCCCGGGGCTCGAGTTTGTTGAGCCTGATCGACAGCAGCATCCCGGGAAATGAGCATCCGCGCCAGGTGCTGGATGAGCAGGAAGATGCGCTGGATGAATTGACGTTTGATGAAGTGGCGTCGAAGGCTCAGATTGCGTGAAGCTTGCAGCTTTAGAACCTATCCTCGTTGCGCCGCTTTCAGGCATTTCAAATCAGTGAAGTCCTTGCGCATGTCTTCAATCT
>NZ_JBFTLA010000165.1:0-380 GCF_056396205.1 Paenibacillus sp. 05T425
AGGATGAACTCATTAACATGCCTGCATAGTTAGGTCGCTAATGAAATTCGAGAGGTCAGCATGCAAAGCAAAGTCGATGTCGCGGTCATGATTGGCAGCGGCGTGCCCGCCAGTTTGCGAGCGATGGGGCAGAGCGTCTGTTGGGTGGTGCTGCTCAACGGTGAGCGCCGGGGGACGGTGTTCTCCAGTCGTAATGAAGCCGAGGAGTGCAGGGCTGCCTGGTTGGCACAATTGAACGYCGAAATGCCCGACAGCCTGCATTGARCCTCAGCTAGTGAATCTGGTGCATGCGCAGGTTCAGGTCGTCGACCACGTGCGCCCAATCGGCGTCTTCACGCAGTTGTTCCTTGAGGAAGCCGGCTTGTTGCGGAGTCCAGAAC
>NZ_JBFTLA010000166.1:0-379 GCF_056396205.1 Paenibacillus sp. 05T425
TTGTTAACCAATTAACATTTGCATTTTTCGTGTTAATCGCAATGATCTATGTATTCTCTAAATACGTATTACCTATGTTTACTGAGCTATTCTTAACTCGAATGTATATCACTAAACTATAACTCTAACTATCTGGCAGGTTTCTCTTAGGGAATAGCCAATACCTGATCGTTAGAATCCAATGACCCTCTACCTTTTTTAGAACGGTAGTGAAGGTCTGCATTAAGTAAAAAGCAATAACAACATTCATATTATGTTAAACCAACTTTTGATCGTTACATCATCACCATTAGAACAATTTGAAACAACTAACTTAATTAGTTTCACAGCTCCAATCTTAGGTGACTTCGTGATCTCATTAACTAACGTAGGATTATAC
>NZ_JBFTLA010000167.1:0-378 GCF_056396205.1 Paenibacillus sp. 05T425
CCGTTACCGACACCCCGTACCGCAACGAAGGGCTCAACGGTTGGCAGCCTTCGAACAGATGACTTTCAATCATCATGCCGACCAGCGAGCGATCACCTTGCAGGCGTTGTTCCAGCACGTCGTTGAACACGGCGGGCTGACGTAACGGATCTTTACCGCTGTTGGCGTGGCTGCAGTCGACCATGATCCGCGCCGGAATCTTGAGTCTGGTCAAGTCGCTGTGCACTTTGGCAATGCTGTCGCGGTCGTAGTTCGGCCCGCGATGGCCACCGCGCAATACCAGGTGAGTGTCGGGGTTGCCCGGTGTCTGGATAATCGCAGGATGGCCCTGGCTGTCGACACCGAAATGGCGGTGCGGATGAGCGGCCGAGCGCATGG
>NZ_JBFTLA010000168.1:0-377 GCF_056396205.1 Paenibacillus sp. 05T425
CTCGTAAAACCGCTATTTTCTCGTGTATTTCCGGAGTTCTCTGAATGTCTGCTGGTTGGCTGCGCGCCTGTGCGCTGGTGATGTTAGGACTGTTCAGCGTTTCGGCGCTGGCCAAGGATAAAACAGCGATCGTGGTCGGCGGCGGGCTTTCGGGCCTCACCGCGGCGTACGAACTGCAGAGCAAAGGCTGGCAGGTCACCCTGCTGGAAGCCAAACCGACCCTGGGCGGTCGTTCCGGCATGGCCACCAGCGAGTGGATCGGCAACGACAAGACCCAACCGGTTTTGAACAAGTACATCTCGACGTTCAAGCTGAGCACCACGCCAGCCCCCGAGTTCGTGCGGACCCCGGGTTACCTGATCGACGGTGAATACTTC
>NZ_JBFTLA010000169.1:0-376 GCF_056396205.1 Paenibacillus sp. 05T425
GGGCCGATCAGCCTGATCGATTGCCTGGTCACCGACCAGCCGCCTTCGCCGGCCCTGGCGCAGTTGTTGAGCCAGCACAAGATCCGGCTGGAGGTCGTGTAAGCACATCCCCCCTGTGGCGAGGGGGCTTGCCCCCGYTSGGCTGCRCAGCAGACGCCAATCAGACAACATGTTCTTCCTGAGATACCGCGGTAGCCGGTTATAGGACCGCTKYGCAGCCCAGCGGGAGCAAGCTCCCTCGCCACAAAAGCAGTCCCTACCATCATTCAATGTTCGAAAATTTTCCTTTAACGGCCCTTCGATCAGTATTTTCAATCGAAGCACGCTGGCTGTGGGCGTCTTTATGGGCTAGTATTTTCGCAAATGAACATTAATG
>NZ_JBFTLA010000170.1:0-375 GCF_056396205.1 Paenibacillus sp. 05T425
CGCTTGATCGCCTTGCGCCGCACGGCGTCCAGCGGCACGCCGGCACCGTCGTCGCAGATGTCGAAAATGATGTCGCCGCCCTCTCTCGACAAGTCGAGGGTGATCTTGCCCTGGGCCGGTTTACCGGCCGCGATCCGCACCTCGGCCGATTCCAGCCCATGGTCAACGGCGTTGCGCAGCATGTGTTCCAGCGGCGCGGCCATGCGCTCGAGGACATTGCGGTCCATCTCGCCTTCGGCGTTGCCGACGATGAACTCCACATCCTTGCCCAGCTCGCTGGAAACCTGACGGACGATGCGCTTCAAACGCGGCAGCATTCGCTCGAACGGCACCATGCGCGTGCGCATCAGGCCTTCCTGCAATTCGGTGTTGATG
>NZ_JBFTLA010000171.1:0-373 GCF_056396205.1 Paenibacillus sp. 05T425
TACATAATCCTTGGCGTCTTTTTCGTCGACCTTGATGGTATCCAGGCGCTCGATGGAGCGGAAGATCAATTCACTGGCGCTGCGGGCGGCGCGCAGCGCGATATTCAGCATGGGCTGCATGGATGTGTCACCTAAGGTTGTTAAAGAAAGCCGGGCATTCTATCAGAAAGTTTCTACAGGAGAAGGTCGACGTTCGCTTTCATGGCTTAACGGTAGGAGGAGCTGTAAGATTCGGCTCCCCCATTCAATGTTCGAGAGCGCCTCCCTTGCTGCAAAACATTCGTGTCGTCCTGGTCAATACCAGTCATCCCGGAAATATCGGCGGTGCTGCGCGTGCCATGAAGAACATGGGCCTGTCGCGACTGGTGCTGGT
>NZ_JBFTLA010000172.1:0-372 GCF_056396205.1 Paenibacillus sp. 05T425
TTCTACCATCCAGTCGAACAGCAAGTACAAGATCGCCAGCATGCCGCAGAACGAGAGGTTGTGGGTGGGTAGCCGCCATGCCCGGTTACGCAGCTGTTCGGAGGTCTTTTTGTCCGGGTAGGTTGCCGCCAGCTCGTAGTGCTGCGGCGTTCCGCCGACGGTGATTGGCTCGGGCGGATCTGGAAGTTGATGAGTGCCATGCAGGAAGGCGCCACCGCCTCCGCAGGTGATGCGTTGCGGTGCCTGGCTGCCGGCTTTTGGCTGGTAGCGCGCGTAGTGGTGCGAGTCTCCGGCCAGGACCACCGCCAAGTGGTCACCCAAGAGCTGCTCGATCTCGCGCAGACTGCTGAAGCGCAAGGTCTGGGTCTCGAT
>NZ_JBFTLA010000173.1:0-372 GCF_056396205.1 Paenibacillus sp. 05T425
CACCAACCCGGATGCCACCGCCAGCAGCAGCATCGCGCCTTTCGGCCGTACCGAAGAGACCGAAGGCGGTGTGCTGTTCAGCGGTGAAATGGGCTGGAGCAGCGGCTGCGACCATGCCGAGTGGGCGATTGTCGGTTTCCGTCGCAAGAATGCCGAGGGGACCCAGGATTACTGTTTCGCGGTGCTGCCGCGCAGCGACTATCAGATCCGTGACGACTGGTTCGCCGCTGGCATGAAAGGCAGTGGCACCAAGACTTTGATCGTCGACAATGTGCTGGTACCGGAACATCGCATCCAGAAAGCCAAGGACATGATGGAGGGCAAGTCCGCGGGTTTCGGTCTGTACCCGGACAGCAAGATCTTCTACTCGCC
>NZ_JBFTLA010000174.1:0-371 GCF_056396205.1 Paenibacillus sp. 05T425
GGCTGGTGGCCATCGGCAGCACGTTCTTGCCGTCGACCATGACGATGAAGCTGGCTTCTTCGCCGTCCAGGAACTCCTCGATGACCACGCGGGAGCCGGCATCGCCAAACGCGTTGCCAGCGAGCATGTCGCGCACCGCGTCTTCAGCTTCAGCCAATGTCATGGCCACGATCACGCCTTTGCCGGCGGCCAGGCCATCGGCCTTGATCACGATCGGTGCGCCTTTTTCACGCAGATAAGCCAGGGCCGGCTCGATCTCGGTGAAGTTCTGGTAGTCKGCGGTCGGGATCTTGTGACGCGCCATGAAATCCTTGGTAAAGGCTTTCGAGCCTTCCAGTTGCGCGGCACCTGCGGTCGGGCCGAAGCAATCC
>NZ_JBFTLA010000175.1:0-371 GCF_056396205.1 Paenibacillus sp. 05T425
GCCTTGTCGCCATGCACCACACTCAGCACGCCTTTCGGCAGGCCGGCTTCCAGTAACAATTGAGCGATCAGCAGCGTGGAGCTTGGATCGCGCTCAGACGGCTTGAGGATAAAGCAGTTGCCACAGACGATCGCCAACGGATACATCCACAGCGGCACCATGGCCGGGAAGTTGAACGGGGTAATGCCGGCCACTACGCCCAATGGCTGGAAATCCGACCAGGCATCGATGTTCGGCCCGACATTACGGCTGTACTCACCCTTGAGGATTTCTGGTGCCGCGCACGCGAACTCGACGTTCTCGATCCCGCGCTTCAATTCACCGGCAGCATCTTCCAGGGTCTTGCCGTGTTCTTCGCTGATCAGTTGTGC
>NZ_JBFTLA010000176.1:0-371 GCF_056396205.1 Paenibacillus sp. 05T425
GGCAACGCGCTGTGTGCAGAGATGAAGGTCAAATGCGAGTGGGTCATCCAGGAATTCGACGGCATGATCCCGTCGCTCAAAGTGCGCAAGATCGACGCCGTGCTGTCGTCGATGTCGATCACTGAAGACCGCATGAAGTCGGTCGACTTCAGCAAAAAGTACTACCACACGCCGGGCAAGTTCGCGATGAAGAGCGGCAGCGTGGTCAACGACCCGCTGGTCGATCTCAAAGGCAAGAAAGTCGGCGTACAACGCGCCTCGACCTACGACCGTTTCGCCACTGAGCAACTGGCGCAAGCCGGCGTCGAGGTGGTCCGCTACGGCTCACAAAATGAAGCCTTCCTCGATCTGGCATCAGGTCGCCTGGACGC
>NZ_JBFTLA010000177.1:0-371 GCF_056396205.1 Paenibacillus sp. 05T425
CAACTGCTGATGGGCTCCGGCACTGGCACGCCGACTCAGGCGGTGCTGGTAAACAACGTCAGTGCCTTTGGCGTGAGCTTCGGTATCGCCAGTTCGGCCACGGATACAGCCGCCTCCAGTTACAGCAGTAATCCGTCCGATCCGGCGCGAATCCGCAGTGTGCGGCTGACGCTGACCCTCACCGACCCGAACAACCGGGTCCGCAATCAAACCTTCAACGTAGTTGCCGCCTTGCGCAACCGGTTGCAATGAGGGGAGGGCCGATGAGTCGTGCGTCCATGACATATCACGCCCAGCGCGGCATGGCGCTGTTGGTCAGCCTGGTGTTTCTCCTGGTGCTGACATTGATCGGTCTCTCGTCGATGCAGAGC
>NZ_JBFTLA010000178.1:0-370 GCF_056396205.1 Paenibacillus sp. 05T425
GCAAAGTAGCGACTGCTGCTGAAATTGAGCGCTCCATCCAGGCCCTGAACAAAATGGCAGAACGCCTTTGGGGGGATGGCCGGGAAGCTGAGGCGAAGGCCCTCCTTGATGCCTTGGACGCACTAAACCGGGCGCTTGACCGGATCAGGATTGGAGAAAGTCGAAGGATTGCGACTCTGCATTAAGACGCACGAGTCAATCGGCGGTTGAAGTTACTCTCCAATGCAGTGGCTTTGACTTTGCAGCCTGGTACGGGCACATTCTGGCGCTACGTGAGGATGGATGCCTCGGTGAGGCTTAAGGAGAATGCCGTGTTTCCGATCAATATCTGGCTTGCCTATACTGCCGCGTGCTTGCTATTGGTGCTCGC
>NZ_JBFTLA010000179.1:0-370 GCF_056396205.1 Paenibacillus sp. 05T425
CCGCATGGCCGGCGTCGCGGATCACCTGCAGTTCGCTGTTCGGCCAGGCTTGATGCAGTTCCCAGGCGTTGTCCAGCGGGCCGCATGGCCGGCGTCGCGGATCACCTGCAGTTCGCTGTTCGGCCAGGCTTGATGCAGTTCCCAGGCGTTGTCCAGCGGGCAGATCACGTCATAGCGACCATGGACGATGACGCCGGGCAAATGGGCGATCTTGCCCATGTCGCGGATCAGCTGATTCGGCTCAAGGAAAGCGTTGTTGGTGAAGTAGTGACATTCGATGCGGGCGATGGACAACGCACGCTGGGGTTCGGAGAAACGATCGACCACCAGCGGGTTCGGACGCAAGGTCGCGGTGCGGCCTTCCCAGATG
>NZ_JBFTLA010000180.1:0-367 GCF_056396205.1 Paenibacillus sp. 05T425
GTTTTATGCCGTTAACCGATCAACACCGCTTTGGCATGCAACTGGCCCAGATGTCTCGGGGCTGGCGTGCCGAACTGGACCGCCGACTGGCTGGCCTGGGCCTGTCCCAGGCGCGCTGGCTGGTGCTGCTGCACCTGGCGCGTTTCGATGATGCTCCCACCCAGCGTGAACTGGCGCAAAGCGTCGGCGTCGAAGGGCCTACCCTGGCTCGACTGCTCGATAGCCTGGAAAGTCAGGGCCTGGTGCAACGCCAATCGGTGCTGGAAGACCGTCGGGCGAAAAAAATCGTCCTCTGTGCCCCGGCCCGCCCCTTGATCGAACAAATTGAAACCATTGCCACGCAACTGCGCCACGAATTGTTCGAAGG
>NZ_JBFTLA010000181.1:0-366 GCF_056396205.1 Paenibacillus sp. 05T425
GTGTGGGCGTCCTCGGTCACGGTCTCGACGGCAAAGCCGCCGATCTCGATCACCGCCGCGCGGCGCAGCACCGCGCACGAGCCACAAAAGAACGCGGCGTTCCACATGTCATTGCCGTCCTGGACCATCCCGTAGAACAGCTCGCCTTCGTTGGGGCGCTCGCGGAACACATTGAGGTTGCGCTCGAAGGGGTCTGGCGACAGGAAGTGATGCGGGGTCTGCACCAGCGCCAGTTTCGGATCACGCAAGAAACCGMCAGTGGTCATTTGCAGGAATGAGCGCACGGGCACATGGTCGCAGTCGAAAATGGCGATCAGCTCGCTGTCGAGCAACGTCAGCGCGTGGTTGAGGTTACCGGCCTTGGCG
>NZ_JBFTLA010000182.1:0-365 GCF_056396205.1 Paenibacillus sp. 05T425
GCCTCATTGGGTCTGGAAAAGTCGCAACGCATTCCCGATCTGACCGTGAGCATTGGCAGTCAATACAGCGCAACCGAGCGCGAGCGGGTCAACGTGGGCCTCATTGGGTCTGGAAAAGTCGCAACGCATTCCCGATCTGACCGTGAGCATTGGCAGTCAATACAGCGCAACCGAGCGCGAGCGGGTCAACGTGGTCGGGCTGTCGCTGCCGATTCCGCTGTTCAACCGCAATCAGGGCAACGTGCTGGCGGCAGCCCGGCGCAGCGATCAGGCGCGGGACCTGCGCAACGCCACCGAGCTGCGTTTGCGCACGGAAATCCAGACCACCCTTGAGCAATGGCAGACCGCCAATGGCGAAGTCGAAG
>NZ_JBFTLA010000183.1:0-364 GCF_056396205.1 Paenibacillus sp. 05T425
TCACGACAAACCCGTCGGCCACGGCACCGACCCCGGCGCAATCGGGAAGCGGTGCATCCAGGCGTACTTCACCGCTGTCCAGGTCCCAGATAAAAAAGCGGTTGCCCCGCGGCGCGGTCAGGGCGACCAGGCGCAGTTCGCTGTGTACGGCAACGCTGGCGGTGTAATGCCCCATGGCCTGTAACTGATGCTCAGGCACCGGGAAGGCCACGAACGGTTGACCGGGACGCTTGATTGCCAGCAGCTCCGAAGACTCGTGAGCATCGCCCATGAACTGCTGACCGGCGACGATGGTGCCGTCACTGGCGATACCCAAGTGCCGCACGCTGTTCATCTGCTGGGCCAGTGTTTCCTTGCTCAGCAG
>NZ_JBFTLA010000184.1:0-362 GCF_056396205.1 Paenibacillus sp. 05T425
CTTTGATACAGGAGTATGTCCATGCTGGTCTTACGTCCAGTCGAGTTAACCGACCTGCCCCAGTTGCAGCAGCTGGCGCGCGACAGTCTGGTGGGGGTCACGTCCTTGCCGGACGACACCGAACGCCTGAGGGAGAAAATTCTCGATTCCTGTGCTTCGTTCGAAAAAGACGTCCAGGGCCAAGGCCCGGAGAACTATTTCTTCGTGCTGGAAAACCTGACGACTCGCCGTCTGGTCGGCTGCTCGGAAGTGCTCGCCACCGCCGGGTTCGGCGAACCGTTCTACAGTTTGCGCAACCGCCATTTCACCAGCGCCTCACGGGAGCTGAACATCGAGCATGGGGTGCCGGCGTTGTCGTTGTG
>NZ_JBFTLA010000185.1:0-362 GCF_056396205.1 Paenibacillus sp. 05T425
GGTGAAAACCCTGCTGGCCGACGGCTGGCAAGTCACCGCCACCGTGCGCAACCCGCAGAGCGCCGAAGTCTTGCAGGCGTTAGGCAAGGTACGGATCGAAAAACTCGACATGGACGACCAGCAAGCGGTCATCGCCCTCAGCCAACAGCTCAAGGGCGAAGTCTTCGACCTGTTGTTCGTGAATGCCGGTGTCAAGGGGCCAGAGGTCCAGACGCCGGGTGGCGCGACCCTGGCCGAGGTCGGTCAATTGTTCTTCACCAACGCCGTGGCGCCGATCAACCTGGCCCAGCGCTTCGTCGCGCAGATTCGTGAAGGCAGCGGCGTGCTGGCGTTCATGAGTTCGGTGCTGGGCAGCGTGACCA
>NZ_JBFTLA010000186.1:0-362 GCF_056396205.1 Paenibacillus sp. 05T425
GCTTCGTTGACATCGACAGCGCCGCCATCACCGCCGGCAGCACCACCGCGCCGGAATGGTCGCAGCCGCCGGTATCGTCCAGCTCCAGGGCATGCGCGGCKATACCGTTGAGCATGGCGGCTTGCGCCGCGCCGACTCGTTGATCGGTGCCCCAGACCAACGTGCTGCCGGCTTCCCCCTTGAACACCTGATGCGCCTGTCTGGCGACATCGCTGCCGGCCCCGGCCAGGGCTGCGCCGAAGGTGTCGAGAATGTGCCGCTTGGCCTGCTCCACCAACGCGGCGGGTAAATCTTCGAAGCGCGTATCGACGCAGAACTGCGCCAACCGCTCCATCCGCATGCCCGCCTGATCTTTCATACGC
>NZ_JBFTLA010000187.1:0-360 GCF_056396205.1 Paenibacillus sp. 05T425
GGTTGAAATCCAGCAACGTATTGCCACTGCCCGGCGGTTCGGAGGGCAGTCCGGGTGTTTCTTGAGTGATGGTTGTCTCGGGATGCAGCAAGTCCAGTGGCAACAGACGGCGCAGCGGATCGAGGGTCACCGGAGCGTCTTCGCCCATGCGCTCTGGCGCGAGTGCAGGCCGTTCACCTTGAGTTCGTGCGACATGCAAAAGGAGCAGGCCGATGTTCAAGAGCACATCGATCCAGGCCAGATTCCGGGTAGTTGGGTCATCACTGTCCAGTGCGGGCAGGTCGTTGATCAGGCTATGGGTGATTTGCAGCATCCAGCCCACCAGCATTGCCGGGCCGCGCAACAGCGGCAGTACCAGGT
>NZ_JBFTLA010000188.1:0-359 GCF_056396205.1 Paenibacillus sp. 05T425
CGCCACCAATGCTCAGCAACATCCGCTGGAGTTCATCGCCAGCCAACATCTGGACGACCTCAGCCGTCCCGGTAAACACCTCGATCTGGAAAGCCTGACGCTGTGGCTGTCCCAGCAGGCCGGCCAGCCTTACTTGCGCATCGACCCACTGAAAATCAACGTCGCCGCCATTACGCCGCTGATGTCCTATGCCTTCGCCCAACGCCACAAGATTCTGGCGGTGGCCATCGACCGCGATGCCGTCACCGTGGCCAGCGCCCAGCCCTTCGTCAGCGGCTGGGAAGTCGACCTGACCCACGTATTGAAACTGCCGATCAAGCGCGTGGTGGCCAACCCGGTGGATATCCAGCGCTTCAGCG
>NZ_JBFTLA010000189.1:0-357 GCF_056396205.1 Paenibacillus sp. 05T425
CTGGTGGACCGGGTGCCGCCGCGCATTCTCTATAGCGTTGCATTGCTGCTGTGGTCGCTGGCCACGGTGATGCTCGGTTTCGCCGCCAGTTTTATCGCATTGTTCGTGCTGCGCATGGCGGTCGGAGCGCTGGAAGCGCCGGCGTACCCGATCAACAGCCGCGTAGTGACAACCTGGTTCCCCGAGCGCGAACGCGCCACAGCCATCGGTTTCTACACCTCCGGGCAGTTCGTCGGCCTGGCGTTCCTGACGCCGGTGCTTGCCTGGCTGCAACACCAATATGGCTGGCACATGGTGTTTGTCAGCACCGGTGTGGTGGGCATCCTTTGGGCAGTGATCTGGTACGCGGTGTATCGC
>NZ_JBFTLA010000190.1:0-356 GCF_056396205.1 Paenibacillus sp. 05T425
GCACATGGGCCATCAGGTTGAGGATTTCTTCACGCTCGTAACCCACCAGGGTCAGCTTGTTGAAGGTTGCCTTGGCCGCTGGCGGGTTGTCGCTTTCGATCTGGTTTTCGATTGCTTCGATCAGCGTCGTTTCGGCGAATTCTTCTTCGTCGTTGTCGATGTCGTTTGGCTCGCTCATGGCAGGCTCCTCAAGGAAAGGCGGCCAGTTTACCTGCATTCAGCATTGTGATGCTGCTGGCAAGAAGTGCCTGGGCGTTCTATAACTGGCGCTGCCAACCCCCTGCACGGCCTGGAGGCTATGTAATGCTCAAGCTTTATGGATTTTGCGTCAGCAACTACTACAACATGGTCAAGCT
>NZ_JBFTLA010000191.1:0-354 GCF_056396205.1 Paenibacillus sp. 05T425
GCATTTCAACTGGCGCTGGATGTTCATCATCGAAGGCTTGCCGGCGGTGTTGTGGGCGTTTATCTGGTGGCGTCTGGCCGATGACCGTCCGGCCCAGGCCAAGTGGCTCAACGACCAGGAAAAGCAGGACCTGGAAAGTGCCCTGGCCGCCGAACAGGTCGGCATCAAGGCAGTGAAAAACTACGCCGAAGCCTTCCGTTCGCCAAAAGTCATCATCCTCGCCTTGCAGTTCTTCTGCTGGAGCATCGGCGTCTACGGTTTCGTGCTGTGGCTGCCATCAATCCTCAAGGCCGGCGCGCAAATGGACATGATCGAAGCCGGCTGGCTGTCGGCGTTACCCTACCTGGCGGCAGT
>NZ_JBFTLA010000193.1:0-353 GCF_056396205.1 Paenibacillus sp. 05T425
TTGAACGACAGCGCCATCTCGGTGCTCACGTCGATACGCGGGTTGATCTGCTCCGCCAGTTCAAGGCCGCCATCGTCGCCAAAGGCCTTGGCCTCATTGACCAGATGCTCACTCACTTCGAAGTGCCAGGCAGAAACGTAATCGACAAGAATCTCGCAGAACCGACCGTTCAAGGACTTGTCGGCGAAAGCCGGTTTGGCATTTCGCAAGTCGTGGAACGACTTTACCAACTCTTCACGCTCTTGTAGCCAGCGGTCAATGAGCTTATGAACCCCACCCCAGCGTTCCTGAGCATTCTGACAACTATCTAACATGGCGATCTCTCTTCCCTAATGGGTCATGCCGTTCTACGC
>NZ_JBFTLA010000194.1:0-352 GCF_056396205.1 Paenibacillus sp. 05T425
GCTCTCCTCGAAGGCACCGAGGGTTTCCTGGGTCAGTTTCAGCAGTTCCTTGTCGGCCTGCCAGGTCAGATAGGCATTGGCCACGCTGGCCACCAGACTGATCTGCGTGCTGCGCCGTGCTTCTTCAGTGGCGAAGTACTTCTGCAGGGCCTCTTCGCTCAGGCTGCGCACCCGACCGAACAGGTCGAGTTCATAGGCGCTGATGCCGACGGTGGCCGAGTAGGAACTGCTGATGTTCGCTTCGCCGGTTTGCGAGGCCCGTGCCGGAACCCGCTGACGACTGCCGCTGCCGGTGGCCGAAACCGCCGGGAACAGGTCGGCGCGCTGGATGCGGTATTGAGCCGCATAAGCG
>NZ_JBFTLA010000195.1:0-349 GCF_056396205.1 Paenibacillus sp. 05T425
GTTGGGCAAATAGACGTCGGCTTTCACCGCGCCTTGATGAAATTGGCCATAGGGAAAGCCGTTAAGTGAAGTCAGCCGCAGCCCGCTGCGTTGCAGCAGGCTGAGGAAGTCCGCGCGAGCTGACGCCTGCTGTAGTTCGGCTGCGGCGAGGGCGCTGATCCACAGCCCACTGTCTTGCTCGTTCAGGCCGCGCAGGGTGCGCACACCCCGGAAATGCCATTCGATGGATGACCGTAGTCCCGCCAGGTCACGGGTCGGGTGCACATTGCTGCAATAACCGACCTGCGCGGCAGCCCAACCCGTGCCGGCACTCATTTGATCACCGGTTCCTGGCCACGCAGGGCAGAGT
>NZ_JBFTLA010000196.1:0-349 GCF_056396205.1 Paenibacillus sp. 05T425
ACCCGCACCAGCATGAACAGTGCGGCGGCCCAAGCGCTGAACGATGCGCTCAAAGCCAATGTCGACGACCCGCAAACCGTTGCCTCGGCGGTCATCCACGCCATTGCCGGTGACCGTCGCGACTTGTACCTGGGCTGGCCGGAACGCTTTTTCGTGCGCCTGAACAGTCTGTTGCCGCATCTGGTGGACCGTGGCTTGCGCAAGCAATTGCCGCTGATCCGTCGCCTGAGTCAGAAGCCCGATAAGGAGAGCCTCAAACCATGAAGAAAATTCTCACTTGCTTGTTGCTCGCCGTGCTGAGCCAAAGCGTCTGGGCGCTGGAAGCCGCCGATCAGCAGCGCCTCAATGC
>NZ_JBFTLA010000197.1:0-349 GCF_056396205.1 Paenibacillus sp. 05T425
GGGGTTCTTCACTAAACAACCCGGTCGAAGTCATCAACCGTTTGACCTCACTCAGGCGCATGCCCGCGTTGATCCGTACCCGGCTGTTACCCCAAAACGCCTTGAAACGGCTGTTGAACAGCACGATCCGCTGCTCGGCATCGAACAGCACAAAAGCGTCGGAGATGCTTTCAATGGCGTCGATCAAGTGTTGATGGGCGGTTTCGGCCCGTAGCCGCGCTTCGCTGAGCAAATGGTTGCCAGCCTTGAGTTCGGCCATGGCCTGGTTCAGGGCGTCGGTGCGCTCACGCACCTGTTCGGCCAGCACCACCGAATGCTGGAACGCCGCATACGGGTCGTTGCCCCGGGT
>NZ_JBFTLA010000198.1:0-325 GCF_056396205.1 Paenibacillus sp. 05T425
CATCACTCACGCGGCGTTGCTCCGTCAGACTTTCGTCCATTGCGGAAGATTCCCTACTGCTGCCTCCCGTAGGAGTCTGGGCCGTGTCTCAGTCCCAGTGTGGCCGATCACCCTCTCAGGTCGGCTACGCATCGTCGCCTTGGTGAGCCATTACCTCACCAACTAGCTAATGCGCCGCAGGTCCATCTATAAGTGACAGATTRCTCCGTCTTTCCCGATTCGGTCATGCGACCAAATCGCGTATCCGGTATTAGCATTCGTTTCCGAATGTTATCCCAGTCTTATAGGCAGGTTACCTACGTGTTACTCACCCGTCCGCCGCTAA
>NZ_JBFTLA010000199.1:0-307 GCF_056396205.1 Paenibacillus sp. 05T425
GGTTAAGCTATTAAGAGCGCACGGAGGATGCCTAGGCACCAGGAGCCGAAGAAGGACGTGGCGAACAACGATACCGCCTCGGGGAGCCGTAAGCAGGCTTTGATCCGGGGATTTCCGAATGGGGAAACCCAGCTGGAGTAATGTCCAGTTACTACTAAGTGAATACATAGCTTAGTAAGAGGCATACCGGGGGAACTGAAACATCTAAGTACCCCGAGGAAGAGAAAACAAAAGTGATTCCGTCAGTAGCGGCGAGCGAACGCGGATTAGCCCAAACCAAGGAGCTTGCTCCTTGGGGTTGTAGGAC
>NZ_JBFTLA010000200.1:0-304 GCF_056396205.1 Paenibacillus sp. 05T425
TTACCACTCCAATAACTAGACTTACCATCTTGTTGTTGTTCAAAAAGTGTAAGAGTAATTTGACGAAAATCATCATCGGCATATAACGTTCCCAACGAAAAACTCTTTCCTATGGTCCCGTCTTCATACCAATGGTACATTAGCAGAAAACCTTCTCCCTTTCGAGCGATGAACGTGCGATTCGACAGTTGTTCCTTCGGTACAGGCAACGGTTCGCCTTCRAGTTCTACCGTTCCTCTAAACAGTCGCTGTCCGTTCAGCGCTCGACGAAAGGTTCCTTCGATTTGTACGGTGGCAGATTCGG